>CABYRT010000005.1 GCA_902521355.1 uncultured Pelagibacteraceae bacterium
CTTTACCCCAATTAAAGAAGGGTTAATTATTAATAATCCACAACGAAGACTTCCAAAAGAACAAAGAAAATTATTTGAAGATAATGGATGGGAAATTATTGATGCAGCACAACCTGCCCATAATACACCGCCACCACTTTGTTACTCTTCAGTATGGCTATCAATGAATGTTTTAGTTCTTGACCCTAAAACTGTATGCGTTGAAAAAAGTGAAAAATATCAAGCTGAACAGTTAGATAAATTAGGTATGGAAGTTATCCCTGTTGAGTTGAGAGATGCATATGCTTTTGGTGGAGGCCTTCATTGTTGTACAGCCGATGTTTATAGAGAAGGTACTTTAAAAGATTATTTTCCAAAACAATAAAATGAACGCAAAAATTAATACAAAACGCAAAAGAGTAAAATTTGCTTCAGATAATGTGACAGGAGCTTGTCCAGAAGTTTTGGATGCAATTATTAAAGCAAATGATGGTATTGCCCCGCCGTATGGTAATGATGAAATTTCAGGTGTGTTACAAGAAAAATTTTCTAAAATTTTTGAAAAGGATGTAATTGTCTACCCTACAGCATCAGGAACTGCATCAAATGCATTAGCACTTTCTGCTATATCTCCGTCATTTGGAAATATTTACTGCCATAAATTTTCTCATATCAATGTTGATGAGTGTGGAGCACCTGAATTTTATACAGGTGGAGCAAAACTTGTTCCATTGAAAGGTAAAAATGGAAAAATAACAGTTGATGAGTTAAATGATAATATTGGAGGGTTTGGAATTGTGCATCACACTCAACCATCTATTGTTAGCATAACTCAAGCAACAGAAACTGGTGAAGTTTATACTTTAGATCAAATTAAAGATATTTCTGAAATTGCACATAAAAAAAAATTAAAAGTACATATGGATGGCGCTAGGTTCGCTAATGCGCTTGTTTCACTAGATGTTACTCCTGCAGAAATGACATGGAAATCAGGAGTCGACATATTATCTTTTGGAGCAACGAAGAACGGATGTATAGCAGCCGAAGCAATTATAATATTTAATAAGGAATTAGTTGGCAATTTACCTTTTTTGTTAAAAAGATCTGGTCATCTATTGTCTAAAATGCGTTTTGTTTCTGCACAATTAGATGGATATATCTCAAATGATGTTTGGTTAAAAAACGCAAGACACGCAAATTTAATGGCAAAAAAATTAAGTGATGGTTTAGTTTCTAGTAATCAAGTTAAACTTGAATATCCAACTGAGGCAAATGAAGTTTTTGTTAAACTGCCAAAAAAGATGGTTGAGCATTTAAATACCGAGGAATATATGATGAGCAATGAGGAAATGGATGGTAAAACTGTAAGATTAGTGACAGCGTGGAATACAAAAAGTAGTGAAGTAGAGGAATTTTTACAAACGATATCTAGTTGAATATGTTAATTAACATAAAAGAAAGGAAAATATGGAAGCTATAGCTGTGATGGTAATAATACTTATTTATGCAACAGGTGCATTGAGTTAATTTGGATTTTTTTTTAAGTATTCAATATAATCAATTACTTCATTAAATTTCTCATCAGGAATATCTTTATAAGTAGAATTAAATTTATTTTTTACACAAATTGCTACATGAGCATATGCATTTCTTCCTTTTGGATGATTTGGATGATCAGGAAGCTGACCATTTAAATAATCGCCAGCTTCCTGTATCAATTTCCACAGTTTACTTGCGTTTTCTTTGTTCACAAAAATAATCCTTGATTTATCTCAAAAAGTTCTAGGATCAATTAGATTAATAGAGATTCAACAAATTCCCAATCTATAAGATTATCAACAAATTTATCTAAATATTCAGGTCTTCTATTTCTATAATCAATGTAATATGAATGTTCCCAGACATCACAACCAAGTATTGGTTTTAAGTTATCAATTAAAGGATTAGCAGCATTAGCTGTTTTTGTAACAACCAATTTATCATTATTTAAAGATAACCAACACCAACCTGATCCAAATTGAGTTATACCTGCTTGTTTGAATTCATCTTTGAATTTTTCAACACTTCCAAAATCTTCAATAATTTTTTTCTCAAGTTTTGACGGAATATTCCCACCACCTTTTGGCTTCATGCACTTCCAAAAAAGATTATGGTTCCAATGCTGGCTTGCATTATTAAATATTCCAGCTTTTGAGTTATCTTTTGAGCTTTTTACAATTATATCTTCCAATGACATTTTAGCCATGTCTGTATCTTTTATAAAATTATTAAGATTTGTTATGTAGGTTTGGTGATGTTTTCCATGATGTAATTCTAATGTTTCTTGTGACATTACTGGAGACAAAGCCTCATTAGAATAATCTAGTTTTGGTAATTCAAATGTCATAATTATTTTTATAATATTTTCTTGTAAATAAACTTAATTAAGTTGACGCAATTAAATACAAAATTAGTTTTCTAAAGCGTTTTCTTCTCTCATAAGAATAGGTCGACCATCTTGAGCAGTGTTTAAAGGTATAATTTTACCTTTGTATTTTGCACATAACGTAGGTGCACTTCTCACCTGTTCTCCCAAATTTACTTCTAAATCTGCTATAACTAATTCAACCCCTTTCAATATACTCAATATCTTCATTATTCCTCCGTTTTATGATGATGGCTTAAATATTAAACACAAACCGTTATTACAATATCTCTTTCCTGTCGATCCAGGACCGTCTTCAAAGACATGTCCGTGATGAGCACCACATTTTGCACAATGGTATTCAATTCTTTTCATGCCAAAGCTGTAATCAACCTTAGTTTTAAAAGCTCCAGGAAGCGCCTCTGTGAATGATGGCCAACCAGTTCCGCTATCAAATTTTGAGCTAGACTTAAATAGTTTAGCTCCACAATTTGCACAGTGATAAAAACCTTCTCTTTTCTCGTAATTAAGAGGGCTTGAGAATGGTCGCTCTGTTGCTTCCTCAAACATTATTTTTTTTTGGGCTTCTGTTAAATTTTGATTAATTATTTTTTTGGTTTCAGCTAATGAAATTTTGTATGGAAAAATACTGTATAATAATGATCCAAATATAGATAATTTTATAAATTTTCTTTTGTTCATAATTTTCTTAATAGATCAATAATACTTTATTTGAATGAGATATTTTGACAGCTTCGATTTTAAATTGGTAGCTTCATAATTAATGAAGCTACCAGTAAGATTATTGTCCAGGCACTTTATAGCCACTTGATACTTTTGTTGCATGATTTGCAATTTCATTCATTGGTGTTTCCTCACAAATAGCGATATTTTTAAGTGCACCACTTCCTTCAGTAGCCATTTTTATAGCTGCCATTTGCTCAAATGTGCCATGGGTTTCAACTATAAAGTCATATGGTCCTCTTAAGTATGTGTACGATTTCATTTCAGCGCCAACACTTTCAGAACACTTTCTAGCAACCTCAGATCTGTCTGATCCAGGATCTTTTAAAAAACCTGCAAATGCTTTCTCTGTAAAATTTCCCATTAAAAAAAATTTTGCCATAGATACCTCCTTTAAATGTATTATAGCACTTAAAATAATTTTTTTTAATATTTTATTGATTTATAAAAAATTTATTCTCTTCCAATTCGTAATAATTGTGGTGGTTCAAATACTCCACTTTGTATTTCACTGTTTGATATATTTATCATGGATTTGGCAACTATTTCTGCATTTATTGATTTATATTTTTTTAAATCTCCAACTAAAATTGGCGATATACATTTCATGGCGAAAATACCTATTTTTTCTCCCAATCTTTCCTCTGTTCTTTTTCCAATTAAAAATGAAGGTCTAATTACAATAAATTTTTTAAAGTTTAGTTTTCTTAATTCTTCTTCAGCCATACCTTTATTTTTTAAATACAAATTTGTTTTTTTTGAACTGGCACCCAATGAAGATATATAAGTAAAATTTTGTACATTATTATCGCTACAAATTTTTCCAATTGTTAGAGGTAAATTGTACTCTGTGTTTATATAATCTTGTTTATTAGGCGTTTTTTTTCTTGTAGTTCCAATACAAAAAAAACAATCATCACCTATTATTTCTGACTTAATATTTTCTAATTTTGTAAAATCTGTTTGAACAACTTCTATTTTGGGATCAATTCTTGAAGTAGAAGATCTTACAAAAACCTTAATTTTTTTATATTTTTGATCATTAGCTAACAGTTTAAGTAATATTCCACCAATTAACCCAGTTGAGCCGAATATTAATGCTGTTTTCATAATTTTGAACTTACACTAAATTTTCTTAAATTCGTTCAAATTATTTGGTTCATCTATTGGTTCAGTTGAAGGATTAAGTTCTATACCTGCTGGAGTAATCGTTTGAGGCATAGGTGCAAATTGTGAATCTGGGTTATCTCCTGACTCTCTAATTTGCATTCTATATATTCCAAATAAACCAATAAATGAATGAAATATAATTAAGAAAATAAAAAATCCATTTTCTCCTAAAAATTCCATAAATAATGAGCACATAAAAGGACCACAAATTGCACCAAGTCCAAAAACAAATTGTAATCCTGCTCCTGCTGCTACAAATTTTTCTTTTGGTATAAAATCATTTGTGTGAGCAAAAATTAATGCAAACATTGGAAGACTACAAAAAGAAAAACACATTATACAAATATAAAAAAATATTTTTGATGTAGCTAAACCTGCAGGCATATACATTTGACCCGAAGAAATAATCGCCAAAAAACAAAATAAAGCTGCTCCAAATGTTGTATAAATAATTACAATTCTTCTATCTAAAACGTCTGATAATTTTCCTATTGGCCATTGAGATATAGCTCCAGATATAGCAAATAAAAAGGTTACTATTGATACTTCTAAAATACTAAAATTCATCGATGTAGCATAAACTGCAATCAATGAGAAAACAGCTGAATGTGATATTCCAATTAAAAACGAACTTACAACGCCAAATGGTGATGATTTATAAACTTCCTTTAGCTTCATACCTGATATTTTTTTAAAGTTCGGAGCCTTTCTTTTTGTTAATAATATTGGAACAAGAGACAAAGACATAAATAAAGATATCAGTATAAAAGGTTGAAAGTTTTCTGGTTTACTAAAGTTTATGAAAAACATCCCAATTGCCATAGAAGCATACATAACAATCATGTAGATTGATAAAACACTACCTCTGTTCTTATTTGTAGATCTATCGTTTAACCAGCTTTCAGCAATTGTATAAAGACAAACCATGCTAAATCCAGAAATCATTCTAAGCACAAACCAGGAAAAAGGATTTACTAAAATTGAGTGTAATAAGACTACAATTGAAGTTACAGAAGCAAAAGCTGCAAATACTCTAATATGCCCAACTCTATGAATTAATGATTGTATAATTTTTGCTCCAATAAAATATCCAACAAAATATCCAGAAAATAAAAAACCAGTCGATGATAGACCAAAATTTTCTTTAACTGCTCTAACACCTAAAAGAGTACCTTGAAAACCATGAGCGAGCATTATAAATGCCATACCCATAAACAGAGCCCAAGAGTTTTTTATAATTTTGTTCATAAAATTAGCGGTGTTTATGGGCGATCTAATTTTAAATCAAGACAAATTTGTGACAAAAAGAAAAATAATTTACTTAGAAGAAGATTTTAATTTTAGATAAGAGTGAACAGCTATAGTGAATATAATTACAAGTCCACCAACTATTGTCTCTAGACTAGGCTGCTCTTTGATAACTAACCAAACCCAAATGGGTCCTAAAATGGTCTCAAGAAGAAAAAACAGATTCACTTCCTCGGCAGGTATAAATCTTGGAGCAATCGTCACCAAAACGAATGGTATTGCTACACACAAAATACACATTAAAGGTATATAAATCAGGTCTTTTTCAACTAAATCATAACTTTCAACGAAAAAGAGAGCAAATAGAGCTACTGTAAGCTTACCAACAACTGCTGAAGGTAGCAAATCTCTATCTTTTGCCGACCTGATTATTACAGCGTTGGTGGCGAGTCCAAAAGCTGTTGTTATACCCATAAGATCACCAAATAAGTTACCCATCTCTAGAGAGTCGTAAAATATATATATTACAGCTACTAAAGTAATAGCTATAGCTATCCAAGTCTTCTTATCGGGAACCTCTTTCAAAAATATTGCACCAAGGATTGCCGAAAGCATGGGTGCCATTGCAATCATTATTAGTGTATTTGCAACATTTGTATTTTGGATTGAAATTATAAATGTAATGTTGCAAATCGAAAAACTTATGATGTAAAAAATACCTGCATAACCAACATTCAAAAATGCTTTAATAAAGTTTTTTTTATAAAATATGAGAAGTCCAATTAATACAGCTACAAATGGTATCGCACCTCTATAAAACAATAATCCCCAAGTATCGATAGAAGATAACCTTATAAAAAGTGAATCTGGTGTGATAAACATCACAGCTATAAATGCAAGAGATGATCCTTTTTGCTGATTTGATAAGTTTTTCAACTATAAACCTTTCCAAAAAGTCTTAGCCAAGTTTATCTGAGATAAATCAAAGTATGTTTTTATACCTGTTGGTGATGTTACATTTATATCTCCATTTAACTTTCCATCAATAAAGTCTATTCCTGCAAAGTAGATTCCGTCTTTCTTAATTTTTTTTGCAATTATTTTTGAAACTTTTAGCTCTTTATTACTTAAAAATGCGATTTTAGGTTTTGCACCTTTGCTCATATTGCTCAATATTGATCCTGATTTTGGAACTCTAGATATAGCTCCGCAAACCTTACCATTTATAATAAAAACTCTTTTATCTCCAAACTTAATTTTATTTAAAAATTTTTGACACATAATGTGACCGTGTTTTTTCAATATTTGTTTTATTTTAAGTAAATTAAGCTTCCCTGAAATAAGATTTATATCATTGCCACCATAGCTATGAATAGGTTTAATTATTATCTTTTTATGTTTTTTGAAAAATTTTTTAATTTCAATCAAATCTTTAGTAAATATTGTATCCGCCATATAATTTTTAAAATTTAAAGAATAAAATTTTTCTGAAATATTTCTTACTGAAGTAGGATCATTAATAATTTTTGTTTTATCTTTGATTCTATCTAACATTAATGTTGTAGAAATATATTCCAAGTTAAAAGGTGGATCCTGTCTGATTAAAATATATTTTGCAAAGGATAAGTCTAATTTTGATTTTTTTAGAATTTTATAAAATTTCTTTTTTGAATAATCAATTTTAATAAAATATCCTTCACTTACAGTTTTTCCTCTTATATTCGATAAATTTTCTGGATAATAATAAAATAATTTATAACCCTTGTTTTGAGCTTCATTAGCTAAAAAAATAGTAGTATCTGTTTTGATATTTATTTTTTTTAAATTATCACCTTGTATAGCAACAATTTTATTGGTCATATAAATCATTCAAATTTTCGGAATTTGAATACTTACTTATTATATTATCAGCATTTGTTTTTTTATTTTTTACAATTTTTTCTAAGTGACCTAAAAACTTTGTTTCACTTAATTTTTTTCTATTTAAAAAGTCTCTCTTTTTTAATCCTGATTTTGATATGTCTAATAGTTTCTCTGCCCAATAAGAAATATCCTTGCCCATCAAATTAGTTTTTAAGCCATTTTTAGGGGCATTTTTATAAGCTGAAAGCACTTCATTAGCTTCCCAATTTTTAATTAAATCTAAAGCTTCTTCCAGATTTCCATAAAGTAATCCAGTGAATAGGGCAGGACCAGCACATAAACACTCCCATCCGCATGCATCCATTGATCTTAATTCGATATATTGTTTTAATCTGTTCTCTGTAAATATTGTTCCTAAATGTGTATCAAGATCATTAGTACTAGGAATTTTATTTCCAATTTCTTTAATTTCTCCATTCATAAAGTTTTTAAATAAATATTTTTTTCCAGATATATAATCACTTTCACTTTGTAAAAATAAGATTGGATAATTCATAATATAATCTGCATATTTTTCAAAATTTACATCTTTTAAAAAAAACTCAGGCAATCCACCTCTAGATGTTTCTTGCCAAACTTTAGATCTGTAAGATAAGTATCCACTATTACTTTTTTCAACTATAGAGGAATTTGCAAAAAGTCCGATAGATATTGGAACTAAATTATTTACCAACTTAAATTTTTTTATAAAATCTTCTTCTGAGGTATAATCTAAATTTAATTGCGTACCTGCAGTTTTATACATCATATTCAAACTTAGTTTTCCTCCAACAGGCATATCTTTGGTCATAACCTCATACCTTTTTTTTGGATTATTAGGTATATCTTCAAGTTTAGATATAGGATCATATCCAGCACTTACTATTTTAAAATCTAATTTTTCAATTACCTGATTTAACTCAAATAAATATTCATGAGATTCAGCACAAGCTTCGTGAATATTATTTAATTTTGCTCCAGATAGCTCTATTTGATTACCAGGCTCTAAAGTAATACTTTTACCATTCTTAGTTAACGCTATTGGATTTTTTTCCTCAAAAATAGGTTTCCAGCCAAACTCATATAAATTTTCAAACATTTTCTTGATTTTGGAATAATCAATTCTCGTATTTGTTTTTTTATCAAAAATAAATTTTTCATGCTCAACTCCAATCTTCAAATTAGATTTATCCTTTGAGCCTGACTTAAAATGTTCTATTATTTGTTCCTTTGTTTCTATCATTAGCTTATATTGTTTCTTTTTAGATAATCTTCAATTTCCTTTATATTACTTAATTTGTTAGAGCAAGTTTGATTTTTACATATAACAATTTTTGGCTCTTTTACTTCATTATCTAGATATTTAAATGTAGCTCTAGTAAAAAATTTTTTTTGCAAATACTTTTTTATATTAGAATCTAAATTTTGCTTTCCATGAATTGTAAAAGATATACTTTCATTACAAATATCCAATGATTTTACAAAACTAAACATTTGTGCAAAGTTTGAGTTTAAAACTTGGTGGAAACTTTTTTTTAAAATATCAATTTTTTCAAACCATATTTTATCGCTAGTTATAATATATATTTTATTACATAAGTTTAAATATACGCTATTTCCATTTGGTATATTATTATCATTTAGATCTACTGGCTGAACAAATAGGTCATTATCTAATATTTTATTTTTTTGCATTAATCCTGATTTTTTATCAAAGAAGTATTCCCAGGTTTTTATTAAAATATCTTTTGCTTTTTCGATGTATTTAACGTCACCATCTAATTCATAAATAGTTATCAAAAGACTAGCATAGTATACGTAATCTTCCAAAAAAGCGTCAATCTCTGTGTCTTGATAGCAATGGAAAATTTTATCTGACAAATATTTTTCCAATATCTTTATACTAACAAGAGTATTTTGTTTTAGTTCTTCATTATCAGTTACTAGCGATGAAAGAAGGAGTGTTTCTAATAAAAAACAATTTTGGTCAGTTTGAGATTTATCATCAAATAATGGTTTAGAACGTTTATTTCTTTGATCTAATAACGTTTTTTCTGTGTTTGAGATTTCTTTAATCTCATCATCGGAAAGTTTATTATGAGTTTCTGTTAAAATATTATCACCTTCAAAATTTCCCTCTTCAGTCAAATTATATTTTTTTGCAAATAAATTAAATTTAGGACCCAGAGTATTTTTTAGTTCTGCATAATTCCATACATAATATTTTCCTTCAACACCATCGCTATCGGCATCATATGCAGACCCATAAAGATCAAAATCATTTTTAAATTCTGAATTGATAAAATTTATGCTTTGCTCTAACTTTCCTTTATAATAAAGATTATTAGTTTTTTGAAAGAACTTATTTAACAATCCTATATATTGAATATTATCATAAAGCATTTTTTCAAAGTGAGGGATGATCCAATTTTCATCAACAGTGTATCTTGCTATACCTCCAGCTAAATGATCATACATTCCTTTTGAAGAAATATTGTAAAGTAAAGTTTCAACAGGTTTAAAGTATTCTTCTTTTCCTGTTTTTAAATAAAAATAAAACATTGCATCAAATAAATAAAATTGGGGAAACTTTGGAGCTCCTTTGAAACTTCCATTATCTTTATCTAGGTGTTGTATAATTTTTTCTAAAAATGGTTCTAATGGTTGATTTAATACTGCTGATCTTTGATTAATTTTACCAAATATTTCTTGCATTTGGGGCGCTTGATCAAGAATTTTTTGTCTATTCTTATTATATACGTCAGAAACATTATTAAGAACTTTTTGAAAATCTGGTCTTCCATGCATTTCTTTTGGAGGAAAATAAGTTCCACCAGTGAAAGGAACTCCATTTTCATCAAGAAACATGGATAAAGGCCAGCCTCCTTGAGTTCCTGTTAAAATAGATAAACTTCTTTGAAAAACATAATCTAAATCAGGTCTTTCTTCTCTATCAACTTTAATGTTTATAAATTTCTCATTCATTATTTTAGCTGTTTCATCATCTTCAAAACTTTCATGTGCCATCACATGGCACCAATGACAACTTGCATATCCAACACTAAGAAATATTGGTTTTCTCTCTTTTTTTGCTTGTTCTAAACTTTCTTTATTCCAAGCTAACCAATTTACAGGATTATCTTTATGCTGCTTTAAATAAGGACTTTTCTCTTCCTTTAGTCTATTAGTCATGTTTTCATTTAAAAATTAATGATGATAAAAAGGTTTTCTATCAAATATTTTTTTAACCATTGGTTCAAATTCTTCTAAAGACATCGATTTATAATTAGGATCAAAAGAAGACTGGTCGTATTTTTCACAAAAATCAACAGTATCTTGATAATATTTGTGATCTTTGAATTTATCCCTTGCGTTTCTATCCCCACCTAAATGATGAGCACTATAATAAGTTTGAAAAAGTCCATGATGAAGGATTATCCAATATGTTTTCTCTGAAACATATGGTCTGATTATCGAAGCTGCATATTGAGAATGGTTCATAGGTGCCAAGTCGTCCCCTATGTCATGAAGTAAAGTTGCCACAACCATCTCTTCACTTTCTCCGTTCTTGTATGCTCTTGTGGCTGCTTGTAAAGAATGTTCTAATCTAGTTATTTGATAACCCTCAAGAGTTGTAGTTTGACTTGCAAGATACTTAAGTAATCTATCTGCTGTTTTACGTTCAAAATTTTTTTCATACTTTTCTAATAATTCATAATCTTCTTTTGAACCATTTTTCATTTCAGTAAAATTTACTTTTTTCATCAATTACTCGATCCTGTACTTAACAATGATAATTGTGTAACTTTATCCTCTCCAAGTTCATCAATTATTTTTACTGGATAATCACCAGTAAAATGATGATCAGTTAATTGTGGATAAGCATCATTTCTCTTATCAAAACCCATTCCTCGATATAAGCCATCTAAAGTTAAAAATTTAAGTGATTTTGCTTTTATAAATTCTTTTATTTCATCCACTGATTTGTTTGCTGCTAATAGTTCTTTTTTAGTAGGCGTATCAACTCCATAAAAATCTGGATATTTTATTTCCGGACTTGCTATTCTCACATGTATTTCTTTAGCACCATTATCATATAACATTTTTACAATTTTTGATGAGGTTGTTCCTCTTACAAGAGAATCATCAACTAAAATTATTTTTTTATTTTTTATAACTGAAACATTTGCATTTAATTTTAATTTAACTCCTAAACTTCTAATCTGTTGTGATGGCTCTATAAAAGTTCGACCAACATAATGATTTCTTATTAAACCTAAATCAAAATTTATTTTTTTTTCCTCAGCGTAACCCAATGCAGCTGCATTACCAGAATCTGGTACTGGCACAACCAAATCAGCATCTAAATTATCCTCTTTTGCTAATTCAGCTCCAAATCTTTTACGATATTCGTAGGCTGTTTTGCCATTTAAAATACTATCTGGTCTAGAAAAATAAATATATTCAAATACACATGGCCTCACTTTTTTTTGAGGAAATGGCTTAATACTTTTTAATTCATCATTTTCTACATAAACAATTTCACCATTTTCAACATCTCTAACAAACTTTGCACCAATAATATCAAAAGCACAGGTTTCAGATGCAAAAACATAAGAGTTTTTTAATTTTCCAATAACTAGAGGTCTAATTCCATAAGGATCTCTTACCCCAATAAGAGTATTTTGTGTCATCATAACTAATGCATATCCCCCTTGAATTTGAAATAAAGCATCAATAACTTTATCAATTGTCTTGGGTCTTTTTGATTTGGCTATAAGTTTTACTATCGTTTCTGTATCTGATGTTGTGTAAAAAATTGAGCCTTCTTCAACCATTTTATTTCTAAGAGTTATTGCATTTGTAAGATTACCATTATGCGCAACTCCAATTCCACCTGAATTAGTATCAGCAAAGAACGGTTGTACATTTCTTAAAGCAGTTCCACCAGTTGTAGAATATCTATTGTGACCTATTGCATAATTTCCTGGTAGGTTTTTTAAAACTTTTTCATCATTAAAGTTGTCACCAACTAAACCAAATCTTTTTTCAGAGTGATATTTTTCCCCGTCAAATGATACAATTCCACAACCCTCTTGTCCTCTATGTTGTAACGCATGAAGTCCTAAAGCGGTTAAGGTCGATGCCTCTGGTGTATTACTTATACCAAAGACGGCACATTCCTCTTTTAATTTAGGGTTATACATCTTGAACTTTTTCTTTAGCGTCTTCATATTGTTTTTGATTTGGAAATACCTTTATAAGATAGATACTACCTTTTTCAACCAAAGGAAATGTTAACGAATCTTTTAAATTTAACGGCCATTTTTTGCTATCGTAGACTACGTCAATAGCAGTGAATAAACAAACAATTAGAATATAGCTCTTAGCGATTCCAAAGAAAAAGCCAAAAACTTTATCGACTGAACCTAATCCAGTGTAGGTTACAACTTTACTTATTGCTTTATTTCCTAAAAGAATAAGAAATATTATTAAGATAAACAATATTACTCCAACAATTATATCAAGAACATATTCACTATCTAAAATACCTTCAAAATACGGTTTTACTTTCGGAAATAAATAAATTGTTAAAATATATGCCAAAACCCATTTGGCAGCTGACAATAAGCTTAAAACAAAACCTTTTCTAGATCCTTGAATTAAAAAATAAATGGTTAATACAAAAAAAATATAATCAAATAATGTTATTTGTATTAAAAAATCCTGAATAGGTTCAATCATTAATTGAATGGTTTGATTTTAAGCAATAAAGAAGGCAAAAGTGTTAAAACTGAAACCATTGCAAGTAACATGGCAATCCCAGTGAATACACCAAAGTAAATTGTTGGTATAAAATTTGACATTACTAAAATTGAAAATCCAAAAACTATTGTAATTGAAGTATTTAAAATAGCTTTACCGACAGTTGCGTGACATAATTTTAATGTTTTCTTATAATTTCTTAACTTTGCATACTCCTCTTTAAATCTATAAATATAATGAATACTATTATCTACGGCTATACCTATAGTTATGGCAGCTATTGTAATTGTCATCATATCAAGTGGAATTCCTAACAATCCTATCAATCCTAATATAAAAAAAGCTGCTATAAAATTTGGAACAACACCTATTAAAGCTAATTTTAAATTTTTAAATAGAATTATAAACATTGTAAAAATTCCAAGCATAACAAATCCAAGTGTTAAAATTTGAGATTTAAATAAACTTTGTAAAAGATTGTTGAAAAGAATTAATACACCACCTAATTTAAATTCGTCTTTTTTTAAATTTAATTTATTCTCAAGATCTGAATTTATTTTAATAAGTAAATCATTTCTCCTCAGATTATCTAATGAATCTTTTATTCTTAAGCTTATTCTAGCCTCAGAGTCTTTTATAGATATATATGGATCAACAATTTCTTTTTTTATGTTATCAGGAATCTTAGTATATAAGACACCCATTTCTAAAGACCCAAGTTCTTTATTATTATTTAATTGAGTAGCAACATCAATTATTGATGAAAAAGAGAGAACTTTTCCAATTGGCTCTAAAGAATCTAAATAACTATGAACCTTTTTTATTTTATCAATTTTGTCTTTAGTAAACCAATATTTTTCATCATTTTCATCTTCATCTCCCCAATCATCCTCTTCATCTTCTGATTTTTGATCAGTTTCATTTTGTTTTGGAAATTTTAAAATAACTTCGAGCGGTGTTGTGCCACCTAACTTTTCATCAATGAGCTTCATTCCTTTATATATTTCAGTATTTTTATCAAAATAATTTATAAAACTATTTTCAACTTCGAGCTTTGAAATCCCTAATATACTTAGAAATATAATTATTAAGGTTGTTCCAAATATAGTATTTTGGTTTGAAACTGAAATGTTACTAAAAAAATTAGTAATCGTAGTGCCTTTTTCCTCTTTTAAAGAAACTTTATTAAAATTAATTAAATTAATTAATGTCGGCAATAGACTAAAAGTAATAAGAAATGAAATTATTAGACCAAAAGTCATCATAAACCCAAAATCTATTATTGGTTTTATTTCGCTGAACACCAGAGATAAGAAAGCAAATATAGTTGTTAAAGCTGTATACAAAATAGGCCAAAACATTTTACTCGTTGTCAAAGAAATAATTTTAAATTTATTGAATTTCGGAAATTGTTTTGAAAGTTGAAGATATCTTGTACTGATATGAATATTCATAGCCATTGTTAATATCAACATTAAAGCTATAAAATTTGATGATATGACTGTAACTTTCCAACCCAAGAGACCCAAAAGTCCAATCATTATTATTACTGAAAAAAAACAACTGCTTATAGGTACAATTACCCATATTAATTTTCTAAATACATACCAAAGAGTTGCAATGATAAATAAAAAAACTCCAAGTCCAAAAACAATAATATCATTTTTTATAAAGGTCATCATATCGTCAGCAATCATAGGAATACCGCCCAAATGAATTTTGCTTGTTGAACTAAAATTTTTTATTACTTGTCTTATTTCTAAAATATTTTGATGATTTTGTTTTTTTAATTTATCTTTATATATCTCTTCATCTTTTTTACTTTTAAAGTCTTTTATTTTATCTTTAGACTTTAAATAAACTATAATACCAGATGTTTTACCATCTTCACTGATTACAAAATTCCTGAATACAGGACTATTCAATATTTCATTAAAACCTCTTTCCTTATCAATACCGCTTGAGCTAAGTGTGGAGTAGTTTTGCAATCTCTCTATAAGTGGTTCATCGGAGCTGTTTAGTAAAGGAATATCTAATAGTGTGATTACACTATGCACCCAACTAAGTCTTTGAATTTCTTTTTTTAATTTAATGAGATTTTCGATAGAATTTTCTTCTATCATTCTTCCTTTTGGAGTGTAAGTAAGAACTAAAAATTCTTTTGCACCATATCTTTCGTTTATCTCATTTAAATATTTTAAATCAGGATCACCTTCTATTAATAAAGTTTCTGATGATGCATCAAGTCTAAAGTTTTTTGAAAAATACCCAAAAAAACACAAGCTGGTTAATAACAAAACTAAAATAAATCTTGGTTTTTTTAAAACTGTATTTTGATAAAATTTGGCTAACATTAACTATTAGCTTTTATAATTTAATTTAATTATTTTGAATATCTTTAAATTTGGTAAACATTGCTTCAAATTCAAGCATTACATTCCCAGTAGGTCCATGTCTTTGTTTTTGAATAATTAACTCTGCTAAATGTGATACTTCATTCATTTTAGCCTGCCATTCAGCATGTTCTACAGTTGCAGGTCTAGGCTCTTTTCCTTGCAAATAATATGCCTCTCTATAAACAAACATTACCACATCTGCATCTTGTTCAATCGAACCTGATTCTCTTAAATCTGATAATTGTGGTTTTTTATCATCCCTTTGTTCTACAGCTCTCGAAAGTTGAGAAAGCGCTAACACTGGAACAGCTAATTCTTTTGCCAAAGCTTTTAATCCTTGTGTTATTTCTGATATCTCTTGGACTCTGCCGTTATTAGCATTTGATGCTCTCATTAATTGAATATAGTCTATTACAACCATATCGAGACCATACAACCTTTTTATCCTTCTTGCTCTATTGCTGAGAGCTGCAATAGTTATTGCTGGCGTTTCATCGATATACAAAGGGAGTTCAGATATGTCTTTTGAAGTTTCAATAAATTTATCAAATTGTTCCTCTGATATCTTGCCTCTTCTTATATCATTTGATTTAATTCGTGATTGTTCAGCTAAAATCCTAGTAGATAATTGTTCTGATGACATTTCTAACGAAAAGAAAGCAATAGAACTTTTTTCACCATTTTCTTGAATTTTTTTCGCTGCATTAAATGCAATGTTTGTAGCCAAAGCAGTCTTACCCATAGATGGTCTTCCTGCAATAATAATAAGATCTGATTTATGCAAACCACCTAGTCTGTCATCTAAATCTTTCAATCCAGTTGGTACACCAACTATACCTTCTTCATTTTTATATGCATTTGATGCCATTTCAATGGTTTGCCTCATAGCTTCGTCAAACTTAATTAATGATGAACTAAAAGATCCTTTCTCTGCAAGATCGAATAAAGATTTCTCATAATTTTCTATAATTTTTTGTCCATCTGTCCCTAGATCATTTAGTTTGGCTTGATCTATAACTTCTCCTGAAATTTTAATTAATTCTCTTTTTACATAAAGGTCAAAAATTAGTTTTGAGTATTCAAGGGCTTGTCTTGATGAGGTGGAGAATTTAGTTATTTTAACTAAATATTCAGGAATATTTAATTCATCTTTTTCTTTTTCAAAGTAATTTTTTAATGTGATTGGATTTGCTAAAAGACCTCCATAAATCAATTTTTCCAATGCTTCGAATATTTTTTTATGTACTGGATCGTAAAAGTTTTTACTTGAAATAATTAAATTTACATCATCAAATATTTCATTCGATAATAGTATCGAACCAATAACGGATTGTTCAGCTTCAATATTATTTGGTAATTCTTCTGATTGATTTTTTACAATATTTAACGACTGAGACATTGTATATTAATATTTAAATTAAATTATGTTAAAAATAAATATTATTTATAGATTGGGGAAAACAATGTATAAATTTTAGTTTTCTTCTTGAGGTATTACCTTTATTCTAATATTAATTTGTATATCTGAATGCAAATTCATTACTACATCAAAGGTACCTAAGGATTTAATTTCTTTAACAGGTTGTATCATTGATGGATTGATGTCTATTTTGTCTTCTTCTTTTATAATTTTTGAAATTTCCGTTGGCTTTACTGATCCGTATAACTCTTTGTTTTCTGTACTTAATTTTTTAATTTCATATTCTTTATTTTTGAGTAAATCACTTAAATCTTTCGCTCTAGTCTTTTTATCTAAATCTTTTTTATTAAGTTCATTTTTGATATTTTCGACTTCTTTAATATTTTCTTTAGAGGCATAAAGTGCTTTTTTTTGTGATATTAGATAATTTCTTGCAAAACCTCTTTTAACATCAATAATTTCTCCTATTGAGCCAACTTTTCTAACATTTTCTAATAAAATCACTTTCATAATTATATTAAAGCAAGGTTTCTAGCTCTTTTAATTGATAATGACAAATCTCTTTGCCTTTTTTGGCTAACAGAGGTTATTCTTGAGGGCAAGATTTTTCCATTTTCAGAGACATATCTTTTTAATAATTTAATATTTTTATAGTCAATGACCGGAGCACCTTTTCCTGAAAGTGGGCACTTCTTCTTAAACTTATACTTTTGATTTTGGAAAACACTAAGTTTTGAAAAACTGCTTTGTGAATTTTTTTTTTTTAAATTTTTTTTTTTCATTTATCTATTATTTTTTTATTGATCATCAGATTTTTTAAAATAATCTGTTTCAAGATCTAACTTTTTTACTTTGACAGTTAAAAATCTTAATAAATTTTTATCGATTTTTTCGTTCTTTTCTAATTCTTTGATAGTCTTACCTTTTCCCTTGATTTTAAAATGTAGATAATTACCTTTTTTATTTTTTTTTATTAAATATGATAAATTCATCAATCCCCAACTTTCGAATTTTACAACGTTACCCTCATTGTTTTCAATAATCTTAATATATTTATCCTCAATTTGCTTAATCTGACTCTGAGATACGTCCTGTCTAGCTATTAATGTGTGCTCGTAAAAGTTCATATAATTTTATAGAAAAAGTGAGGATATACTATTATAAGAATTTAATTACAATATAAAAAAACACTTTATTATTAGCATTTTTATGTTCTCTGTAATATTTCCTGGGCAAGGTTCCCAAATTGTTGGGATGGCAAAGGAATTTCACCATAATTTTAATTATATTAAAGATTACTTTTTTAGAGCAGATGAAATTTTAAACAAAAAATTAAGCAAAATAATTTTAGAAGGCCCTAAATATGAGTTGAACCAAACTGAAAACACTCAACCCGCAATATTTTTGGTTAGCTATTCAATATTCAAAGCAATAGAGAAAGAGGTAAATTTCGATTTAAAAAAAGCAAAGTTTTTTGCTGGGCACTCTTTAGGTGAATATTCAGCACTTTGTTGTGCTAATTCAATAAATTTTGAACAAACAATTAAACTTTTACAAGCCAGAGGAACAGCAATGCAAAATGCTATGCCAAGCGGAGAGGGAGGCATGATAGCAGTCCTAGGAATAAATATTAATGAATTAACAAATCTAATAAAGAGCACAGGTAGTGAAAATACTTGTTATATAGCTAATGATAACTCTAATAATCAAATTGTTATGAGTGGTAAGAATAGCATGCTGGAAAATTTTGGAAAAATATTAGATGAAAATAATATTAAATTTATAAAATTACCTGTAAGTGCACCATTTCATTGCCCACTTATGAATAAAGCGACTGAGAAAATGAGAGGTGAAATATATAATGTTGAATTTAAAAACCCAGATATTAATATTGTTTCTAATGTAACCGCCAACGAAGTGAAAAAATCAGATGATATAAAAAAACTTTTAATTGAACAAATAGAAAAACCAGTTAGATGGAGAGAAAGTATAAATAACATGATTAATAAAGGTATAAATGAATTTATTGAAATTGGGCCAGGCAAAGTTCTTTCTGGATTAGTAAAAAGAATTGACAGAAATGTAAAAGTGAAGCAAATAAATACTTTAAAAGATATGGAAACTTTAACAAATGATTGATTTAAGTAATTTGAATATTATTTTAACTGGAGCCACAGGGGTTATAGGTAATTCGATATTAAAAAAATTAACTAATTTAAATGCAAATATAATTGCTTGTGGAACTAACCAGGTCAAGTTAGATAAAATAAATCAAAATTTTAAAAATGTAATTACCAAAAATATTGATTTATCAAATCATTCAATGATTGAGCAATTTATTGATGAATGTAATGAATTATTTAAAAATAAAATTGACATTTTAATTAATAACGCAGGAATAACATCTGATAATTTAACAATAAGAATGAAGGAAGAGGAATGGAATCGTGTAATAAATTTAAATTTATCGTCTACCTTTTTACTAACAAAAAATGCTTTAAAAAAAATGATTAAAAACAAAAATGGAAAAATCATTAATATTACTTCTGTTGTTGGTCATACAGGAAATGTCGGTCAAGCAAATTATGCGGCAGCAAAGGCAGGTCTTGTAGGAATGTCAAAAAGTTTGGCATTGGAATATGGAAAAAAAAACATAAAGATTAATTGTATTTCACCAGGTTTTATAAAATCTGAAATGACAGAAAAAATTAATGATAATTTTAAAGAAATGATGAAGCAAAAAATTTCACTTGAAAGATTTGGTTTACCAGATGATGTAGCGAATGCAGTTGTTTTTCTGACTTCTAGCCTTTCAGACTATATTACTGGTGAAACAATCCATGTGAATGGAGGGATGTATTTTAGTTGACAAAATAGTATAAATATCTATTAACAAATTAATTAACTAAAAATTTATGTCAGAAGAAATCTCAAGCAAAGTAAAAAAAATTGTAGCAGATCACCTAGGTATTGACGAAGCAAAGGTAACTGATGAGTCTAGTTTTATAGACGATTTAGGAGCAGACAGCTTAGATACTGTGGAGTTAGTAATGGCGTTCGAAGAAGAGTTTGGTTCTGAAATTTCGGACAGCGATGCAGAAAAAATACTAACAGTTGGTGATGCTGTGAAATTTATAGAAAATAAGGCAAACTAAATTTTATATTAAATGTCCAGCTTTAAAAGAGGTGGAATGTTTATTATCTCTTCACCTTCAGGTGCTGGGAAAACCACACTAGTTAAAAAAATCTCAAAAAATAAAAATTTTTTTGTATCAATATCTCACACAACAAGATCACCAAGACCAAATGAAAAAAATGGTAAAGATTATTATTTTATTTCAAAAAATCATTTTAAAAAACTCATAAAAAAAGGACAATTTTTAGAGTATGCAAAAGTTTTTGATAATTATTACGGCTCTTCAAAAAAAATAGTTATTAAAAAATTAAAAGAAAAAAAAAATGTATTGTTTGATATCGATTGGCAAGGGACTAGACAAATAAGAAATAAAAAATTAAATTTTAAATTATTAACGATATTTATTTTACCACCTTCAAAAAAAGAATTAATAAAAAGACTTACTAAAAGAGAGAATAAAAATATCAAAACAGTCAAAAAAAGAATGAAAGGATTTAAAAAAGATCTATTAAAATGGAAAGAATACAACTACGTAATAATAAATGATGATCTAAAAAAATGTTATAAAAAAATTTTAAACGTTATGAAAAACAAAGCAAAGCCGGTATACGATAAAAATTTTATTAAAAAACACATAAAAAAACTAATCGACTAAATTTTCGTAAATTTTACAAATCTCTATATATTTATTTTTTGATAAATTTTGTGGTCTTAAATTTAAATCAAGACTTAATTTTTTGGCCACCAAGTCAAAGTTTTTAAAAAGTTGCTTCATAGGTTTTTTTATCATTTTACGTCTTTGATTAAAAAATATATTTGTTATGTGCTCAAGATTCTTGACGTTACTCACAGCTTCAAAATTAAGTTTTGGAGTAAGAGTAATCAAAGAACTCCACACCTTTGGTTTTGGAAAAAAATATATTGGATCGATATCAATTATTTTTGATTTTTTCATTTTCCAAGATGTTAATATTGATAATCTTCCATAATTTTTTGTATTCTCTTCAGCTATAATTCGATCAGCTACTTCTTTTTGAAATATAAATATAAATTTTTCGTAGAGTTTATTGAGATTACTAATTTTTATAAGTGAAATTAAAATTTTTGTAGAAATATTATAGGGCAAGTTTCCAAATACTTTTATTGGAGAATGAAATTTAAAATCTTTGTAACAAAGAAGGATATCTTCATTAATAACTTCAATATCATTTCCATATTTCTTTTTTACTATTTCTGATAATTTTTTATCTTTTTCTACAACTATAATTTTTTTAGGGTTTTTTTTTAAAATATAATCCGTTAGATTCCCAACACCAGGTCCTATCTCCAAAACAATATCATCTTTTTTTATATTTCCCTGATCTACAATTGTTTTTAATATTTTAGAATTATTTAAAAAATTTTGACCTAAACTTTTTTTAGGTTTTATGCTCATTTTAAATTTTCTATAAATTTGATCGCATAAATTAATGAAGTTGGATCAGACTTATTTTTCCCTAGCATTTCGGAATTTGGTCCATGGTCAGGTGAAATTCTTATAAAAGGCAGTCCTATAGTAATGTTAATTGCTTCAAAATTATAAAGAGTTTTAATAGGTGTTAAAACTTGGTCATGGTACATACCAATCACAACATTGTATTTACTTAAATTCTTGTCAAAAAAAAATGTATCTGCAGAAAATGGTCCATCTATGTTTATGCCTCTTCTATTTAAAATCTTTAATGAAGGTATAATTATTTCTTCTTCTTCACTAAACTTATCAATTGTTTCACAATGCGGATTTAATCCTAAAATCGCAATTTTAATATTTTTATTAAAAATATCTTTATAAAATTTATGAATTTTTGTAACATTATTTATTATTTTAGTTTTAGTTACATTTTTTGCTACAAATTTAATAGGGATATGAGTTGTTAAAGGTGAAACTGAAATCTTTTTATTATAAATTAACATAACTTCGTTATTTGAATTTGTTTTTTGAGATAGATATTCAGTTATTCCAGAAAATTTTTTTTTTAAAAAAAATTTTTTTGAAATCGGACCGTTTATTAAAATACCCTTTTTTTTTAATTTTTTTAATGTTTCTAATGCAATGTCAAAACATTTTTTAATATATTGATTTGACTTTTCTGATATATTTGTAAATGTTTTTATATACTGAAATTCGACATCTATAATATTAATTTTTCTTTTTTCCGCATATTTTATATCTGAGATTTTGTTTAATGGTAACTTATATTTAAGTTTTTTTAATTGTTGATTAAATAAACCTATACTTCCAATTAAAATTATTTTCTTCTTGGAATATTTATTCAATTCATAATATTTTCCAATAATTTCTGAAAATGTGCTGTATGGCTCACCTAATACAATTAATATATATTTAAAATTCATTAATTATTACATTTTGTTTTAATTTTTTAAAATATAGTAAAGAAAATTGATTAAGTTGTTTATTTTTTTCAAAATTTATCAGATCTTTTAATTCTTTATCTATATCAATGATTTGTTTCATTTTCTTTTTATCATTTATTTTTAAAATTAAGTATCCACTTGGGTGTTTTATCGGCTCTGAGATTTGGTTTATTTCCATTTTAGATAAAATATTATTTAAATTTTTTGATAACAATGTTTCCTTTATCCATCCAATTTCTCCACCTTTTTTTGAACTATTTGAAATACTAAATTTGGTAGCTGCTACTTTAAAATCGTTATTTTTTATATAATTAAAAACAGTTTTATTCTTATCTTTAAAATTTTCGTTATTTTTAACTTCGTATAAAATTTCTGATAATTTATATTCAAATTTTTTCACTTTTGATGATTTTTCAATTAATTGATTTTTTAACTCGTTTTCGTCAATTTTTATAAAGGAGGAATATTTTTGAAAAATTAGTTCATTCCACATGGCTTCATATTTAATTTTATCTATAATTTTCTCATAATTAATATTATTTACTTTTGTAAGTTTTTTAAATTCGGTCTCATTTTTCACATTTTTAAATTTAAAAAGATTCTTCTTTATATCTTCGATAAAATCAAAATTTTCTTGGTCCTTAAATACTCTTTTTATTTCCTTTTTTTTTATAATTTCTCTAATTAAGGAATTTTCAGCAATTTTTAACATTTCATTTCTATCTAAACTCTTTAAATTAGGTTTTAAAAATATTAAGTATTCTCTTTCTTCTAGAACATCAATATTAGTAAGAATTTCGGTATCTATCTTATAACGTATCTCAATTTTTGCAGATAATTCAGTTATTTGAAAAAAAAATAAAATAAATATTATTAATCTAATTTTAAACATAGAAATTAGTTACTTACAAAATTACCAATATTTGTAACTCCCAATTCTGAAAATGGAATAATTTTTATTAAAAAAGATAAACTTCTATTGGGTTCCAAATTACCGTCTCTATAAAAAGTTTTGTTATAATTTAAATTAAATGAAATACAATCTGTTTGATAAGTGTATATAAGATTATAGTATTGTGTAAAATCGTCTTTAAGATCTTTAGTCATCTCAAAACCAAATTTATTTTCCTGATCAAAATTGTAACTTGTATAGTTTTTCACATTTTCTTTGTTTCCTAGATCGTTATCTTCTGTATAATAAGAAAAACTATTATAAAAATTGTTTACACTATATTCTATGTTCAATTGCTCTAGGTTTGAGTATTCTAAATCTCTATCATAAGAAAAAAAATATCCAAAATTCAAATTTTTATTAAAATTATATACTAAGCTCCCAAAAATATCTGATCTAGTTTTATTAAGTTTTGATTTTGTAGGTAATTGTTTGTTTTCTTCAAGTCTAATCACATTAGCTAATTTAAAATCAATTATATTAAAATTTTCAATATTCTCTCTTTTAAATTCTAATCCTAAACTTAAAGATTCTCCACCCTCTATCTCATGATCAGTTCCTATTCTATTTAATGCAAAAACATTGTTGTAATTAAGTAAAATATCTTTTGATGATATATTTCTATTTTTATTTGGACTAAATCTAAAAGATAATTTTGGTGTCAAGTAATGATTAAAATTTTGCATTCTCTTTTGCAGTGGTAAACTAGTGTCAATTTTTAGAGTACCAAATAAATCATAATTAGAATTTTCTTTAAAAGTGGGGGAATTATTCGAATAACTATTTGTATTTTTTAATAATAAATCATAATTAGATATTAAGCCTTTATTATTAATGAACTGATTGGAAGAATAAAGAAAATCATTAGTAAGTATAGCTTCATTGATATTTGTATTATAATTCTTATTGTATCCATAAGAGTAAAAATTAAATCTTCCGTTATAATTTTGGGGAACTTTTAAATTTTTAGTAAAATTAAATTCAGGAAAAATATATTGATATCTGTCTCGATGACCTCTTGATAAGTCTTCAAAAATTTTAAAAGAAGTATTTAATTTAGCATCTGTCAAATCCCAATTTAAATCTAGATTAGATAGCAATAAGTTATTATCTTTAATAAGTAACGAAGTTTCGTCTAATTTATGTTTTTTTAGATAGTTATCACCCTCAACATTTTGTAAATTAATTTCAAAATTTAATTTTTCATTAAATTTGCCAATTTGGTTTAAAAATATATGACCTTTCGTACCCTCATCTCCAACAAGGAAACTTACATCACTTATAAACTTAGATTTTTCAAATATTTGACGATATTCATTTTGTAAAAGAAAACTTTTATCAGCATAATATCTGGGATTAAAAGTCATATCTTTGTCGATATCTAAAACTTTGAAGTAAGGTAAATTTATAGATGTGCCAAGGCTTTTAGATGCGGAATATGAGGGTGTTAAAAAACCAGATCTTCTTTTAACTGTAGGATCTGGATGATTAAAGTATGGTAAATAAAATATTTTACGGTCGAAAATAGATAACCATGAATTTTTATACTCAAATATCTTCTTTTTTTTATCATGTACAAACTCATTTGTACTTAATTCCCATCCTCTACATTTTTTATTTTCAATATTACATGTACTAAAAACAGCCTTGTACACTTTTAATTCTTCTTCATTTGAATAACTACTTCTACCTTTTAAAATAGGATCATTATTTCTATTACCAAAATATCCATCGTTAAATTCAACTTTTATTTCTTTACCAGCAATTTCATTATTGACTAAATTTAATTGTAAATCTTCAAACAAATATTTATTTTGATATTTATCAACTATTTCAGATTTTCCTGATTTTATTATTTCATTGATAGTATCAAAATAAAAATTATCACTTAAGTTGTATATATTTTGATCATTATCCTCTATCAATGTTTTGCTTTCACTATAAATTGAGTTTAATTGTTTGTTATAAAATAAATCTTCAGATTTAATTTTGTATTTATTTTCTATAACTAAAATTACTCTACCAGTACCATATATTATATTTGTATTCCGGTTATATGTAATTTTATTAGATTTTATTTTAATATTGTTTCCATAATCATTATAATCAACATTATCTTCGAAAATTATAATATCAGTAATCTTATCGTAACTAGCTTTTTTTGATTTAATTGATAATTTATCATTTGGGATTTCAACTTTTACATCATAAGCAACAATAAAATTACCATTATTTTTTAAATCCATATTATTAGATTCAAATATAACCTCAGTAGAAAATGATTTAAAAATAATAAAAAAAGATAAAAATAATTTTATAATTAAAATTTTAATTTTCATTTACTTTTAAAAGTCCTATGTTACACAATAAAAATAATATCAAAAGAGGAGCCCACACAGACAAATATATAGGAAGTGTTCCATTATTACCCAATATACCTGAAAAATAATTTAAATAATAAACTAAAACAGAAATAAATATTCCAAATAAAATTACAAAAAATCTGGATTTAAAATGTTTAATTTTATTAATAACTATAAAACCTAAAATAGTCATCAAGACGTAAAAAATTGGCATACTATAAATTCTATTTAAATGAATTTTTACATCTGTATTTGAATATCCAATTTTAACATAATTATTTGATAAATTGTGTAATTCATAAATATTTAAAGAATTTAAATTTGAAAATAAATTAGAAATTATCTCTCCATTAAATGAAGAATTATAAACATAACTTTTAAAACTATTTTTATTTCCATTTTTATCAACCAAGGATACATTTTCCAGACTCCAATTTTTTGATAATATATCTGCTTTTTTAGCTGTAATTGTATTCTTATTATCGTAATAATTATCCATTTCCGAAATAGTAATTTCTTTTAATTCATAATTATCAAATTTCTTTGCATGAATAATATATATACTATTTTCAATTTCTTCTTTAATCCATAAACCATCATCTTTGACAATTGCCAAATATTCATTAGTGTTGGAAAATCTGTTTTTCATGTCCAAATACTTGCTTTTTAAGTTTGATGAAAAAGAATAATAAAATAATAATAAAAATAGACCTAATAGAATTGATAAAACAATAAACATGTAAACCAAGTTAAAATTGCTAATACCATTTGAGTTTAAAATTTTAATTTCATTTTTGTCGTTTAAATCAAGATATAAAAATTTAACAGTTATCAAAAAAATGAATGGAAACATTTCAAATATTAAAGATGGAGCATTTAGCAAAGAAAGATAAATAGCATAATGCAATTCTGCATTATGTTTTTCTGAAAATTTTACTTCCTCAAAAAAATTTACTAAAATTACTAAACAAAAAAAAATAAAACTTATTACTATAAACTTCTTTAAAAATTTTGAATAAATGTACGATTGATATTTTTTTAACATTACAAAAGATTAATTTTAAAATTAGTTTTTATCAGAAGAAAAATATAAAAGAAAAAAATTAGTAGAATTGGTAATACTAAAAAAATCATTTCGATTTCAAAATTAAAAAAAATAAACCTGTAACTTAGCTGTGAAAAAAGAATTATCAAAAAACCAAAACCAAAAAGTATTATTTTTAAATTATTATAAATAAAATCTATTCTTGGTTTGATAACCAGTAAAGAACTTATTAATGATAATATCACTATATACAAAGGGTTGATTGTTCTCTGAAATATTTCCTCATATATCTCATCAATTGAGAAAGAGTTTTCTTTACTACACCTTATGATGCTTTCTTTTCTTACTTTAAAGAATTTATCTAAACAAGATATTAATACGGAACTTTTAGTTTCGTTTAGTTTGTTTTCCTGTCTAATATTAGTTTTAAGCTTTGAAAGTTCATAAGTTGTTTCTTTAAAATTTAAATTAATACTACCTCTCTGATCAATATTTGTAATTTTTCCATTTAATAATTTGAAAGTATATCCATTGTTGTTTTTTACTAATTTACCATTTTTAGCAATTACAATTTTACTCTCATTGTTGTCTAATTCCTCTTTAATATATATTCCTTTTAAAAGTCCATTTTTTTTATTTTCCTCTACAAAAATTGTCATTTTTTTTGAAATGTTCGTAAATTTTTTGTCTTGTATTAATTTTGGAAAAAGATTTAATGATGAATTTCTCAAATAATCTTGTTTTAAATTTTGTGTGAGTGGAACTATATACAAGTTTAATATAAGTTGAATTATTAAAAATAAAATTGATAATTTCCCTATAAAATTTATAAAAACTATTTTTTTTATTCCATTTGTCCAGAATACTAAAATTTCATTATTATCAACATATTTCCCTAATATTATAAATAAAGTAATGAAATAAATGAAAATAAGTAATTTGCTGAAAATTTTTGGAACATTCAGCAATGTGTAAACAAAATATACTTTAACTCCATGACCCTGTTCAGATATAATATCCAGTAAATTTACACCTTGTATTACCCAAACGATAGAGGTAATTGCTATTGAGGCTAAAAGAAAAAAGGAAAATATGTCATATGATAATTTGCGAAAAATTAATTTATCCATTGAATTTAATAATTTATTAAATATACAACATTATCTATTAAATATTTCAAAAAAATGAAGCTAAAATTAGATTTCTCCAATAAAGTTCCAAAAGAAGCTAAAGATAACGAGATTATTTTGGTGAAAGACAAAACTAGTAAAAATAAAATAGTAAAGTCTTTAAGTAAATCATTGTTTAAAAATAAATTATTCTTAGAGAAAAAGTTCTTTGTTCAAAACATAAAAGATAAAAATTATATTTTTGTAAATAGCATGAATTCCAAAACAACCTTAGATTATGAAAAACTCGGATCGCAATTATATATCTTTCTAAACAATAATAAAATCGAGAAATCTTATCTAATATCTAACACTTCCCATCTTACGAGCGTGCAATTAGAAAAGTTATTACATGGAGCACAGCTAAAGTCTTATAAGTTCAATATTTATAAAACTAATAAGAAAAAAAATGAAAGTAATATTTTATATGTAGTAGGAGATAAATCAAAAAAAAATAATTTGTTGAGAAGTAAATTAAATTCACTTTTAGAAGGTGTTTTTCTTACTAGAGATCTTGTATCTGAGCCAGGGAATGTTCTACATCCAGATGAATATGCAAAACGAATAACTAAATTAAGAAAATTTGGATTAAAGATTACTGTATATGATCAAAGAAAATTAAGAAAGATGGGCATGAATGCTTTGCTAGGTGTAGGGCAAGGAAGTATCAGAGGATCATATTTGGTAACGATGGAGTGGAATGGTTCTAAAAGTAAATTTAAACCCTTAGCCTTTGTAGGAAAAGGTGTATGTTTTGATACAGGGGGTTATTCATTAAAACCAGCAAAATTTATGGAAGATATGACATACGATATGGCAGGATCAGCTACTGTTGTTGGTTTAATGAAAACACTTGCACTAAGAAAATCAAAAATTAATGCAGTAGGAGTTGTTGGTCTTGTAGAAAATATGGTAAGTGGAAATGCACAAAGACCAGGAGATATTGTAAAATCTTATAGTGGAAAAACTATTGAAGTTTTAAATACTGATGCAGAAGGAAGATTAGTTTTAGCTGATGCTTTAACATTTACAGAAAAAAAATTTAAGCCTCAATTTATAGTTGACTTAGCAACATTAACTGGGGCAATAATTGTTTCTCTAGGCTCTGAGTACGCAGGCTTATTTTCAAATAATGATAAATTATCTAAACAACTTATTGATGCAGGAGAAAGTGTTCAAGAAAAGCTTTGGAGAATGCCTTTAAACGAAAATTTTGATAAATTAATAAATTCTAAAAATGCTGACATGCAAAATATTAATTATGTAGGTGGTGCAGGTTCTACAACTGCAGCACAATTCTTACAAAGATTTATAATAAATAAAACGCCTTGGGCACACTTAGATATTGCTGGCATGGCATTTTCAAAATATGGAGGAGCACTTAACTCTGGAGGTGCAACTGGTTATGGAGTTAGATTGTTAAATAAATTAATTGAGGATAACTATGAGTAATATTGAGCAAACTCTATCGATAATTAAACCAGATGCAGTCGAAAGAAATCTACAAGATCAGATTAAGCAAGAATTTACAAATAAAGGATTTGAAATAGTAAAAGAAAAAAAAATCCATATATCTAAAGAGGAAGCTGAAAAATTTTATAAAGTACATGAGTCCAAACCATTTTATAATGATTTATGTAATTATTTGTCTTCAGGTCCTATTGTTGTAATGACTTTACAACGAGATAATGCTGTTGCGGAAAATAGAAAGTTAATGGGAGCAACAAATCCAATTGATGCAGAGGAGGGTACTTTGAGGAAAAAATACGGTATTTCAATTGATAAAAACTCTGTTCACGGATCAGACAGTCCTGAAAATGCCAAGATAGAATTAGACTTTTTCTTTAATGACTAGCTAGAAATCTAATAATTGCTTTTGGGTATAATTTATGCTCGATTTTTAAAACTTTTTTTTGCAAACTTTTTTCACTATCAGATTTAAGAATTTTAACTTTTTTTTGCAATATAATTTTACCCGAATCCAATTTATCATTAACAATATGAACTGTAGCTCCAGAGTATTTATCTTGATTTTGAATTGCTCGCTTGTGTGTATTTAGTCCTTTATACTTAGGAAGAAAAGAAGGGTGAATATTAAGTATAGGTTTATTAAATTTTCTTATAAAACTACCTGATAGTATTTTCATAAATCCAGCTAAACAAATCAAATCAACATTATTCTTTTTTAATAATTTTAACAAACGATCTTCAAAACTTTTTCTATTAGAATATTTAATAACAACATTATTGATTTTAGATCTATCTGCATAATCTAATCCTTTTGCATTAAAATTATTAGAAACAACTAAAACAATTCTAATTAAAGATTTTTTCGTTTTTGAATATTTTACTAGTGATCTTAGATTACTACCTCTACCACTTATCAAAATTGCTGTATTTTTTTTACCAAATAACTTTTCCACTCAATTTTACTTTTTCTGAATTTTTTGTAATTTTTCCAATGACATATGGTTTATATTTTTTTGGAAATAATTTAATTACTTTTTTGTAGTTTGAGCGTTTTACTATTAAACAAAAACCCACACCACAATTAAAAGTTTTTAACATTTCTTGATCGCTAACACCTTGACTTTTAAGCCATCTAAATATTTTTAATGTTTTTATTTTTTCTAAATTTATTTCAGCGCAGTAATTATCTGGTATTATTCTTTCAATATTGTCTTTTAATCCACCGCCAGTGATATTTGCACAAGCATCCAAATACTTTTTTTTAATTAATTCTAATACATGTATTACATATATTTTAGTTGGTACCAATAATTCTTTTTTTAAAAATGAATTTTTTTTTATATTAATTTTCTTTTTTTTTATAATATGTCTTACTAAGGAATATCCATTTGAGTGAAGACCACTGGAAGGAATTGCCAGTACTAAATCTTTTTCTTTTATTTTATTTAATAATATTTTGTCTTTCTCTACCAAGCCTAAAGAAAATCCTGCAATATCAAATTTACCTTTGGAATATGTTCCAGGCATTTCTGCAGTTTCTCCACCAACTAATTCACAGTCAGCTAATTTGCAGCCTTTAATAATTCCTCTAATTATATTTTTTAGCTTTTTCGTATCGATTTTTTCGACAGATATATAATCTAAAAAAACTAAAGGTTTCGCTCCTTGAACTATAATGTCATTTACACACATTGCCACAAGATCCACTCCAATTGTATCAAATTTACCTAGCATATTTGCAACTTCAATTTTTGTACCAACTCCATCTGTGCTAGTTACAAGATATGGATTCTTTAAATTAATTGGCAGTTTTGTAAGCGCTCCAAAACCTCCAATATTCTTAAATTTACCACTTTTTTTTGATTTTTTTGTGCTTGAGGATATAAATTTAATAAATTTATCTGCTTTTTTTATGCTTACACCACTTTTCTCATATGTAAAATTCTTCGATTCCATGTTTAATTTATGTTTTTAGTTAAAAATAAAATTAATATTTACTTATACTTTTTTTTTTTACTTTTCATTTTAGTTTTTATCAAGTTTTCCACAACTATAGTATTTGCAGACAATTACACAGTTAAAAATATTAAAATTAAAGAACAATACGACATAAATTTTAACAAAGATGAAGTAATAAACAAGGGTTTCAAAAAAGGATTTAAAACATTAATTTTTAGAATTGTAGAAAATAAAGATAAAAATTTATTTAATGATATACCAAACAATAAAATTAGTTCATTGATTGACAATTTCTCCATAACAAATGAAAAATTTTTAAACAATAACTATGAAGTTGATTTTGATATTAAGTTTGATAAAAAAAAATTATTATCATTTATTAGAGAAAAAAATGTTATTTCTTCAGTTCCTAAAGATACAGAAATTCTTTTTATACCAATTTTGATTGATACAGAGAGTAACGAGCTTATGTATTTTGATCAAAATTATTTCTATAACAATTGGAACAATGTTAACAAAAATTATTTTTTATTAAATTATAATTTGCCTGATGAAAATATTGAAAATTTCCGTCTTTTTCAAAAAATAAAAAATAATATTGAGAACAATGATTTATCTGAGATTACAAATAAGTATAACTTTGATAATATTTTTGTCGTAATATTTTATAAAAATAAAAAAAATTTACGAATATTTTCTAAAATTAATTTTTCAAATTCAAATTTTAGTTTTAATTTAAGTAAAGAAAATATTAATTATGAAAATAATAAAATATTAAATCAAATTATTTTAAATTTAAAAAATTTATATGAAGATAAATGGAAGTTAATTAATAAAATTAATACCTCAATTACAATACCCATAAAAATTTCGATAAAAAATAGCAACTTCAAAATTTCTGACAAATTAGAAAATATATTAAATCAATCAGATTTTGTATATCAATATGAAATAGAAAAAATGAATAGTAAAGAAATTATATATAAGATAATTTATAACAATAATCCTGAAAAATTTCTAAATACCTTAAGTGTAAATAATATAAATGTAAATTCATCTAGTGATATTTGGAATGTTGAATGAGGGAATTGGATCAAAAACTCTTAGATTTTGGAATTACCGAAAGTTTTGATGAAAACGACTATTATGTATCTAAAAGCAATTATTTTGCAAAAAACATTATAGAATTATGGCCTAAATGGGAAAAAAAAATTGTCAATTTATCTGGAGAAAAATATTCTGGCAAAACACATTTATCAAATATATTTAAAAAAAAAAGTAATGCTTTATATTTATATAGCAACAACATCGAAGATAAGATTTTAAAAAAAATTAAACTTTCAAACAGTATAATAATTGAAGACCTAGAAGAAAGTTTTGACGAAAAACTTCTTTATTCTATATTTAATTTAGTTGAACAGGATAATAAATATTTATTAATCTCGTCAAAAAAACCAATAGATACGATGAAATTCACACTCCCAGATTTATTATCAAGGTTAAAGAATTGTATAATAGCTAAAATAGAGCAGCCAGATGATGAGTTGATTTATGCAATAATTTTAAAAAGCTTCTCCGATAGACAAATTAAATTGGATAACAAAATTATAGATTATATTATAAAAAGAATCGCGAGATCGTATAGTAAAATGCATGAATTTATATATAAGATTGATGAGTTGAGTTTAAAGAAAAAGAAATCTATTAACTTTAAAATAATAAAAGAGATAATAAATTGAGTAAATATAGGACACACACTTGCGGGGAACTAACTTTAAATAACAAAGATCAAACAATAAAGTTATCAGGCTGGATAAATAAAAAAAGAGATCATGGAAATCTATTGTTTTTAGATTTAAGAGATCACTATGGACTAACTCAATGTGTAATTGATGAGGGTAAAAAAATATTTAAAGAAATAGAAAAACTTCCATTAGAAACTGTACTACAAGTTGAAGGTAAAGTTTTAGCTAGAGAAAAAGATACAATTAACAAAAATTTAAATACTGGAGAAATTGAGGTGGGAATTGAAAAATTTAGAATACTTGCAAGAACAAAGGAATTGCCACTACCTGTTTTTTCAGATCAAGAATATTCTGAAGAAATTAGATTAAAGTACAGATTCTTAGATTTAAGAAGAAATAAAATTCACAAAAATATTATTTTAAGATCCAAAATTATTTCATTTATTAGAACTGAAATGCAAAAATATGGTTTTCTAGAATATCAAACACCTATATTAACTTCATCTAGCCCAGAGGGTGCTAGAGACTTTTTAGTACCAAGCAGACTAAATCCTGGTAAATTTTATGCATTACCTCAAGCGCCACAACAATTTAAACAATTAATCATGGTATCTGGTTTTGATAAATATTTTCAAATTGCACCGTGTTTTAGAGATGAGGATGCAAGAGCTGACAGGAGTCCAGGTGAGTTTTATCAACTTGACTTGGAAATGTCTTTTGTAGAACAAGAGGATGTATTTAAAATAGTTGAGGAGTTATTTGTAAATTTATTCAAAAAATTTTCCTCTAAAAAGTTGCTCCATGAAAAATTTCCCAGAATTCCCTTTGATACTTCTATGCTTAAATACGGTTCTGACAAACCAGATTTGAGAAATCCTTTGGAAATAGCTGATATTACTGAAATTTTTAAAAGAGATGATGTTAACTTTGAAATATTTAAAAAATTAGTAAGTAAAGGATCGATAGTTAGAGGAATAGTTACAAAAAATACATCTCAAAAACCAAGAAGTTTTTTTGACGGAATTGATAAATGGGCAAAAGATGAAGGATCATCTGGTCTTGCATATTTTTCTATAGAAAATTCCAAGAAATTGAGCGCTAAAGGACCTGTGGGAAAATTTTTTTCTGAAGAGTCTATCAAAGAGATAATGACAAAAATGAATGCTGAAGTAGGTGATACAATATTTATGTCTTGCGGAAATAAATCTGAAGTTGAGAAATTATTAAGTACTGCGAGAAATAAAATAGCAAATGAATTGAATTTAATTGATGAAAATGTTTTCTCATTTTGTTGGGTAGTGGACTATCCAATGTTTGAAATAGATGAAAATACCAAAAAGATCGAATTTAGCCACAACCCTTTTTCAATGCCGCAAGGTGATACTGATAATTTAGATCTTTCAGAACCCTTGAAACTAAAAGCTTTTCAATACGATATTGTGTGTAATGGTATTGAATTATCTTCCGGAGCAATCAGGAACCATAAACCTGATTTAATGTATAAATTATTCAAAATTGCTGGTTACTCTGAGGAAACAGTGAATGAGAAGTTTAGTGGTATGATTAATGCTTTAAGCTATGGGGCACCTCCCCATGGGGGCATTGCCCCTGGAATAGATAGAATAGTCATGTTATTGGCAGAAGAAAAAAATATTAGAGAGGTAACCATGTTTCCAATGAATCAAAATGCCCAAGATTTAATGATGAATGCACCTTCAGAAGTAGACGAAAATCAATTAAAAGAACTTTATATTTCAAAAAGAAAAAAATAATTATTTTTTTCCTTTAAGATTTATTCTTATATCCGACAAATCTACTAGTTTTTTTTTATAGTCGTTTCTAACAAAACCTTTGCTTGTAATATCTTTTACAAGTTTAATTAGTTGATTTTGATCTTCGCTATCTTGGCTTTCGTTTACATCAGAATTTCCAGTTATAGACGGAGTGTGAGCCAAATCTTCTCTATTTAAATAGGAAATTGCAAGCTCTCTAAAAATATAATCTAATATTGAACTAGCGCTCATTATTCGATCATTTCCATAAACTTTTCCAGAAGGTTCAAATTTTGTGTCTAAATATGCATTAACAAATTCATCAAGTGGAACTCCATATTGAAGACCCAATGATATTGCAATTGCAAAATTATTCATAAGAGCCTTTACTAGCTCGCCTTCTTTACTAGTATCGATAAAAATTTCTCCTATTTTTCCATCTTCATATTCGCCAGTATGCAAATATACTTTGTGATCACCTATCGAAGCTTTCTGAATATAACCTTTTCTTCTATCAGGCATGCTAAATCTTTTTCCCATATTATCGGTGATATTTTTTTTGAAATTTTCATCAATTGGTTTGGATTTAAGACTATTTTTAATTTCTTGACCACTAATAGGCTGCGAAACTATTTCAACCTTGCTACTTTTAGTATCTTGAAGGTTTTTTGTTTTCCTATTATCTAGTTTAACGTCAATAATCTCAAATTTTCCATCGTCTTTACTCTCTAAGTTTTTAAGACTTTCCTCATTTATATCATCTAAATAATGAGATACTTTAAAGCTGCATGTGTAATATGTTTCAACTAAATATTTTGCCATTGTAATCCTATTTGTAAATTGAATCTTGATTAGAATTATGTATATACATTTTTGAAATATAGTCTAATTGTAAATTTACAATTAGAAATTGAAAATAATTTAAAAAATGATTAAAGAAATTTTTACTTGGTGGAACAAACAAACATTTGGCACTAGACTAAATACAATTTTATTTGGAAAACTTGTTGGCGAAGATAATTCAGGCAACAAATATTATGAAAGCAAATCGGGAAAAAGATGGGTAATTTACAATGGGGAAGTCGAAGCATCAAAAATACCCAGTGAATGGTATTCTTGGATTCACCGAACTGGAAATAAAATTGAAAATAGTCATGAATTAGATAAATATAGCTGGCAAAAAGAGCATATGCCAAATCAAACGGGCACTGAAAATTCTTATCATCCAAATAAAAATAAAAGTAAAAATGCTTCGAATAAAAAATACACTTCTTGGAAAAGTTAAAGTTTTTATACTTGTTTTTTTTTCTTATAATTTGTTAATGATCAATTCTTTAAGTGAAAATAATACACGAACAGAAAATTATGCTGTTTTAACAATATTAGACAAAGTAAACTCTCAGAGTGACATTATAGAGATTGAGGTTGGAAAGGAATATAAATTTAAAAATCTATCTATAAACATTCTTAAATGTAATAATTCAAAATTTGATGATGATCCGGAAGTCACAGCATACATGCAAGTAAGAGATACAGTAAACAAAGATGACAACAAGGTGTTCATTTTTAATGATTGGACATTCGCCTCGTCTCCATCAATTAGACCTTTTGATCACCCTGTGTATGATATTTGGTTAAAAAAATGTTATTCTTAAAGTAATTTTTCTTTATCAAGCCAACTCACATTAAAATCTGAATCTAAAAATTTTTTGTGATTTAAAAGTATTTTATGTAAGTCTATCGTTGTTTTAATGCCCTCTATAACAAATTCATCAAGGGATCTTCGCATTCTTTGAATTGCTTCAGTTCTATTCCTTCCATGACATATTACTTTGCAAATCATGCTATCATAGTATGGAGTCACTTTGTATCCCTGAAATATTGCTCCGTCTACTCTAGTTCTAAAACCTGATGGTTGATGACACATTGTAATTTCTCCTGGCGAAGGTTGAAAATTTTTACTTACATCTTCAGCATTTATTCGGCACTCAATTGCGTGACCTCTTGGGTTAATATCTTCCTGTTTTAAGGCAGTATTACCATCATATGCAATCCATATCTGTTCTTTTATTAAATCTATACCTGTTACTACTTCAGTTACTGGATGTTCAACTTGTATTCTCGTATTCATTTCTAAAAAATAAAATTTTCCATCCTCAAAAATAAATTCTACTGTGCCCGCACCTTCATATCCAATTTGGCTTACCATTTTTACAGTTTTATCAAAAAGATCTTTTCTTAGTTGATTATTTAATAAAGGACTGGGTGTTTCCTCAATTAATTTTTGATGTCTTCTTTGAATAGAACAATCTCTTTCATGAAGATGCACAGTTCTATTTTTACCAGATAATACCTGAACTTCTATATGTCTTGGATTTTGAAAAAATTTCTCAATATAAACTTCATTATTACCAAAAAACTTTTTTGCCTCAGTTTTTGCAGTTAAAAATAAGCTTTCAAATTCATCTTCTTTTTTAACAACTTTCATTCCTTTTCCACCACCACCACCAGCTGCCTTAATCAACACTGGATATCCAATTTGTTTACATATTTTTTTTGCTTCATTTAAATCAGATATCCCACCTTCAGATCCATCAATCACTGGAAGACCATATTTTTTTGCTATTTTTTTTGCTTCAATTTTATCACCCATCATTTTAATCAGTGAAGATGATGGACCAATAAATTTAATTTTGTTTTGTTCAAGGATTTTTGCAAATTCATAATTTTCAGATAAAAAACCATATCCTGGATGTACAGCTTCAGAATTTGTCAATTCAATTGCTGACATAATTGCTGGAATGTTTAAATAACTATTCGAGGCTTGATGCGGCCCAACACAAATACTTTCGTCAGCTAATCGAACATGCATACTATTTCTATCAACATCAGAATGAATTGCGACTGTTTTTATTCCCCATTCCTTGCATGCTCTGATAACTCTAACAGCTATCTCACCTCTATTTGCAACAAGAATTTTTTTGAACATTATTACTCAATTATTACTAAAGTATGCCCATATTCAACAGGCTGACCGTCTTCAACGCAGATTTTTTTTACAGTACCAGTTATTGGAGATGGAACATGGTTCATTGTTTTCATAGCTTCAACAATCATAATCGTGTCGCCTTTGTTAATTTTTTTACCAACATCTACAAACTTTTTACCACCTGGTTCTGGTGCCAAATAAGCTGTTCCTATAATAGGCGATGGAACTTCAGTCCCACTAATATTATCTTGTTCTATATTTTCTGTTTTTATTTCTGATTTTATTTCTTTAACTGATGTTATATTTGATCCGAAAGATTTTGATACTTTAACTTTTATATCTTTTTCTGTGTACTCTATCTCGTTAAGATTAAATTCATTTAAATATTCTGTAAGCTCTTTAATTATACTTTTATTTATTTTCATTCAACATTTCATGCATAGAATTTATGGCCAAAATATATCCATTTATACCTAATCCACAAATTATTCCTGTAACCACTCCACTTATTACAGATTTATGACGAAACTCCTCTCTTTTATATATATTTGATATATGGAGTTCAATTATTTTGCCTTTAAATATATCTAGAGCATCTCTAATTGCAACCGATGTGTGGCTATATCCACCTGCATTAATTATAATTCCTTCAAATTTATTTCTGGCACTTTGAATAGTATCAACGATTTCTCCTTCAACATTCGATTGTTTCATTTCAAGAATTAAATTTAATTCTTTCGATTTTTTCTTACAAATATCCTCTAAGTATTTATAATCTTTGCTACCATATTGTGATTGTTCTCTCTCACCTATTAGATTAAGATTGGGTCCATTAATGATTAATATTTTACTCACGAAATCCTTATAATCTATGAATATTAAAAATAAAATAAAAATAACTGTAAATGGCAAGCAAATGCAAATAATTCCCAAATTTTCACTTAAGAGCTTGATTACAAAATTAAATATGCCAATAAATAAAATAGCTATAGAACTAAATAAAAAAATTATAGACAAAAAACGAATTTCTAAAATTCAATTAAAAAAAGGTGATAAAATAGAAATTGTTCATTTTATCGGTGGTGGATAATGATTGACAATAAATTTAAGATAGCAAATAAGATTTTTAAATCACGTTTAATAGTTGGAACAGGAAAATATAAAAGCTTCAGTGAATGCGCCAAAGCCATTAAGACTTCTGGTGCAGACATAGTGACAGTTGCAGTTAGAAGAGTAAACATATCTAATAAGAATAAAGCTAGATTGATGGACTTTATAGATCCAAAAAAAATAACATACTTACCAAATACAGCTGGATGTTTCACAGCAGAGGATGCAATTAGAACTTTAAGATTAGCAAGAGAAATAGGTGGATGGAAATTAGTAAAATTAGAGGTATTAGGTGACAAAAGAAACCTTTTTCCTGAAATGATTGAAACTTTAAGATCTACCGAACTATTAACCAAAGAAGGTTTTAAAGTAATGGTTTATTGTAATGATGATCCATTAATGGCAAAAAGATTAGAAAATGCAGGTGCAGTTGCTATTATGCCTCTCGCCGCTCCAATTGGTTCAGGTCTTGGTATACAAAATAAAGTAAATATAAAAATTATCAGAAAACAAACAAAATTACCTTTAATTATTGATGCTGGAATAGGGCAAGCTTCTGACGCAACTATAGCAATGGAGTTAGGATGTGATGGTGTTTTAATAAATACAGCAATTGCAAAAGCTAAAAATCCATTTCAAATGGCAGAAGCAATGAAGCTTGCAGTTATTTCAGGAAGAAAGTCTTTTTTATCAGGAAGAATCAATCCAAATTTATTTGGCTCAGCATCAACTACTAATAAAGGAATTATTTAGTTTTTTTCTTATGAAATTGCTTTCTGAACTTTCTTTTTTTAAAAATTTTTCTATTTTTAACGTTAATAATTTTATTTTCTTTTTTTAATTCAATTTTTATAGACTTAAGCTTTTCTACCTTTTCTATTTTATCTAAAACTTTTTTTGTTTTTGATTTAAACTCAATTATATAATCTTCTAGGTTTAGATCATTATTTATAATTAAATTAATTTTTGCCTTATTTTTTTTTTCAAAGTATTTTACAACTTCTTGATAATGGTCTGCTATATATTTCTCAATTTTATCATTAATTGTCAATTCAACCAATTTAGCATTAATTTCTAAAGACTTTATTTCTATTAATTTTAGTATTTTTAAAACAAAGGTTTCATCTGTTAATTTCATATGCCACTTTACATTGCTTTCTCTTAACCTTTGTCTAGACATTTCTAGCAATCCAAAATTACTTATTCTACCAATTTGAATTCTTGCTCTATCATTTCTGCATTTCTCTTTTAATTTCCGCTCAACTTGTCGTCTATTATTGAAGTTAAGCATATCAATAAAATCGATTATTATTAATCCAGACAAATCTCTTATCTTGATTTGTCTAGCAATTTCTTCAGCTGCTTCAATATTTGTGTCAAATGCTGTGCTTTCAACGTTTTTTTGTTTAATAGATTTGCCTGAATTAACATCTATTGATACTAAGGCTTCAGTAGGATTTATAACTAGATAACCGCCTGACGTTAATTTTACCTCTGTCTCAAATATTTCAAATAATTTTTTTTCAATATTTTCTTTGTAAAAAAGAGGGACTTTATCTCTGTACTTTTTAACTTTTTTTAATTGATTAGGCATCATTAGCTTGATGTAATTTTTTGTTTTTTGATAACCCTCATTTCCTTCAACATATATAGTTTGAGTATCATCATCATACATGTCTCTAATACATCTTTTGATAATGTCACTTTCTTGATGAATAAGAGATGGAGCAATTGAGTTTAAAGCATTATCTTTAATTTTATCCCAAACTGAAATTAAATTTTTTAAATCATTCTCTATTTCATTTTTTGTCTTATTTGATCCAGCAGTTCTTACAATTATTCCCATCTCTTTAGGAATTATTATTTCATTTAAAATATTTCTTATTTTTTTTCTATCTCCCGCATTAAATATTTTTCTTGAAATTCCACCGCCTTTAGCTGTGTTAGGCATCAAGACAATATATTTACCAGCAATTGAAATAAACGTGCTTAGGGCCGCTCCCTTTAAACCTCTTTCATCTTTCAATACCTGTACTAGAATTACTTGATTTGGTTTTATAACTTCTTGTATTTTATATCTTTTAGATGGAAATTTTTTTTGAGTATTGAATTTTTCTTTTTCATCGTCTTCATTCTTTTCGACAGGATCATTAATTTTTATTTCTTCTTTTCCTTCTAGAATTTGATCCTCTATAACTTCACTCTCTTTTGATAATTCTTCTCTGACAAGTTCTTCTTCTTTTTTTATCTTTTCTAAATCGCTTAATGGAAGTTGGTAATAATCTGACTGAATATCATTAAATGATAAAAATCCATGTCTTTCTCTTCCAAAGTCAACGAATGCTGCTTGCAAGGAAGGCTCAATTCTACTTACTTTACCAAGATATATATTATTCTTAATTAAAGTATTATTTATACTTTCATATTCATAGTCTTCGATATGATTGTTATTTTTAAGAACAACTCTTGTTTCATTAGGATGCGATGCATCAATGTATAAATTTTTAGACATAATTTTAGTGATTTTTTCATAAGTTTATTTATTAAATTCTGTGCCTTAACAATAACAAATTCATGAAATATTTAAACTAAAATGCAAAAAATTATCAAAAGAATATTTGTAATAGGATTGTTGTTTTCTACTGTATTTTTGATTGGAATTATATCCATTCTTTGGACATACTCAAATAAACTACCTGATTATAAATATCTTAAAAATTATAAACCACCTGTTTCCAGTAAATTATATTCTGGAAATGGTGTTTTGGTTAGTGATTTTTCTTCAGAAAAAAGAATATTTGTTCCTTACACAGCAATATCACAAACAGTAATAAATGCTTTCTTATCTGCAGAGGATAAAAATTTCTTTGATCATCCAGGTGTTGATGCAAAAGGCGTTATTAGAGCTATAAAAAATAATATTTTCAACCTAATATATTCAAGAAGATTAGAGGGCGCGTCAACCATTACTCAACAAGTGGCAAAAAACTTTCTTCTAAACAATGAGATCAGTATAGATCGAAAAATAAAAGAGGCCATTTTAGCATTCAGAATTGAACGTGTTTTAACAAAAAAAAGAATTTTAGAACTATATCTGAATCAAATTTATCTAGGAGAAGGGAGTTATGGAATAGCTTCAGCAAGCTTAAGATATTTCAATAAACCAATAAGTGAACTTGATTATGGAGAAGCAGCATTATTAGCGGCTCTTCCAAAAGCACCAAGTAAATATAATCCATATAAAAATATTGAATTAGCAAAATTTAGAAGAAACTTAGTTTTAAATAATTTATTAGAAAATGGTTTTATAAATAAAAAACAACACTTAGATTTAAGTAAATCTAAAATTAATTTGAAAAAAAGAAAAAGAATTTATTTGGAAGACTCAAGGTACTATGTTGAAGATGTTAGAAAAGAAGTGATTGATAAATATGGTTTTGATCAAGTTTATAAACAAGGTTTTAATATTAAAACACCTTTAAACTTAGAATTACAAAAAATTGCAACTCAATCGCTCAGGAATGGTTTGCAAGAATTTGATAAAAGAAAAGGATGGAGAGGAGCTCTATCTAATATAAAAAAACATAAAAATTGGATTAACGATCTTAAAGATCTAAATCTAGAAAAATCTTTAGGGTGGGAATTAGCTGTTGTCACTAGAATTGATAAATTTGAAACAGTCATCGAAACTCAAAATGAAAATATTGGAACAATTAATTTTAATGATATTGATTGGACCCGAAAGGAATTCAAAAAACTATTTAAAATTGGAGATATAATTCATGTCAAGAAATTATCCGATGGAAACTATAGTTTAAAACAACTCCCGAAAGCTAATGGAGGTATTGTTGTAATGGACCCATATAGTGGAAGGGTTTTAGCATTGTCAGGTGGCTTTAGTTTTAAAAAAAGTGAATTCAACAGAGCATCTCAAGCAAAACGTCAACCCGGGTCAGCATTTAAACCTTTCATATATGCTTTAGCATTAGAAAATAATTTTTCACCAACCACATTAGTATTAGATGCACCTATAGTATTAGATCAAGGAAATGATTTAAAAATGTGGAAACCAGAAAATTATGGTAAAAAGTTTTATGGACCTTCAACACTAAGAACAGGCATAGAAAAATCAAGAAATCTAATGACTGTCAGAATAGCTCAAGAACTAGGTATAGATAAAATAATAAATTTTTCAAAAAAATTAAATATTTATGAAAATCCTGATGAACTTATGTCGGTATCTTTGGGATCTGCCGAAACAACTTTGTTAAAAATTACAAGCGCTTACTGCTCCTTTTTAAATGGTGGAAAATTAGTTAACCCAATATTAATTGATAGAATTCAAGACAGTGAGGGAAATACTATTTTTAATAATGAAAAAAGATTTTGTGAAAATTGTGATTTAATTTCATATGATGGAACAAGTAACCCAATTATTAAAAATAAATATCAACAGATTTTTTCACCACAAACGGCCTATCAGATCACTTCTATGTTGAAAGGCGTTATAGAACGTGGAACTGGAAAAGGTTTAAGAGAATTAAAACTTGAATTAGCTGGAAAGACCGGAACAACAAACAAAAATACAGATACTTGGTTTATAGGATTTACATCTAATTTAGTGGTTGGTGTATACATTGGCTATGATAATCCAAAGAGTTTAGGTAAATTCGAGACAGGTTCAAAAACAGCGATGCCAGTTTTTAAAGAATTCATAAAAAAAACAGCAAATACTTTTAATGCGAGACCTTTTAAAGTTGCAGACAATATAAATATGATGGTTATAGATGCAAAAACAGGAAAAAAAGCGAATTCTAAAACCAAGTTAGCCATAATTGAGTCATTTAAAAAAAATGATAATAAACTCAACAATAAATCTAATAATTTTGATAGTAGATTAAATACAACAAATATATTAAAATTTTATTAATGGACCAAGAAGTATTAAATATTAAAACGGAAATAGAGAAAATAAATCAAAGAATTAAGGAGTTTCTTTGAAAAGACAAAGGTTTCAGAAAAAATAATTAATTTATTAAATTTAATAGAAAAACCAGATTTTTGGCAGGATAAAAGAAATGCTGAAAAAATTTTAAGAGAAAAAAACAATTTAGAAAAATTACTAAATAATTTTGAATATTCAAAAAAAGAAAGTAAAGATTTATTTGACATATATGATTTAGCCATAAATGAAAATAATGACGAAATAATTAAAGAGACAACCTCAAATATAAAAACACTTTTTAATAAAATAAAACAGATTGAAATAAGATGTTTCCTATCAGATGACAATGATACATTTGATAGTTATTTAGAGTTTCATGCAGGTGCAGGTGGAACCGAAAGTCAAGACTGGGCTGATATGTTAAGAAGAATGTATATGAAGTGGGCAACTAAAAAAAATTTCAAAATCGAAATTATCAGTGAACATAAAGGCGATGAAGCTGGCATTAAATCTTCAATAATTAAAGTAAGTGGAGATTACATAAATGGATTATTAAAAAATGAATCAGGAATACATAGACTTGTTAGAATTTCTCCGTTTGATTCTGGTGCTAGAAGACATACAAGTTTTGCCAGTGTTTGGGTATATCCAGTCATATCTGAAAATATTGATGTTGAAATTTTAGAAAAAGATTTAAGAATAGATACATACAGATCTAGTGGTGCAGGAGGTCAACATGTCAACACAACAGATAGTGCAGTAAGAATTACACACTTGCCAACAAAAATTGTGGTACAATGTCAAAATGAAAGATCACAACACAAAAATAAAGAAACTTGCATGAATATGTTAAGAGCAAGACTTTATGACCATGAGTTAAAAAAAAAAGAAAAAGAAAATGAAAATCTTGAAAATTCAAAGTCAGAGATTGGATGGGGTCATCAAATTAGATCATATGTATTACACCCTTATAAAATGGTGAAAGATAATAGGACTAATTTTGAAAGTTCTAGTCCAGAAAAAGTATTAGATGGAGAAATAGATAATTTTTTAGAAAGCTCTTTATATAAATTAAATGCGTAAAATAATTTCTATAATTATAATTTCAATAATAACCTTCTTAATTGCAATTTTAATATTTCTAACAACAAAAGGAATTAAAACAGATAATTTTAATAGTTTAATAAATGAAAAAGTTAAAGAGATTAACCCAAAAATAAAATTAAAATTAAATCAAGTAAATTTTAAATTAAACCCATCTAATTTTGAATTTGAGATATTTACCTTGGACCCTCAAGTAGCAATTAACGAAAAAAATATTGAATTAGAAAATATAAAGTTTGATTTAAATATTTTTGATTATATAAGCAATATAAATCCAATCTCCGAGATATCGATAATTTCCAAAGAAAATGATATTAGCGAATTAACTGATTTTTTAAATGAATACGAATTTAATTTAGCTAGAAACCTAATTTTCAAACAAATCAAAAAAGGAAAGATAAAAATAATATCTAATATAACATTTGACGAAAAAAGTCCTAAAAATATTAACTATGTTATAAATGGTTCAGTAACCGATGCGCAGATAAAATTACTTGACCAGTCACAAATTGCAAATATTAAATTTGATTTTTTAGTAGTTCAGGATGCTATAAATCTAAATGATATAGAATTAGAATTTGATAAAATTTTCATTACATCAGAAAAAATAAATATAAAAAAAATTAATAATGATTTCGAAATTTCTGGAAATTTTAAAACAAAAAAAACTAAAATTGATTTAAATAAATACAAAAAAATTATAAATACTAATTTAGACTTACTAGATAATAGACCTATAAATGTAAGTTCTGACAATAATTTATCATTTAAAATAAATAAAAAACTTAGAATTAAAGATTTAAGTATTATTTCAAAATTAAATTTTGATGAGTTATTTACAAATGCAAAATATCAAGATCATATATATTTCAAAGATGGGAATATTTTAATTAATTACATTAAAGATGAATTAAAAGTTATTTTAAATAGCAAGTTTTTATTTCAAAATAAAAAATATAACAATAATGAAACAAAAAATTTAATTAATATAATTTATAAAAAAAAACAAAACAAAGATGCTTTAGTCAGTATAGATTTAAGTAATACAAAAAATACAATTAACTCAAAAGAATTTAAAAAATTTGTTCAATTTGAAAACTTTAGTCTTCAAGACCAAGATATCACATTCGCATCTGAAAATTTAATAAATTTTAAATTGAATAAAAAAAATGAAATTCAAAATTTTAGCATCAAATCTAAACTAAAATCTGAAAGTATTTTAATTGACTATAGTTCACAAAGAATAAAGAAATATTTGAGTGATTTCAAAAATCAGATAAAATTTAGTAATAGCCATTTAAATTTAGATATTAACAATAAAAAATTTAAACTTAACTTAAAAAGTAAATATTCTATTAACAATATAAATGAAAATATGTCTTTAAATATTGAAAAAAAAGCTAATAAGTATTTTTTTGATTTAAATTTAGACCTAGATAGCGCAGAAATAGATATTGAAGAATTAGAATATCAAAAAAAAGCAGATATAAATTCTGAATTAAATATAAATGGAATTTATAAAGATAATAATGAAATAATTTTCAAAAATATAAATTTTAATGAACAAGAAAAAAGTATTAATGTTGAAAATCTTGAAATAGGAAAAAATGATAAAATTAAAAGTTTAGATTTATTTAAAATCGATATAATCAACAAAAACGGCAAAGAAAATAAATTAGAATTTAAGAAGGTTAATAACAATTACTACTTAACCGGCAGTCAATTTGACGGATCTAAAAATATAAAAAATTTATTAGATAATTCCTCTAAATCGATTTTTTCAAGTTTCAAAAATTTGAATACTTATATTTACTTAGATATTGGAAAATATTTTGTTGATAGCTTTTCATATTTATCAAATATTAAAGGTCAAATACAATTAAAAAATAACAAAGTTTTTAGCTCAAATATAAATGCAAAATTAAATAATAAGAAAAAATTTGCTTTAAGCATTTTTACTAATGATAAAAAACAAAAAATTACCAGTTTAGAAATAGAAGAACCAGAACCTTTCATTAAAAATTTCAAATTTATAAAGGGTTTTAGAGAAGGTAAATTAATATACGAGGCACTTAATTATGAGGGTAAAACAAAATCAAATTTAAAAATTATCGATTTTAAAGTACAAGAGGTACCTGTTCTTGCAAAGCTTCTTACATTGGCATCTCTTCAAGGGATAGCAGATCTTCTTACTGGTGAAGGTATACGATTTACCGATTTTGAAATGGACTATGAGACTTTAGGAAATAATACAAAAATTGAAGAGATGTATGCCATAGGTCCAGCAATTTCGGTTATGATGGAGGGTTATATTGTAAAAGATGAATTAACAAGTTTGAAGGGAACACTTGTGCCAGCAACAACTGTTAATAAAACAATTTCAAAAATACCCATGTTAGGGGAAATATTAGTTGGAAAAAAAATTGGTGAAGGCGTTTTTGGAGTAAGTTTTAAAATTAAGGGACCTCCTAAAGAGCTTAAAACTTCTGTAAATCCAATCAAAACTTTAACTCCAAGATTTATTACTAGAACATTGGAGAAGATTTCTAATTAAATTACTATTTTATAATGTTTTTTTTTACCAATTGAGAGCTTAATAAAATTATTTTTTTTTAATAACTCACTAGAAATTTTAAATTTATCATCAGAAACGGTTTCATTATTGATTTTAATACCATTAGATTTTATTAATCTTCTAATTTCGCTTTTTGATAATTTTTTATCAATAATTGAAACTAAATTGACTATATCAAAATCAATATTTGGGATGTCTATTTTTGTATCAGGTAAATTTTCTCCTGATGAATTTTCTGAAAAAGAATTTTTCGCTATTTTTTCTGCTTTAGCAGCCTCGTTAGCTCCATGAAGAATTGATGTAGCCTCGTTCGCTAGAATAATTTTTTGATCATTTATATTTTGATTACTTATTTCTTTAATTTCACTTAAATTTAAATCCGTAAACATTTTAAGAAATTTTAATACATCTTTATCATCGATATTTCTCCAAAATTGCCAATAATCAAATACTGAAAATAATTTTTTATCTAACCAAATAGCACCGCTTTCTGTTTTTCCCATTTTAGCGCCTGATGCCAAAGTTATAAGTTCTGTTGTCAAACCATAAACTTCACTGGATGAATATCTTTTAATTAATTCAACCCCATTAACTATATTACCCCATTGATCTGATCCCCCAATTTGTAATAAACAATTCTCTGTTTTATTTAATTCTAGAAAATCGTATGCTTGTAAAATCATATAATTAAATTCCATATAACTTAATGATTGCTCTCTTTCCAATCTAAGCTTAACACTGTCAAAACTTAACATTTTATTTATAGTAAAATGTTTTCCTATATCTCTTAAAAAAGAAATATAATTTAAATTTTTTAACCACGCGTAGTTATTTACAAAAATAGGCGAAATTTTTTCATTATCTGTGTCTAAAAACTTTTTTAAAATATTCTCTATACTTTTAATATTTTTTTCGATCTCATCTTCATCTAAAATTTTTCTGGTTTTGTCTTTTCCAGATGGATCTCCTATTCTTGTGGTTCCTCCGCCGAGCAAAACAATTGGTTTATGTCCATGTTTTTGCATCAATCTTAAACACATAATTTGGAGTAAGCTACCTACATGTAAACTTTGAGCTGTACAATCAAAGCCAATATATCCTTTTATACTCTCTTCATTTAGTTTCTTTGAAAGAGCTTTTTCATCTGTGCATTGATAAAAATATCCTCTATCTTTAAATTCTTTTAAAAATTCATTCATAAATGGTACTTTTAATATACATATTTAAATAAAAATAATAATCAATAATGGATAATTCTTTTATAGCACTGGGTTTAATGAGTGGTACATCTCTCGACGGCATTGATGCAAGTATTATCAAATCAGATGGCGAAAATAATTTAGATATAATAGACAATAAGTACCTAAATTATCCTGAAGAATTTAGAAAAAGACTTTCTACATTTATTCTAAATATAAACAATAGAGCAGATATAGAGAAAAATTTAAGTACTTATAAATCTTTAGAAAGAGATCTTACTCTTTATCATTCAAAAATATCAAAAAAAATTTTAAGTGAGAATAATTTAAAAGTTCAATTAATTGGTTTTCATGGACAAACAATAATTCATAAACCTAAAGATGGATACTCTATACAAATGGGAGATGCAAATTTACTCTCTCAAGAATTAAAAGGAAAAGTAATTTATAATTTTAGAGCTAACGATATTAATAAAGGTGGGGAAGGTGCTCCATTAACAGCCATTTATCATAAACTTTTAGTAAAAAAATTTCAGATAAATAATCCTACATTAATTTTAAATATAGGAGGAATATCAAATTATACTTATTCTTTTAAAAATAATTTAGCCTCAAAAGATATTGGCCCTGGAAATGTATTAATAGATGAGTATTTAAAAAAAACAAAAAGAATAAACTATGATCGAAACGGAGATATAGCGTCATCAGGAAAAATAAATATTGATATAATTAATCAATTTTATGAACATGAGTTTTATAATGTAAAAGAAAAACATTCTTTTGACAAAAAAGAATTTGATTTTAGTTTTGTTAAAGGTTTAGAATTTGAAGATGCTGTCGCTACATTAACATATTTTACAGCGTTAGTAATTTCACAAAATATAAAAAAAAATTTTGATAATGAAACAGAAATTATTTTATGTGGAGGAGGCAGGAAAAATTTAACATTAGTTAATCATATAAAGAAATTATTGAAATATAAAATTAAATTAATTGATGAATTTAATATCGATGGTGATTTTATAGAGTCCCAAGCATTTGCATATTTATCTATAAGATCTTATCTAAACAAAATAATTAGCTATCCAAGTACAACAAATGTTACGTACCCTGTAACTGGTGGTGAAATTAAAGAAAATTATTAATATAAGGCTGTTTCTTTTTTTATATATTTATTTAAAGAATTTAATAATGAAGTATCAGCTTTTGAAAAAAAATGATTTGCGTCTGATACTATATCAAACTCAACCTTAATTCCTTTTTGAGCGCTTAACCTTTTATTTAATTCGTTTATATCTTCGTAAGGAACTAATTCATCTTTCTTACCATACACTACAAGTCCTGATGTCGGACAAGGTGATAAAAATGAAAAATCATAGACATTTGGTTGAGGAGATATAACAATAAATCTATTTATTTCAGGTCTTCTCATTAATAATTGCATTGCAATTAATGAGCCAAAAGAAAATCCAGATATCCAACATTGTGAGTTATCAAAATTTTCTCTTTCTAACCAATCCAATGCTGCTGCTGCATCCGCAAGCTCTCCTTGCCCATTATCAAATTCTCCATCACTTTTTCCAACACCTCTAAAATTTACTCTGCAAACTGAAAAATTATTGTCAACAAAAGTTTGAAATGTATCGACTATAACTTTATTATTCATAGTTCCTCCGTACTGAGGGTGTGGATGAAGAATTAAAGCAATTGGAGATGTATTCTTTTTACTTTTATAATATTTAGCTTCTAATCTTCCAGCAGGCCCAGGAATAAAAATTTCAGTAATTTTAGTATCTGTAGATGGCATTGATTATCAGTCTCAAAAAAAAATTATATTTTTCTATCAAAATTGAGCGACAAAATGCAAGTATTTTAAATTTACATAATCTTGACTAATTTAGTCAGGTATATATAAAGCCCGTTTATTGCGGAAAATATGAAACTATCAACTAAAAGCAGATACGCTGTGATGGCTTTAGCTGACATAGCAAGATTTAAAAATAACGAGCCAATCTCACTAAGAGATATCTCTATAAGACAAGGAATATCATTAGTTTACTTAGAACAGTTATTTTTAAAATTAAAAAAAAATGAAATTGTTAAAAGTATACGGGGAAAAAAAGGTGGGTACACTTTGAATAAAATTCCTAGTGAAATTAAAATTTCTGAAATTCTTTCTGCTGTAGACGAAAAAGTAAAAACAATTGGATGCCAAAAACAATCAAAAAAAGGATGTAATGGGAAATCTGCTAAATGCATTACCCATAATTTGTGGGACGAGCTGGAGACACATATAAACCTTTTTTTCCAAGAAAAAAATCTTGGAGATCTAATAAATAAAACTGAAAATAGACTTTAATGAGAGATAAACAAATAGAAGATTTAAAAGATTATAAATACGGTTTTTCAACCGATATAGAAAGTTTTAAAGCACCAAAAGGATTAAATGAAGAAGTTATCAGATTTATATCAAATATTAAGAAAGAACCAGACTGGCTTCTTAAATGGAGGTTAAAAGCATTTGAAAGATTAAAAGTATTAAAAGAACCTGATTGGCAAAAACCAAAATACCCAAAAATTGATTATCAAGACTTATATTACTATTCTGCGCCTAAAAGTTTCAAAGAAAAACCAAAAAATTTAGAAGATTTAGATCCTAAACTGTTAGAAACTTACAAAAAATTAGGGATACCTTTACAAGAACAAAAAAGATTAAATGGAATTGCAGTAGATGCAGTGTTTGACTCTGTATCTGTTGCTACAACTTTTAAAGATACTTTAACTGAAAAAGGAATTATTTTTTGCTCTATTTCTGAAGCAATACAAAAACATCCAGACTTGGTTAAAAAATATTTAGGTTCAGTTATACCAATTACTGATCACTTTTTTGCTACATTAAACTCAGCAGTTTTCACTGATGGATCATTTGTTTACATACCGCCAAATGTACAGTGTCCAATGGAACTATCAACTTATTTTAGAATTAATGCATCTGATACCGGACAATTTGAGAGAACTTTGATCATTGCTGATAAAGGTAGTTATGTAAGTTATTTAGAAGGATGTACTGCACCAATGAGAGATGAAAATCAGTTACATGCCGCCAATGTCGAATTGATTGCTTTAGATGATGCAGAAATTAAATATTCTACAGTACAAAATTGGTATCCTGGAGACAAAGATGGAAAAGGAGGTATATATAATTTTGTAACTAAAAGAGGATTGTGTAAAGGTAAGAATTCAAAAATTTCGTGGACACAAGTAGAAACAGGTTCTGCAATTACTTGGAAATATCCAAGTTGTATTTTAAGAGGTGATAACTCAATTGGAGAATTTTATTCAATCGCAATTACAAATAACCATCAGAAAGCTGACACTGGAACTAAGATGATTCATTTAGGAAAAAATACAAAAAGTAAAATTATTTCAAAAGGTATTAGTGCTGGTAAATCAGATATGACTTACAGAGGTTTGGTAGATATTTCAAAAAATGCATATAATTCAACAAATTATACTCAATGTGATTCATTATTAATGGGCAACAAGTGTGGAGCACACACAGTACCTTATATTAAGAATAAAAATTCAAATTCTAATATTGCTCATGAAGCGACAACATCTAAAATAAGTGAAGATCAACTACATTATTGTCAGCAAAGAGGACTAAATCAAGAAGAAGCTGTAGGACTTATTGTTAATGGCTTTTGTAAAGAGGTTTTGCAACAATTACCAATGGAATTTGCTGTGGAAGCTCAAAAATTAGTTGGAATAAGTTTAGAAGGAAGTGTTGGTTAAATGTTAAAAATTAACAATTTAAACGCAAGAATTCAGGAAAAATCCATATTAAGTGGTTTTAACTTAGAAATAAAACCTGGGGAGGTTCATGCAATAATGGGACCCAATGGATCAGGGAAAAGCACTTTATCAAATATTCTATCGGGTAAAAAAGGATATGAGGTATCAGGAGAAGTATTATATGAAAACAATAATTTATTTGATCTTGAAACAGAGGAAAGAGCGCACAAAGGTATCTTCTTAGCATTCCAATATCCTTTGGAAATACCTGGGGTGAATACAAATATTTTTTTAAAAACATCTTTAAACTCAATCAGAAAAGCTAGAGGCGAAAAAGAATTAGATGCTTTAGAATTTTTAAAATTAGTTAAAGAAAAAGCAAAAGAACTTAAATTTGATGAAGAAAAATTAAATCGCCAATTGAACGTAGGTTTTTCTGGAGGTGAAAAAAAGAAAAACGAAATTTTACAAATGTCAATTTTAGATCCAAAGTTATCTATATTAGATGAAACAGACTCCGGATTAGATATAGACGCACTTAAAATTGTTGCAGATGGTGTTAATGCTTTAAGAAAAAAAAATAATTCATTTTTAATAATTACTCACTATCAAAGATTACTTGATTATATAAAACCTGACTTTGTACATGTGCTTATGGGTGGAAAAATTATTAAATCAGGAGGTGCAGAATTAGCTTTAGAGTTAGAAAAAAAAGGATATGAGAATTTCAATTAAATGGAACAAAAATTAAAAACAGATTTTGATAAATTTATAAGTACTTCTAATTTTTCAAACCAAGAGATTAAATTAAAAAAAGAAGCTCTTGATTTTTTTTTGAAAAATGGATTTCCTAGTAGAAAATTAGAAAACTGGAAATTCTCAGATATAAACCAGATAATTCAAAAAAATATTGGAGAACTAGCATTTTATAATGATTATAATATTGAAAATAAAATTAATGACGAAATTTTTTTAGAGAAAATTGAGCATAATAAAATTGTTATTGTTAATGGTAAAGTTGAGCAATTGAGTTTCGAATATGAAGAGAGTGATAAAATTAATTTAACGACTTTAAATAATTTTAGCCCAAACCCAAATGATGATAATTCTCTTTTAAGTCTAAATAATTCTTTTTCTAATAAAATACATAATATTTTAGTTAAAAAAAATTATTCATTAAAAAATCCTTTAATTATATATCAAATAACAAATGAGAAAGTGATCAATACTAATATTAATTTTCAATTAAACTTTGAGCTAGAAGACAATAGCTCAATAAAAATTATTAATCTTTCTGAGGATAATTCAGAAAAGAATTTCATCAACAATTTATTTAATTTTAATCTAGGTAAAAATTCAATTCTTAGGAATTATAAAATAGATAAAAAAAGTAATAAAAATATAAAGTATGATTATTCTAGTATTACTCAAAAAGAAAATAGTATCTCTGAAACATTTATATTTTCATCTGGTTCAGATTATATAAAAAATGAAGTTACCTGTAATCTTGAAGGTCAATATTCTTCAGCATTTATTAATGGAATACATTTATTGTCTAAAAATAAACACCACGAAATAAGAACTAATACTAAACATTTGTATGAAAACACGAAAAGTTATCAGTTAATAAAAAGTGTAATCGATGACAATTCAAAGTCTGTTTATCAAGGGAAAATATATGTGGATTCTAAAGCTCAGAAAACAGATGGATACCAATTAAGTAAAGCTGTGCTTTTAAATGAACAAGCAGAATTTAATGCAAAGCCTGAACTAGAAATTTATGCTGACGATGTTAAATGTTCACATGGTTCAGCGTCAGGTAGTTTAGATGAAGATTCTATTTTTTATTTAATGTCTAGGGGTTTAGATCAAAAAACTGCAAAAGAATTATTAATTAGCGGCTTCCTTTTAGACGTCGTTGAAAAGATTACGGATGAAGAAATTAAAAAATTAATAAAAAATATGATTGGATTAAATTAATGAACATAGATGATATAAAAAGAGAATTTCCAATTTTTGATGATAAAATTCAAAATAATGATTTAGTGTATTTAGATAGTGCTAATTCATCTCAAAAACCAAGAGTTGTTGTAGATAGAATTTATGACTTTTATACAAAAGAGTTTTCTAATGTAGGTAGAAGTGTTCATTATTTGGCTGTTGCTGCCACCAACTTATATGAACAATCAAGGGTATCAGTTCAAAAATATATTAACGCTAAAGATAAAGATGAGATCGTATTTACTAAAGGAGCTACTGAAGCAATAAATTTAGTCGCTAACACTTTTGGTCAAAAATATTTATCTGAAGGAGATGAAGTATTGTTGACTGAACTCGAGCATCATTCAAATTATGTGCCTTGGCATTTTCTCAGAAAAGCAAAAAATATTAAAATAGAATTTGCTGAAATTAATGATGATGGTGAAGTAACATTAGAAGCTATAGAAAAAAAAATTACAAACAAAACAAAAATAATCAGTGTAAGTCATTTATCGAATGTAACAGGTGCAATATTACCAATCAAAGAAATTGTGCAATTAGCACATTCAAAAAATATACCTGTTCTAATTGATGGTTGCCAAGGAGCTCCACACTTAAAATTAGATATGCAGGATATTGATTGTGATTTCTATGCAATATCTGGACATAAAATGTACGGACCAACCGGAATAGGTGTTCTATATGCTAAAAAAAAATGGCTTGAAGATTTACCCCCATATCAAGGTGGAGGAGGAATGATAAATGAGGTTAAAAAAGAAGGGATTACTTACGGTGAGTTACCTAATAAATATGAGGCTGGTACAATGGCAACAGCTCAGGTTATAGCTTTTAATGAATCCATAAAATTTATGGAAAAAATTGGTATTCAAAATATCGAGAAACATGAAAAAGAACTATTAGACTATGGATTAGAAAAGTTAAGAAAAAATAATTCAATTAATATTATAGGAAATCCAAAAGAAAAGGGTGGAGTTATATCATTTACTATTGAAGGTGTTCATCCACATGATATTGCAACAATTCTTGATGAAGATGGAGTAGCTATTAGAGCAGGTCATCACTGCTGTCAAATATTACATGACAAATTAAATTTACCTGCAACCGCAAGGGCTTCGTTTGGAGTTTATAATACGAAAGATGATATTGATAAACTTGATGAAGCAATAAATAAATGTAAAAAAATTTTTAACTTATAATGGACTTAAAAGATTTATATCAAGAAATAATATTAGACCATGGAAAAAATCCGAGGAATTTAGGAAAGTTTGATAATTATAATAAAGATGCAAAGGGAAATAATCCTTTATGTGGTGATAATGTTCATGTCTATCTCAGATTAAATGAAAATAAAAAAGTTGAAGATATTGCATTTGAAGGTCATGGTTGCGCTATTTCAATGGCATCGGCATCAATTATGACTGATATGGTTAGAGGCAAAGAAGAAAAAGAGGTAAAAGAAATTGTAACTGATTTTCTAGGAATGATAAAAGAAAAAGACTCTTTAGAAACTAATATTTTAAAAGATGACGAAAAAACTAAATTAATGAGTTTATCGGGTGTTAAACAATATCCTATGAGAGTAAAGTGTGCGACTTTGTCTTGGCACACTCTTACATCAGCATTAGATAATTCAGATCAAATTGTAAAAACAGAGGAATGAAAATGGATCTTAAAGAAAAAGTAATTGCTGAAATAAAAAAAATTTATGATCCTGAGATACCTGTAAATATATATGAATTAGGTTTGATATACGATATTATCGTTAATAATTCTGAAGTTAAGGTTAAAATGACTTTAACCACACCAAATTGTCCAGTAGCTGAAAGTTTGCCTAAAGAAGTTAAAGACAGTATATTAGAAATTAAAGAAGTTTCAAAAGTAGATCTTGATTTAGTCTGGGAACCACCATGGGACAAATCAATGATGTCTGAAGCTGCAAAACTTGAATTAAATTTATGACAAAACAAATTATAACATTAAGCGATAATGCAGCTCAAAGAATAAAAGAAATTATGTCTAATGCTGAGAAAGACTCTTTAGGAGTTAGAGTTGGAGTTAAGTCAGGTGGGTGCGCAGGTATGTCTTACGTTATGGAATATACAAAAGAGGCAAATCCAAATGATGAAGTAGTAGAAGATAAGGGTGTGAAAGTCTTTATAGACTCTGCAGCGGTAATGTATTTACTTGGAACAGAGATGGATTTTAAAAAAGAAAAATTTTCTTCACAATTTGTATTCAATAACCCGAATGAAACGGAGAGATGTGGATGTGGAGAATCTTTTAAATTTAGTATTTAATATACGCATATCAGAATTGCGTTTATTGCATGTCTATGATAGAATCATTGATATGAACACTTTTGAGCATAAAAACCTAATTAACTCTGAAGTTAAAACTCAAAAAAGAAAATCTTTATTCAGAAGTTTAATTAAACCAGTAGAAGCGGGCGCACATGGCACCCTCAACTACGTGGTTAAAAAAGGTTTAGGAAAAAATAAAATAGCTAAAAAATAAAAAAGCTATTTAACAACTATAATACATATCAAACTCAATAGGATGAGGTGTATGTTCAAAGTTGTGTATCTCCTCAAATTTAAGAGCAATATAAGCATCAATTTGATCGTCAGTAAATACTCCGCCTTGAGTTAAAAACTTTCTATCTTTATCTAAACTTTCCATTGCTTCTCTTAATGATCCACAAACTGTTGGAACTTTTTTAACTTCCTTCTCCGATAAAGCGTAAAGATCTTTATCAAAGGATTTGCCTGGATCAATTTTATTTTTGATACCGTCAATTCCAGCCATTAACATAGATGCAAATGTTAAATATGGATTACCAGATGCGTCTGGGAATCTAATTTCACATCTTGCTCCTTTTTTGCTTAGAGTTATCGGAATTCGACATGATGCTGATCTGTTTCTCGCAGAATAAGCAAGCAACACAGGAGCTTCAAAACCTGGAATTAATCTTTTATAACTATTTGTTGTAGCATTTGAAAACGCATTAATCGCCTTAGCATGCTTAAGTATTCCACCAATATAATAAAGTGCAGTTTGAGACAAACCTGAATATTTATTTCCAGAAAAAACTGGAGTTTTTCCTTTCCAAACTGATTGGTGAACGTGCATTCCTGATCCATTATCACCTTTTACAGGTTTAGGCATAAACGTAGCAGTTTTACCAAATGAATGTGAAACCATTTGAACTACATATTTGTATAATTGAACATTATCTGCTTGATCAACTAATGTACCAAAAAGCATTCCAAGTTCGTGCTGACTTGGAGCAACTTCATGGTGATGTTTTTCAACTGTAATACCTACGTCTCTTAAACCTTTTAGGTATTCACCTCTTATATCTTGAGCACTATCCACTGGAGGGACTGGAAAATATCCACCTTTAACTCCAGGTCTATGACCCATATTTCCGTTTTCATAATTTTTTCCTGAATTATATGGACCTTCAGTACTATCTATTGAAAAACTTGTTTCGTTCATATCGTTTTTAATTTTAACGTCATCAAAAACAAAAAATTCTGGTTCAGGACCAAAGTAAGCTTTATCACCTATACCAGTCTTCTTTAAATAAGCTTCAGCTTTCTTTGCAATTCCCCTTGGATCTCTTTCATAAGGGTTTCTTTTAATTGCATCTAAAATATCGCAAAATAAAACAAGAGTATTATGAGATGTGAATGGATCAACGATTTGTCTGTTTAAATCTGGTTTTAATATCATGTCAGATTCATTTATTGCTTTCCATCCAGCAATAGATGATCCATCGAAAAATACACCGTCGGTTAACATGTCCCCATCGACTACCGATGCATCCATAGTTAAGTGCTGTAATTTACCTCTTGGGTCCGTAAATCTTAAATCGACAAACTCAATTTGCTTGTCTTTCATCATTTTTAGAACTTTGCTTGCGCTCATATAATCTCCTGTAGAATTAAATATCTGGGTTAATTACCAATATTGTTATAATAAAGAATACATATAATGAGGATATCACCTATGCAATTTAAACATATAATTATGCCAATAATTTCAGTACTTTTTTATCAATCGTAAGTTGAATATGACTTTATTAAATAAAGAACCAGTTAAAAGAGCAGAGAAGCGTCTTAAAGAGTTTGATGAAAATTTATCAGTTGTAGAATTAGAAAATTCAGCAAAAACAGCATTGGATGCTGCAAATTCATTAAATTGTGAAGTAGGAGCAATTGTTAAAAGTCTGCTTATTAAGATAGAAAATGAATTTTTACTTTGTTTAGTTTCTGGTGACAAAAGGTGTTCATTAAATAAATTAAAAAAAATTTCTGAAAAAAAAAATGTAAGAATGGCTTCTGCTGAAGAAGTTAAGTCTCAAACAGGATATACAATTGGAGGCGTATCTCCTATAGGTCATATAAATAATATTCCAATATTAGTAGATAATTCTTTGAGTAGGTTTAAAGATATTTTTGCTGCAGCTGGACATCCTAATGCAATTTTTAAGATCAATTATGAAAAATTAATTCAAATTACCGATGGTGATGTGAAAGATATTACAGAATGAAGCAAGCCAATTTAACAGATTATATTTTATTAACATTATTATCAATAATTTGGGCATCTGCTTTTTTTAATATAAAAATTGCAACAGAATCGTTCGGTCCAATGACAATTGCTTTTTTGAGAGTGTTTTTTGGATCTATACCAGTTTTAATTTTATGTTTTTATAAAAAAATAATAATCGAAGCATTTTCAAAAGATTGGCATTGGTTCATGTTAATAGGACTAATCAATTTAGTTATTCCATTCTTTTTAATTGCTTATGGAGTAAAGTCTGTGCAAAGCAATTTGGCAGCAATTTTGATGTCTACTACTCCTTTGAGTTCTACCATATTAGGTCACTTTTATACAAAAAATGAAAAATTTAATTTTGCAAAAACTGTTGGGATATTAATAGGATTTGCAGGAATTGTTTACTTATTTTCTGATAATATTTTAATAGATGAAAATAATTTTCTTTCAGCAGTACTAATTTTAGTAGGATCAACATGTTATGTAATAGGTGGAGTTTTAACACTTAAAATTAGCAAGAAAAAAAATGAAAACGTTACTGGATCAATATTAATTTGGGCAACTCTGATTTTATTTCCTTTGATGTTTTTATTTGAAACTCCATGGGAAAATACTCCATCATTAAATTCAACAATGTCAGTAATTTATCTTGGTATAGTACCAACAGGAGTTGCATGGCTTTTAAGGTTTAAAATTTTGAAAAAGAATGGTTTAATTTTTCAATCTCAGGTCTCATACTTAATTCCAATCTTTGGAATTATTTTAGGCTATATATTTTTGAATGAATTAATAACTTACAAGGTATTAATATCTTTATTGGCTGTGGTTGTAGGAATTTATTTTGTTAGAAAAGCAGATACAAAAATTATTATTTAAGTGAAGATATAGAACTAATATGCTCTGGTTTTGTCTCACAGCATCCACCTAATATTGTTGCCCCGCCTTCTATGAATTTTTTTGATAAATTATAAAATTCATTTGCATCAAAATTATCTCTCTTTCCTAAAGATTGATTAGGATTTGCTCCAATTTCATTATGTTTTGCTGTATTAAATGTCTGTATTGGGCCTGGTTCATCAACTCCCCACAAATTTATTTTAAATCCAAATGGAACTTTACAATTTAAAAATTTATCTAATACAGATAATGATATTTCTGGAGAAACACATGCACAAACTACACCAAGTGTATTTTCATCTTGAATAATTTCAATTAATTGCTCAATTTTTTCTTTTGAGGGTAGGTCGCCATTTTTTTTTAAATGTATTCCAATTAAAAATTTTTTATTTAACTTTTTAGATATATTAAGAGCAGCTTTAACCTCATTAGTGCTGCTAATAACATCTAAATATAAAAAATCAGTAAATTCACTTAAAATATCAGCTTGTTCAAACATATCTTCCTCTATTAATTTGATATCGCGATCATCAGTTATATAAGTGTCTCTTTGGCTTGGAATAGATCCAGCTACTAATATATTTTTCTTTGATAAATCTTTAGCTTTGATTGCAAGTTTACATGCAATTTCGTTTAATTTTTTGAATTTATCACCAACTTTATTTTCTATTAATCTAAATTTTCTACAACTAAAGGTGTTAGTAACAATAACATCTGAGCCTGCGTTGATATATGATAGATGAGTATCAACTAACATTTGATGATATTTTTCATCCAATAAAGCGCTAGCAGACCATAATGTCCCCATAGATACCATTCCTTTTTCAAGTAATAATTGACCCATACCACCATCTAAAATTCTTATTTTTTTAAAAAAATTTTTATCCATTTTTTTTATCCCTTGTAGCTATAAATACTCCAACGGTTGTTATTAAAAAACCAATTATGTCAGTAAATGTTAATTGTTCATTTAAAAATATCCATGCCATCACTGCTGAAGTAGGAGGTACTAAAAAAAATAAAGTAGTAGTTTTGCCCACAGTACCCCTTTTGATTAAAAACATAAGAATAGTAAAAGCTCCAAATGAAACTAATATAATTTGGTGAGACATACCCAATATAAAACTAGTTGTAAAATTTATGTAAGCATTTTCAAATATAAACATTAATAATAGATTAAAAAGGCAACCACCAACTGCTTGATACGCATTGTTAACTGACAAAGCTAAATTTCCACTCAATTTTTTTTGCCACAATGTTCCAGCCGTTATTGCAAATAAAGCTAAGACTGTAGCTAACAATCCTAAAGGAGGAATTTCTTTTCCAAAATCAATACCTAAGACAGTGACAGAACCAATGAAACCTAAACTGATACCTACCCACTGTTTCCAAGATATTTTTTCTCCAAAAATAGGACCAGATAAAATATTTGTTAAAATCGGTTGAAGTGTAACTATTAAAGCTACAATTGCAGCTGGCATCCCAATTGAAAATGCATACCAACATCCACCTAAATAAATCCCATGAAATAAAATACCCGTTGAAAGACTTTCAATAATATTTTTTAATTTTCCGAAAATTTTATCATTACTGAAATAAGCAAATACAAGAAAACCAATTGTTACAATCCCAAACCTAAATGCTAAAGCTGCAAATGGAGAAGCGTTTTGAACAATTTCTTTCCCAGATATAAATGCCGATGACCATAATAATATAAAGAGCAAAGGAAATGATTTTGTCATGTTAAAGATATATGGCGTAATATCTAATTTTTGTTGTGAATTCTATCCATTTCTTGAAGTTCGACTTCAAGTTTGTCTAATTCTTCACCACCAGCCATCATACTAAGAAGCTTTTCTCTAGAAATATCTTTTTTTTGGAATGTTCCCATGCTTTTTCCTCGGTTAAGTACAGTGAAACTATTACCAACAGGGTAAGCATGATGTACATTATGAGTAATTAAAATTACAGCCAATCCCTCAGACGCAGCCTTTACAATATATTTTAATACCATTGATGCTTGATGAACTCCTAAAGCAGAAGTTGGTTCATCTAAAACTAAAACTTTTGCTCCAAAATATATAGCTCGTGATATTGCTAGGCATTGTCTTTCACCACCGGACATAGTTCCAACTGCCTGAGATGGATCTCTAACATCGATACCTATCTGTCCCATTCTATCTGCTGCTATCTTATTTGCTTTCTCCACATCAAAAGTTTTAAGGAAAGGAATACCTTTTTGAGGCTCTCTTCCCATAAAAAAATTTCTAGTAACACTCATTAAAGGAACTAATGCTAGATCTTGATAAACTGTTCCTATACCAATATCTAAAGCATCTTTGGGTGAGTCAAAAACAATATTATTATCTTCAAATATAATTTCTCCTTCATCTGGTTTATGAACACCTGCTAAAGTTTTAATTAATGTTGACTTTCCTGCTCCATTATCTCCAAGCAAACACATGATCTCACCTTTTTTTAATCTCATAGTAACGTCTTTAAGCGCTATTACCTTCCCAAAAAACTTACTAATATTATTAAATTGAACGAGATAGTCAGACATTATTTACTCTCAGTCACTTTCTTTCTGATGTAGTTATTAAACACTACAGCTATCAACATCATTGCTCCTAAGAAAACTTTAAACCAATCAGTGTCAACATCTGTATAAAATATTCCCATAGATACAGTCCCAAATATAATTGCACCAAAAGCTGCACCTATTGCAGATCCATACCCACCTGTTAAGAGACACCCACCAACAACAGCAGCTGCAATAGCTTCTAGTTCTTTTAAAGTACCTCTCATAGTATCTGCAGAACCCGCATCTAATACTTGAATACAAGCGAAAATAGTAGAAGCGACTGCCGTACCAATAAATAGACTTATTTTTACCCTTCCAACAGGTACACCCACATTTGTTGCTCCAACCTTATCGCCTCCAGATGCGAAGATCCAATTACCGTATCTTGTTTTCATCAATATCCATGTTGCAAACAATGTTAATGCAATAAACCAAATAACTGATGGAGGTATTCCAGTTGCAAGAGGAGTTCCATCAGTTCTTAGTTCAATCAATTTTAATGATCCCAACCAAGTAAAAAGCCATTTAAAAGTATCTGTAGCAAATAACCATGCTAATGGATCATCTTCAATTAATACTCTTAGTCCTGGAACCTGAGTTCTACCAGTAATCAATCTTGTTATTGCTAATGTCAAACCTCTTAAAATAAAAAGCATTGCAAGTGTTACAATAAAAGATGGCAAACCAGTTTTTACAACCATTATGCCATTAAAGTATCCGACCAATACTGCCATAGCGAAAGCAAAAACTATGCTCATCCATAGTGGCCAACCCCAGTAAATTGCAGGAATTGCGATACAAATTCCAGCAAAGCCAATCATTGATCCAATTGACAAATCAAATTCACCGCCAATCATTAACATCGCTGCTGCTATTGCTATAATTCCTAAATTAGCTGAAACGTCGAGGAAATTAAGCATTCCATAGGCACTAAACATACCAGTATCGCCAGCTACAATTCCAAAAAATATAAATACAAGTATTGAGCCACCTAATGCACCTAGCTCAGGCCTATTCAATAAAACTCTTAGTGGTGATATTTTTTTTAGACGTTCGTCTTCATTAAGACTACTTTTTGATGAAATACTTTTTGATTTTAATGACATTTAAATTTTGAAAAAAGGCCTGACTATTAAATTTAGTCAGGCCTTAAATATAGATTTTATCTATAACCTTGAGCTGCCCATTTAATTACTTTAGCAGCATTATCAGGAGTAACAAATCCAGGTCCAGTCATAACTACACCAGCAGGCATTGTTCCCCATCTCATGTACTGAGCAAATATAGCTATAGGCAAATAACCTTGTAGATATTGTTGTTGGTCAATTAAAAACTCTACTTTACCTGCAGCAGCAGCTTTTAACATGTTAGGTGACATATCAAATGTTCCTAATTTAACATTTCCAACTTTACCAGCAGCTTCTAAAGCTTTTAGTGCTGCTTCACCAGATAAACCAGCTCCTAAAGTTAGAATAGTGTCATATCCACCACCTAATTTTGCAGCAACAGCTTTTTGAATTTCAGTTGGGTCATTTGATGTTCCAAGAATATCAACAGATCCACCAAAACCTTTTTTGAAACCTGCACATCTTCTATCAAGCGCTACGTTTCCAACTTCGTGGTTAACGCATAAAGCTTTTTTTCCTCCAGCAGCTTTCATTTTTTGTCCGCCACCAACACCAGCTTCAAATTCAGTTTGACCTACGTGTGCACTAATTCCTAATGATGCATAGTCATCCGAACCAGAGTTCATAGAAACTACTGGTATACCAGCAGCTATTGCTGCTTTAACAGATTTTCCTAATGCAGCTGCATCAGGTAAAGTAATTACAATACCTTTTGGTTTTTGTGATACAGCGTTATCTATTAGTTTTGCCATTTCAACCATGTCAAAAGTTCCAGGTGCAGTGTATTTGCAAGATACTCCCATATCTTTACAAGCAGCATCAACTCCATTTTTAGCTACTGACCAAAAAGGGTCATTAGCTTGTCCATGTGAAACAACAATTATATCAGTTGCTAATGCTGATACAGACATCATTGCCCATGCAGCAACAGCTAATATAAAGTTCTTTATTGTTTTCATTTTTAATTTCCTCTCTTAAATAAAAGTTAACTTTTAAACATTAAAGCTAACATAAATTTATTTAGATTGTAAAGAAGCAGGTTGTATTCAACCTAAAGTTGATTTTTAATATTTTATTTTTTCAAACTTTTTTGATTTTAATGACTGGATAGCACTCTCAGCAATTTGTATTGAAATCTTTCCATCAATAAAACCACTTTTAGGTCTTAAATTCGATCTGAATAATTTAGCAAGATCATTTAACTGTTCTTTGTATGCCTGGTCGTATCTTTCTATAAAAAAATGTTTAAAGCTTGATCGTGCATTCGTACTTTTATTAGAATACAAACTAATCTCATTTTCTTTGATATTATCAGAAATAATCATTCCTTTGCTTCCAAAAAGCTCTACTCTTTGATCATATCCAAAACTACAATGTCTAGAATTACTAATAATACATTGAACACCATTTTTTGTTTTCAAAATTGCTGTAGCAAGCTCGAAATCTTTAAGTTTATTGAAGTATTTATTAGAAATATTGCTCCCTGTGGCAAATATAGAAACAAATTCATCTTTACCCGCATAATACCTTGCTAGATCGAAATCATGGATCATCATATCTTTAAAAATACCACCTGAGGCTTTTAAATAATTTACAGATGGAGCAGCCGGATCTCTGCTAGTAATAATAATTTTCTCTAGTTTTCCTATCTTGCCTTTTATTAAATTATTTTTTAGAGAACTATGACCTGGATCATATCTTCTGTTAAATCCAATTTGAATTTTATGATTAAATTTATTTATTTTTTTTTCGTAATTTTGAATTTTTTTTAAATTTAAATCTAAAGGTTTTTCACAAAATACTGTTTTGTTACTTTTTATACTTTCATATATAAATTTAAGATGAGTTGATGTAGTGGAAGAGATAAAAATACAATCAATTTTTTTATCTTTATATGCTATTTGAGGATTTTCAATATTTTGACAATTTAGATTTTTTGAAACTTTTTTTGCAAGTTTTCTATTAACATCGAAAATATATTTAAGATTAAAATTTTTATTATTTATTAAATTATTTGCATGCATTAGTCCTATTCTTCCCAAACCGAATAATGCTACGTTAATTAAATTTTTACCCATTGTTTTTTTAATGATGATTTCTTACATGCATCAATGAATTTAGCAGTCTCCAAACCCTCTTCTTCGTTAGGAAAATAAAATCTTTTTTTTGTATTCGTTTTTAAATATTCAGCAAATTCCTTATATATATTTGCAAAAGCATCTAAATATCCTTCAGGGTGACCAAATTTTACTCTAGAAAATTTTTTTGAAAAATTTGCTTTTGTATATCCTCTTTCTAAAAACTTTACTGCTCCTTTGCTTGGATTGAATTTTAAATAATTTGGATCATTTTGAACCCATTCTAAACTTCCTTTAGATCCATATACCCTAATTCTTAAACCATAAACACCACCTTTAGCTGTTACACATGTCCACACAATTCCTTTAGCACCATTGTTAAAATTAACAAAAACTTGTGCGTTATTATCCATATTAACGTCTTTCGAATATTTGCTTACATCGGCTATAAGTTTTTCTCCTTTAAGGCCTGTAATATAAATTGCTAAATGATATGCGTGCGATCCTATTTCATTGAGAACTGCTGATACACCGACAATTTTTTTATCAACTTTCCATTTAAAAACCTTTTTTGAATTTGTTTTTGAAATTTTATTACCATCTGTCCAATCCTGAATATATTCAACGTTGATATATTCAACTTTTCCAATTTTTCCTTTTTCCACTAAATTTTTTGCTTCTCTTACCATTGGATAAGATGAATAGTTATGAGTCAGTGCATATTTAATTTTTTTGTTATTCTTTATCGCTTTATATAGTTTTTTTCCCTGATTAAGATTTCCAGCAAATGGTTTGTCTGAAATTACATGTATATTTTTTTTTATAAAATTCTCTGCAATAATTTGATGACTTGATGGTGGAGTCATTATTGCTACAACATTAATACCATCTTTTCTTTTCGCTTCTTTTACAGACATCTCCTTGTAATTTGAATAACATCTAGATTTATCTAAACCTATACTTTGTCCAAATTTCCTAGATTTATCAACACTTCTAGAAAATACCCCTGCAACGATTTCGTATTTGTCATCATATCTAGATGAAATTCTATGAACATGCCCGATCCAAGATCCAGGTCCGCCTCCAACAATTCCAAGTTTAAATTTTTTAGGTTTAATTTTTTGAAGCATCTAATATCATAACAAAACTATTATTTATGTCAGTAAAATTAGGTATAGCCCCAATAGCTTGGAGCAATGATGATATGCCCGAGCTTGGTGGTGATACTCCGCTTGAACAATGTCTTTCCGAAGCTAGTGAATCAGGATTTAAAGGAATAGAATCTGGGGGAAAATTTCCAAAAACATCAAAAGAATTAATTCCTATATTAAATAAATATAATTTAAAATTATGTTCAGGTTGGTATGGAGCAAATTTAAGAAAAAATACTTTTGAAGAGGAAAAATCAAAAATTCAAAATCAATTGAAACTATTTCAAGATTGTGAAGCACCCTGCATGGTTTTTGCCGAAGTTTATGGTTCTATTCAAAGCGATCCAAATATAAATTTATCTAAAAGACCTAGAATGGATTTAGACGAGTCTAAAAAATATTATAAAAAAATTTCAGAAATGGGAAAATATCTAGAGGATCAAAATATGCCTCTTGCTTACCATCATCATATGGGAACTTGCATTGAAAGTGAAGAAGATACAAGAAGATTATTAGAAAATACAGATGGTAGTGTCAAACTAACTTTAGATACTGGACACATGTTATTTGCAAAAGGGGATAGTTTGAAAATTTATAAAGAATTTAAAGAAAGAATAATTCATATACATTGCAAAGATATGAGAAAAAATGTTTTAGATAATTCATTAAATCACGATTATAGTTTTAGACAGGCTTTTTTAGAAGGAGCCTTCACTGTTCCAGGAGATGGTTGTATTGATTACAAGCCCTTTTTTGACTTGTTAAAAGAACAAAATTATTCTGGATGGTTAGTTGTAGAAGCGGAGCAAGATCCCGCAAAAGCAAATCCTTTTGAATATGCTAAAATTGGATACAAATATCTAGTTGAAACTTTAAAAAGTGCAAATTTAGAAATCGAAAATAATTAGCTATCTATATAAAGAAGTTAATTCATTATTACCAGCAGCCACACATGGAGATTTAAAACAAGTACCAACTATCCATTCTGATCCTGGTTCTGCTAGAAAATTTGATGACATTATAAAAATAACACCCATTTCTACTGACTGACCGGCTTTTCCTTCTGCTTTTATTCTTGGGTCGGGGTCTGTTTTAACTTTATTGTCGTCTGAAAATGGATTTTCAATCTTAAGATTATCATTTATATGATTAACAACTTTTTCAGCTATCCATTCAGCATTACATGGATCACCCCAAACAGTAATTTTCCCCTCATCATTATTTCCGCAATTATTAATTTCGCCATTAATAAAATCGACAACTTTTTTATGATTTTCTTTTACTAAATTTGCGCGAGCTTCAACTTCAGGCCTTGTACTCGCTGTCCATATCAACATTCCTACAACATAAACAGCCGATATAATGATAAGAAACTCTAACAATCCAAAATTTTTTAATTTTAAGCTCATGAGATTTTTACTATTTTTGACTTTTCCAATTTATTATCAAAAAAATCAATAATATTTTGGACTGTTTCAATACCCATTCTAGACAAACATTCTTCGGTAAATACTGCTGAATGAGGGCTTAAAAATGCTTTCTCATTTTTTAGCAATGGATTATCTAAAGATGGAGGCTCCTTTTCAAAAACATCAAGCCCTGCACCAAAAATTAAATCTTCGTTTAATGCCTTATTAAGATCTTCCTCTTTAATAATACCACCTCTTGCAGCATTAATTAAAATACAATTTTTTTTCATTTTTTTTATCATTTCATAATTGATTAAATGTTTTGTATTTTCGTTTAGAGGCATATGAATTGAAATTGCATCCATTTTATTTAAACTTTCATTTAAATCATTAATTTTAGTACCACCAACTTTTTTAATCTCCTCTTCGCTGACAAAAGGATCATAAACAAAAATGTTCATTTCTAAACCCTTACATTTTTTAAGTAAGCATTTTCCAATACGACCAAAACCTGCAATTAAGATACTTTTATTCCATAACTCAATTGTTTTAGGAAGCTTAGTTCTATCACTGAACTTTCCAGTTTTTACAGTCTCATTGTACATATTATTTCTTTTTGCAATGCTGAATAGCATGAATAAAACATGTTCTGCTACAGCTTGAGCATTTGCTGTAGCTGTTATTGTTAATGTGATATTGTTTTGCTTGGTTGCTTTAAGATCTATATTGTCATAGCCGACACCATGTCTAGATATCACTTTTAAATTCTTAGCTGAGTCTATAATTTCTTTTGACAATTTAGATGTTCTAATACTTATTCCATCACAGTCTTTTATTTTATCTTTCAAAAATTCTGTATCTGTATTGTCTACAACTTCAAATTCAAAATTTTTATTTCCTTTTAGTAAATCAATACCATGATTATGTATCGATCCTATTATTAAGATTTTTTTCATACGTAAAAGTTTATACTTTATTTATTAATAGGCTTTAGATAATTCTGATTTCACTGTGCCTTTTAAATTTTCAACTGTATTTTTCGCACCAGCACTTATAAATCTAGAGTCTGCTCCAACTGTTACAAATTGAAAACCTTTTTCAATCATTTTTTTTGCATAGTCAGTACTTCCGTTATGAATTCCAGCAAATATATTGTTTTTTTTTGCATGCTCTAATATTCTAAGTATTTCTGAATAAGCTTTAGTATCCTCACCTTTGTCAAAACTAGGCTTTTCTCCTATAGCCAAACTTAAATCAGCAGGCCCTATGTAGATACCATCAAGGCCTGGGGTACTCATAATTTCATCAAGATTTTCTAAAGCTTCTTTAGTTTCAATCATAGCCATTTTTAATATTTCATCGTTTGCATGATCTCCATAATCAGGCCCTCCATAGATTAACCCTCTCATTGGACCGAAACTTCTATATCCATCTGGTGGATATTTACATGCTTGAACAAATCTTTCTGCTTCTTTTCGATTACTTACCATTGGACAAATGATTCCATAACATCCAGCATCTAAAATTTTCATAATTTGACCAGGTTCATTCCAATTAACTCTTGCCAAAGGCACGACTTCAGTCGCTGAAATCACTTGCATCATTGGCATTGCATTCGTGTAATCAACGAGCCCGTGTTGCATATCAATTGTTAATGAGTCCCATCCTTGTTGAGCCATTGTTTCAGCCGAAACAGTACTTGGAATTTGTAACCAACCATTGATTACAGCTTTGCCATTTTTAATTATTTCTTTGGCTTTATTTTTTCTCATTTACTCAGGTTTTTAGACCCATATGGGTATACTTTATATTAAGGTAATCTTTAATAGCCATAGATCCACCTTCACGACCATAACCGGTTTGTTTTATTCCACCGAATGGAGCTTCAGCAACTGCAACTGCAGCTGTATTTACTGCTACACAACCGGTTTCCATCATCTCTGATGCTCTATTAGCTTTGTCCATTGAGTTTGTATATAAATAGCTACAAAGTCCCAGGTCATTATTATTTGCTCTCTCTACTACTTCGTCAAAATCCTTGAAAGTTAAAACGGGCACTAGGGGACCAAAAGGTTCTTCTTTCATAATTGTAAAATTGTCCTGCACTTCATCAAATACGGTTGGTTCAAAATAATAACCTTTATTAAATCCTGAAGGTCTACCTCCACCTAAAACAACTTTTGCCCCTTCACTCTTTGTAGTTTCGACTAATTTTTCAATTTCCTCCAAACGATTTGCTGTTGTTAAAGGTCCTAAGTCAGTGCCTTCATCCATACCATTTCCAATTTTTAATTTTTTTGCTCTATCTACGAAAGCATTTATAAATTCTTCTTTTCTTGTTTCTTGAATGTAAAACCTATTTGGGGATATACAAACTTGACCATTGTTACGAAATTTTGCTGTTATTGCCATATCTGCAACTTTATTCATGTCAACATCGTCAAATACTATAAATGGAGAATGACCACTTAATTCCATTGTAACTCTTTGAACTTTATCTGCAGCTTTTTTAAGTATTAATTTTCCAACACGTGTTGAGCCAGTTATAGAAACTTTTTTTATTATATCTGATTCAAGTAATTCATTTGATATTTCAGCTGGGTCTCCAGATAATAAATTGACTACTCCATCAGGAACTCCAGCATCTTTACAAATATTTACAAGTTCCATAACTGCTCCAGGCGTAATCACATCTGGCTTACAAATAACTGAACAACCAGCAGCCAGTGCAGTTGAAATTTTTCTAGATGCTAAAACTATAGGAAAATTCCATGGCACAAGTGCTGCTACAACACCTACTGGCTGATAGTAAACATGAACTCTTGTTTCTGGAAATCTACTTTGTAATGTTTCACCATAAATTCTCTTAGTTTCTTCTGCATTCCATTCAAATATATCTGCTCCACCACCAACTTCTCCAATTGCTTCTTTAAGAGGTTTTCCAACTTCAAGTGTAAGCCATTTAGCCAATACATCTTTTCTTTCACGCATCAAATCTGCAATTTTTCTTATTACATAAGACCTCTGCCATGGAGTGGTATTTTTCCAAGTTTCGAGTCCTTTCTCTGCTGATTTTAATGCTTTTTGAACGTCAACAGAGGACGCTTTTGATGCTTCTCCTAAAACTTCTTCTGTTGCTGGATTGATAACTTTATAAGTTTCTTTTTTTTCTGCTTGTTGCCACTGACCTTCAATGAATTGACCAAAATTGCTATACATATTTTTTAAATTGTGTTTAATTGTTAAAAGTTAAAGATTTATATATAGAATAATGAAAAAAATAAAGCTCACTTGTGCACATGCAATAATAAAACATCTTATTGCTCAAAAAATTTTAATAGATGGTAAAAAAGAGCAGTTATTTGCTGGAGCTTTTGGTATTTTTGGACATGGCAATGTTGCTTGTTTAGGACAAGCTCTTCAAGAAAATCAAGATAAATTACCAACTTATAGAGGGCATCATGAGCAAAATATGGCTCTGACTGGAATAGCATACGCTAGAGCTAAAAGAAGAAAACAATTTTTTGTTGCAACTAGTTCAGTTGGACCAGGATCTACAAATATGGTTACAGCCTCAGCTGTTGCTATGAGCAACAGATTACCAATATTATTTTTACCTGGAGATACATATGCAAACAGAATGCCTGACCCAGTTCTTCAACAAGTTGAGCATTTTAATAATCCTGGCATTACTCAGAATGATGCTTTCAAACCAGTAACAAAATATTTTGATAGAATTACAAGACCAGAACAAATTTTACAAACATTACCTCAAGCAATCCAAACAATGTTAGATCCAGCAGATTGCGGACCAGCATGCTTATCATTATCACAAGATGTTCAAGGTGAAACATATGAATATCCTGAGGAATTTTTTAAAGAGAGAGTTCATAATATAAGACGACCAAGACCTGATGATTTTCAAATAAAACAAGCGGCTGAGCAAATTAAAAAATCTAAAAATCCTTTATTGATTTCAGGTGGAGGAGTTTTCTACTCTGATGCAATGGAAGATCTAAGTAATTTTGCAATTAAACACAATATACCAGTTACACAAACAGTTATGGGCTACTCTACAATGAAGAGAGACCACTCTCATTTTTTGGGTCCCATAGGTGGTCTTGGTGGCAAAGCAGCAAATAATTTAGCAAAACAAACTGACCTAGCTATTGCTGTTGGAACAAAGTTAGCTGATTTTACAACTGGGTCATGGGCAAATTTTGAGAACCCAGACTTTTCACTTGTTAGTGTTAATGTCTCTAGATTTGATGCTAGCAAACATTTGGCGCAATCAGTAATAGGTGATGCAAAAGTAAGCTTACAAGAGCTATCAAACGCTTTGGGAGATTGGAAAGCACCTGATGAATGGCATAAAAAATCAAGAGATGAATTAAAAAATTGGAATGATTATGTAGATAAAGAAAGCGGTCCAACTAATCAAGAACTACCTAGTTATGCACACGCTGTAGGAGCAATATATCGTAATTCAGATCCAACAGATATTGCTGTTACTGCGGCTGGTGGATTGGTTGGAGAAGTTGTACAAATTTGGAGGCCAAAAGAATTAAATACACATGAAACCGAATGGGGTTTTAGCTGTATGAGTTATGAAATTTCTGGTGCATTGGGAGTTAAAATGGCAAACCCAGATAAAGAAGTAATAGCTTTTGTAGGAGATGGATCTTATTTACTTTTTAATTCAGATATTTATTCATCAGTTATAACAAATAATAAATTAATAATAGTTTTATGTGATAATGGAGGCCATGCCGTTATTAACAGGCTACAATTATTTAAAGGTGGAAAAGAATTTAATTGTCTATTTAATAGTTCAAAAGCTCCAAATCTTGTACCTGTTAATTTTGCTAAACATGCAGAGAGTATGGGTGCAAAATCTGAGGAGGTATCATCTATTTCTGAATTAGAAGAAGCATTTAAAAGAGCTAAAAAATCTGATGTGACTTACTTAATTTCAATAAAAACTCATTCTTATGAGTGGTTAGAAGGTTCTGCTTACTGGGAAAGTCCTACTTTAGAAATGCCATCAACAAAAGAAAATGAAGAGGCATTAAAACTTCATAAAGAAGGAAAATCAAAGCAAAGACAAGGTGTCTAAAATTCATGAATAAAGTTTTTAAGGTTGGTCTCATAGGATGTGGCCATATCGCAGAAACATATTTTAGAGGACACCAATATTTTAATAATTTCAAAATCGTTGCTTGTGCAGATATTAATCAAAAAGCAGCTGAAAAATGTGCAAAATTATACAACATCAAATCAATGACTGTTAATGAAATACTAAAAGATAAAGATATAGAGGTAATTTTAAATTTAACAATTCCTCAATCACATTATTCTGTATCAAAAAAAGTATTAAATGCTGGTAAGCATGTTTATTCAGAAAAACCATTAGCAACATACTTTCAAAAAGGAAAAGAATTAGTAGCTTTGGCAAAACAAAAAAAATTATACATTGGTAATGCGCCGGATACTTTTCTTGGAGGAGGTGGACAAAAAGCAAAGGAGTTAATTGACTCTGATTTGATTGGACAAATTAAACTTGGAAATGCAATATTTGCATTTCCTGGCGTTGAAAACTTTCATCCAAAACCAGAATCTTGGTATAAAAAAGAGGGAGGACCAGTAATAGATATGGGTCCTTATTTTTTTACAACGCTTGTTAATCTTTTAGGGCCAGCTAAACAGGTGCAAGGAAGAACATTAACGGCGTTTAAAAGAAGAAATTATAGAGCAGGTCCAAATAAAGGAAAAACATTTAAGGTTGAAACACCAACTACTTATTTAGCAACAATTCAATTTCATAATGAAGCAATTATTCAAGTTACTCTATCCTTTGATGTTATTAATCATCAAAGAAATCATATGGAACTTTATGGAACTAAAGGATCAATTATCGTTCCTGATCCGAACATGTTTGGTGGATCTGTTTATATTTCTGTTACAGAGGGTGGTCGTTGGGGTGAACATAAAACTGATAAAATGCATTTAGGAAAAATAAATATTACATCTGCAAGTGGTAGATCCAATGAGTCACCAACAAATGCTAACTATAGAAGTGTTGGAATGTCTGAGATGTTATATTCAATCGAAAAAAAGAAAAAACATCGATGTTCAGGAGAGCTATCTCTTCATGTTTTAGATATAATTGAGTCTACTATGAAAGCAGCAACAACTGGAGTACCTCAAAAAATAAAAACTAAATGTGAAAAGCCAAAAAGATTTACAGAAGAAGAAGTAAAAAAAATTCTCTTATAGATCATGAAAGATATTGCAATTGTTGATCCGTATCCAAGAACTATGGAGCTTATTTTTTCAAAATCAAAATTAAATGAGTTAAAAAATAAATTTAAGCTTATTTTCGCCCCAAAAACAAATAAACAAAAATTTTATATTAATAATATTCATAAAGCGAAATATATAATTGGTCAGCCTGATCTTCCTAAATTTTTATTAATAAAAGCAAAAAAGTTAAAAGCTGTAATAAATGTCGAAAGCAACTTTCTAGATAATATGGATTATAATTATTGCTTTGATAAAGGTATTCACGTTATCGCAACTTCACCTGTTTTCTCAAAACCAGTCGCAGAAATTGCGCTTGGATTTACACTCTCTCTTCTTAGAAATATTCATGGAGCAAATCAGGATTTCATTAATAAAAAGGAAAAGTATGGATTAGATGGAAATCTTAAGGCTTCATTGTTATCAGACAAAAAAATCGGATTATTTGGATTTGGAGACTTAGGGAAAGCTTTGGTTCCATTATTGAAACCATTTTCGAGTAAAATAAATATCTATGATCCTTGGATACCAAACAAAAAAATTATTAATCAAGGATTTAAACCAATTACTTTAAAAAAAATGTTTAAAGAATGTGAGGTTATTTATGTGCTTGCTGCAATTACTACAAAAAACAAAGGATTAATTGATAAAAAATTACTCAATCTTATGAAATCAAACTCTCTTTTTATACTAATGAGTAGAGCTGCAGTTGTTAATTTTAAAGATTTAAAAAATAGGCTTAAAAAAGGTGATATTTATGCAGCGCTTGATGTTTTTCCGGAAGAACCAGTTAAAAAAAATGACCCAATAAGAAAATTAAAAAATGTTTTATTTTCTGCACATAGAGCGGGTGCTTTAGATGAGGCATTTAAGGAAATGGGAAATATTGTGTTTGAAGATATGAAATTGATTTCAAAAAATCTTAATCCAAGATTTTGTAAAAAAGCTCTAAGAAAAACTGTTCATCTTTTAAGGTCAAAACCTGTTGCAATTAATTAATTTTTTTTTTAATTTAAATTAAATGACTTCAACAAATAAATTGCTCTTAGAGGCCAAAGGTATCACAAAGTATTTTGGAACAATAACTGCTCTAGAAAATGTAAATTTAAAAGTACACGAGGGTGAATGTTTAGGTGTTGTGGGAGATAATGGTGCAGGCAAATCTACACTAATGAAAGTTTTATCTGGTTTGTACAAACCAAGTGCAGGCGCTTTATTTTTTGAGGGTAAAGAACACGTATTAGATAGTCCAAAAGATTCTCAAAATTTAGGTTTAGAAATGGTTTATCAAGATCTTGCATTGGCAGGTAATTTACCCATTGGAGAAAATATTTTCTTAGGAAGAGAACCTACAAAAAATATTGGCTTTTTAAAGTTTCTAGATTTTAAAAAAATTCAAGAAATGACGAGTGCACACTTAGAGAAACTAAAAATAAATGTTAAAAGTGCTGACCAAAAAGTAGAGGAATTATCTGGAGGACAAAGACAAGCAGTTGCAATAGCTAGGTCAACAGCATTTAATGCCAAAGTTGTTATAATGGATGAACCAACTGCTGCTTTAGCAATAAAAGAAGTTGGAAAAGTATTAGATTTAATTAATAAATTAAAAAGTACTGGCGTAGGTGTTATAGTAATAAGTCATAGAATGGATGATATTTTTACTGTTTGCGACAGAGTAATGGCACTTTTTCAAGGAACAAACTTTGCTGAGTCTCAATTAGATAAAACTTCAAGAGATGAAGTCATTGGTTGGATTATGGGAAAAAAATAAAATGGACGATAAGGAAAAAAAACAAGATAGCTTATATGTAAAACTTATTCCATATTTTGAAAAATATGGGATTTTACTATTATTAGTTATCATGATCTTGGTAATGCATATTTTGCAACCAGATGTCTTCTTGTCTTGGAGAAATGTAACAAACGTATTCAAACAAATATCTTGGCAATCAATGTTAGCTTTAGGTGTTTTTATGGTGATTGTGACTGCGGGTATAGATCTATCAGTTGGCTCAATAATGATGCTTTCATTGATGATTTTAGCAATAGTAGCTAAAGCCGGAGCACCTTGGTTTATAGTTGTTCTTGTACCTTTATTTGCTGGATTTTTATGCGGGTTGATAAATGGTTTAGGGATAACACTTTTAAGAATGCCTCATCCTTTTATAATGACTTTAGGAACTCTTTATATTTTTAGAGGAACAGGAAACTTAATATCAGGCGGAACACCTATAAGTGGATTTACTGATGAAGTTAGGTACTTAGGTCATGGTAGAATAGATCTTACTTGGCTAGGATTAGAGAAATCTCAATATCTCCCCGTAAGCTTAGTTTTAATCGCTGTTGTATATTTTGTTTTTTGGGTTTTCTTAAATCATAGTCGAACAGGAAAGTGGATTTATGCAATTGGAGGCAACCCAAGCGCAGCAAGAGCTTCAGGAATTAATGTTAATAAAATTTTAATAATTGTTTATTCACTTTGTGGATTTTTATCAGGTATTGGAGCATTAATTTTAGCAGGAAGAACAGACTCTGGTTATCCTAATGCAGGATTACAATCTGAATTGGATGCTATCGCAGCATGTATAATTGGTGGAGCTAGTTTCTTTGGTGGTAGAGGAACTGTTCTTGGAGTATTTGCCGGAGTAATGATTATGGGAATTTTAAGAAATGGACTTAATTTGATGGATGTAAGTTCTTTCTGGCAACAAGTATTGATTGGTTCAATCATTGTATTAGCAGTTTACGTGGATGTTTTAAGAAGAGATTTCGGCACAAGAAAATAAACACGTCAAAGTTGAATAGATGCTATCATAAGAGACCCTGTAAACAGTTGAATTTTTTTTAAAAATTTTATTAAATTAGGCTTTAATAATTATTAAAGGGGAAATTTATGAGAGAACTATCAAGAAAAATTGTTGTTTTAGTATCAGCAATTTTTTTATCGATAAGCATGATTTCAGCTTCTTTTGCTGATGGTCATGGTAAAAAAATCTTGTTCAGTATTAAAGGTCCTGGGTCTGGAAATCCTTTCTGGGCTTCAGTTACAAAAGGTGCTGAAGAAGAAGCTAAAAAATTAGGTGTTAAGTTAATCTTGGTTGCGCCACCTCAGGAAGGTGATGTTCAAGCACAAATTAACCAAGTGGAAGACCAACTTGCTAAAGGTGTTGATGCTTTAGCTCTTGCACCAGGAGATCCAAATGCATTTGCTCCAATTGTAGATGACGCTATCAAAAGTGGTGTTCCAGTTGTATTCGTAGATACAAAAGGGATCAATGAAGGTGTTACTTTTATTGGAACTAACAATATGAACGGAGCAGAATTAGCTGCTAAATTCATTTGTGACAAAACTCCAAAAGGTTCAGATGTTGCAATTTTGACTGGAATAGAGTCTCAATCAACAGCTTTACTAAGAAGAGACGGTGCAATAAAAGGATTTAAAAATTGCGGTTTAAATATAGTTGCTACTCAAACAGCTGAGTGGGATACTGCAAAAGGTAGATCAGTTACTGAGTCAATTATTTTGAAAAATCCTAATATCAAAGCAATATTTGCTTCAAATGACAATATGGGCTTAGGTGCTATGCAAGCTCTTAAAGATGCAGATATGAATGATGTTGTTGTTGTTGGTTTTGATGCAACTCCAGATGCTGCTACAAGTATCTTAAAAGGTGAAATGACTGCAACTATTGCTCAGTTCTCATATAACATGGGTGCTTACGGTGTTAAATATGCTCTTGAGCTAGCTAATGGTGGAAGTATTGATCCAAACATTGATACTGGAACACAACTAGTAACAAAAGAAAACGCTAACGATTTTAAATAATCATTAGTATATAACATTTAAAAAGGGTGGAATTTTTATTCCACCCTTTTTTTTTATGTAATATAATCTTTTAATGTTAATAAATATTAACCCTGTTTTAAGCCCTGATTTACTTTTTAATTTAAGATCCATGGGTCATGGTGAGAAAATTATTCTTGCTGATGCTAATTTTCCTGCAAACTCTATGAACAAAAATGTAATCCGATTAGATGGGGTAAATATTAAAAGTGCAGCAAATGCAATTTTATCTGTTTTTCCATTAGATAGTTTTATCGTATCACAAGGGGGCTCACCTGCACTTAGAATGGAAGTAGATGATAAACCAGAGGAACTAACTGAAACTCATAAAGAATTTATTGAAGCAGTAAAAAATAATTCTGGTCCTCAATGGAAAGTTGGATCAATTTCAAGACAAAATTTTTATGAAGAAGCAAAAAAAGCATATTGTATTGTAACCACTACAGATGCTCGACCTTTTGGATGTTTTGTTATTACTAAAGGAGTTATTCTTCCTGACGGTAAAGTCTGGTCTTAATTAAATGAAATCTATATGTGTATTTGGAGTATTTGTTGCAGACTTATGTTTTATTGGTGAAAAAATTCCTGAAGTAGGGCAAACTATTTTAGGAACAAAACACTTAATAGGACCTGGTGGAAAAGGATCTAACCAAGCCATTGCTGCAGCAAGACTTGGCGGAAATATAAGTTTTATCACAAAAATAGGTGATGATAATAATGCTGAAATGGCACTAAATTTATATAAATCCTCTGGAGTAAATACCGATTATATTATCAAAGATAAAAATCAATCAACTGGCGTTGCTGGTATTATGATTAATGCTAATACAGGTGATAATGCAATAAACATCATACCAGGCGCTGCTGGCACTTTAAATAGTTCTGATATAGATAATAATTTAAAAGCAATCGAGAAGTCAGATATATTCTTAACACAATTAGAAACACCATATGATGTTACAAGCTATGCTTTACAAAAAGCTAAAGATACTGGTTCAATTACAATATTAAATCCAGCTCCTGCTTCGAAAATATCTGAGAATGACTTTAAAAATATAGACTATTTTACACCAAATGAAACTGAAGCTAGTTTTTATTTAGAAAAAAAAATAGAAACAAAATCTGAAATAGAAAATGCAGCTAAAGAATTTTTAAAAAAAGGAATAAAAAATATCTTAATAACTCTAGGTTCTAAAGGAGTTTATTTTTCAAATGGAACTGAAAGCCATTTTGTAGACGCCCATGAATTAAAAGAGGATGTAAAAGATACTACTGGAGCAGGTGATGCTTTTAATGGAGCTTTTAGTGTAGCATTAGCTAAATCATTAAAAATTGTTGATGCATTAGAATTTTCTAATAAAGTTGCTGGTATTTCTACAACTAAAGAAGGAGCCGCGAATTCCATGCCAACATATGAAGAGGTCGAGGTTTACTAAATATGAAATATAACGCTGATAATAAAAGATATTCAGAGATGTTATATAGAACTTGTGGCGATAGTGGAGTTAAATTACCACTAATAAGCCTTGGGCTCTGGCATAACTTTGGAGGTAAAGTTCCACTTTCTAATATTAAAAAAATATTATTCTATGCTTTTGATAAAGGCATCACTCATTTTGATTTGGCAAACAATTATGGCCCACCTTACGGTAGTACAGAAAGTAATTTTGGAAAAATAATAAGCAAAGATTTAAAAAAATACAGAGATGAACTGATTATATCATCAAAAGCTGGTTATGATATGTGGGAAGGACCTTATGGAGAATGGGGGTCAAAAAAACATATTATCGCAAGTTGTGATCAAAGTTTAAAAAGAATGAAAATTGATTACTTTGATATATTTTACTCACATAGATTTGATCCAAATACACCTTTAGAAGAAACAGCAGATGCATTAGAGAGTATTTATAAATCGGGAAAAGCTTTATATGTTGGTATATCGTCTTATTCTTCCAAAAAGACGAACCAAATTTACAAAATTCTAAAATCAAGAAATATTAAATTGCTTATTCACCAGCCTTCATATTCTTTAATTAATAGATGGATTGAAAAAGATTTAACTAAAACTATAAAAAAACTTAAAATTGGATGTATTGCCTTTTCTCCTCTTGCTCAAGGAATGCTATCAGACAAATATTTAAAAAAGATACCTAGAGTTTCAAGAGCGAGTGATGTTACATCTTATTTAGATAAATCTTTAATAACAAAAAAAAACTTAAAGATAGTTTCAGATTTAAATAAGATTGCGAATAAAAGAGGTCAATCTTTATCTCAAATGGCAATTTCTTGGGTCTTGTCAAATAATTATGTAACATCTGCTCTAATCGGAGTTAGAAATATAAACCAGTTAAAAGAAAATATAGAAAGTCTAAACAAACTTAATTTTACACCTTCTGAAATGAAAATAATTAATAAAACCGCTAAAGATGGTAATATTAACATCTGGAAGCAGTCAAGCTCTTACTAAAATGAAAATTGGAATAGATATTGGGGCAACAAAAATTGAAAGCGTCATCTTAAAAAAAAATGGTGATGAAATTGAGAGATCAAGGATCCCTTGCCCAAAGAGTTATAAAAAAATAATAAAAGATGTTAGTAAAATAGTTTTTTCACTAGATCGGAAGTATAAAAAAAAATTTCAAGTAGGCGTGTGTCATCCCGGATCTATAGATTATAAAACTGGACTACTTAAAAATTCAGTAAATGCCAAACAATTAAATAATAAAAAATTAAACATAGATTTATCAAAAGCTTTAAAAAGAAATATAAAATGTGAAAATGATGCAAATTGTTTTGCATTATCTGAAGCAATGGATGGAGCTGCAAAAAATTATAATGTTGTTTTCGGAATAATTATTGGATCAGGCACTGGAGGTGGAATAGTTATTAATAAGAAAATCTTAAAAGGTGCAAATTATATTTCTGGAGAGTGGGGACATCTTCCTCTACCAATTTTTGGAAATCTAAACGATAAAAAATATATTAAAAAAAAGATATCACTTATGCAAATACAAAAGTTTACCTCAGGAAAAGGTTTGGAAAAACTTTATCATAAAAAAATTACTGCGAGAGAAATATTTAATAAATCTGATAAGTTTACAAAATCAATTTTTATTAAACATTTTAAAATACGGTTGGCTAGAGCACTTGTTAACTTAATTTATACAATTGATCCTGATGTATTTGTATTTGGAGGTGGATTATCTAATGAAATCTCTTCATTAAATGAATTAAAGAAAATGGTTACAAAAAATATGGAAATTAAACATATAAATACGAAATTTTTAAAGGCTAAGTATGGAGATGCAAGTGGAGTAAGAGGAGCGGCACGGTTGAATTATTAATATGACAAAAATCGGTTTTATAGGAATTGGATTAATGGGTGCTCCTATGGCAAAAAATCTTCTAAAATCTAATTATCAAGTCAAAGTTTTTAATAGAACTAAAAAAAAAGCTGATAAATTAAAAAATTATGGCGCAAAAGTATGTAATTCATTAAGGGAAGTTGTTTCTGACCAGGATTTAATAATTACTATGTTATCTGATGATAAGGCTATAAAAAAAATATATTCTAACTTAGAATTTTTAAAAAATTTAAAAGCAGGATCTACAGTTATAGATATGAGTTCTGCAAATCCTAAAACAGCAATTAATTTATCAAAATTATTAAAAAAATATAAAGTTAATTTTTTAGACGCGCCAGTTTCTGGAGGCACAAATGGCGCAGAAAATGCTCAGCTGGCCATAATGGTTGGCGGAGATAAGAAAGTTTTTTCTAAAAATTTAAATATAATAAAGAAATTAGGCAATCCTGTTTTAGTTGGAAAAAATTCTGCAGGTCAAATAGCAAAATTAGCTAATCAAATAATAGTAGGAATTACAATTGGATCTGTTGCAGAGGCTATTAAATTAGCACAAAAAAATAATGTAAATCCAATAAATATTCTCAAAGCATTAAAAGGGGGGTGGGCTGACAGTAAAGTTTTACAAACTCATGGATTAAGAATGATCAAAAAAGATTTTAAACCAAGAGGAAAAAATTTTTCTCAATTAAAAGATATGAACAACATCCTTGATTGTGCAAAAAATAAAAAGCTAGAATTACCTTTATCTAAAATAGTTAAAAAAATGTATAATAATCTCGTTAAAAAAGGATTGGGTAACTATGATCATAGTTCGTTATACAAAAGCTATAAATAATTATTGGAGATAAAATGAAATTACTAAGAGTGGGAGAAAAAAGTCAAGAAAAGCCAGCTATATTAGATAAAGATGGAAAGTTGAGAGATATATCCAAACATATAAATGATTTAGATCCAACTCATTTAAATTTTGAAACAATTGAAAAAATTAAACAAATTGATTTATCATCATTGCCTGAGATTTCAAATAATACAAGGATTGGTTCATGCATAACTAAACCAGGAAAATTTATTGCAATTGGATTAAATTTTTCTGACCATGCAGCGGAAACTGGAGCAAAACCACCAACAGAACCAATTGTGTTTATGAAAGCCAGTAGTTCAATCAATGGACCAAATGATGATATTGAAATTACAAGCTATTCAAAAAAACTAGATTGGGAAGTTGAGCTAGGTTTAGTTATAGGAAAAAATGCTAAAAATATCCCAGAGAAAAATTCACAAGATTATATCTTAGGTTATTGTTTAGTGAATGATGTAAGTGAAAGAGAGTGGCAAATAGAAAAAATGGGACAGTGGGTAAAAGGTAAGTCGCACGATACATTTGGTCCTATTGGTCCATACCTTGTGACCAAAGATGAGATTAATGATGTAAACAACCTAAACATGGAATTAGATTTAAATGGTGAACGAATGCAAACGGGTAATACAAAAACAATGATTTTTAATGTAGATCATATTGTTTCATATGTTAGTCGATATATGTCCCTTCAACCAGGAGATATCATTACCACAGGAACACCCCCAGGAGTTGGAATGGGAATGAAGCCACAAAAATTTTTAAAAGCAGGTGATGAAATGAGGCTTTCAATTGAACTTCTTGGTGAACAAAAATCAAAAGTAGTAGCAATTTAATCCAAATATAATCTCTTTTTTGGTATAATAAATTGTGATCAAAAGAGACTTATATTATGAAAGAATTCCAACAAAATCTTTAAGAGAGGATGTTAGGTTTTTAGGAAATTCATTAGGAAATGTAATTAAAGAACAAGAAGGTAAAAGCTTTTATAATCTTGTTGAGAAAATTAGAAAGTTATCAAAAGCAAATAAAATCCAAAAAAGATCATATAAAAAAATTTCTAGTGAAATAAAAAGTATTAATCCTAAAAATACTTATAAGCTTGCAAGAGCATTTAATCATTTTATGAATTTTATAAATCTAGCCGAGTCTATTGATGCATCTAGACAACTCAACCAATATGAAAATAAAAGAGACGGTAAAAATCAAAAAAATATTTTTATAGAAGAAATTTTTGAGAAATTATTTAAAAATAAAAAAATTAATAATAATAAAATATATAATTTTGCGAAAAATTTAAATATTGGAATAGTTTTGACAGCTCATCCAACAGAGGTCAAAAGAAGAACTTTAATTCAAAAATATCATAAAATTACAGAAATACTTGAAGAAAGAGAGTTATTTAAAGATCACGCTTTAAAAATAAAATCTTTAAATAAAAAAATTCATGATGAATTTACCATTATCTGGAATACAGATGACTTAAAAAGATCAAAACCGTCTCCAGCCGATGAAGCGCGATGGGGTCTTGCAATAATAGAGGATAGTCTTTGGGAAACTATTCCAAAAGTCTACAGAAGACTCAATGATATATTTTTGAAAAATATGGGTAAAGGTTTGCCAAAAAATTTTAATCCTATTGAGTTTGGATCATGGATGGGAGGTGATAGAGATGGAAATCCAAATGTAACTTCAAAAGTAACCAAAGAAGTTTTGTTATTATCAAGATGGGAAGCAGCAAAATTGTATGAAAAAGAACTTACTAAATTAATTAGATCGTATTCAATGAGAAAATGTTCTAAAAAAATTCAAAAACTAACAGGAAAATCATTTGAGCCTTACAGAGTTTTCTTAAGACCTCTAAGGGATAAAATGAGATTTACTCACAGAGCAATTGAACAGTTCATAGTGAATAAAAAACCTTTGGACTATAAAAAATTGCTAAACTCAAAAGAGGAAATTTTAAAACCTCTTAGAATTGTCCGTGAGTCTTTAGAGGAAAATCAAAGTGAAAATATAGCAAGTGGCGAATTATTAGATTTAATGAGAAGAGCAAAATGTTTTGGAGTTAATCTTGCAAAACTAGATATTAGACAAGAGTCAACTAGACACTCACAGTTAATTAATGAACTTATTAAGAAAAAAAATAAACTTAATTATTTAAAATGGAGTGAGGAGGAAAAAATTAAATTTTTATCTTCTAAGATGAAAAAAAAATCAAATTTCATAAAAAACTTTAATTTTAAAAATAAAGAAAATAAAGAAGTTTGGTCAACATTTAAAATTTTATCTGAAGAGCCGCCTGAATGTTTAGGAGCTTATGTTATTTCAATGACATCATCTGCATCTGACATTCTCTCTGTTTTATATTTGCAAAAAGAAGCAAATATTAAAAACAAATTAAGAGTTGTCCCTTTATTTGAAACATTAGATGACTTAATTAACGCAAAATCAATAATGGCCAGTTTGTTTTCATTAAAGTGGTACAGAGATTTAATAAAAAATAAACAAGAAGTCATGATTGGATATTCAGACTCAAGCAAAGATGCTGGAAAAATTTGTGCAAGTTGGCATCAATATAAGGCTCAAGAAGAAATTATTAAAATTGCTAAAAAATATAACATAGATGTTACGTTTTTTCATGGAAGAGGAGGTTCTGCGGGTAGAGGAGGAGGTCCAATTCAAGCTACTTTAAAATCTCAACCACCAAATACTGTAAATGGAAAAATCAGAATAACAGATCAAGGAGAAGTAATTCAACAGAAATATGGATATCAGCCTTTAGCAATTTATAATTTATGTAGCTATATAGGAGCGGTAATGGAGGCAACATTAACCCCACCGCCAGTCCCTAAAAAAGATTGGAGAAATCTAATTGAAAAAATGTCTGATATTTCAAAAAGCTCATATAGAAAAAATATTAATCAAAGTTCAGATTTTATTAAATATTTTAAAACCGTTACGCCACATGTGTCTTTAGGAAAACTTTCAATTGGATCAAGACCGTCTAAAAGAAAGAATATTGATAATATCAAAGGTTTAAGAGCAATACCCTGGGTATTTGCTTGGACACAAATAAGACTAATGCTCCCAGCATGGCTTGGAAGTGCAGAAGCTTTAAGATATTCATCAATTAAAAAATTTGAAAAAACACTAATAGATATGGAAAAAAACTGGCCTTTCTTCAATTCAATGATGGATATCTTGGATATGGTAATTTCAAAAGTGGACCCAGATATTTCAAAAATATATGAGGAGTATTTAGCTGACAAAGATTTAAAAAGAGTTGGAAAAAAACTTAGGTTTCAATTCGAAATTATTAAAAAATTAAATAAAAAGATTACGCCAAAAGAAATTATAAATGAAAGAAAAAAATTTAGATCAGGAGTTATTGTAAGAAATATTTACACAGAGGTATTAAATATAATTCAAGCAGTAGTTATGAATAAAATTAAAAACAAAAAAATAAATTCAGATAAAAAAAATGATCTTAATGATGCATTATTAACATCTATTGCAGGTATTTCAGCTGCAATGAAAAATACTGGTTAAATGATAGAATTATTTGTTGCATTTGGAGCTGGATTGATAAGCTTTTTGTCTCCATGTGTACTTCCATTAATACCTGGATATATATCTTATATTTCTGGAAGCTCTTTAAATGAATTATTAGAAAAAAAAACGATTAATATATTCCCTATAGTTTTATTTACTTTTGGTTTTTCAATTGTTTTTATAAGCTTTGGAGCTACCGCAACTTTTTTAGGTTCTTTAATTTTAAGTAACTCTTTTGAACTAAGAATTATTGCAGGAAGTATTATAATTATTTTCTCCCTTCATATTATGGGATTAATTAATATTAAGTTTTTAAATTATGAAAAAAGAATTAATACTGAGATTAAATCAGGAAATTTTAGCTCAATATTAGTTGGTATGGCATTTGGATTTGGATGGACTCCATGTATTGGACCTATTTTAGGATCAATATTAGCTCTAGCTTCAATTGAGCAAAGTTTGAACCGAGGTATATTGTTACTTGTGTTCTATTCACTTGGTTTAGCACTGCCTTTTATTGCATCAGGTTATTTGATTCAACGTTTTATGGTTGTTACAAAAAATCTAAAATCAAAAATGATAACTATTTCAAGAGTTGGTGGAGGATTATTATTGATAACAGGAATATTAATGATTACAAACCAGTTGCAAGCTTTAGGATTTTACATATTAAAGTATTTTCCTATACTTCAAAAACTTGGATAAAAATGAAAATATACCAAATCGATTGCAGTGCTAGAAAAGAAGGTTCTACCTCAAGGATGCTTGCAAAAAAAATACTTGATAAAGTTAAAAAAGATAATGATGAGGTCATTTATAGAGACCTAGATGACGAAATGCTTTTTATATCTGGCTTAACTGAGTCTGGAATGAAAATTCCAGAGAATGAGCAAACAGATGAACATAAGAAAATGTTTGAATTATCTGATAAGTTAGTATCGGAGTTAAAAGAATGTGATGTAATTATTATATCAGTGCCAATTTATAATTTTGGCCCACCAGCAACCCTTAAAGCTTGGGCTGATCTTGCAGCCAGAGTAAAATTGACATTTAAATATGGGGATGACGGAAGAAGAAAAGGTTTATTAGAAGATAAGCAGGTATATTTAGTAATTACTTCTGGCGGAACAAAAATACAAGGTGAAGAAGACTTTTTAACCCCGTGGTTGATACATATGTTAAATTTTTTTGGTATTAAAAAAATCGATATAGTTGCAGCAGATCAAATGGCTTTAGATTATGAAAAGTCGATAAAAAACGCTGAAGAAAAAATAAAAGAATTATTTAAAGATTAAATTTTCTTTTTAAATGTCTAAGTTTACCTTCTGTACTGTCGAAATCAATGTAGCATCCTTGTAAATATCTATCACCTTCGTTAACATCATACTTTGTTCTTCCATGAAGTAATCTATGATTGTCCATCATTAATAAATCTCCAGTTTCTAACTTAAATTCAACTTTATATTTATCAGAGTTATATAATTCAGAAATTTTATTTCTAGCTTTATAGAATAAATCCAATTTTGATTTTTCTAATATCGGAGCATAATCTAATCTTGGACTAAATCTAACTTGTTTAAAATTATTTTTTTCATCCAATTTAATTAACTCAGACATATCTTCTAGAACAACTGTATTGTCTATAAATTTAAATTTTACTTTAACTGAAGATAAAATTTCATAATATTCTGGATAATCCTCTTTGATTTTTTCACTTACTGTGTAACCATCAACCAAGGTAGAATTTCCTCCACTCACATTATTTATAATACAATGCAATAATTGAACACAAGGAACTGGTTTTCTATACGGATTATCTGTATGCGGAGATAATGCTAATGAAGTATAAGCCAAATCATTTGGATAAGGCACAGATCTTACATTAAAAAATTCCCCAAAATTTGTTCTTCTGACACTCCCAATTGAATTTGCAAATTTAATAATAAAATTATCTTCAGTTGGTACATTAGTTAAAACTACAAAACCATATTTATAGAATGATACTAATAAATCATACATGATTTTTTTTTCAAAAATATCATTTTCAAATTTAAATTTTTGAAAATTATTAAAATTTGAATCCCATTTAATTTTATCAATTGAAATAGGATCAAGATTTTGTGATTTATACTCATTTAATATTTGATCTTCTTTTATTTTATAATTGGTTCCATCATTGAAAAATAAATTAAGTAATCCATCTTCATTCTCAATTTTTTCTATATCAATGTTAGTATTTATAGAATTTGGATCAAATAATCTTTGTTGATTTCCTTTATCCAGAGCATCTTCGTTATTTATTCTTTCTCTAAGCCAAAATGGATGTATTTCTTCTTTATTATTACCACTATTTATAAATACTTTTTTAGAATCGATTTCTATTTTCATCTACCTGGATTCTTCTATCAAATTCTAAAATTTTCAAGATATTTTATTTGAACTAGTTGTATATTTTAACTATTACTCATCAGATAAATGACCTTCAAAAAAACAAAAGATTTCAAGATTTATTACACCTTTTTGAACAAGCTTGCTAAGGATTTAACTAATTTTTATTACACTAAACTTAACAAAACTTTTACAATTAATAACAAGTTAAAAGGTAAAGGTTATGATCCAGTTACCAGTGCCGATAAAGCTTTTGAAAAATTTATAAGAAAAAAAATTAATGATAAGTTCCCAGATCATCAAATTATTGGTGAAGAGTTTGGAGCAAAAAAGACAAAAAGTCTATTTTCATGGATAATTGACCCAATTGATGGGACAAGATCATTTGTCGCTGGAAATCCTACATGGAGCAATTTAATTTCTTTAAATTATAACGACGCCCCTATAGTTGGTTTAGCAAATTTTCCAAGAATGAAAAGATACTATTTAAATCAAGATGATAAATCTGCTTTTGTGTTTGAAAATGGAAAAAAAAGAAAATTAAAAGTAAACAAAAAAATAAAATTTGATTATTTGAAAGTAGCTGCTGCTTTTCACGGAACTTTATCTTTTCAAAAACAAAAAAAAATAATGAAATTTATCAAGAGAATGCAGTTTCCATGTTTCGATGCACTAACATATTGCCAATTAGCAGAGGGAAGGCTAGATATTGTAGCTCAATGTGCAAACAAAATTTGGGATATACATCCGATAATACCAATTATTAAAGCATCAGGTGGAATAATTACTACATGGGATAATAAAGATGCTTCATTAGGTGGAAACATAATTGTTTCAAATAATTTATCAAATCATAAAAAAATTTTAAAATTACTCAAGCCTGCTACATGAAAAATATAATTGTTCTTCAACACATTAAAATTGAGGATCCTGGTTATATTAAAGATTTAATGTTAAAGGATAAAGTTCATATTAAAACTGTAGAACTTGACGAAGGAGAAAAAATACCTGATGATTTAACTGGATTTGATGCAATGTTTTGTATGGGCGGACCAATGGATACTTGGATGGAAAAAGATTACCCTTGGTTAATAGAAGAGAAAAAAAAAATCAAAGAATTTGTAGTAGACTTAAATAAACCATATTTAGGTTTTTGTTTAGGTTGTCAATTATTAGGAGAGGTAGTTGGAGGTAAAGTAGTTAAATCAAAAAATCCAGAGATAGGTATTTTAGACATTAATTTTTTAAATAGTAAAAAGGACGATTTATTATTTAAAGAATATCCTGATATTATTAAATCACTGCAATGGCATTCATATGAAGTTCAAAATCTAGAAAATAATAATGATATAACTCTTTTAGCGTCATCTCCTGTAACGAAATACCAAATTTTTAAATACAAAAAACATGCTTACGGTATTCAATTTCACATAGAGATAAAAGATACCACTGTAGGAGAATGGGGATGTGTGCCTGAATATAAGTCTGCTTTAGAGAGTCAGTTAGGACAAGGAGCTCTTGATAAATTTGATAGTGATGCGAAAGACAACATTCAATCTATGAACAAATATTCTAAAATTCTTTACGAAAACTTCAAAAAAATAGTGAATTAAATCACTTTAGTTTACATAATTAATAAGTTAGATTTTTATTTTAATAATATAGGAGAGAGAAATGAAGTATGGGTATTTTATAAAAATTTTATTGGCTTTTTTTCTAGCTTTTGCTCCAACACAAGCGTTTGCAAAAACTATTAAATGGTCAATGCAGGGTGATAGTTTAACACTTGATCCTCATGCTCAAAACGAAGGTCCTACCACTCAAGTATCTAGACAAGTATACGAAGCTCTAGTTACCAGAGGATTAGATATGAAAATTGGACCTCAACTAGCAACAGAGTGGAGAACTCAAGGTCCTAATACTTGGATCTTTAAATTAAGAGAAGATGTTAAATTTTCTGATGGAACTCCATTTACATCTGAAGATGTTGTATTTAGTATTTTAAGAGCAAAACAAAGAACATCTGATTTTAAAGAATATATTAGTACAGTATCAGGTGTAAAAGCAGTTAATGACTACACAGTAGAAATTACAACAAGTAAACCAAATCCAATTCTTTTAAACCAACTTTCAAACATTTTTATAATGTCAAAAAAATGGAGTGAAAAGAATTTTGCAGTCATGGCGCAGAACTGGGATGCTGGACAAGAAACATTTTCAGCTACAAATGCTATGGGAACTGGACCATTTAAAATTACATTAAGAGAACCAAATACTAAAACAGTTTTCAAACGTAATAAAAAATGGTGGGGTACTATGAAAGATGACAAAGTAACAGAAATTCATCTACTACCTATAAAAAATGCAGCTACTAGAGTTGCAGCTCTTTTATCTGGTGAAATTGATGTTGTTACTGATGCACCTGTGCAAGATTTAGCTAGAATTAAAAATTCACCTGCTCACAAAGTTGAAAGCACTGCTCAAATGAGAACTATATTCCTTGGTATGGATCAGGGAGCAGATAAACTTAGAACAGGTAATACAGGTGATAATCCATTCAAAAAGAAAGCAGTTAGACAAGCTCTTTATCAAGCTATAGATATTGAAGCTATTAAGAAAAAAGTAATGAGAGGTTTAAGTGAACCTGCTGGAATAATTACTTTTCCAGGTGTTAACGGATACACAGAAGAACTTGATAAAAGACTTCCTTATGATGTAGCTGCTGCAAAAAAACTTCTAGCTGATGCTGGATATCCGAATGGATTTGAAGTTGAGCTTAGATGTCCAAATGACAGATATGTAAATGATGAAGCTATATGCACAGCTGTTGTTGGTATGTTAGGTAAAATCGGTGTTAAAGTAAATTTATTTGCCCAAACAAAAAGTAAGCACTTTAAAGAACTAAAAGATAATCAAGGTGACTTTTATATGTTAGGTTGGGGAGTTCCAACTTTAGATAGTCATTATGTTTTCCATTACTTATATGAAAGTGGAGCAAGCTGGAACAGAGTTAACTTTAGTAACTCTGATGTAGATGCTGCGATAAGAGTTATGGAAGGTGAAGTTAACCTAGATAAGAGAAATGCTGCGATAGCTAAAGCTTGGAAAATAGTAAAAGACGATATTTCTTATCTTCCTTTACATCACCAAGTTATATCTTGGGCTGCAAAAAAAGATGTTAATGTTCCGATAAGACCGAATAACGAGCCGTTATTCCGTTTTGCGAGCTTTGACTAAATAATTTATTACAAGCCCTTTTTAATTAAAGGGCTTGTATAAAAATAAAATTTCATAATTTGATAAAGTATTTTTTTAAACGATTGTTTCAATCTGCAATGGTTATGCTTGTCGTAGCTTTTGTATCTTTTTCTCTTTTTAATTTTGTAGGAGACCCAATAAACAACATGGTGGGTGAGGAAACATCAGATGAAGAAAGAGCTGAGTTAAGAGAAACCTTGGGTTTAATGGACCCAATTCATGTACAATTTACTAGGTTTATAATTAATGCCTCTAAAGGAGAATTTGGAATATCTTATCAATTAAGAAGACCTGTATCAGAATTAATCATTGAAAGATTACCTGCAACAATTGAATTAGTTTTAATATCTGCTCTAATTGCATTGGTTTCTGGTACTTTATTGGGAGTATATACAGGCATAAAAAGAAAAGGTTTTTTGAGTGATTTTATCTTAGCAGTTTCTTTATTAGGTGTTTCTCTTCCAACTTTTGTAATTGGTATTTTATTTATTTATCTTTTTGCAGTTATATTGGGCGTTCTACCATCGTTTGGAAGAGGTGAGGTGGTAGATCTAGGATTTTGGTCGACAGGCTTTTTAACCATGTCGGGTTTAAAAGCAATTATATTACCATCAGTTACTTTAAGTCTTTTTCAAATGACATATATAATAAGACTCGTCAGAGCTGAAATGATGGAAATACTTCAGACTGATTACATAAAGTTTGCAAGAGCTAGAGGCATTAATGAAAAAAGCATTAATTATAAGCACGCACTTAAAAATGGACTAATTCCAGTAATAACTATTGCTGGAATAAATATTGGAACATTAATTGCTTTTTCAATAATTACGGAAACAGTATTTCAATGGCCAGGTATGGGATTTCTTTTTATTCAAGCTGTTCAGTTTGTAGATATTCCAATTATGTCAGCATATTTAGTATTTATAGCATTCGTTTTTGTAATGATAAATTTTATAGTCGATATCTTGTATTACTTTATAGATCCAAGAATTAGAGTTAAAGGAGATTCAGCTAGTGGATAATAAAGCTTTAACAACTTGGGATAAAATAAAAGATAGTGAAATTTATTTTAGTTTTATAAAATCCCCTACAGCAATAGTTTCATCAATTTTATTAGCAATAATATTTTTCTGTTCATTTTTTGTAGAATTTATTACACCTTATAATCCATTCGACCCATCTTCTTTATCTTTAATGGATGCATTCACCCCACCATCTTGGACTAGCGAAGGAAAAGTAGAATTTTTACTTGGTACTGATGGACAAGGAAGAGATATGTTATCGACTATTCTTTATGGATCTAGAATATCTTTGATTGTTGGTTTCTCAGCAATTTTATTTAGTTTAATTTTAGGAGTTGGATTAGGTCTTACTGCAGGTTTTTTTGGTGGTAAGTATGAAATGATTGTTATGAGATTAACTGATGTTCAGTTAACAGTTCCAAGTATTTTGATGGCACTTCTTGTTGATGGTATTGCGAGAGGTATAATTTCGCGTGAACTTCATGACGAGATGGCAATATATGTTTTAATTTTTGCAATTGGTATTTCAGAGTGGCCACAGTTTGCAAGAGTATCAAGAGCAGCAACTTTAGTTGAAAAAAATAAAGATTATGTCTCAGCATCAACAATTATTGGAGTTTCTAATTTTATAGTAATGTTTAAACATATTCTTCCAAATATTATGAGACCAGTACTTGTTATAGGAACTATAGGTCTTGCATTAGCAATAATTGCAGAAGCCACATTGAGTTTTCTAGGTGTTGGCGTTCCTCCAACTACTCCTTCTTTAGGAACATTAATAAGACTTGGAAATGACTTTTTATTTTCTGGTGAATGGTGGATAACTTTTTTTCCAGCAATATTCTTAGTTGTTTTGGCTTTTTCCATTAATCTATTAGGAGACTGGATGAGAGACACTCTTAATCCTAAATTGAAAAAATGAGTTTTTTAAAAATACAAAATTTAAGTGTAGATTATAAATTGAGAAAAGAGACAGTTCATGCTGCAAAAGATATAAATATTGAGATAAAAAGAGGAGAAATTGTAGGATTAGTTGGGGAGTCTGGGTCTGGAAAAAGTACTGTAGCAAACGCAATAATTGATTTAATTGACGAACCAGGGAAAGTATCTGAAGGATCAATTTATTTAAGCGACATAAATATTCATGAAAATAAAAAAAATATTCTAAGTTTAAGAGGAAAAAAAATTGGATTTATTTTTCAAGATCCTCAGACATCTTTAAATCCTATCTTAACAATTGGACAACAACTTATTGAAACAATCCAAACTCATTTAAACCTCAGTAACTCAAAAGCAAAAGAAAAAGCAATAAATCTTTTAAAAGAGGTAGGCATAAAAGATGCTGAAAAAAGATTTAATGATTATCCTCATCAATTTTCAGGAGGTATGAGACAAAGGGTTGTTATATCACTTTCTCTATGTTGTGAACCAGAGTTGTTAATTGCAGATGAGCCCACAACTGCACTTGATGTATCAATACAATCACAAATATTAGAACTTATCAAAAAACTGACTAAAGAGAGAAACTTAGCAGTTATATTAATTACACATGATATGGGAGTTATAGCAGAGACTACCAATAGAGTTGCTGTCATGAAAAATGGTAATTTGGTAGAATTGGGAACAACAAAGCAAATATTAACAGAACCAAAAGAAACTTATACGAAAAGTTTAGTTAGTTCTGTTCCTCCAACAAATAAAAAAATATCCAGATTTAAAATTATAGAGAAAGAAAGCAATAACCAGGAAAACATCAATTTAAAAATTTTAAACAGATGGAATAAAAGAGAGATTTTAAAAAAAGATTTAGTTCAAATAAAAAATCTCTGTAAAACTTTTAATGAAGGTTTTTTTACAGAAAAATCTCAAAATAATGTATTAGCAGTTGATACTGTTTCATTTAATATACAAGAAGGAAAATCTTTTGGACTTGTTGGTGAAAGTGGCAGTGGAAAAACTACAATTGCAAAAATGATTGTTAATTTATTTAAACCCACTTCAGGTGAAATTTATTTTGATGATGTATGTATTAATAATATAAAAAGTAACAAAGAATTACTTAAATTTAGAAAACAAATTCAAATGATATTCCAAGATCCGTACTCTTCGTTGAATGGTAGGCTTAAGGTTAAAGATATCATTGCTGAACCTATAAAGTTACATGATGCAAATATTAGCTCTAATGAATTAAATGAGTATATAAATGATCTCTTAGACTCTGTGGAATTATCCAAGTCTTCAGCTGAAAGATATCCTCATGAGTTTTCAGGAGGACAGAGACAAAGAATTTCTATTGCAAGAGCATTAGCAACAAAACCAAGATTATTAGTTTGTGATGAGCCAACATCTGCTTTGGATGTGAGTATTCAGGCTCAAATACTAAATTTACTTAAAGATTTACAAGAACAACTTAATTTAACTATCCTTTTTATAAGTCATGATCTACCAGTTGTTCGACAAATGTGTGATGATATTGGAGTTTTAAGGAATGGAAAACTATGCGAGGTGTCTGAGACGGAAGAGTTGTTTAAAAATCCAAATCATGAATATACTAAGGAATTATTAAGATTAATGCCTAAAATAGAAACAATTTACAATTAAGGAGGTGAAATGGCAGTTTTTAATATGATTGAAGAAGCTGATGCTACAGGAAAAGTGAAAGAGGTATTTGAGGATATAAAAAAGAAGAGAAATACTGACTACATAAACAATTTTTGGAAAATGTTAGCTAACAACCCAGAAACTTTAGAGAGAACTTGGACTTCTATACAGCAAGTGATGAAAAAAGGCGCTTTGGATGAAATGACAAAAGAGCTTATTTATGTTGCAGTTTCAATGACAAATAGTTGTGAGTATTGTATTAAATCTCACAGTATCGCTGCTAAATCTAAAGGTGCTACTACTGAGATGTTAAGTGAACTTATTGCAGTTGTTGCAATGGCAAATGAAACTAACAGACTTGTTGAATCATATCAGGTAAAAGTTGACAAAGTTTATGAATGATAGAGCCAAAGCAATATTAGATTTTTGGTTTGATGATATGGTCGTTGAAAAGCGATTTAAAAGAGATGATAATTTTGATCAATTAATTAGAGACAAATTCAAAGATGATCATGAAAAAGCTACTTTAAATGAATATGATGATTGGCAAGATGAACCATTAAGCACTCTAGCTTTAGTTATTTTATTGGATCAATTTTCAAGAAATTTATATAGAGATGATAAAAAAGCTTTTGAGTTTGATCATAAAGCAAGACTGATTGTAAATGATGCAGTCTATAACGGTTATCTTGATCAAATGGATGAATATCAACGTTTTTTCATGCTATTGCCATACATTCACAGTGAAGAAGTTATAGATCATGATAGAGCATATAAATTGTTAGATAACTATTTATCTAATCATCCAAACTATAATGAGATAAAAAAATTTTGGAAAGATCATACCGCTGCAATTAAACGATTTCATAGATATCCTCATCGAAATAAAGTTATGGGGAGAAAATCTACACCAGATGAGTTAAAATTTTTGGAGAGTCCAAATTCCTCTTGGTAATTATTCTATTGGATAATCCCAAGCATCTCCACCAATTACCTTTGATATAGCAGAAAAATCTTTCGAACTGTTTCCATCCTTACAAAACTTTGAATATATTTCTAATGCCATCTCTCCTAATGGAGTAGATGCATTTGCATTTTTAGCACATTCATTTGCAAGTTTTAAATCTTTGTTCATCATACCTGCAGAAAAGCCTGGCTTATATTTATTGTTAGATGGAGTTCCTTCAATTAATCCAGGTAAAGGTGGATAAACTGAAATAGGCCAACTATTTCCGGAAGCATTTTTCATAATTTCATGAACTTTCTTGATATCTATATTCAATCTTCTTGCTAACATTAATGACTCTGAAGCAGCAATCATTGTTATTCCAAGAGACATATTGTTACAAATCTTTGCACCGTTTCCACTTCCTATCTCTCCAGCATGGTATATGTTTTTACCCATTAATTTTAAAATAGGTAAAGCTTGATTAAATGCATCATTTGATCCACCGACCATAATATTTAAAGTTGCTTTTTGTGCACCCATCACTCCACCACTTACTGGTGCATCAATCATCTTAATACCTTTTTCATTTGCTTTCTTTCCTATTTCTTTAGAGGTATCTATATCGATTGTTGAACAATCTATTAGTAGACAATTTTTAGAAACTTTATCTAGAACACCATTTTCTTTTAAATAAACTTCTTTTGAATGTTTTCCCTCGGGTAACATAGTGATTACTACAGACGTTTCACTATTGATTAGTTTTCCAAAATCCTTCTCAACATCAAGATTATTTTCAACTGCTTTATCAATCATTTCTTTAGAAACATCAAAAACCTTAACCTTTTTCCCTGCGTTCTTTAAATTACAGGCCATTGGGTTTCCCATATTACCAACTCCTATAAAAGCTATATTTTCACTCATATGACATCCTCTCTATTTAGTAATTTTTTCCACTAATTTATTAACCAATGGTGCAACAAAAGTCGTTGCAACTAATGCAACTGGTAAACTAATTGACCAAGCTTTGAAAAATCTCTTGTAATAAAATTCATCATAACCTGTATTTATAAATGTAATAATTAGGGTCATTAACAAACTCATTCCTAAACCCATAAAAAAAACGAAAAGAATTTTAGAGAATTTTTTTGGAAACATTATTTATATTTGTCTTCAATATCGTAATATTCGTTGAAGCCAACTATATCTCTTAAGTCTGAAAATTTGGAAACATTTTTATTATAAACTTTATTTTTCATGTTATTCAAACATTCTTGCATCGTTTTTACTGATGCACTCATTAGAGTTAGAGGCATTACAGCAATTTTATAACCAATTTCCTCTATTTCATTAATTTCTAATAATGGGGTTTCACCATCTTCGATCAAATTTAACATATGATGACCTGGAACTTCTTTTATAATTCTTTTCATATCTTCTTTATTTTTAACAGCTTCAATAAATAAAATATCAACACCAAGTTTTGAAAATGATTGCATTCTTTTAATTGCATCATCCAATCCTCTAGTTGCTATGGCATCAGTTCTTGCCATTATTAAGATATCTTTATTTCCATATTCTCTTGCATCCACCGCAGCTTTAATTCTTGAGTTTGCCTCATCAAGATCGACAACATCTTTACCCTTTGTGTGACCACATTTTTTTGGCCACTTTTGGTCTTCAATCATCACACCAGCTGCTCCTGCATCCGCATATCCTCTTACAGTTCTAAATACGTTCACTGAATTTCCATATCCAGTATCCCCATCAAATATTATTGGAATTGATGTAGCATTACATATATTTCTTACTTGTTCTGCCATTTCAGAAAAAGAAATTAAACCTGTGTCCGGCATACCAAGCTTTGTAGATGAAACACTGAAGCCAGACATAAATCCAACTTTCAAACCTTCTCTTTCAATTAATTTTGCTGATAATGCATCAAAGCATCCAGGCATTACAATTATTTCTGGTCCATTTAATAATTGTCTTAATTGTTCTGCTTTATCTTTTGATTTTATTTTTGAAAACATATTTATAATTTAAAAGGTATATATAATGCTAGGTCAGGGAATAAGTAAATAACAAATACTGTAAATAACATTATAATGACAAAAGGTATCACACCTTTAGCTATTTCTGACATTTTTGCTTTACCAATTGCTTGGAGAACATAAATATTTAGTCCAACAGGTGGTGTAATTAATGCACACTCAATCATTAGTGTAAAAATTATTCCAAACCAAATTAAATCAATATTCATTGCAGCGATTGAAATCGAAAATATAGGCATCATGATTAAAATTAATGAAAGAGTTTCCATTATAAATCCTAAGATTAACAAAGTAATACAAACAACTAGTATAAATAAACCAGTCTCATTAATATTAGTAACTATGAAAGATGATAAATCTTGAGGAATTCTATAAAGAGAAATTGCTTTACCAAAAACTTTAGCTCCTGCAATAATTATAAATATAGTAACTGTAGTTTTCATTGTCTCCAAACCAGCTTCGATAAAACCTTTAAAATCTAATCTTTTTTTAGCCACAACATAGATAAATGATATTAAAAAACCAATACCACCTGCTTCTGTTGGTGTATAAATTCCAGCATAAATTCCACCTAGCATGATGAAGGCCATTAATAATATTGGCAAACCTCTTTTTGTGTATTTAATTTTTTCTTCTAAAGTACTGGATACATTTTGAACTTCTTTATTAAAAAATTTTACGTAAAAAACCGAAAAGATAATAAAAAATAATGCTAAAACTATTCCTGGCCCAATTCCTGCAAGAAACATACTTAGTACAGACTCTTCAACAACAAATGCATAAACAATCATTGGAATTGATGGAGGAATTAAAATCCCTAAAGTTCCACCCGCTGCCAAAATACCTAAAGTAAAATTTCTGTGATAACCTCTATTAATCATTGCAGGAAATGCTACAGTTGAGATTGTTGCAGCAGTAGCAACTGATGATCCAGATATAGCAGC
>CABYRT010000006.1 GCA_902521355.1 uncultured Pelagibacteraceae bacterium
TGGTCTTTTCTGTACTTTTCTAGATATTTCTCTGAGAAAAGCTGATTTCCAAGTAGAAAAAATAATTTCATTAACTATATATAACCCTTTAAAAATTTATGTCAGAAAAATATTTAGTAGTAGGTGCGACAGGATCTATCGGATCTAATTTAGCCGAACAGTTATACGCAGCTGGGAAAGAAGTACATTTAATCGGTAGGGATGAAGAAAGAACAAAATCTTTGTCTGAAAAACTAAATTGTAAATATACAGTCTCTGATGTTTTAGAAAATGGTTTTGTTGAAAAGATTAAGTCCGAAATAGATGATATCAAAGGTATAGCTTATTGTGTTGGTTCAATTGATTTAAAACCTTTGAGAATGGTTACAGAACAAGATTTTACAAAATGTATGAAACTAAATTTATATTCTGCAGTAGATTTAATTAAAGGTTATCAAGAAAGTTTAAAAAAAAATAAAGGATCGATTGTTTTGTTTTCAACTGTTGCTGCTCAAAGGGGTTTTACAAATCATGCAATTATAGCTTCAACTAAAGCAGCTGTTGAAGGATTAACTGTTTCTTTAGCAGCAGAATTTGCTCCTAATATAAGAGTAAATTGCATTGCTCCAAGTTTAACTAATTCAAAAATTGCAGAGCCAATGCTTAAAAATAAAGTTTTAGCTGATGGTATAGCAAAAGCCCATCCATTAAAAAGACTTGGAGAAGGTAAAGACTCAGCTTCGCTTGCAAAATTTCTAATAACTGAAGACAGTTCTTGGGTTACAGGACAAATTATTGCTGTCGATGGTGGTAGATCAAAACTTTCATAGAGTGAAGAAATTATTATTTCTTTTATCATTAATACTATTCTCAACTAATTCATTTAGTAAAAATTTTAATTTTAATAAAATTATTGAATTAGAAGCACCTTGGGGTTCGTCGTTCGTTAATGAAAATGAAATGATTGTTACCGAGAAAGGTGGCAAAATAAAATTTGTAAACATTTCTACAAGGGAGATAAATGAAATTGATCATAACTTAAATTTTGTAGAATATGGACAGGGAGGATTATTGGATATTCTGTATCATGAAGATTACATTTACATCTCATACACAGAAAATAGAAATAATTGGAAGACTAGTACTTCAATTGCACGTGCAAAATTTAATAAAAACAAATTAAATTTTAAAAATATTTTTCAAGCCAATCCACCAATTGACTCGCCCTATCATTTTGGTTCAAGACTTGCAATTAAAGACAACTATTTATTTGCTTCTGCAGGTGAAAGAGGCGGGGGAATGATTGCTCAAGATGGAAATAAACATCCAGGAAGTATAATTAGAATTTATCTAGATGGTGGCATTCCAAAAGACAATCCTCGTTTTGAGGGGAAATCAGACTGGCTACCTGAAATATATCAAATTGGTGTAAGAAATCCTCAAGGTTTAGCTTTATCACCTTTTGATGGAAAAATTTATATGAGCAATCATGGTGCAAAAGGAGGCGATTGGTTTGGTGAAGCAAAGAAAGGTGAAAATTATGGTTGGAAAATTCTTGGATGGGGTGGCACAAATTATTCAGGTATACCAATAGGGCCAAAATGGAAACCTGGCTTTACAAAAGCCATTCAATATTGGGTTCCATCAATAGCCACAAGTGCAATCACAATTTATAAAGGTAATGAATTTAAAGATTGGAATGGTCATGCATTAATTACTTCTCTTAAAGATAAGTCTCTAAGAAAATTAGAGTTTAATGATTTATCAAACGTAAAAGAGGAAATAATATTTAAAGATAAAATTGGAAGAATCAGAGACATACAAATTCATCCTATAAATGGTAAACTATATTTTTTAAATCAAGATGGATTGTGGTTGATGGAAAATTCTAGTTAGTATCAAAAAGCTCTTTAAGTAATTTAAATTCACCAATTTTAAAAATAATTGCATCATCTTTTTTAAATCCAAATTTTTCTGCATTTTGCTTAAACCTTAAAGGGGGCTCTAATATTGGTTCAAGTGATAAGACAAAAGTTCCCCAATGCATTCCAATTACTTTTTTACTTTTTAAATCTTTAGCAATTCCAAGGGCTTCTTCAGGGTTAGTGTGGTAAGCAGAAGAATCTTTAATTGAAGCCATAGGATAAAAATTATATGCGCCAATGTTAATAAATGTTAAATCAATTGGACCATACTTATCTCCCAATTCTTTATATATTTTTCCAACACCAGTATCACATGAAAATAATATTTTTTTTCCTTTGTATTCAATCAAATAGCTGCCCCATAAAGTTTTGTTAGTATCCGTTAAACTCCTTTTTGACCAGTGGACTGATGGCAAAAAAGTAATATTTAAATTCTGATTTATTCTTATTTGATCATACCAATCCATTTCATTTACATCTTTAAATCTATTAATTTTAAAATATTTTTTTAGTCCTAAAGGTAACAGGACTTTAGATTCTTTATAAGGAAATCTCATTATTGTTTTCATATCTTGATGATCGTAGTGATTGTGAGTTAGTAGAAAAATATCTGTTCTTGGTATCTCATTAAGTTTTAATGCTGGTTCGGTAAATCTCTTTGGCCCAAAAAATAAAGGTCCTACATTTTTTGAAAAAACTGGATCTGTTATTATTGTTATTCCCCCTAATTTTAATAAAAATGTTGCATGACCTATCCACGCTACATAATCTTCTTTTTGGAAATTATTTAAATCCAATAAAACTTTTTCTTTTTTAATGATATTACTTTCAGGAAAAGTCATATCTAATTTTTTTTTTTCTTGATTAAAGACCTTAAACGACCAGTTGAAATTCATATCAATCACCTTTGATCCTTCAGGATTACGAAATGTGCCATTTGCTAAATGATGATATTTTTTTTTCATATCCGATTAATAATTTTTTGAAATAATATCTTGAATTGTATTACTAATCACTATTGTTCCAGCTTTGTTAGGATGTATGCCATCTTGTTGATTTAGATTTGGATCAAGAGCAACACCCTCTAGCAAAAATGGAATTAAAGGTAAATTATATTTTTTTGACAATTTAGGATAAATAGCATCAAAATTTTTTTTATATTTAGTTCCATGAGTTGTTGGCGCAACCATCCCAGCTATTATAATTTTTATTTTTTTACTGTTAGCGATTTTAATTATTTCTTCTAAATTTCTCTCGGTTTCATCTGGTTGAATTCCTCTAAGCATATCATTTGCCCCAAGACCAAGGATGATTAGATCAATACCGGGTTCTGATAAACTCCATTCTGCTCTATTCAATCCACCAGAAGAAGTACTTCCTGACACACTTCCATTTATTACCTTAATATTTAAACCACTCCTAACGAGATTACTTTCTAAAACCAAAGATAAGTGTTGTTCTTTAGGTAGACCATAACCCGCCATTAAACTATCGCCGAATAATATAACCTTTTCTATTGCACTTGCATTTATGTGCACTAGAAAGAATAACAATATTTTTATAAATAAACTTTTATTCATGAACACACTTCTTAAATTAAAAAAAATAAATCTCAAATACCAAACTGGAAAGGACAATATCAATGTTTTAAAAAATATTGATTTAACTATAAAAAAAAAAGAAACTGTATCTGTGGTTGGAGAAAGTGGGTCAGGAAAAACAAGCTTAATTATGCTTATTGGTGGACTAGAACGTCCAACCTCAGGGAAAATTATATTTCAAGACAGGGAAATAACAAATCTTAATGAAGACGAAGTATCTGAAATTAGAAAGCAAAATATAGGAATTATATTTCAATCTTTCTATTTAATTCCAAATTATACAGCTGTTGAAAATGTAGCTTTAACACTTGAACTTAATGAATTTAAAAATCCAGAGAAAGAAGCAAAAAGTTTATTAGATCGATTTGGTCTAAAACATAGATTCAATAATCTTCCAAGTCAATTATCTGGCGGCGAGCAACAACGTGTGGCGATTGCAAGAGCTATTGCAATGAAACCAGATTTGATTTTAGCTGATGAACCAACTGGTAATCTAGATACCGAAAATTCAATAATGATCTCTGAAATTTTATTTAAATACGTCAAAGAAGAAGGATCTTCTTTAATAATGGTCACACATGATCCAAAATTAGCAGACAAAGCAAAACGAAAAATTAAAATCAAAGATGGAAAAATTAAATAATTCTTCGAAGTTAAGTTTAATATTCAAGTATGCTTTAAAGGATTTAAGCAGAAATTATAAAAAAATTTCAAGCATTATTGTAACGCTGTTTATCAGTCTTTTTATTTTAAGTGCCATCTTTACAATCGAAGATAGTTTAAAAAAAGAGCTTAATGATAATGCAAAAGTTCTTTTGGGTGGAGATCTCGAAATCGATTATAACCGTAATCAGGGGGATCTTAATTTAGTCAATAAAGTAAAGGAATTTTCAACTGTCTCACAAATGATAGAGTTCAGTACAATGCTTTCAACGACAGGCAGAGAAAAAAATAAATCATTATTTACAAGAATTAAAACAGTTGATGAAAAATATCCACTTTACGGTGAAGTTGTTTATGAGCCAGAAGATGCTTATGAAAGAATGCAAAAAGAAACCAAGACAATTTTGATTAATGAAAGTTTATCAAAAACTTTAAAGATAAGAATAAATGACAAAGTTAAGGTACAAGATCAAATTTTCATAGTTGTTGGAATTATAAAATCTGTACCTGATGTCAGTGGGTTTGTAGCTTTTGGAGATTGGGCGTTAGCAGGAAAACAAACTTTGGAGATATTAAAACTAAATGGAATAGGTAGTTTTTTAAATTATGAATATAAAGTAAAGTTTAAACCAGGTGATGATCCAGAAAAAATAGAAAGTAAGATCAAAGATATTTTTAAAGATGACCAAAAAGTAAAGCTTAGATTTCCAGAAAATTCAGCTAGTGGCTTAAAAAGGATAATTAATAATTTTTCACAATTTCTATCTTTAGTTTCAATTAGTGCAATGTTAATAGCTGGAATAGGTATCGCTAATACATTGTTGTCATTTATAAACCAGAATAATATGTCTATAGCTGTAAGAAAAGCTGTAGGATTTTATTCAGGGAATATAAAGACACTTTATTATCTTCAATTATTAATATTATTATTTATTATTACTGTAATTTCTTATGGCTCAAGTTTTCTAATTGTACCAATTGCAGATAAATATTTGTCTGATGGGTTGGGATTAAATGTTTATCCAAAATTCTCTTTAATAAATTTTATAAAAATATTTATTGTAGGTTTGTTAATTCTTATAATTTTTTCAATACCAACAATAAGTTCAATTGATCAAGTTAAAGCATCAAACTTATTTAGAAATGTATTCCAAAACCTACAATTTTATTACTCAAAAAAGTCGGTTATTTTGAGTTTTATCTTGTTATCATTTTTAGTTTTATTGTTTACACTAGGATCTGAAAGGCCTTCTTATAGCTTGGGTTATTTTCTGGCTTTTTTTGTATGTCTAATTGTATTTTTTTTACTTTCGAAATTTATAATTTATTTACTGAAAAAATTTAATTTTATTTCAAATATATCTTTAAAAGTATCGATAAAAAATATAACTCAAACAAAAAGTATCACTCCTATAACAATTATGTCTTTAGGCTTAGGTGTAACATTATTATTAACTTTAGCTTTAGTTGGAACAAATTTTAAAAGAGAAATTTCAAGATCTATTCCAGATATTGCACCTGATTATTTTTTTGTTGGAATTCAAAAAGGTGAAAAGAAAAAATTCGAACAAGGTGTTTACAAAATGAATCCTGATGCGAACATTGAAATAGTACCTATGGTTTCTTCCGGAATAGTAAAAATTAATGGTGTGAGTCCAAATAGCTATATTAAACCAGATAATGATAGTTATTGGGTAATTGGAAGTGAAAGAAGATCTTCTTGGGTTGAAAATATACCTAAAGATAACCCAATTTTAAAAGGAGAATGGTGGGATTTATCTAAACCTAACCAACTTCAGATATCACTTGATGCAAAAGTAGCTAAAGATTTTAATATTGAGTTGGGAGATATTTTTACTTTAAATATTTATGGTCGTGAAATTGATGGAGAAATAGTTAATTTTAGAGAAGTTGATTATCGTGATCTAAGTATTAATTTTGCCATGTTATTTAATCCACAATTTGCAAAAAAAATTCCTCATGAATATTTAGCAACTGCTAAATTTAAAAATCTAGATAATTTTGATGAAACTAAAATGTTAGAAGTATTACCGAGTTTGTCTATGATAAAAATTGCTGATTACTTAAACAAAGTAACATCAGTTTTAAATAAAGTCTTCATAGCTGTAACCCTAATTTCTGGTGTAACAATTGTCATTGGATTAATTGTTATCTCAAGTGCTATAATGGTCCAAGGAAAAGTAAAAGAGTACCAAAATCTTGTATTTAAAATTTTAGGTTTTTCAAAAAAAGAAATTATATTTTCGTCTTTGATAGAATTTATAATTATTTTTATCTCGGTAATATTAATTGCAATTTTTTTTGCAGTAATTGGATCAAAATTTATTATGGAGAATATTTTTGAATTAGTTTGGCAATTAGATTTTAAAGTTTTAATTTACCTTGGTGCCTCTATAGGAATTGTGACTTTGATTTTAATTATGCTAACTAATCTTAAGTACTTAAGTCCTAAAGTTTATCCATTAATAAGAAATCAATAGTAAATTTTATTTATTTGCTCTTTTAAAACATTCGATTGTATTTTTAAGTAAACATGCAATAGTCATAGGTCCAACTCCACCTGGAACTGGAGTTAAAGCTTTTGCAACTTTTGATACTTCTTCAAATGCAACATCGCCAACTAGGCCGTTTTCAGTTTTATTAATACCAACGTCAATCACAATTGCATCTTTTTTAACCCAATCACCTTTTACAAGCTCAGGGATCCCAACAGCAGCAACTATAATGTCTCCTTTTAAACATTCACCTTTAAGATCATTTGTTTTTGAATGAGTAATTGTAACTGTGCAATTTTCTTTCAACAATAACTGCGTCATTGGCTTACCATTTAAATTTGATCTTCCAACAATTACAGCCTTTTTTCCATTAAGGTTTGGTTCAATTTTTTTTATTAATAAATAACAACCTAAAGGAGTACATGGGATAGAACTTTCATAACCTGACGACAGATTACCAACATTCATGGGATGAAATCCATCTACATCTTTCTCTGGCCTAATTGCCTCTATAACTTTTTGTTTATCAATATGTTTTGGAAGTGGGAGCTGGACTAAAATTCCTGAGACAGAATCGTCATTATTAAGTTCATCGATTTTTTTTAAAACTTCACTTTCTTCAACACTGTCAGGGTATCTAATCACCTCTGATTTAAGGCCTACTTCATTGGCAGATTTCTCTTTATTTCTAACATAAATTTGACTAGGTGCTAAATCACCAATCAATACGACTGTTAAACCTGGTACTTTATTGTGCTTATCTTTTAAAGATAAGACTTCTTTCTTGAGCTCTTCTCTTAAATCAGCAGCAGCTTTTTTTCCATCAATTAAAATCATTTATTAAAATATTAGTGGTGCAATGTAGAGCTTCATACACATTTCTATAAACCATATCAACAAAAGAAGTACAATTGGTGAAATATCAAAAGCTCCAAGGTTAGGTAAAAATCTCCTAATTCTAATTAAAATAGGTTCTGTCATTTTATAAGTGAAATCCAATATTAAATATACAAACCGATTACTAGTATTTAATACATTAAAACCAACTAACCAACTTATAACGACATTGGCAATTACAACATATGAATAAAGTTTTAAAATTTGAAGAGCTAAATAAAATATAGCAATCATTTTTTTTCAACATAAATAGACTGACTCGGAAAAGCAAAAGCAGCTCCCTTGCCTTCAACAATTTTTTTTATTTCAAGTGCCAAATTTTCTTTTACTTGTAAATAATTAGTCCAACTATTTGTTTTTGTAAAACATCTAACATACATATCAATCGAGCTATCTGAAAACTTATCAACTCTTACAGCGACTCCTACAGATTGGTCATAATCATCGCCTTTATTTATGTGATCTTCAATTTCGTCTCTTATTGTTTTCAATTGATCAATTGTGGTGTCGTATTGAAGAGTTATTATCCAACTAATAGCCCAGTTAGTCTTTCTTGTATTATTAATCACTGCATTTTCTGCAAATTGAAAATTAGGAATAATTGCCAGTGATTTATCAAATTTTCTTATAACAGTTGATCTAAATCCAATGTTCTCGACAACTCCTTCAATAACTCCCTCAACTTTAATCCAATCACCAATTCTAAATCTTTTTTCAACTAATACTAAAATTCCAGATATTAAATTTTTAAATAAATCCTGTGCACCTAATGCTACTGCTACTCCAAATAAACCTAATCCTGCAATTATTGGTCCAATTTTAATTCCCCATAACTCAAGAACAGCAGCTGCACCTAAAATAAAAATTAAAATTTTAAGAGACTTTATAATCCAGCCTATTAATTCTTTTGTCAGGACTTTATCTAATCCACTTAATATATATGATATAGGCTCAATTATCTGATGTATTATCCAAAATATTAAAATTGTTATTAAAGTTCTATTAACGTTATCTATGAACCCCCTAGTCTCATTATCAAATGACATATAGTAACTGGCAAAAAAGACACCAAGAACAATTGGAAGAAACCTAGCAGGACCCTCCATAGATTTCACAAAAGTATCATCTAATTTATTGGTTGTCCTTTTTGAAATTAATTCTAATTTTTTTATTACAAGTTTGCTAATTAGACCTCTAAATATTAAAAATAATACAAATATTCCAAGACCTATTATTATCTGAAAGAAATCTACCCCAAGAATTCCCTGTTTCCATACAGATAAAAACAACTCATTCAGTTTATTTAAAACGTCCATATTTAAATTTTATATAGCAAAAACTCTTCTTCACCAGAGTTAAATAGAAAAATTTTTTTCCATTTAATATCATTTAATGCCGAGGATGCTTTTTCACCCATACACATAAGATTGGTCTCCATCCAAATGCTATCCAAGTTATGTTTTTTTATGATTTTATAGAAAGTTCTCGCGCTGTTTTCAGAATATATAAATACAACATCTGGCACTGAAGATTTAATATTAATTAAAAAATTATCATCCAGATTTTCATTTGGTATTGCTGTATAATTTTTGACTCTCTTAACTATATAATTTTCTGAAATTAAATCTTTATCAAGATCATAAGATACTATTTCACCACTAACATATAGCATTGATCCAGTTTTTGGATTAAAATTTTGCAAAATTAATTCTTTAAGATTATTAACATTTCCTTCAGCACAAAAGATATTTTGAAAACCTAGTTCTTTTGCTTTTCTCTCTGTTGCGTTACCAACACAAAAACAGATTATATTTTTATCAATTTTTGATGTATCTAAATTTTTTATAGCATTGGCACTAGTAAAAATAATTGCTTTAAATTGTTCAAATATTGGGTCTTCTATTTCTTTTTTTTTAATTTGTAACAGAGGTAAGTGTGAAACTTTATGTTTCATAGAACTAAATTTTAAAATTAGTTCTTTGCTATCTTCCATTGGTCTAGTTAATAAAATATGCATACTAATTTTTATAAGAACCTTTTGATTGTAATTTAAGTTTTTCTCCGATCATTCTACTAACAGTTTCTATTTTATCTTTTTTTACTGTTTCTCTAATAAAATACCTCATTTTGCCATCGACAGAAAAGAGCTCTGTTACCAAGTCTACATTTTCACCAGTGATTTTTGCAAATACCCCTACTGCGGTATCGCAATCTCCTTCTAGAACTTTCAAAACCTCTCTTTCGGCATTTGCTACAATTCTAGACTCAATATCATTAATCTTTTCTAGCAAATCTATAATATCACTATCATTTTTTTTACACTGTATTGCAATAATTCCTTGTCCAGCACAAGGTATGAGTTCATCAACACTAAATTCTTGTGTGATTTTATTTTGTAATTTTAATGAATCTATGCCAGCTTTAGAAAGTAGTATTGCATCAAATTCACCATTTTCTAATTTTTGAATTCTTGTATCTACATTTCCTCTGATTAATTTATATTTTAAATCAGATCTTTTTTTCTTTAATTGAAATTCCCTTCTGAAGGAAGAGGTGCCAATTATAGAGTTAGGTGCTAGATCCTCAAATTTTGTATTGTTTTTGCTAATTAATATTTCATTTGGTGAATTTCTTTTTAAAAAATTGTTTGTCAAAAGACTTTCTGTTTCGATTGTTGGCATATCTTTTAGTGCATGCACAGCAATATCAATATCTTCATTAAGTAATTCTTTTTCAATTTGCTCTGCAAATAATCCTTTGCCACCTATATCAGACAACCGTTGGTCTTGTTTTTGATCTCCTGTTGTTACTATTTTTTTTAGTTTTATTTCATTTGGAAAAATTTTATTTAATTCATTTTTTACTTTTTCCGCGTAAATTAATGCTAACTTGCTACCTCTAGTTCCAATTGTTAGAGTATTTTTTTTCATAAAACTTATTTTTATTACAATCTTATAGATTAATTGTAATAATTATAAAAAATAATTTATGACCAAAAAATCAATAATTCTAGGAATAGAAACTAGTTGTGATGAAACTGCTGTTGCATTAGTTCAGGATACCGGTAATGATATCCCAAAAATACTATCAAACATAGTATCTAGTCAATTTGATATTCATAGAGAATTTGGTGGAGTTGTTCCTGAACTGGCTGCGCGATCACATGTAGAAAAAATAAATTTAATTGCAAATAAAGCTATTCTTGAAAGTAAAATAAAGATTAATGAAATTTCTGGAGTAGCATGCACATCTGGTCCTGGATTAATAATATGTCTTAGTGTTGGTTTAAATTTTGCAAAGGGTATGGCATCTACTCTAAAAATTCCTTTCATTGGTATTAACCATTTGGAGGGGCATGCACTTAGTCCAAAATTACACACAAAACTAGAATATCCTTATTTACTTTTACTAATATCTGGAGGTCATTCTCAATATTTAAGTGTAAATGGCTTAGGAAATTATAAAAGATTAGGTACAACCATTGATGATGCGCTAGGAGAAGCTTATGATAAAACAGCAAAGATTTTAGGGATAGAATTTCCGGGGGGTCCTAAGTTAGAAGAATTTGTAAAAAGAGGTGATCCTAATAAATTTAAATTACCAAAACCTATTCTAGATAAAGGGGGTTGCAACTTGTCTTTCGCAGGACTTAAAACAGCTATTTTAAGAACATCAAAAGAGATAAAAAATGAACAAGAGAAATTTGATCTTGCCGCTTCATTCCAGAAAACCATAGAAGAAATATTACATGTTAAAACTGAAAATGCATTTAAAGAATTTAAGCAAATAAATAAGACAGATAAATATAATTTTGTTGTAGCTGGTGGTGTAGCTGCAAATAGTGGAATAAGAAATAAGTTAACAAAAGTCAGTGAAGAGAATAATTTTAAACCAATATTTCCAGACCTAAAGTTATGTGGAGATAATGCAGCAATGATTGCGATGGTAGGGTTAGAAAAATACAAGGTAAAAAATTTTGATAGTTTAAATTTAATTGCTAATCCAAGATTGGCCTTAGATAAGAACGCAAAATTTTTAAAAGGTGCTGGGGTAAAACTTTAGTGAAAATTTATAAAGAAAATAAATTAGAAGTTGAAGACTTTCTTATAGTAAGTTTTTTTACCCAAAATTATAAAGATAAGGCTGATAGATTAATAAATTCTCTTAATAATTTTAATCTTAATTATAAAATATTTGAAGTTCCAACTATTCATTATTCTAAAAGCGATAAAGGATCTAATGATATTAATTATTGTATGCCTAAACTAATACTAGATATGCTAAAACAATTTAAAGTACCAATTATTTTTTTAGATTGTGATTTGGTTGTAATGAAAGAGCCAAAATTATTTTATTCACTAAAAGAAAAAAATATAGATTTTGCTATATATAACTGGTTAGAAGACCCTGAGAATGATGGATACTTGCCACTAAAACTCAAAATTAATTCCGAGAGAGGCGAGATAGAGGAAACTTATTATATAAATAGTGTGAACGTAAAACTTTTAAATAATCCAAAAAAAGAAGTACAACTTTTCTCAAGTGGAGGGGTAGCTTATTTCTCAGAAAATAATTCATCCATCAACGTTTTAAATGAATGGTTAGAAAATATAATTAAATACCCTAAAGCACCAGATGATCAATTATTAGACCACACTTTTAATTATTCATCTACTGTAAGAAAAAATTTAAAAGTTGAATGGTTAGATAAAAGTTATTGTAGAGTGTTCTGGTGGATTTTTTCTCAACCAATTATTGACCACCCCGGACAAATGTCTCATAGAGTAAATGATAATTTTTTTAAAATAACTGGAAAAGAAAGATTTAAAATTGAAAACACAATTAAGAGAAATAGTAGTAAAGTTTCAAAAGAATTTATAATTGATGCTAAAAATAAAAAAATATTAAAAGTAGAAAAAGGAAAAATATTTGTTGTAAGAAGCTTTACAGAAAGCGTGTATGTTTAATTTGAAAATATGAATTATTGGTTATTAAAATCAGAACCAAATGTTTGGTCTATTGATCAACAAATTAAAGCTGGAACCAAAGGTGCTGACTGGGATGGAGTAAGAAATTATCAAGCAGCAAATAATTTAAAAAAAATGGAGAAGGGAGATCTTTGTTTTTTTTATCATTCAAACATTGGTAAAGAAATCGTTGGAATTGTTGAAGTAATTAAAACAGCATTTATCGACCCAACAGATGAAGAGAAGCGATTTGTAGCAGTGAGAGTTAAGTATAAAAGTAAAATAAAAACACCAGTTTCTCTTGAAAACATTAAAAAAAATAAAGATTTAAAAGATATTGCACTAATAAAACAAAGCAGACTGTCTGTCATGCCAATTGACACTAAATGCTGGAAAATTATTTTGAAGATGGGTAGTATCTGAGAAATTTATAACCCATGCCAAAAAAAAAAGCTAAAAAAAAAAAGAGAAAAATAATCACTAGAAAGAAATCTAAGGTAAAATCTTTTGCACCAAAGCAAGAAAAAGAACTTATATATAAAACAAAAAAAGATTGGATTAGTAAAGCTCTAGTAAATAAATCTCAGTACGAGAAAAAATATAAAGCTTCAATAAAAGATAATGACGGCTTCTGGAAAAAAGAAGGAAAAAGAATTAATTGGATAAAACCATATACAAAAATTAAAGATATCAAATATAGTAAATCTGATGTTAAGATAAAATGGTTTTATGATGGTACTCTTAATGCATCGGCAAATTGTATTGATAGACACTTAAAGAAGAATAAAGACAAAACTGCGATTATATGGGTTGGAGATGATCCTAAGGTTCAAAAGAAAATTTCTTATAAAGAATTGCACAAAGAAGTTTCTAAAGCTGCAAATGGTCTTAAAGAATTAGGAGTAAAAAAAGGTGATAGAGTAACAATTTATTTAACTATGATACCAGAACTTGCATATACCATGTTAGCTTGTGCAAGAATAGGGGCGGTACATTCAATAATCTTTGGTGGCTTTTCTCCAGATAGTATTTCTGGAAGAATAAATGATTGTGAATCAGATTATCTAATTACAGCCGATGAAGGTGTAAGAGGTGGAAAAATAATACCTTTAAAATCAATTGCTGACGAAGCTTTAGTAAATTGTCCAAATGTAAAAAAATGTATAGTTGTTAAAAGAACGGGAAATAGAATAAATTGGGATGAACGAAGAGATGTTTGGTACCACGAGTTAACAAAAAAAGTTTCAAATAAATGTGAACCAGAAGAAATGAATGCAGAGGATCCCTTATTTATTTTATATACTTCAGGATCAACAGGAAAACCGAAAGGGGTGATGCATACAACTGGTGGGTATATGGTTTACGCATCAATGACCCATCAATATATATTCAATTATAAACCTAAAGATATTTATTGGTGTACAGCTGACATTGGTTGGGTAACAGGACATAGCTATATAATTTATGGACCATTATCCAATGGAGCAACAACAATAATGTTCGAAGGGATTCCAACTTATCCTGACAGTTCACGATGGTGGCAAATTGTTGATAAGTATAAAGTAAACATTTTTTATACCGCTCCAACTGCAATAAGAGCTTTAATGAGAGAAGGTGATAAACCTGTTAAAAAAACATCAAGAAAATCTTTGAAATTATTAGGAACAGTAGGTGAACCAATCAATCCTGAAGCATGGGAATGGTATTATAAAATAATTGGAGATTCTAATTGTCCAATCGTTGACACTTGGTGGCAAACTGAAACTGGTGGAATATTAATTAGTCCACAAACAGGAGCTATAAATTTAAAACCAGGTTCAGCAACAAAACCATTCTATGGAATTAAACCAGTAATAGTCAGTAAAGATGGAAAAGTTTTAAAGGGTGAAGCAGAGGGTCGTTTGTGTATCGCACAATCTTGGCCTGGTCAAATGCGGACGGTTTACGGAGATCATCAAAGGTTTATTGATACATATTTTTCTCAATTTGATGGTAAATATTTTACAGGAGATGGATGCAGGAGAGATAAAGATGGATATTATTGGATCACAGGAAGAGTTGATGATGTAATTATTGTTTCAGGACACAATCTTGGAACTGCCGAAATAGAAAGTGCCTTTGTTGCTCATCCAAAAGTAGCAGAAGCTGCTGTTGTTGGATATCCACATGATATTAAAGGTAATGGTTTGTATTGTTATGTAACTTTAAATGTAGGTGAAAAATCAACTTTAGATTTAGAGAGAGATTTAAAGCTTTGGGTAAGAAAACAAATTGGTCCAATAGCTACACCAGATCTAATTCAATTTTCACCTGGACTTCCAAAAACTAGATCGGGCAAAATTATGAGAAGAATTCTTAGAAAAATTGCAGCAAATGAACATGATCAATTAGGTGATACAACAACTTTGGCAGATCCAAGTGTAGTAAAAAGCTTAGTTGAGAATAGAAAAAATACTTAAAAATTTATCAATTCGATAAATTCCTTTTTGACATTATCCCATTTTAAGATCATAGAATTCAAAACTATTTTTTTGTCTAAAGATTTTAATTCTTCAGCGATTGGAGACCATTCATATAATGAAAGAGCACTAGTATTAAATGGTAATGACTCATGATATTCATTCCAATTAATTTTTTCATATCTTTCAAGAAAATTTTTTTTTGCGTTTTCATAGAATTCCTTTGGCATTTCATTTTTATTAAGCTCATTATCTAAAATTTCAAAATAAATTTCTTTTGCTTTTTCAGTATCATGTTGATTTCTGATATTTTTTAAAAAAGAGATTGTATAAAAAGTTAAATCTTGTAAGGCGGTTGAGTAAATATTCCATTTAGCTTTGTTAATTGAACCTAGAAATATCTCATCTTCAAACATCAATACATATTTTGCTCCCATTCTTGTTTTAAGATATCCATATAGTGTAACTTGGCTTACCCATGCAGATTTCTTTTGAATGAAATCTTTTAAATCAGAATAATTTTCGATTTTTTTTGTTTTTTTGAAGTATTTTAAAAATGGAATGAAATATTCCTTTAAATACTCAAATTTCAAATCTTTGAGCTTTAGTTTGTATTTAATGCCCATTTAAAACCAATATTACCACTTTTGCTATAAATATATGCCATTTTTTACTCTTTAATTATTACTTTAAATGAGTATGAATTATATCTTTAACCTATAGGGAGGATTAAAATAATGTCAAACAAAGAAAAGCACTGGGAAAAAACTAAAGGATTAATGATTATTACATTAATTATTTGGTTTGTTTTCGGTTATCTGATCTTCATGTTTGGTTCTGACCTAAACACTTCAAGTTTTATGGGATATCCATTAGCGTATTACATGTGTGCGCAAGGTTCCATCATTGCATTTGTGGTCCTTATTTTTTGGTTTGCAAATCGACAGGAAAAAATCGATGAAGAGTTTGGTTTTACCGAAAAGGAGGATGATTAATGTTTAAAGGCAATTTTATTGACAACCTACCAAAAATTTACGGAACATATACTGGGGGCTTCATTGTATTCATCATATTGATGGCGATAGCGGAGCAAGCAGGTATGACTGCTAAAACGATTGGTATTTTGTTTGTCGCCTTTACAGTTTGTATATATGCCTTGATTGGGTATTTATCTAGAACTGTTCAGGTCGATGCTTATTATGTTGCTGGAAGACAGGTGCCAACAGTATTTAACGGAATGGCAACTGCAGCTGATTGGATGTCAGGTGCATCATTCGTTGCAATGGCTGGAGGTATTTACTTTGGTGGTTATACTTATATGGCTTTCTTAGTCGGATGGACTGGGGGATACGTTTTAGTATCATCACTTTTAGCACCATACTTAAGAAAATTTGGATGTTACACTGTGCCAGATTTCATTGGAACAAGATATGGCGGAAACTTTGCAAGATTCTGCGCTGTAGTTGTTTTAACATTGGCATCTTTCACTTATGTGACAGCTCAAATTAATGCAACAGGAACAATCGCATCAAGAGCACTAAGTATTCCATTTGAATTAGGAGTTTGGGTTGGACTAGTAAGTATTTTACTTTGTTCAATGCTAGGCGGAATGAGAGCAGTAACTTGGACACAGGTTGCTCAATACATAGTATTGATTATTGCTTATCTAATTCCAGTATTCTGGATTAGTAACAAATCAGGCTTTGGTTTCTTTCCACACTTTATGTTAGGTGAGGAAGTAGCTAGATTAGGTGAACTTGAATCGCAATTTGGATTAGTTAAAAATGCTGCTGCAGACGTCAAAGCTGCAGGCGTACCAGGTGGTCTAAAATCTATCGCTGTATCACACGCAGGTGTGCCAGAAGGTGGAATGGCTGCATGGAAGTTTATTTCATTAGCACTATGTATGATGGTAGGAACTGCTTCTTTACCACACATTTTAATGAGATACTTCACTACTCCAAGTGTTAAAGCTGCAAGAAAATCAGTGGCATGGTCACTATTCTTTATTGCATTGCTTTATACTTCAGCGCCAATGCTTGCAACATTATCCAAGATCTCACTAATAGATCCAAACTTACCAACAGGTATCATTGGAAAACCAATTGCTGAAATTATGCAAATTGAGTGGGTAAATGCTTGGATTAATGTAAAACAAGCCTTCATAGCAGACTTTAACGGAGATGGTATTCTTCAGTTAAATGAGTGGTTTATGAGAGGTGACGTAGTTGTACTAGCAACTCCTGAAGTTGCTGGATTACCATACGTAATCTCTGGACTAGTTGCTGCAGGAGGAATGGCTGCTGCGATGTCAACTGCTGATGGTCTAATTCTTGCTATCGCAAATGCTTTATCACATGATATTTATTACAAAATCATTGATCCAAAAGCGGATGTAAGAAAAAGATTGTTAGTTGCTAGAGCACTTCTAATAGTTATTGGTGCCGCTGGAGCATACATTGCATCGATGAGGATCACTAGTATCCTTGGTGCAGTTGCTTGGGCATTTGACTTTGCAATGTCAGGATTGTTCTTCCCATTAATACTTGGTGTATGGTGGAAGAGAGCGACAAGACAAGGAGCAATTGCAGGTATGATTGCAGGTCTTGCATCAGGAACAGCTTATCTAATTTATGTGTATCCTAAGTTTATGGGCAATGCACCTTGGTTAGGTATTGACCATTTACGTTTCGGTATAATCGGAGCGTCAGTCTGTTTAGTTGTAATGGTTGTAGTAAGTCTAATGACTGAAGAACCAGACAAAGCTACACAACAAATGGTAGATGAAGTACGTGTTCCATCAGGTAAGACAATACTTGGTAAACAACACTAAATTAAACTTTTTGGGGGCGGGTACCGCCCCCATTTTTTTCAGGTAAATGCCTATATATATTTTAGTAATAGACTACATTTTAGGTATCATTATGTGGACTTTAATTGGAAGATCTGCAATGAATATTTTTCAAAAAGAAGATTCTGAATTCTTTTTTATGAAAGTATTTGTTAAATACACAAATCCAATTATTAAAATTTTTAAATTCATAACTCCTAGCTTCATTATAGGACCGTTAGTGCCACTTTATGTTGCATGGTTTTTTTACATGTTTAGATTTTATTTAATGCCTTATTTAATGGGTTATTCTGTTATGGGAATGTTATCGTTTCCATTAGAAAGTGAAATAGCTGCAGAAATTTATAAAGTATTTGGTAAATAATAATTCAAATATATTCAAAAATTGATAGTACTAGTTTTTATTTATTAATGAAAAATATACAAATTTCACCTTCAATACTTTCAGCAGATTTTAGTCAATTGGGTAGGGAGATTAAAAGATTAGAAGAAGGTGGTGCAGACTTAATTCATGTTGATGTAATGGATGGACACTTTGTTCCCAATATAACAATTGGGCCCCCAGTGATAAAAACTCTCAGAAATTATACAAAATTACCTTTTGATGTACATTTAATGATCTCACCGGTACACAAATATATTAAAAATTTTGCTGATGCTGGATCTGATATAATAACAATTCACCCTGAGGCCACTGATGATTTGATTGAGACAATTAATCTAATAAAACAATTAAAGAAAAAAGTAGGTATATCTTTAAATCCTAATACAGAAATAGATGTCATAGAAAAAACTTTAAAAGATATTGATTTAGTTTTAATAATGAGTGTATACCCAGGTTTTGGTGGTCAAAAATTTATACCGGAAGTCATTGGAAAAATAAAAAAACTATATCAAATAAAAAAAGCTAACAGCTTAAAATTTGATATTGAGGTTGATGGTGGAATAAATTTTTCCAATTCGAAGGAAGTTATATCAGCAGGAGCAAATATATTAGTTTCTGGAACAACCATATTCAAAGAAAACGACGGTGATATTAAAAAAAATATAGAAACTTTAAAATCAATGTAAAATGCATTTAAAAAATTCTTTAATTTCAATAAATGAATTTTTTTACTCTTCTAGAAATCAAATAAGAAAAATATACCTAAAATCAAATCTCTATAATAATAAAATTTCAAAAATTGAAATTAACAACATTTCCTACAGACCCAGCCTAAGTGTTCTTAGCTGCTTAGTAAAATATGATAAAAAAAAGGTTAAAATTGAGGAATTAGATAAAGAGAATATTTGGGAAAATAAAAAATTAAGTGGAAATAATTTAAATAAACTAAATAATTTTTATTGGTTGTTTAGCATTGATTTAAAGTCTTCCGCGAATATTACACAGTCAATAATTGAAAAGTGGATAGAAAAAAATGAAAATTATAATTCATTAACATGGCAGCTTGATATTTTATCAAAAAGAATAATATCTTGGATATCAAACTCTAAGTTAACTTATGATAAAAGTGGCAACGAATATAAAAAAAAATTTAATTTTTCTATAAACAAACAAATTAATCATTTAATAAATGAGATAAGTAAATCACAATCTGTTGATGATAAATTATTGGGCTGTACTGCAATAATAATCACCGGACTGTCATATGAAAATGAAAAATTTTTAAATTATGGTCTAGAATTGTTAAGAAAAATTATTATTACCTCTTTTGACGACGAGTACTTTCCAAAAACAAGGAGTATAAGACAGTTAAATTTTTATTTAAAATATTTTGTTCTTGTTAGAGAATTATTAAAGGAATCTTTTAATAATATACCTGAGTACCTTGATGAAATAATTTTCTATCTCGGAAAATCTTATGCGATTTTCACAAAACCTGAAGAAAGTTTACTTTTTAATGGAAATCATCAAAACGACTTAAAAGAATTTAATAAATATCTATCGCTATATAAATATAAATTTGAAAATTCGAATAATGAAGTTGGAGGATACGCAATTTTAAAAAATAAAAATTGCACTCTTGCTATGGATATTGGAAATTCCCCCCAAAAAAAATTTTCACATAATTATCAAAGTGGAGCTCTTTCATTTGAATTCTTTTATAAAAGTAAAAAACTGATTTCAAATTCTGGTTATTTTCAAGATTATAAAAGTAAACTAAATCTAATTTCAAAATCCACTGCAGCTCATTCAACCCTTATAATAGATAATCATTCAAGTTGTTCATTTACAAATAGCAGAAGCAATAATTTATTAGCAAATGGTTTGAAAATTAGTAACAAAAATATTGTTAATGAAAAAAACTATTGGTTAATAAAAGCATCCCATAATGGTTATTTAAAAAAATTAGGAATTTTGCATGAAAGATCTTTAGAATATTTTGCAGAAAAAGATAAATTGATAGGATTAGATAAAATAATTTCAAAAAATAAGTTAGAGTCAAAAAAATATGATATCAGGTTCCATATGGAGCCAGGTGTTAAATTAACAAAAACTTTAGATAACAAAACGATACTAATTGAAATTGAAAATTCTGGATGGAGATTTTCAAGTAACTGCGAGAATATTAATATTGAATCAGGTATATATTTCGGTAATAAAAATTTATCTAGTGAAAACCAAAATATATGTTTATCAGGCAAAACAAACGATATAAGTTTAGAAATTAAATGGGTATTCGAAAAAATACAGTAAAAATCAAGACTGCTTTAATTTCCTTGTCAGATAAATCTAATTTAATGTCGTTATTAACTTTATTAAAAAAATATAATATTAAAATAATAAGCTCAGGTGGAACATACAAAAAAATTAAAGCCATGGGTTTTAGATGTTTAGAGGTATCTAAATTTACAAATTCAAAAGAGTTATTAGATGGTAGAGTAAAAACCTTACATCCAAAAATTCATGCTGGAATTTTAAATATTAGACGGAACCAAAAACATCAAAAAGAAATGAAAATTAATAATTATGAAAATATAGATTTAGTAGTCACAAATTTTTATCCATTTGAAAAGGTTTTGTTAAGTAAGTTTGGTCACAAAAATATAATAGAAAATATAGATATTGGAGGACCAACAATAGTTAGATCAGCTGCAAAAAATTATAATGATGTGGTAGTTTTGAGCAACTCAAAACAGTATGAGGATTTAGCTAATGAATTAAATAAAAATAGAGGATCGACAAATTTAGATTTTAGAGAAAAATTAGCTGAAGAAGCATTTATGGAAACCGCATATTATGAGTCAAAAATTTTTAATTATTTTAATCAGAAATCTGAAAACTTTTTCCCAATCAAGAATATATTTTCCGGAAAATTAATTGAGAAGACAAGATATGGAGAAAACCCACATCAAAAGGCCGCAATATATTCACAAAATAACAAACAGGAAATTTTTCAAATCAGTGGAAAGCAACTAAGTTACAACAACTATAACGATCTTTATTCAGCTATTAGTGTATCTAAAACTTTACCAAAAAATAATGGCGTAGCAATAATTAAGCATGCAAATCCTTGTGGAGTTTCTATTAATCCAAACAAAATCAAATCTTTTAAAGAGGCTTTAGAAAGTGACCCTATCAGTGCCTACGGTGGTATTGTATCATGTAATTTTAAATTAAATATTAGTTTAGCTAAAGAGATTAATAAAATATTTTTTGAGGTAATAGTTGCAAATGGATTTGACAAAAAATCTGTTAAACTTTTAAAAAAGAAAAAAAAACTAAGGCTAATTGATTCTAGTAAAGTTGAAAAAAACTTTAAATTTAATTTTATAAATAAATTTAATTCTATTTTAGTTCAAGATCCGGATACTCATTATTTTTCTAGGAAAGATTTTAAAATTGTGTCAAAATTAAAACCTACAAATAAAACTTTAGATAAACTTATCTTTGCATTTAATATATGCAGAAGTGTTAAATCGAATGCGATAGTCATTACAAAAGATTACAAAACAATAGGCATAGGCTCTGGTCAACCGAGTAGATTAGACAGTTGTAAAATAGCAATTGATAAAATGAAAAAGTTTCAGAAAATAAACGATAGTGATGAAATATTAGCAGCTTCTGATGCATTTTTCCCATTTGTGGATGGTATAGAAAAATTGGTACAAGCAGGAATTTCAGCAGTCATTCAACCGTCGGGTTCAATTAATGATAAAGAAATTATTAAATTTGCTAACCAGACAAATACTATTTTAGTATTTTCCAAAACAAGACACTTTAATCACTGATCAATTTATTTTATCTATTTTAGCAGCTAAAATAAAGTCGCTCTCAGCAAGACCTTTAATTGCATGGGTAAATATTTTAATCCTTGCGTAACCCCATCCAAACCATAAATCGGGATGATGTCCTTCTGCTTCAGCAAGCTCACCCACTTTATTTACAAATGCTAGACTTTCTAAAAAATTGTTAAATTTATAATCTTTAATTAAATGAAAACCATCTATCTTGTCGTCAATAACTTTCCATCCATCGACTTGTTTTAGATATTTGTGAATTTCATTTGTATTAAAAGGTGGTATATTTCCTTCACAAGGAACACATTTTTTGTTTGCTAAATCACTCATTTGAGAGAAATTCCTCCATAGTTTTACTCGAGTTTTTTATTAAGTAATAGTTACCAATCGTTTTGTAGTTTTTTTTTAATTGTTTTAATTTAACAAGAATAATATCAAAACTTAACATCTCATTTTTATCGTTGTAAATTGAATAATCATATTTAACTAAAAAATCTTTTAAATAATTAATATTAAACTGAATGTCAAATGTAAATTTAGAAAATTCAATTATAATTAATGGCGACGTATTTTTAATGAAATTTAGTGCTCCATCTATTACATTAATTTCATTACCTTCAACATCTAACTTAATAATAGGCATAAAATTTTTAAAATCATAATTTTTTATTAAAGTATCAATTTTTAAAGTTTTAACTTTTATAACTGAATAATTTTTAAAATCATTGTGTGTTTGTGAACTTTCCCAATCATTTAAACTTTCATTAAACGAAATTATATCATCATCTGTATTCGAAAGTGCTCTATTTTTGAAATATACATTTTTAAAATAATTTAGGTCTAAGTTTTTTAAAAATTGTATTGATGTATTTTTTGATGCTTCAATAGAAATAATCAAGTTATCAGGTGACAATGAAGCAGTATAAAATGAATAAAAACCATAGTTACAACCACAATCTAATAAAAATATTTTGTTCTTTTTTGAAAATTTTTTAATGACACTCAATTCGTGAAAATCTCCAAATTCACATTTTTTTAACAAAAAGTAAGAAGTTTTATTTTTATTTATACTTCCAAAAATATAAAAATTATAAATTTTAATAATAATGTCAAAAGCTAAGAAATTTCTAACTAATCTAAAAATAATATAGTAAAAAACTTTACCTCTAAATGATCGTATATCTTTATCTTTAACAAACTTTTGAAAAAATAAGGTTAATAGTTTTGATTTAATCACATTATTTGGAGCGGGCAATGGGACTTGAACCCACGACCTTCTCGTTGGCAACGAGACGCTCTACCACTGAGCTATGCCCGCTTGTTCTATTAGTACAGAAAATATTAGCTTTTTAGTAATTAAGCAAGTAACAATTTTGATCAGTCAGATTTAAAATTGTCTCCTTTAATCAAAAAGTTTTATCAATTTTATAATTTTTATATTAAGTAATATTGTATTAACTAAGACATGAAAAATATAAAAAAACAAAAATATAAACACGGTATTTTTTCTTATTACGAAAATGATAAATATATTGGAAAAAGTCTATCAGAATATGGGGAATGGTCAGAAGCTGAGGTAAATTTAATTAAACAATTAGTAAATAATAACGAAAATATAATTGAAGTTGGATCAAATATAGGCACGCACACTATCCCTTTAGCAAAACATGTTTCGAATGGTGGTCAAATATTTGCATTTGAACCACAATCACAGAATTATAAATTATTACTAGATAATATTAATGACAACGAGATAAAAAATGTAGAGGTTTCAAAATTAGCACTATCTTCAAAAGAAGGTGAAGCATTTATGAATAAATTTGATGAAAATAAAACAAGTAACTTTGGAGATGCCAGAATTTTTAGTGATAATAATGAGAACTATGAAAAAGTACCAGTTAAAACTTTAGATCAAATATATTATGATAAAACTAAAGAAAATTTCTCTGTTAAATTAATTAAGTGCGATACACAAGGTCAAGAATTAAATATTATTATTGGAGCAAAAAAAATTATAGATAAATATAAACCTTATTTATACGTTGAAAATGACGACGTTTACACATCAAAAAATTTAATAGAAAAAATCAAAAGTATGGGATATGTCATGTTTTGGCATAAACCGCCGTTGTTCAATCCAAACAATTTTTTAAAAAATCCAAATAACATATTTTCAAATATAGTTTCATTTAATATGCTTTGTATTCATGATAGTGTAAGAATTCAACTTAATGAAATTTGGAAAAAATTTGAGGTAAAAGATAGTAATTTCCATCCACTAAAAAAATAAATAAAAGATTTAATAATTTAAAAAGTTTTTAATTAATGGATGCGACTATGAATTCATTTTAACTCTGTTGTATCTTTATGTATAATAATTATAATAAAAATATGAACGTAGATAAATTACCTAAAACTATTCCAATATTTCCACTGTCCAACTTTATAATGTTTCCAGGAACTACTGTTCCTTTAAATATTTTTGAACCCAGATATTTGCAGATGGTAAATGATAGTATGAAAAAGCACAGAATAATTGGAATGATACAACCAAAAAAAACTGGAAAGCTTGAAAAACCAGACTTATATAATATTGGATGTATTGGAAAAATAACAAGTTTTAACGAAACAGAAGATGGTAGAATATTAATTATTCTAAATGGGATTTGTAGATTTAAAATTGAGTCAGAGATACAAACTGACAAATTATACCGTGAATGTGACGTACAGTATAATAATTTTTCTGATGATGTTTCAAATAGCATAGGAAATTTAAATTTTTCTGACTTAAATATAATAATGGAAAATATGCAAAAATTTTTTAAAAAACAGGGATACATTGTAAATTTAAAAGAATTAAATAAAAAAGACCTGACCCAGACTTTAAATGATCTATCAATGGCATCGCCTTTTTCATTAGAAGAAAAACAAATTTTATTGGAGAGCAGAGATATTAATATTCGTAAAGAAAAAATGGAACAGATTTTAAATAATTATATTAAAGATGAATTCGAAAATACTACACTTCAATAGATCATAAATTTAATCCTCTATCTGATAGAATACTAGAATATTTTTTAAATTTTAAATTTTTATTTAGAACCTTAAACAAAGATTTAGAAATTAAACTGTTAAATTGACTATCAAATTTGAAAAATTCATAAATTCCATCAATAGCTTTTCCATATAAATAATTTAGATGTTTATTAGATTTTTGAAATTCTTCTGCTACAGAAATATCTACTGGTAGACCCAAATAAAGCTTTTGATCAATGATATTTGACAATGATTTGATATCTCTAATTGTCATATTAAATCCTTGACCTGCGAGAGGATGAATTCTGTGTATTAGATCACCAAATGCTAATATATTTTTGTGTATATAGTTTCTTAACATTATGAAGTTTATAGGGAATTTTTCGATATTGCTTATTCTATTTATATTATAAAGTGAATTATACTTCTTAAATAAATCTAAAATTTTTTCATCACTTATATTTTTTCCAAGATAAGAAAAAACAATTGATGTTTGTTTTCTTGAAATTGGTAAGAAAGCTAAAGGTCCAAATTTTGTAAATATTTGAGAAGCAATATAATTTTCAATTTTATTGTGATCTATTATAAAAGTATAAGCATAGCTTTTATAATCTTTCTTTATTTTATTATAAAAAAATTTTTTAGATATTATATTATCGTTTTCACTATTAATAACTAAATCATAACTCTTTGTTTTATTAATTAAATTTGAATATGATGTGTTGATATTAATTATATTTACATATTTAGATTTTTTTATCTTGTTTATAAGTGATTTTTTAAACTTAAAATAACTTATAAGATTAAACGTTTCTTTTTTTTTTGTCTTAAAATTTATTATCTCTTGTGATTTTAAATTCTCTACGTAAATTTTAATTTCTTTTGACTTCCAAAATGAAACTGGTTGTATTTTTAAATCATTTAAGTATTTAAAATTATCAGCAGATATAGCTATGGTTCTATTTGTCTTATGATTGAGAAAATTATTCTTTAGATACAAATCAACTTTAAGTTTTTTTTTTGTAAATAACGATGCGAGAATTAAATTAGTGAGATTTTGACCAATTAGACAAATTTTCATAACAAATTAATTTTAACAATAAAAATTAAATGATACAAAGTGACAAATAAATATTTGATTCGTGATTATTAAAAATTATCTCAATAAAATAGCTGATTTTGCATTAAGAAGATTTACTGAGCTAATTGGCATCATATTAGTTTTTGTATCTATTTTACTTTTTATATCTTTAATAAGTTATTCTCCAAATGATCCAAATTTTATATTCCCAGAAAGTCAGCAGATAGAAAATTTGTTAGGATTGAAGGGAAGTTTAATTGCAGATATGTTTTATCAATCAATAGGAATAATTTCTTTATTGGTACCCTTTTCGCTTTTTTTTACAGGTATATCAATTACTATTAATAAAAGATTAGTTATAGTAATCGAAAATATTTTTTTTGTTATTCTTTACATTATTATTGCCACTTCCTTTTTTAGTATTTTCAATATTGATAGTTATTGGTTAATAATAAATGGTAATGAAGGTTTTGTAGGAGACTTTATTTCGAAAACATTTGTTGCTGACTTTTTAAAAATTAACGAAAAAATAAGTTATTATTTTCTAATCTTATTAACTTTATTATTCTTTTTACTAAGTAGTAATTTTAAAATATCTCATATTTATAAAATATTTTTATTATTCAAAAAAATATTTTTATCTAAAGAAAAAAAGATTAAATCTGATGAAAGTTTAGAAAAGAATAATCTAATTAATACTAATTTAGTAGAAACACGCCAACAGGAAGATTTATTTAATAATTATAAAAAAAATAATTCAATAAATAATTTTAAAATTAAATTACCTTTAGTTGATTTTTTGAAGAAACCAGAAAAATTATCAAATAAAAAAGATGAAATTAAAGTTGATGGTGAAAGTTTAGAAAAAATTCTACTTGATTTTGGTGTTGAAGGAAAAATAAAAAGAATAAGTCATGGACCAGTTGTTTCATTAAATGAATTTGAACCAGCAGCTGGTGTTAAAGTTTCAAAAATTATTAATTTATCAGAGGATATTGCTAGGAATACTAGTTCAGAGACTGCAAGAATATCTACTATCCCCGGCAGTAGTACAATCGGAATAGAATTACCAAAAATTTCAAGGGAAAACGTTTATTTACGGGAGATAATTGATGATAAAAATTTTAAAAATAAAAATATTAAATTGCCTATTGCATTAGGAAAAAGTATTTCCGGAGAACCAATTACTAGTGATTTAAGTTCTATGCCTCATTTACTAATTGCTGGAACAACTGGTTCAGGAAAATCTGTATGTATAAATACAATAATACTTTCATTAATATATAGACATACACCTGAAATTTGTAAATTTATTTTAATTGATCCAAAGATGCTTGAACTATCAACATATGAGGGAATTCCCCATTTATTATGTCCTGTAATTACTGAAGCTAAAAAAGCTGCTAGTGTATTGGGATGGGTGGTAAAAGAAATGGAAAGTAGGTACAGACTTATGACAAAAGTTGGGGTTAAGAATATTGACGGATATAATGAAAAAAACAGAATTAAGATGCCATATATTGTTGTAATAGTTGACGAAATGTCTGACTTAATGTTGGTGGCTGGAAAAGAAATCGAAAATTACATTCAAAAATTATCTCAAATGGCACGAGCCGCTGGTATACATATAATAATGGCTACGCAACGACCTAGTGTTGACGTTATAACAGGGACAATAAAAGCAAATTTTCCAACTAGGATATCTTTCCAAGTAACATCTAAAATTGACAGCCGAACAATATTAGGCGAACAGGGAGCAGAACAATTGCTAGGCAAAGGAGACATGTTATTTATGTCTTCTGCGAATAGAATAACTAGAATACATGCCCCATACGTTTCAGAGATAGAAATAGACAAGGTTAATAATTTTTTAAGAAATCAAGCAGAGCCTGATTATGTTAATGAAATATTAAATTTTGTAGATGAAAAAGAAATTAACGCAAAAAATAATGAAAATAATGATATTGATGAATTGTATAACACAGCATTAGAAATAGTTAAATCAGAAAGAAAAGCATCCACATCCTTTTTACAAAGAAAACTCCAAATTGGATATAATAGAGCAGCTAGAATTATTGACCAAATGGAAGCTAATGGAGAAGTTAGTAAAGCTAATCATGTGGGAAAAAGAGAAGTTTTAAGTTAGTGAAATATATAATTTTGTCTATAATTTTTTTTCTGCCAGCATATTCGTATGCTTCAGTAAAAGATGAGATAAAAAAAAAACTTGAAAATACTAATAGTATTTATTTTAGATTTTATCAAAAAATAAATGATAAAATTGAAAAAGGAAATTGCAAACTATCTTATCCAAAAAAAATTTATTGTAAGTATGACGATGTATACAATAAAATATTAGTTTCTAATGGCCGATCTTTAATTATAAACAGTGATAAAATCAAAAATTATTTAAAATACAAATTAAAAGATACAGCACTTGATTTGATTTTAGATAAAAGTTTTTTGATAAAAAAAATAGCAGAAGTTGAAAATATAGACGAAAATATTGAGACTTATTCAGTTAAGTTGAAACACAAAGATAATATTATAACTATATATTTTGACAAAGATAATTTTGATGTCCAAGGTTGGAAAACTATAGATATTTATCAAAATGAAGTTGAAACAAAATTATTTGATATAAAATCAAACATAATGATTGATGAAAACATTTTTAAAATTCAAAAATATATTAATTAATATCAATACTTATTGTTTCCGACTTAAATATTTTCATTCCTCTATCTAAATAGTTTTTTAAAGCATGCTTATGATCCAATGAACAAGTATGAAGCCAGACTTTATTCGTATTTTTTCTAAAACCCAGTTTTAAAGCTTCGGATAAAAGATATGATCCATATTTTTTGCCAATATATTGATCGAGTATTCCAAAATATGCTAATTCACATTTATTTAAATCTGGATGGAATAAGAGCTCAAAAAAGCCTATTAATTCCTCACTTTCCGACAAAATATACGTTTCTAAATTTGAATTATTAGTGTAATTCATCCATGCATTATCATCCCAAATGAGCCTATCAATCCAACGATAACTTTTTCCAATTTGTTTATAAAAAAATTTGTTTATTTGAAAGTCAGGAGGATTTTTAATTTCTATTTTGCAATTACTTTTAGGCTTATTAGATAATTTGATTTGGTCTGGAGAATTAATTTCTAAATAATTTCTATGAACTTTAGTTCTCACGAAACCATTTTTCCAACTTTTTCACCACCAAATAAATGAAAATGTAAATGAGGCACTTCTTGACCACCATAGTCACTAATGTTAGCAAGTGCTCTATAGCCTTTGCCATCAATCGATGAAATTCCTAGTTTTTTTGAAACTGTTGTTATTCCTTTCATTAACCCTACTATTTCATCATTAGAAGCATTTAAATTGAAATCATCTAAATCAATATATTTTCCTTTTGGAATTACTAAAGCATGTATTTTTTTTTGAGGGTTAATGTCATAAAAAGATAAAACATAATTATCCTCATAGATTTTATTACAAGGGATTTCTCCTCTTAAAATTTTTGCAAATATATTATTATCATCGTATGACATAGTTAAAATTTTCTTATCAATATATAACTTTAAATTAACATTAAAAATACTAATTTGTCTTATCAGTTAATTTATTAAGTCTTCAGTAATTACTTTATCTCGACATTTAGTCTGAATTTTTATTCTATTTGGATTTCCATAATACGACCAGACTGTCGTATAACCATTTTTAGGAGGTGAGCCATTATAAGACATTACAGCATAAGGCCACGCTTCATTATTATATGGATCATTTAAATAGTTAGTCATACTAGTAGCAGTAGCATATCCAATTGTATAAAAACCTCTGGAACATGGAACATCTACCTCTTGACCTTTGGTATTATTTTGCCAGTCAAAAGAATTACGAATTTTTATTGATGACTCGAATTCACACAACGTTTGGTTTGCTTTTACTTTATTAATTATTTGTTTGTGATTAGCTTTACAAGCACTTTCTTTCGCACCTGTAGTATAACCACTATAAGCAACAACACCAACTGCAGCTAAGATACCTATTATTGCTACTACAACAAGTAATTCGATTAATGTGAAACCATTTCGCTTCATTTTAAAAATATTCTATTAAATTTTTTTAAATTTTGCATTGTTAAAATATATGCAACTAATAAGATCAATTTTTAAAAAAAGAGAGGAAAAATGAATAAATTTAAATCAATTTATAAAGCTATTATTAGCTTAACATTTATTTTTTCATTTGTTCTTACTTCAACAGCTGCTTTTTCAGAGATAGTTGGACGATTATCTGTTCACTGGAGCCCGAAGCATCATAGTGCAAAACATGCACAAATATTTGCTGATGAAGTCAATAAAAGAGCAAAAGGAAAACTAAAAATAGAAGTTTATCCATCTAAACAATTGTTTGGAATTAGAGAAGTAATGGGAGCAGTTACTTCTGGTGCAGTTGAACTTGGAGGAATTGTTGGTGTGGTAAGTTTTCCACCAATCAACAAGAACTTTAATGTTGCTTCATTTCCAGGGCTATTTAATTCTTGGGAACAACAAAGAGGTTTTTTTCAAAACTCACCAAAAGGAAAAGAAATTTGGGGTGAATTAACTAAAAAAACTAATTCAACATTAGTTATGTATAACCCAGTTGGACCTGTAATGACTTTTTCAAGTGCTAAAGAATTAACAGGTATTGATGCTATGAAAGGTCTGAAGGCTAGAAGACTTTTAAAAAGTGAAGAGCCTATGTGGGATGCTTTAGGAGCAAATAGAGTATCGCTGCCTACAGGTGAAGTTTACACATCTTTACAAACTGGAATGATTGATACGATAAATAGTCCTCCAGGAAGTATTGAGGCATATAGCTGGTGGGAGTTTTTAAAATACGCTCAAAAGCCTTATCAATATTATGCTGATGCATATATTATGGCAAACTCAACTTGGTTTAATAGTCTATCTCCAGACTTACAAAAAATCATAATGGATGTTGGTAAAGAAATTGGAAAAAGATCAACTGACTTAATTATGGATACTGGAGAAAGTACTCTTAAAAAATTCCAAGAAAGAGGTGGGGTTGTTACTACACTTTCAGGGGCTGAAAAAGCTAAGTTTGATAAGCTTATGAAAGATGAAGTAATGCCAGCAATGGCCAAAATGATTGATGCTGATGCGTTAGAGGCAGCACAAGCATATGCTAAGAGCAATTAGAAGAAGTTAAACTTTTTCTAAAAAGATTATGAGGGCATTGCGAGCTATTAACAATTTGCTAGCAAAAGCTGCGATTTCGCTCGCAATGTTCATTGTCTTTTTAATGGTGGCAGCTTTAGCTTTAAGCGCCACAACAAGATTTATTACAGGCACAGGATTTGCGTGGTTTATTGAATTACCGCCTGTAATGGTGAGTTGGTTGGTTTTTCCATTACTTGGTCCATTACTAAAACAGGGACAACATATTAAAGTAGATTTTTTAAGTCATTATTTATCTGAAAAATCCAAAAATATTATTGGAACAATTGTAAATTTAATAGCTCTAATTTCTGCGTGTGTCTTCTTTAAAGCAGGAGTTGATGCAACAACAATGTATTACAATTTAGGACAGATGATGGAATTAGAAATTAACATTCCTATCTGGTGGATGTTTTTAGCTTTCCCAGTTGGTTTTTTAATTTTAGCCTTAACATCATTAGAGCTAATTTTAGATAATTTTAAAAAACTTTTAGGGAAAGAATAAATGTTTGGATTGGCTTTTATTATTTCTCTTGTAACATTAGTTATTTCAGTTCCAATTTTTTTAGTTTTTGGCTTAGGAAGTTCTTTAGCTGCAATCGCTGGATTAAATTTACCGTGGTCAGTTCTTATTCAAGTTTCATTTGGTGCATTAACTAAACACGTTTTAATAGCTGTTCCATTATTCATATTTACTGGTATGGCTATGTTAAAAGGTGGAGCAGCATCAAGATTAGTTAAGTTTACAACAACACTAGTTGGTCATTGGCCTGGTGGATTGGGAGTTGCGATGGTTATTGCGATGGGGTTCTTTGCGGCTTTTTGTGGATCTATCTTAGCTGCAATTACTGCGGTTGGAACTATCATGATGCCAAAGATGATTGAACAAGGTTACCCAACCCCATTTGTGGTAGTCCTAGCAGCCTCTGCGGCTCTATTAGAGGCATTGATACCTCCATCCAATGCTGCAATATTATTTAGTGCTCTAACTAATGTTCCAGTATCTAAAACTTTTGCAGCAGGCGTTATTCCAGGGCTTGTTCTACTTGTTTTGATGGTTCTTCTAGTTTTGTTTAAATGCAGGCATATTAGAACAGATGAGAAGGCATCTTTTAAAGAAAGAGTAAGTTCTTTCATAGCTGCATTACCAGCATTGATAACACCTGTGATAATTTTAGGTGGAATTTATGCAGGGATATTAACTCCATCTGAATCTGCTGCCGTTGCAGGGGTTTATGCAGTGCTTATAGGATTTTTAATTTACCGTGAACTAACTTTTTCATCTTTGATGAGCTGTCTAAGAGAAACTGCAATCATAACAGCTGTTATTTTTGCAATTATTGCAACTGCAACATTCTTAAGTGTAGTTTTAACCTACACTCAAGCTCCTCAAAAAATTATTACATTCTTCACAGATAAAGGTGTGAGTGTAAATCTGTTCTGGATAATGCTTGGAGCAATTTGTTTAATTCTTGGAACGTTTATAGAAATCGTTCCAGTATTTTATTTGACTGTTCCAATTTTTGCAGCAATCACATTATCATTCAATCAAAGTTTACTTCATCTTTATGTGGTGTTTGTTGCATTTGCCGGAATTGGAATGATCACACCCCCCGTATGCGTTGGTATTTATACAGCTGCAGGTGTGATCAAAGAAAATCCAGCCAAAGCTTTTAAAGAAGTTCCTTTATTTACAATTGTTGGAATAATTTATGGGATACTAATGATACTCTTTCCAATATTTTCAACCTGGTTACCTGGTAAATTATAATATGACATTAAATGAAAAAACATAACAAAAATCTTCAATGGCATACTAACGTTCATATCTATGGTCTATCTTTAGCAATTGGAGATGCTCATTTCATGATAGATAAAATAAAAGCTGGAGAAGCTTATACAGAATATTTTTATAATATTGATGGGGAAAGAGAAGGTGAACCTGAGGGTTTTGTTAATGAAGTTGATAATATATTAGGAAAAACAGTTAATTGTTTCACACTAAATATAAGTGGTTTAGGTTGGTTTCCAGTTTTTGATTCATATTCCCCAGGAAAAGAGTATTTAGAAATAGATGGTTACTATATTGATTATGGAGGTGCTGTAACAACTCCTTGGTTTCAAAGACCTAAGTGTTTTTTTGAAAAAGAACATATTAAAATTATCAATAGTCTAATTGAAAAATCTTTAGAGAAAAAACCATTATTTACTCTAAGTTTTCCTTCAAAAAAAATTTTGTTTATGGAAACAAAGGACCAGGTTCAATTTTATACCGAAAAAAAATTAAAAGTAGATTATTCAAAACCATCCAGTAAAGTATTTGATCAGTTACTCAAAATTTATGAAAATGAAAAACTAGGTTTTATTAACGCAGATGTTAAAACTACAGAATACTGTTATGATTTTCATCTTGATCAATTATCTTCAGATAAGTTTGAAGTTTATAAAGTTGAAAGTTTAGTAAAAGATGTAGATTGGTATGCAGCTTATTATGCTAAATTTCATACAGATCAAAAAGATATTTATAAAAGAAAAATAACTTCTGAAGAAGATCAGAATAAAATGGATGAATGGTTATCAAAACAACCGTTGGCTAATGAAATGAAAGAGATCTTAGATCTTGCTAATTATGATCCGAACGCTCCTGAAATTGAAAGTTTTAAAACTACTATTGATCTACATGGTTATTTACATGGGTATTATTTAAAAGCAGTGTAAATTATATATGAAAAAATCTGTTAACTACTGTTCAAAATTATTTTTTAGTCTTTTACCTTCTATTATCCTCTATAGTCTTTTTTATAAGTTTTAGACTATCATCATTTGGAGGGTATGAATTGTCTGATATCTTAAAAAATTCTCCACCAGTTTTAAGTCTTAGTGTGTTCCCACCTCTTTGTGTAACTTCTATATATAAATAAACACCAGGCTCTCTAAGTTTTTTTAATTTCTCCCTAAACTCATTAGAAATTTTGACATCATATGGAGCTGTTTTAGATACTTGGTTATCTAGTGTTTGAGGTTTTAAATTATTAGTGTTGAAAGACTTATCTTTCAGTCTGTTATAAATAATTGTTTCTCCAATTATTATTCCTTTTGGTAATTCTTTTTGTATTTGATTAGCTGCACCCTCGACACTTATAAAGCTATCTTTAGGTTGTTTATCAAAATATTTTTTTATTTCTTTGTTTTTAATTTCAGTGACTGATCCAAACTGAAATTTATTTTCGTACTCTTTTAAAACTCTTACTGTATGACCACTTTGAGTACTTCCTGATGCACGAATAATTTCACTTCTACTTTCCCAACTTGTATTCCCTTTTTTTATTTGATCATCTAAAAAATCTCTAAACTTCATTAAATAATATTCAAATCTCTTTGTTTTTTAGTTCTTGCTCTATTTCTAAAAGTATCCTCATCTATTTGTTTATTCTCAAACTCTTTAATACTTTCCTCAGTTGAATGCTTATAAATTTCATTAATTGCTACTTTCCTTTTTCCATAATGACCAAACTTTAATCCAGGTCTTTCAGTTTCTTTTCTGGTTAATAAAGCATTTTCTTTTTTGGGATTTAATTTACCTTCACCACGAAAATCCTTTTTAGTCCACGTTGGATGTCTATCAATTATTTTCTGAATTTCTTCAATACTTCTGAGGACCCACTGGTTTGATCCATTGGGGTTTCTATTAAAATCTTTATTATTTTTTTTCATCTTTATTTTCTTGTAACATTTTTATTTCAGTTTCAATCATTTCAAATTTATGACGATCACAAATATAACTAAAATACTTTATAGTGTTATAAGGAAGAAAATATAATTTTAAAATAAGATCCAAAACAGGTTTATCTTTATAAAATTCTTTTTTAGCACTTCTATATAAATCTCTGTGAGTCAAAGACCATCCAAGATAATTACGCCACTCGAGTCTATTTTCTAATCTTTCTTTGATTATTTCATCTAATTTATTTTTCATTTCGATGTTCTCCCAAATCAATTTGTTTTTTGGTAAAATTGCAAAAATTACAATCTTTGTTAAAGCTTGGAATAGTAGGTTGCTCCAATAAATCTATTAACTTAGTTATATAATTATAAAAACCACTCTCATCTCTATTGAGTGTAGAATAAGATGTTTTCATTTTTAAATCACAATCATGATCAGTATGGCTTGTGATTTCTTTTGGATAAAATTGCAAAATACCCATGTGAGTTATAGGACTTAGTTTTGGTGTTTTGGCCTTTTTGGTTGATCCAGGGCTTGAAAATATTTGCGCATAAGCCTCCAGTTGAAACCTATAATTTTCTGCTTTATCTAAAGAAATTACTGTTGTCTTAAAATCAACTATTCCGAAACTTTTATCTTTAAATTTTATAACAATATCAGGATTACCAGCTAAGATAAATTTACGTTTTTTATCATCAACTAAACCATCAGATACTATTTTGCCCGGTAGTTCATTACTATCCATAATCTCACCATCTGGAAGGTCGTCACACCAAGACTTTGTATTTGTTTTTTTAAAATAAGGTTTTTGAACTGCATCAAAACTTGAAAAAACTGGAGGTGGTCTATCTCCAGGATTAATTTTGTTATGCTTATGAATATAAAAACATCTTGAGCATTTCTTGGCTTTATAATCAAGTTCAGAAGGTGAAAATGAATATTCTATAGTCATTAATATACCTCCGATATGTATCTGATTAATTGAGGTTTTGTTTCTGACTCTCCTATAATCTTAATTGTTTCATTTATCTCCATATAAACTCTATAGTAATGTCTACCTTCCTCGATGTCCCTTACTTCTTCAACTCTAATCTCATGTATTTTGTCCATTAGTTAACCTCCCACTTTTGGTCGGCCGCTATATGAGGATTAAGTTCTTCTATTACTTCTTGTTTATATTTATCGTTTGCAAGATTAACTAACATTCTAACTACTTGTGCTCTCGAGATTGCTACTCCTGGTACAAGAGTTTTTGTTAGTTCATCTATTTTTTTGTAACAATCAATATGGATAGAAATTGATTTATATTTTAATGGGTTTGCCATTTCTTTTATCCTTTCTAAACCAATAGATCAGATTAGATAAAATGAAATTAATATTATTTTTATACTTTCTTTTTACCATTTGAACCTTGGTTCTATTTATTTTAATTGGAAAAAGAAAAAAGAAATCACATCTGGTCTACTAGTTCTTACATACGGCTTAGATAAGGCGCTTTCTGCACTAGTTTCAGGCGATGTAATTTTTTATAGCGGTTAGCAATATAAATTTAAAGAAAGTAAAAAAAGAATTTATATAACAAACCGCTACAAACTTACTTTCTTCTTAAGCCATATACATCATATAATAATCACATTACATTTTGCAAGATAATATTATTTTTTTTTATCTTTTATTACAAAACCATTTTTTTCTAAAACTTTTATAAGGTTTTTAAGCATAACATCTCTTGGTGTCTTATGATTTCCTATACTTTCTAGGAATAAAAGTTTTTTTTTACTGTTACCGTTAAACCATTTAACTTTATTTTTGTCTAATTTTAGTTGCTTTTCTTTTTCGTTCATTTTTTCTCCTTTTTTTGATTTGGAGAAAGTCATAAAACTACCTTTAAAAATTGGATCTCTTTTACTTAAAGGTTTAAGATTGATTATGGCCATATTTCTCCTTTAGCGTTATTTTTTTATGTCTGAAGCAAGTAGAGTAATTCTAAATCACAGACAAATTACTTATAACATCTATTTTTCGCTTAGCAAATAGTTATAATTTATAATTGATTCGTGAAAAAAATAACCTCAATTGACTTGTTTGCTGGTGTTGGTGGTATGAGAATATCATTAATTAGAGCTGCTAGAAAATTAGGATTAAATGATGAATGTAAGCTATATTCTGAAATTGATGAACATTGCAAAAAAACTTACGAAAAGAACTTTCCAAATACAAAACTCATAAAAGATATTAAATCTATCAAAAAAAAAGAAATAAATGAAAGAATATCAAATCATGATATTTTACTTGCAGGATTTCCATGCCAACCCTTCTCAAAAGCAGGTGTTTCTAATAGAAAATTCCTAAAAAGAGCACATGGCTTTGATGACAAAGATCAAGGTGATCTTTTTTTTAATATATATGAAATTCTTAAAGTAAAAAAACCTAGAGCATTTATTTTAGAAAATGTTCAAAATTTACAAAGTTACTCAAATGGCAAAGTCCTTGATGAAATGCTTAAAAAATTGAGAAAGTATTATTATGTTCCTGATCCAAAAATTTTAGATGCACAAGATTTCGGTTTGGCACAAAGAAGAAGAAGAATATATATTGTTGGATTTTTGGAGTACCATGAAAAGTTTATTTATCCTGAACCAACGCTAAAAAAGGTACAAGTTAAAGATTTTTTAGACAGAACAGTAGATAAAAAATATGTAATTTCAGATAAATTATGGATTAGTCATCAAAATAGAAGGAGAAGGAATAGAAAAAATGGGAAAGGATTTGGATTTAAGCTTACTGATCCCAGTGAAAAATGTACCAGAACGATTTCTTCAAGATACTATAAAGATGGAAGTGAGTGTTTAATTTTTAGAGGTGAAAATAGAAATCCAAGAAAACTAACGCCAAGAGAGGTTTTTAGACTTCAAGGTTTTCCAGAAAGTTTCAAATTTCCAGTATCTGATCTTCAAGCGTATAAACAAGCAGGAAATGCTGTTCCTATAAATGTTGTTGAAAAAGTTTGTTTTGAAGTATTAAAGTATTTAATTAAATCAGATAAATTTTGGTTAGGAAAAGTTAGTTAAATTATATCTGCTTCTTCAGCTTTATTTATCATTTTCAGAGCACTTTTCGCTTGTTTTGGTGATGGTTGCCTTTTCCAATTTGTAAGTGATTGCATCCACAAACTTGTAGCTATTTGTAACTGAATATAATGAAAGTCATCTGTTTCGTGCGCCCAAGCTATCATCTTCTCCCAATCTCTTGTACTTAAATTTTTACATTTTTTTATATTATCCATATCCTCTGGTGAAAAAATCTCTTTAGCTATTTTCACTGGCTTGCCAGCAACTTTTTTTAAATTTGTAAACTCAGGCGGTGTATTTGAAAAAGAAAAGGTGCGATCAGTTATATCTTTCCAACATTCCTCTTTTTTGCACCATTCAGAAATATTTTTTCCGCTAGCTGTTTTTTGAATAATTTCATAAATTTTAAAACTCCATTTATTTATCAAATCTTGAAATTGATTTGATATGTCTTGATCGGCCCAAATCAAGTCGAAGTTTATTTTTCTACTTGTATGATAAGATATCAAAGATATGGTATAATTTAAAACTTGGGACCTGTAGCCTGCTATTGAAACATTATCTTTTATTATTTTGGTTGTTTTATCGAATAATATTGCGATGGTGCAATATTTAATGAAAAAGTCGTCATCAATTTTTTCATGAAATTTTTTATCATTTAATAAATTCATAAATGTAACAAAACTTTTTTGTGCTCCAGTACAAGCAACATGTGGATCTAAGTAATGCCAACAATTTATAAATTTGCCTAGGTCCTCTTTTGTAAACTTCATATTTGAAGGTGATAATTCAAGAAATCTGGATTTTTTCTTTTTTCCAAGATCTTTTTGCTTCATTTTCTGCATTTGGTACTCTCCACGCATTCTTTCATAAAACCATTGCTTTCCTTCAGAAGTTCTTATTTTATTTGAAAGATTTTTTATATTAATATGAAAAGGGTGCCTTGATGAAAAATCAGCTTTTTTCACTACATTTTGAGTGTTAGCGAATTCAGATATTTTAGGAACAACTTCGCTAAGGCTTTCTTTTTTTACTAATGTTATTTTTGCTGGAACAACCACATTATCATAACGTATTTTATGATCTTGTTTTTTTGTTCTAAATAATGTTGCTGTGGTTTGTCCACCATTAACTATTTGAAATCCGTTAGCACTTTTTATAAAGAGACCATTTTTATCATGACCAATATCTATATTGTCTACAACTACAACTATCCCATTATTATACGAAAAAAATCTCTCTGGCTCATTTATTAATGTATCTCTAATTCCTTTGTTAATTTTTGTTCCAAGTTGTAAAAATGATCTAACATTAAGATTTAACAATCTTTGACCGAACAATCGGTAGATGTTGTATAATACTTCTCCTGGTATAAAAGCCATATAACTACTAATTTTGTCAAATGTTTTATGAGCTAACATACATCTGACCTTTTCCTTAAATTTAGTGAAATCAATCCTTATATTTGTAGTGTCTGGTCCTCCTAAGCTTGAACTATAGATTCTTCTAGTATCTAAAAGATAATTTTGAAATTCTATCTTTCCTTCTCTTTCTATATTTGGATTTTTTTCACATAAAGCGTTCGTCAAAACAAAAATTCTTACCGTAGAAATATCTTTTGAATTCTTATAGATATTTTTTGATATATCGTAAGCATCTTCTTTTTTATTTATTTTTTCATATAATTTTTTTGTTGAATAAATATAAAAGTTCTTAGCTGCATTAATTAATTCTTGAACTTTATTATATTTAATTTCTTGAATGTTATCTGATGGATCATAATGAGTAACGAAAAGATCTAGTCGTAAATCTTCCTCACTAAAAGAAAAGCCATTTACTTTTATATCAATTTTATTGGAAATGTGTTTTTCAAAATACAAAAGTTCGTAATCTGATATTGTTCCATTATCATATAATATGTCTGTATATATTTTAGTTAAGATTGCAGCTGGTTGATCATCAGACTCTTCTACTTCATTTTTGACTCTATGAAAAAAGTTTTTTATATAGGCATCTTTAATATTTTGCTTTAATTCAGACTTCATAATTTTTGTAACATTGTATCAGTATTTATTCTAAATTCTTCACATTTATCTAAATCAATTTTATATGTAATTGAGAGATCAAATATAGGCTCATGTTCCACGACCCTTTTAATATGTGGAAATTTTTCAGATACAAAATAAAATATTTTTTCGTTTAATGAATATTTATCGTTATATTCATCTTCGTGAATATTATAATAACCAGATTGCCTTAATTTCAAATAAAAGTTATTTAATAAAACCTCAGAGTTTTTTGAAAACTTTTCACTTAATTCATGAACCAACATATTTAAAGATTTACCGTTTATATTTTTTTCAATTTTGACGTAAGCTAAATATAATGGTTTATCAAAAATTGGAGATAATTGATCAGTGCTAGATGTGCTCACAATTTTTTTTTCTCTATTTTTTGATGTCTTTGTTTCTAACAACATATTTGGCAAAGTAAAATCATGCTTTTGAGATGGTCCTGTCCAAAAATCTAAATTAATACTATCTGAATTTTTTTTAATTATTTCATCTAATATTATTAACTCTCCAAATAAACCAGTTTCTTTTTCTGGTGAAAGCTTTCTAGGTAATTCTTCTGTATCAAAAAAATTTTTAGCAGACAAAAGTTCTTCAAAAAAATATTGTATACTTTCTTGTTCATTAAAATCATTCAGATAAATTTTCGTTAATATTAAATTTATAATATCTTTAAAAAAATCGCTAAAATCATTATTTTTTAAAGTCATAATAATATTTTTATCGATAATTTCTATACTCCAACCTTTGCATTGAGGAATTGAGTCTTTATCAACTTTTTTTATATTATTTGTTACTATTAACAATCCAGGAGTATTATTTGTATCTAATGTAATTATAAAAACTTCAGAGATTCTAATTTTACCTTTTCCAGCCTTTTTAAAATCTTCATCATCTTTTATTCTTTGTTCTATTTGTTTCCATTGGTTGTTAAGATATTTTTGATAATCTATAAAATCCATAGAATAAATTAATTTTTAAGCAGCATCCTCTTCTTTTTCTATATTTAAAAAATCTAACAAATTTTGTTTTCTGTGTTCTAGGGCAACTCTATTCAGTGCAACATTATAAACTAGATCATCATTATCACCCTCTTCTTTTGTGGGTGGTATAATAATCTCCCAACCTACATGAAGATCTTGCTCTAAACGTAATTTTGAATCTTTATCATTCATAATATTAACTCCATCTGGTTTGATTAGCCAAGGTGTTAAAATAAAAATTCCTTCTTTTCTTTTCTGTCTTATTTTACTTTTGAAACCGTATGGTAATTTATTATCTTTTTTTTCCTCTGTTTTGCCTGTTGCTTTATACATGCTTATCCAATTATCTAATCCTTGATCAAAAATTTCTTTTTCTATATCCACAAACTCTGCCCTCGGATCTGATTGTACTCCTATTGAAAATTCGTTATTTTGAAGATACTTTTTTTTACTAGGAGCTGATAATCCACGCTCACTAAGTTTTATGTCTATTTTGGACTTATTGCCGACCGTAAAATCTATTTTTTCTTTATCTCCTAAGGACCATATTGCAAAATTCCACTTTATTCTGGGTCTATGATTTTTTAATTCTCTAATTCTAAAAGCTATATCATGTGGATGACTATCGGTAAAAGCTCGTCTTGGCATTTTGTATTTCAATAAAAATTTTACAATTTCATCTGGATCCACATCTTTCCATAAGTGTCCTTTAGTAATACTTTTCTTAGTGTCTTTAGGAATTTTTTTTAAGATTTCCTCTTTTTCTAAACTTGGATCAATTTTTTCTTTAATTTTTTTTGGCAACCATATATTTGCATTTTTTAATCTTCTATTAATCTCATTTTCAGTTTCGTCACATTTTCCAAATTTATCAATTAAATTATGAAATAAATTTATATTTGTTTCCCTAGAATTTTTATCTTTATGAAATACAATATTCTGATGATGTCTTGAGCTATAAGAATAAAGTGGCTCTGGTAATTCTACTAAATCTTTTGATTTTGATGCTGCAATTAAATTCCATCCATCAAAAGTTGGAATTTCCATAGAAAATTCAATTGGTGTCTTTGGAGGTTCTGCGGTTTGCATTTCTCTAAACTTTTCTCTTGCAAATTCCATTGCATAAGTAAATTGTCTAAATAAAATGTGCAAAATTTTAGGAACATAAATTCTATATAAATCCTCGTAGCCTTGTCGATAACCAAACCAACGACCCATTTGTGTTAAAGTATCTGAAACAGGTGTTTTAGCAATTCTTAAAAAATAACTAACACTTAATCCTTCTAAAGTTATTCCTCTTGATATAGCTGCTCCACCAATGACTATAACATTCCAACCATTTTTTTTATTTTCATAATCTAAAATATCTGTCGAATTACTATTAATTTGAATCACATCAAATTTTTCTTCATCATTTATCTCTTTTACTAAATTTTTCCATACATCTTCAAATTTTAGTTCTTTTGAGTCTTTATTTTTTGTATTGTCCAAATTTTTTGAAATATCTTCATTCCATATCTTGAGGAACTTATTTTTTATAAATTCGACTTTTTTTTTGTCAATTTCATTTGTAAATATATTATTTAAATCTTTAACATAATTCTTTATTTGTTTAATAACCGTGTTTTGAACACTCACAAACCTTGAAACATGTATTAGCATTGAGTTATGTTGTATTTCATCACTCCTTAAAGATTTGATACCGATGTTTATTAGGAAAGTAATAATTGCATCTTCAAGACTATTTGGAATTTTATCCTCATCTTTATATAAACATGGATGATGTTGTTTATGATACAAAGGAACCCAACCTTTGGGTTCATCGTACCCTCTTTTACCCTCATTTCTATAGGCTTCATCCCTTTTTTCTTCATCAATTTCACCAGTATCTAAATTTGTAAATTCATCAAAATCGTCTCGGTAGTCATAAACCCATTTAATCTGAGGATAATCATTTTGATCAATGTCTTCAGATAAGCTTACTATTTCGTTATCATCATCAAAATTTCTTTCTGCCTTACCGAAAATTTTTCTTGGGCTCTGATATGAGTCATATCGTTTTAAAAGTTTAACAAAATCTCTAGGAAATAAATCTCTACCTTCTTGTTTCTTAATAGAAGTATAATCAATAAAAATGTTTGCTAAAGGAGTGGCAGTATATCCTATATATGCATTTCTTTTAAAACACGCCATAATTCTTCTTATTAATAAATTTGTTTTTGAAGGATCAGCTAGTCTGAATGCTTCTAACTCATCAGTATCATCAATATTTGATAAAGCAGTTTTGCGCTTACTGATATCTATTGATGCACTATCACACTCATCATCAATTATTAATAAAGGAAGATCACATTCAATTTTATTTTTAGGTAAATTTTCAGAAACATATTCTTTAAAACCATTCCAACTCCATGGGACTTTTGGGTCATACTTAATGCCTGGCTGACTATTAAGCCATACTAAAATGTTAGAAAGTACAGGTACATTTTTTTTTATGACAAATATGGCTGGATCTAAATTTGGAAGCAATGCAACAGTTTTTGCAGTTTTAGCATTGAAGTCACCATTGAATTCCATAACTTTTATACCGTCTATATATTTGTACTTAGGTTTTTGTGTCATAAAATTGACTGCGTACACATCTTCACCTTTTCTTGGATCTGAAGTTGAAATTAAGTTATCCATCAACCTAGTTTGAGTCTGAGCTCTTAGACTATTGTAAATCCCACTCATGACAATTATCATTTTGTATCCACAATCTATTGCTTTGGCGATTAAAGCGTTATAATTAGAGGTTTTTCCAGATTGAACATCACCTACAACCATGCCTTTCGTTTCCCAATTTCCTTGTCTTCCAGGTCTTTCTAAATCTTGCAATATTTCATTTGTGGAAACATCAATGTCATTTGAAACTATTTTCCCTAATTTATTCTCAAGATTTTTTTTGTAATAAGCATATTGTGAACTTGTATAAATTTTATTTTCCCATAATTTTTTTGTATTATCATTAAACCATGGTTCATGATTTCTATCTTTGGCTTTTGCTCTCAACGTCATGTCATTTTCCATTGTTGTTGCAAAAGTTTTTTCTATAAAAACAATTATTTGTGCCTTAACTTTTTTTGCTTCGGGATATGTTTTGAATAAATCCTCTAAAAATTCATCTATATCTTTTTTATTTTTTGGATACCATGACTTGGAATTTTTTTTTTTAATACCAAAATAATCTATATGTCCATTGATAACTGGAATAAAAGCTTCTAAATCATTCATTTAATTTTATTTACTAATTCTCCTATTTTACTCAGTTCCTCTTCATTAATTAATTTATTTTTTAACATTCTAATTATTTCATTTTTTCTTTTCAATGTTTCGTTAATAGGCTCTTTTTCTTTATCTCTTAATTGATTTATTTTTTCAATATAATCCCTCCTAATATGAATAAGACTTTTGCGGATTTTATTTATTGCATAACTTGGGATTATTACTTTGTTTTTTGAATAAGTTATCCAATCTTTACTTGTTTCAATTGGTATATCAACTTCAATTCTAAGCCTATTATATCTTTCATTGTTACTCCAAAATCTATCTTCATTTTTATCACCAAGTCCGAACCAACCACCATAGTCAATTACTCTTCTATTTCTTAAAAAATATAAACCTTGCAAATCATTTTTGTTTTTTCCAAGATTCTCTTTAGTTGTCTCAAGGGGAATTATATATGGTTTTAAAATTGTCTGCCCTCCTTTAAGAAAACTAATTTCAGTATTCTCCAGTTTAATTGTCTCTGGATTTTTTTTATAAAATGGATCAATAGATTTAGTTTTGTTAATTTCGTTAGTGCCTTGAAAATAAATATTAATTTTATTATCTAATAAATATTTATGATAAATTAATTTAAAATGCTTTTTTGATTTATCACAATCTTCATAAAAATTCGGCCCTCTATCACTTGCTCTCATTTCTGAGATTTTATCTAGGTTTGATAGAATAATAACCGTTCCATTTTCTCTAAATTTGAAATCATCTATATGCTTTTTTATAAATTTATGATTAATGCAGTCTGGCATCTTGTCTGTTAATCCATCTTCAAAATTTAAAGTTTTTTTTAACAATTTCTTTTTTTTTGTAATAATAGTTATTGAGGTACAATGGTTAAAAGAACCAGTTTTTAGACCTAAACCATAAACAGAATGACCTTCTTTTTTTTGATCGATTATGTCATCTTTTGGTATTGTTAATGCTTTATTTAAAAGTTCATTTTCATTCATGCCATCCCCATCATCAACAACCATAATGAATGAATCCTTTCCGGTATCATCGCTCCAATACATGTAAACCCAAATATTATTTGCATTATGAGTTATGCTATTATCCGCTAACTCAGCTAGCGATTGTTCTAATGTATAACCTTGCGATCTTAGTTTTTTAAAATAAAAAGCATCGAAATTTTTACTCATGTTCTAAATACATTCCCCATTCATCAGCAATAATTTGAAAAGCAAATAACTCTTTTTGATGAACAATTTTATCCTTAGTGATCATTTCTGATAACAGCTCAATAGTTTTTTCCCTATCCTCCTTATTGATTATTTTGTTAGCTGTTTCTCTACATTCTTTAGTAATATTTTTTGATTGTTCGACTTCTTCTATTATCTGTTGTTTTTTGCGATCTGGGATTGTCAATTTTTCAGATATTTCATTTATAAGTTCTTTTTCCTCCTCCATATAAACTTTGTCTGCGAAAGCCATTAGAAGTAATAATTTTAGGATTAATAAATTATTTTCGCTGCTCATTATTAATTTTTATTATACAAAATTAAGACAAATTTGGGACCAATTATTAACTAGCTTTTATGCAATACTTTAATAATGCATTGGAAACCATTTCTCATTTTGCAGATAGCAGCTTTTTTCCTTAATCTCCTTTCAAATGCTTATGCGGATGAGAAATGGACCATAAAAAAATTTAAAAGTGTGTCTTATGCAATAGTGTCTGGAGAAGTTCAAAGTGAAGATAAACTGGGGTTTTTTATTAGTAACGAAGATAATTGCAAAAAGGTTTGGCAAACATTCTCTTTTCTAACATTTGAGCAACCTGGAGATATAAAACAACTTTTACACAAACATTTACCTATAAAACTAAATGGTAATGAACTCACAGCCAAAGTTGAGGAGATACTGCCTCATTCAAGAGGATATAAAATTATTTTTAGTTTAGGAGAATTTCCAATAGGTGAGTATGTGCAATATCTTTATGATTTTTATGGAGTAGAAAAAAAATTTGAAATAGAAATTATTGATGGAATAGACTTTAAAGTTAAAAAATATTTTGATATTCCAATTAATAACTGGAAACTTGAGAACTTGGCGCCATCTATAACTAGAGCCACAAAACTCTGTTTAGATATTAATCAGACAAAATCTTAAATTGATTAGTTTCCTTAAAAAAAGAAATGATAAATTAATAATCCAACCAAAATTCCCTTAATGAAAGATATCCATGCAAGTCCATGCTCAGAAAGTCCAAGTTTTTTCTTCCACCACTGAATTTGTTTTTTTTCCCAATTTATGTAACCTTGCATCATTATTATTTCTTTCTACTCTTCAGCTCTTCCATTACTTCTTCAATTTTTATACCACTTTTTTCAAGGTACATAATTAAGTGATATAGAACATCAGCAGCTTCATGGATTTTATTAGAGTCTTGCTCAACAGCTTCTATAAGTTCATTAATTTCTTCTAAAACTTTTTCTTTTGCTAAAGATTTATCTTCTAAAAGCTTATTCGTGTATGAGCCTTCGACAGGATTATTTTTTCGCTCTCTTGCAAGTGTAACGAGATCTTCTAAAATCTTTAACATTCTAAATCCTAACAGGTATATCTTTTGAAGCCAAATATTGCTTAGCTTCATTTACTGAATAAGTCCCATAATGGAATATAGATGCAGCTAAAACAGCACTAGCACCTGATTTTATTCCATCTACTAAATGATCTAATGTACCAACACCACCTGAGGCAATAACTGGAATATTAACCATAGACGATATCTTTTGCATCAATTCAATATCATATCCAGATTGAGTGCCATCTTTATCCATGGATGTCACAAGAAGCTCTCCCGCGCCACATTTTTCCATTTTAGATGCAAATTCTAAAGCATTTACGCCAGTTGGATTTCTCCCGCCATGAGTGAAGATTTCCCATCCATCGTCTTTTCTCTTTGCATCAATTGCAACAACAATGCATTGTGATCCAAATTTTCTAGAACTATCCTCAACTACTTTTGAATTTTGAACAGCTGCTGTATTGATTGATACTTTATCAGCTCCACAATTAAGTAATTTATTAATATCATCAATACTTCTAACACCACCGCCAACTGTTAAAGGAACAAAACATTTTTTAGATGTTTTCTCTACCACTTCATAAATAGTATCTCTATTTTCATTAGAAGCAGTAATATCTAAAAAACAAATTTCATCTGCACCACCATCGCTATAAATTTTTGCTTGTTCAACAGGATCTCCTGCATCTTTTAGATCAACAAAGTTAATACCTTTTACAACACGACCATTTTTGACATCTAAACAGGGTATTATTCTATTTTTGAGCATCTATTTCTTTTGCAAGTTCATCTAACTTTATATCTCCATCGTATATAGCTTTTCCAACTATTACTCCTTCAATATTATTTAATTTTTTTGCTCTTTTAATATCATCAATTGATGAAACACCTCCAGATATAACTACTGGACAATTTGAAATATCTGCCACCTTTTGTGTTTCCTCAAAATTTGGGCTTTGCTTAGTTCCATCTCTATTGATATCTGTATAAATAATCCTACTAACCCCATAATTATTTACTTTTTTAAGATATTCTGCTGTTAGTTTATCCAACTCTTCAGTCCACCCTGAAATTGCAAGATGGCCATCTTTGGCATCCAAACCTAATGCAATTTGGTTTGGAAATTTATTACAAGCTTCTTCTAAAAATCTTCTATCTTTTATGGCAGCACTTCCCAAAATTACTTTTTCAACACCAGTATCAATATATTTTTGAATAGTCTCAAAATTTCTGATCCCACCTCCTATTTCAATTTTAAGATCAAATTTTCCAACAATATCATGAATAATATCAATATTAATCGGATCTCCAGTTAATGCACCGTCCAGATCGACTATATGTAAATTTTTAAATCCATTATCTTTATATTTTCTTGCTTGCTCTACTGGAGACATGTCGTATTCAGTTTTATTTTCGAAGTCTCCTTTGATTAATCTAACGCATTTTTTATCTTTAATATCTATTGCTGGAAATATTTTCACTTTGATTTTATTTTTCCTTCAGTTGTTATGTTCATATTTTTTAAATTATCTGAACTATTTCTTTTAATTTCATAAGGGCTTTGGCAAGAAGTCAAAACACAAAAAGTAATAAGTAGAATTTTTTTCATTTTAGTTTAGAATTTTTTTCTTAGCTTTTTCAAATTCTTCTTTTGTTAAAACACCTGATTTATATAGACTATTTAGCTGGTCCAACTGTTCAACAATATTAGAATTTATATCATTACTATTATTTATTTTTACTTTAGTGATTTTAGTATTACTGAAAGAATTTTTTTTCATTTTATCAAATTTAGCATTAAATTTTGAGCAATTTACATAACACGCCGAAATTAACATAATTGCTTTATCATTATGCTCGGTTAAAAAGAGATTTAAATCTATATCTAATTTCATAGGACCGAATATATAAATAAAATCACCAGCAGATCTTAAATATAATTGGTTATTTTTATTTTTAGATATTTTAAATTTTGATAAATTTATCGTCATATCTTCATTAATTGGAATACTTTTATTATTACCTGATAAACTTGTAATCATTTTTCTAATCTCTTTTGTTTGATCGGCCAATTCAGTAGAGTTCATCTGATTTAACTCATCAATAATTCCTGAAAAATCGTTGTCAGAAAAAGTTTTTTTTAAATTTTGGTCTGAAAATATTACATAAGATATGAAATCAATTTTCTCTTTTTTCATTATTTTTTTTACTTCCGACATTACCCACTTAGAAGCTTGAACCTCGTCTTTAAAATTTTTTTTTTCCATTTTTTTCATGATTGACTTTGCATATTGATTATTCATAACATCTTCGCCATTTAAAATAGCTCTTTCTAAATCAACATATTTCTTAGGTCCCATAAGATACATTTTAATATTTGCTGAATTCATAAACTCCTGGAAAAAATCTTCAACTTCATCATTCGTATACTCAATGGAAATATGACTCTTAGGAACTTCGAAATTAATATCTTCAATACTAATATTTTTAGAATTTGCACTACCAAAGATTAAAATGGTCAAAAAAATAATAAGATTAATTAATTTCATTGTTTTATAAATTTATAAAATTATCAATTATTTTTAGACCAGTCTTATCACTTTTTTCGGGATGAAACTGAGTTCCAAATATATTTTCTTTTTCAACTGCACAAACTATATTCGATGAATAATCAGTTGTTGCAGATGTAACCGACTTATCTTTTGGAATAAATTCATAACTATGGACGAAATACATATGTGAGTTATTTTCTATATCTTTAAAAATTTTACTATCTTTAACAATATTTATTTGATTCCATCCGATGTGGGGTAGTTTATATTTTCCATTTTGATTATCAATTTTAGATACTTTGCCAGAGATCCATCCTAAACCTTTTGTTTCGGCCTCCTCATATCCAACATCTGCAAACATTTGAAGACCTACACAAATTCCTAATAGAGGTTTTTTATTACTTAAAGCGAATTCGCTTAAAGTATCAATCAAACCATTTATGCTATTTAAACCATCAACACAGCTCTTAAAAGATCCCTGCCCCGGCAGAACTACTTTATCGCTAGATTTAATTTTATTTAAATCTGAAGTTACTTCGATATTAACTTTATCTTCAGCAACTTCCTTAAAGGAATTAATTACAGAACTAATATTACCCGATTTATAGTCAACAATTGTGACGTCCATTAATCTTATAAAGAGCCCTTTGTAGAAGGAATTGTACTTTTGTTCCTTGGATCCAACTCTAATGCAGTTCTTAAAGTTCTTGCTAAGCCTTTGTAACAAGACTCTATGATGTGGTGACTGTTATCACCATAAATATTTTCAACGTGCAAAGTAATTCCAGCTGCTTGTGAAAATGCTTGGAACCACTCTTTAAATAATTCAGTATCCATCTCACCAAGTTTCTCAACTTTTAATTTTACATTCCAAATCAAATAAGGTCTGTTTGAAACATCTATTGCAACTCTTGTTAATGTTTCATCCATTGGTAGCAGAATGTGAGCATATCTTTTAATGCCTACAAATTTTTTTGAAGCTTTCTTTAAACATTCTCCGATAGCAATTCCAGTATCTTCAGTTGTATGGTGAAGATCAATGTGTGTGTCACCTTTAGCTTTAACAGTTAAATCCATAGATGAGTGTTTAGATAACTGCTCGAGCATGTGATCTAAGAAACCTATTCCTGTGTCAACTTTGTACTTACCTTTGCCATCAATATTAAGGTCCACGCTGATATTGGTTTCTTTTGTTTTTCTAGCTATTTTTGCTTTTCTTTTCATAATTTAAATTAGGTATATAGGTATTTTTGATTATATCAATAATACTAAACCTGGGCTTGAACTATTTAAATTCATATCCATCTATAGACCATGACAACAATTGTGCTTGTAAGAAAAAATAATGACGTAGTTGTGGCCAGTGACGGTCAGGTTAGCATGGGTAATACTGTAATTAAAAAAACTGCTAACAAAGTTCGTAAAATTGAGAAAAGAAATGTGATCGCAGGTTTTGCTGGATCAACAGCTGATGCTTTAACATTGTTTGAGAGATTAGAGTCAAAGCTTGAAAAGCACGCAGGAAACCTGACGAGAGCAGCTGTAGAATTAGCAAAAGATTGGCGTACAGATAAATATTTGAGAAGATTAGAGGCCTTAATGGCAATAGGTGATAAAGAAAAGAGTTTTATAATTTCGGGAACAGGTGATGTTCTCGAACCTGAGGGAGATGTTATTGGGATTGGTTCGGGTGGAAATTATGCTTTGGCAGCTGCAAAGGTATTAATAGATACTAATATGTCTGCAGAAGAAATTGCAAAAAAATCAATTAAAGTTGCGTCTGATATTTGTGTTTTTACTAACGACAATTTGAGTATGGAGAAAATATAATGGAAAAATCAAATGTAACATCATTCCCAAAAGGTAAAGTTGCAAAAGAGAAAACTACAATAGCAAATTCATTATCACCTAGAGAAATTGTTTCAGAGTTAGACAGATTTGTTGTTGGACAAAATAAAGCTAAAAGAGCCGTTGCTATAGCTCTTAGAAATAGATGGAGAAGACAGGCATTAAAAGATGATATGAAAGATGAAGTTCTTCCAAAGAACATTTTGATGATTGGACCAACTGGTGTTGGTAAAACTGAAATTTCAAGAAGACTCTCAAAATTGGCAGAAGCACCTTTTGTAAAAGTTGAAGCTACAAGATTTACAGAAGTAGGATATGTGGGACGTGATGTAGAACAAATTGTAAGAGATTTGTTAGAAATTGCAATTGCAATGGAAAAAGTAAAGAAAAGAAAAGAAGTTCATGCTCAAGCGCAAAAATTAGCAGAGGATAGGGTTTTAGATGCTTTAGTTGGAAATAAAGCAAGTGTTGCAACTAGAGAAAGTTTTAGAAAAAGATTAAGAGATGGAGATTTAGATGATAATGAAATTGAAATAGCCGTTAGCGAGTCTAATCAGATGCCATCATTTGAAATACCAGGAATGCCTGGTGCAAATGTTGGAATGATAAATATTTCTGATATGCTTGGAAAATCAATGGGTCAAAAACCTAAGAAAAAAAAGATGTCAGTTAAAGAGTCACATGAAATTTTAATAAATGAAGAATCTGACAAACTCATAGAACAAGATAAAATTATAAAATCAGCAAAAGACTCAACTGAAAATAATGGAATAGTTTTTTTAGATGAGATTGACAAAATTTCAGCAAGAACAGATAGAGTTGGTGGAGATGTATCGAGAGAAGGTGTTCAAAGAGATTTATTACCTTTAATTGAAGGCACAACCGTAAGCACTAAGTATGGTCCAGTTAAAACTGATCATATTTTATTTATTGCTTCAGGTGCGTTTCAATTAGCAAAACCATCCGATCTTTTACCTGAGCTGCAAGGTAGACTTCCTATTAGAGTTGAACTTGATGCTCTAAACAGTGAGGATTTTATAAGAATTTTAAAAGAACCAGATAATAGTCTAATTAAACAGTATAAGGCTCTATTAAAAACTGAAAATGTAGATTTAGAATTTACAGAAGATGGGATCAATACAATTGCTCATATTGCAAGTGAGGTAAATTCTTCAGTTGAAAACATTGGCGCGAGAAGATTGCATACTATAATTGAAAGAGTTTTAGATGAGATAAGTTTTACAGCAACAGATAGAGCTGGTGAAAAAATAACTGTTGATGGAAAATATATCAAAGACAATATTGGTGAATTAGTAAAAGATACTGATTTATCTAAGTTTATTTTATAATTTTAAGAAAGATATCGAAATTACCTTTTGAAGGACTATTAACAGAGTCGAAATCAATCTTAATTATTTTTTTCATTAATTCAGAATTATTTTTAATATATTCTGGTATAGAATGTTTTAGCATGCTCAAATCTTTAGATTGATAAGGATCATCATAATTTTTAGATCTCATCCCCTTTCCGGTAATCACATTTATTTTTTTAACTCCATTTAGAAAAGAGTTCTCAATAAATTTTGAAATTTCTTTATTAGCTTCTTCAAGTGTGTATCCATGTAAATCAATTGATCTAACCATAATTTTTTTATTCTGTGGATAATCTATATCTTTATTTTGAAGTTTGTCAGAACTGTTTAGGAAATTCTGCCAATCTTTTTTATCTTTGTCTGTAAGCTTATTAGTCAAGCCTGTGTATCAATTAATAGCCAATTAGGGTTTGGGGATCTACTATCTTTAGAAAACTTCCAAGTATCTAAAACTTTTTTTATTTTTTCTGGATCACCAGATATAACTTTATTATCTTTATCTTTAACGCACGAAATTATCTCACTTACAAATTCAACTGTAACTTCAAGCATGTTTTTATTTTGCTCATGTTGCTTTACTTCTGCAGAACTTATTCCAATAAATGTTGTCTCAGATGAGAGCTTCTTAGTTTCTCTATCTTTTATTGCATCTTCAAATTGTTTATAAACACTTTTATCCAAAAGAGATTTAATATCTTTTAAAGTACCCTTTGCGAAATTAGTTATTATACTTTCGTAAGCAATTTTAGCTCCTTTAACAAATTCTTTTTGTGCATTATCATCAAATGTATTTGCATTTAAATCTACATTTGGTTTTGCAGGAGGAGCTTCGTGCGCAAAACTTGACTCAATATCTTCTTCAAAACCTGTTTTTTTTCCTAGAATTCCTCTTAATCTGAGAAAAATAAATCCAGCAATCATCGCAAGAAGTATAATATCAATGTACTCGAAGCTATAACTCATATATGTATAATATTTACTATGTTGCTAAATTTCAACCTGGTAATTAAATTATAGACAAATGAACACAGCACTTATTTTAATAATTGGTATTCCACTTGTAGAGATCTATCTATTTATAAAAATAGGTTCTCAAATAGGGGCATTTAACACAGTTTTATTAATATTACTTACAGCTGTTGTTGGGGTTGCCTATGCAAGATATGAGGGTTTTAATACTTTAAAATCAGGTATGGGACAATTATTCAAAAACGAATTGCCTGTATATGAACTAGTTTCTGGAGCAACATTAGCATTTGCAGCATTACTATTAATTTTTCCTGGTTTTGCAACTGACTTGATAGGAATTCTTCTTGTAATTCCTTTAACAAGAAAAATTATACTCAACAGATTTGTAAAAAAACAGAATTATAAGAAAAAAGTTGATGCAAATTATATTGATGGAGATTATGAAGATATAAGTGACGATAATGACAAAAAAATATGAAATTTTAATAAAATATATTAAAGATCTTTCAGTAGAAATACCTAACGCAGAAGCATTTATATTTAGTAGAGAATATATAACGAAATACTCATTGGGTATTAATATTACAACAAAACCACTGAAAGATGAGATGATAGAAATAATAACAAAAATTAATTATAAAGATCCAACTGAAAATAAAAGAAAATCTTATTTTGAAATACAGTATGCAACAGTAATAAAGCTAAAAGACAAAAAAATAAAAAAAGATGAATTAGAAAGAATTATACTATGCGATGTACAAAATGAAATTTATCCAAGTCTCGAAAAAATTTTTTTAAGTGTCATTAAAGATTCAGGATTTCCAGATTTAAAACTTGAAAAAAAAGTCGATTTCGAAAAGCTTTATCAACAAAGATTAAATTAGTAGAAATTTTTTTTTAGGTTGGATTTTAAAAAAATTTTATGTTTTTCAAATTCATCATTCGATACTTTAACTATTTTTTTTGAGTAATTTATATTACCTTTGGAATTGGATTTATTATTATCACTATCGTTTTTAAATTGAAAGATAGGTTCTTTTTGATCGATTAGATTTACATAAACTTTTGAAAGTAACTCACAATCAATTAATGCTGTATGTTTCGATCTTTTTGAATTATCTATTTTAAATCTTTTACAAAGTGCGTCCAAACTTAAACTTGATCCCGGAAATTTATTTCTAGCGATTTCTAGGGTGTCAATAATATTTTTTTTTGATATATGATCTTTATTTATTAAAGATAACTCGTTATTTAAGTGAGCAATATCAAACTCTGCATTATGAATTATAATTTTTTTACCCTCAATAAACTCTAAAAAATCTTCGACTATTTCTTTAAATTTTTTCTTATTGGACAAAAAAATATCTGTGTATCCATGAACTTTTAAAGCACTTTCGGAGACCTTTCTCTCAGGGTTTAAATAACAATGAAACACTTTTTTTGTTGGTATTAAATCATCTAATTCTATGCATCCAATTTCAACAATTCTATGACCATCTTTTACTGATAAACCTGTTGTTTCCGTATCAAGAACAATTTCTTTCATATAAAATTTTTTTTTTTAATATTTTAATTTTTTTTTTCATTATACTGGGTGTAAAATTGTTATCGACGATATAATTTGCTAATTTCTTCTTTCTTAACAATCCCAATTGGTTTTGATTAAGATTTTGTAAAACTTTTTTATTGTAATTTTTTCTTTTTTTTAATCTATTTAAAATTTTTGATTTGTTCGAGTAAACAAATACTAAAACATCATCTTTCTTAAATAATTTATTTTCTATTAAAAGTGGAATATCAAGAACTACAATTTTTGAAGATTTTTTTTCTTTTAAAAACTTTTTCATATTTCTTCTAACAATTGGGTGTACTATTGACGATATTATTTTTAGACTTTGTTTATTTGAACTTATTGCATTTATTAATTCACTTTTCTTTATTGGAAAAGATTTAATATATATTGGTAATTTTTTTCTCAAATCACGAAAGCATTTCTTGTTATATCGATAAATAAAATCTACTTGTTTATCTGCATTGAAAATTGGGCAATTGAACAATTTTGATACAAAAGTTTTTCCTGATCCTATGCCGCCCATAATACCAACTCTAATCATTTACCTATATACACCTTCCTCCGTCAACTTCTAAAATACTTCCTGTTATCATGCTGGCTTCATCTGAACATAAAAAACATGCGGCATTTCCCATATCTTGTGGCGTCGAAAATCTACCAATAGGTATGGTTGATAAAAAAGCTTGTTTTTTTTTATCTGAATTTCCACCCATAAATGATTTTAATAATGGCGTTACTCCAGCAACGGGCGCAATTGCATTAACTCTGACATTAAAAGGTGCAAGTTCAATAGCCATAGCTTTTGTTGCTGTAATCATCCATCCTTTGCTAGCATTATACCAGTTTAATTTAGGCCTGGGTGATAGACCTGCCGTTGATGCTACATTTAAAATTACACCTTTTCTTAACTTCTTCATCCTGGGCACAAAATATTTAGCACTTAGATAAACAGATTTAGCATTTACATTAAATACTTTATCAAATTCCTTTCCTGTTACAGTTTCCATATTTTTTGGTTTGTGGGTAATTCCGGCATTATTTACAATTATATCTACTGCCTTATAATTTTTGAGAGTATATTTTAATAAGGATTTAAAATTTGTTTCATTTGATACATCTGCAACAAAGTGATCTTGGGATAATGATTCTGAAACTTTTTTTAATAAATTTAAATTAATATCAACTAGTATCAATTTTGCTCCTTCATCAGAAAATTTTTTAGCTATTCCTTTGCCAAAACCTGACGCTGATCCTGTTATTATTGCAACCTTATTTTTTAATCTCATTATTCAATTTTTTAATAAATTTATAGTTTCTTCATCAATATCAGGTTCAATATTATGCCAAATATTAAAAGCTTTTTGAGCCTGATAAAGAAACATATTTAAACCATTTTCAAAATTATTACCTTTTTGATTTCCTATATTAAAAAATTTAGTCTCATGTGGATCATAAATTACATCATAGAAAAATTTATTTTTTCCGAATTGACTAAAATCATGCTGAAAATCATCTTCTTTTTTTAGACCTATACTAGTTGCATTAATTATCATATCAAAATCTACTAGATCGCCCCAATCCAATACTACTAAGTCATTAAATAAATCTTTTAACTCATCAGCCTTACTTTTTGTTCTGTTGCTCACAATTATTTTTGAAGCGTTCATTCTTTTTAACGCATATATTATTGATGGAACCACACCACCGGCTCCTAGAATAATTATAGTCTTATTGGTTACATTATAATTTAATTTTTTTATGCTAAGTTCAAAACCATCGATATCAGAATTGTGACCTATTAAATTTCCATTTTCGACAGAAATAGTATTTATGGATTTTGTTCTCAAAGCATGGCCACTTAAGACATTGATGTAGGGGATAATTTCCTTTTTAAAAGGTACAGTTACATTAAGACCATTTAACTGACCTTGTTTTAAGTTTTCACATAATTCAGCTAGATCGCTTTTGTGTGTCTCCAATTTTCCATAAATTGCATCTAAATTATATTTTTTTATCCAGAAATTATGCAATTTTGGAGATAGTGAGTGATCTATTGGATTTCCAATAACTAAAAATTTTTTCATTTGTAATTACCTAGATACTTTTTAATATCAATTATAGGTAATCCCATAATAGTATTTTCATCTCCATCAATTGTTATGAATAAATTTTTTCCCTCTCCTTCTATTTGATAAACATTATATGCATAAAGGGCTTCATCTGTTATTTTTTCTAAATATTCTTTTAATTCTTTATCTGAAAAATTTTTCATTTTGAGGTACGCTTTATCTGTATAATTCCAAATCATTGACCCATTTTTAGATATGCAAACTGAACTTATCAACGAATGTTTTTTTCCATTCAATTTTTTTAAAATATTAAAAGCTTCTATTCTATTTTCAGGTTTTGAAATTAACTCTCCGTTTAAATCAATTACACTATCTGCGCCAAGAACTAATACATCATAATTTTTTTGGCTAACCTTGTTTGCTTTTAGTTCAGCTAAATTTTTTGAAATTATTTCTGGAGATGCACCTTCATTTAGTAAACTTTCTTTCACAGGATCCTCATCAATATTCGAGGGAGATACAACACACTGAATTCCATTTTTTTTCAAAATTTCCTCTCTTACCTTACTCTTTGAAGCTAAAATAATATCAACCATTTTTATTTTGTATTTCAAATATTTTAATTATTGATGCTGCAGTTTCCTCAACAGATTTCCTAGTTACATCTATTGTTGGCCATTTATTCTTTTTAAATATCTTTTTAGATTGTTCCACTTCAATTCTAATTTTCTCCAGATTTGTATAATCTGAAGCTTCATTTTCTTTTAGTGAATTTAATCTATTCCTTCTTATGTCATATAGCCTTTCAGCTTCTGTGATTAAACCAACAACACATAAAGTTTTTGATTTTACAATACCATTTGGAATACTCATATCATTTACGAGTGGAATATTTGAAGTTTTTAAACCCTTATTTGCAAGATATATGGAAGTAGGTGTCTTACTTGTTCTGCTAACACCAACTAAAATAATATCCGACTCCAAAATGTTTTCAGTATTGTTACCATCATCATGATTCATAGTAAATTGTATTGCTTCAATCCTTTTATAATAATCCTCGTCTAAGACATGTTGAGCACTAGGTAGGTGGGTTGCTTTTTCATTTAGAATTTTTGAGAAGTTAAGTATTAAATCGCCCAGAACGCCAAAACATGGAATGTTTTTTTTATTGGCTTCTTCTGCAAGAAATTTTGCTAATTTGCTATTAACAACAGTATATAAAATTATTGGGCTCTCCTGTTTTTTAGCATCATCTAGTATTGTAGAAATTTGATTTTCTGTCCTAGTAAATGAATATTGATTTAGGTCATAATCAAAGTTGTTAAATTGTGCTTTAAGAGCCATGAATATTCTATCAAGTGTCTCACCTGTTGAGTCTGATATTAAATAAACCTGGTGTGTATTCTTCATGTATAAATTGTTTATAAATTACTTATAGAATAAGAAAAACTTTTGATTTAGCAACCACATCTAACTTTAGTTTTGTTCTTATTGTTTAATTAACATTTTTATAAATGTGAATAAGTTATTAACAATTTTCATATACATGAAAGTAATCAAATAATCCCTGTTTTAGAGGTTTTTTTTTTTGAAATAATGAATAAAAAGTGAATAAAGTGTTGAAATTGAGTAATTTACGTTATCAACAATTCATACTAATAATAAATCTAAATATAATTATCTTATTATAAATGACACCAATAAAAGAATGTTTAATAAATAATAAAACAGACCTCATTCCGATTTGGTTAATGAGACAAGCAGGCAGATATTTGCCTGAATTTAGAGAGATAAGAAAAAACAATCCTAATTTTATAAAACTTTGTTTAAACTCGAAATTATCAAAAGAAATAACTCTTCAACCAATAAAAAGATTTGGCTTTGATGCGGCAATTATTTTTTCCGACATATTGATGATACCTTACGGCCTTGGTCAGCAAGTCGAGTTTAAAAAAAACTTCGGACCTAATCTTGCAGATTTTGAAATAGATAAATTACTAGAGATTGAGGAGGAAGAATTTACAAGAAATTTATCTCCAATATATGAACTCTTAGTTGATTTAAAAAAAAGTGAGGATTTAAAAAAAAAGGACATAATTGGTTTTGTGGGAGCTCCTTGGACTTTAATTGTATATATGATAAATAAAGTTTCTCCGAAAAATGGTTTAGTAAGTAATTTTTTTTCAGATATAGGATTAATTAATAGCTTACTAGAGATTGTAGACAAATTTATTAAGACCCATATCAAAAACCAAGTAAATGCTGGGGCAACTATAATTCAAATATTTGATAGCTGGTCTGGTTTGATCAAATCTGATTTTGATAAATATTTATACGATCCAACTTTATCTCTAGTTAATTATACTAAGAGCTTAGGGGTGCCAGTGATATGTTTTCCAAGAGGTATAACAGACTACAACCAGTTTTGTAACATCGTTAAACCAAGCATGATTAATATAGATTATGACGTTGATCCAAAAAATTTACTTAATAATATAGACATACCCATACAAGGTGGATTACACCCCGAAGTTCTGTTAACAAATAAAGAACACTTAAAAAAAGAAGTAAATAAATATTTAGAGATTTTTAAAGATCACCCTTATGTATTTAACCTTGGACATGGTATTCTTCCAGAAACAAAAGTTGAAATGGTAGAGGAATTGGTAAAAATAGTTAGAGACTTCAAATAATGAAAGATGAACACCCTAAAATTAAATTTGGTAAGACTGGGGTTTTAATTATTAATTTGGGCACCCCCGACTCAACAAAATGGTTAGACATTAGACGGTATTTAAAAGAGTTTTTGTCTGATAGAAGAGTTATAGAAGTCAACCCAATTCTTTGGCAATTAATATTAAATCTTGTAATTTTAAATTTGAGACCATCTAAAACTGCAAAAGCTTATAAAGAAATTTGGATGAAAGATATAAACATGTCCCCATTGATGTATTATACACAAAGGCAAGCTGAAAAAGTCTCAAATTCAATATCGGAAGAGGATATATTGATTGACTTTGCAATGAGATATGGAAATCCGAGTATTAAAAGTAAAATAAAAAAATTACATGATAATGGCTGTGAACGTCTTATAATTTTACCTTTATATCCACAATATGCTGCTGCTACTACGGCAACAGTATGTGATGAAGTTTATAGAACACTAATGTCCATGAGATGGCAGCCCTCACTTAAAATTATTCCCCATTATGAATCTGACCCTTTGTACATTGATGCTTTGGTGAATTCCATTAATTCTAAAATAGAAAAAATAAATTGGAAACCAGATTTAATATTAGCTTCTTATCATGGAATACCAAAAAAATATTTTGATAAAGGAGACCCATACCACTGTTATTGTCATAAAACTACGAGACTTATTTCTGAAAAGTTTAAAGATATCGAAATTAAAACTACTTTTCAATCAAGGTTTGGACCCGAGGAATGGTTGCAACCTTATACTGATAAAACTTTAGAAAGTTTGCCAAAAGAAGGAGTAAAAAATGTTCTAGCAATTTGTCCAGGTTTCTCATCAGATTGTGTTGAAACATTAGAAGAAATATTAATTCAAGGAAAAGAAAGTTTTATCGAAGCTGGTGGTGAAAATTTTGATATGGTTTCCTGTCTTAATGATAATGATGATCACATTAAATTACTTAATAATTTGATTAAAAGAAATATTTAATCGATGATTTATTATCTTCTTTTTAAATCTTTGCATTTAATCTCAGTTATCTCATGGATGGCTGGTCTATTGTATTTACCAAGAATTTTCGTATATCACGCCGAAAATAGTGACGATAAAAAAATTTCAGATGTATTTAAGATAATGGAAAAAAAATTGTATTTTTACATTATGACACCAGCCATGATTTTCTCATGGATATTTGGATTACTTTTAATTCACAGCATAGGATTTCAGCAACTAGGTCATATGTGGATGGTATTAAAAATAATATTTGTGATATTCCTTACTTTGTATCATTTCTATCTAGGGAAAACCTTAAATCAGTTTAAATTAGATCAGAATACTCATTCTCATAAATTTTACAGATTAATTAATGAAATTCCTACAATATTGCTTATTTTGATTGTTTTTGTTGTAATATTTAAGCCTTTATAGGCTTGAAATCTTTAAACAGGTTATTATATTAGATGCATCTAATTAAAAACCTCCCATAATATGAATATTCAAGAATTAAAAGAAAAGAGCTCTGAAAAACTTATTAATGAAGCAGAAAATTTAGGAATTGAGAACGCAAGCACCCTAAGAAGACAGGAAATTTATTTTGCTATATTAAAAAAATTAGCTGAAAAAGGTGAAGAAATAACTGGTGGTGGAGTTCTTCAATTGCTTCAAGATGGCTTCGGTTTCCTAAGAGCTATTGAGTCAAATTATCTTCCTGGCGCAGACGATATTTATGTAAGTCCAAATCAGATAAGGAGATTTGGATTAAGAACAGGAGATACTGTTGAAGGACCAATTAGAGCACCAAAAGAGGGTGAAAGATATTTTGCGCTTCTACAGGTTAGTAAAATAAATTTTGAAGAAACAGATAAATTCAAACATAAAATAGCTTTTGATAATTTAACACCTCTTTATCCAAACAAGCAACTAGTAATGGAAGTTGAAACTAGCAAAATTGAAAAAAAAATTGATTTAACTCCTAGATTAATTGATTTAGTAAGTCCAATAGGAAAAGGACAAAGGTCATTAATTATATCTCCTCCTAAGGCTGGAAAAACTATGATTTTACAAAGTATAGCAAACTCGATAACGGCAAACCACCCAGAATGTTATTTAATGGTGTTATTGATCGATGAAAGGCCAGAGGAAGTGACTGATATGCAAAGAACAGTAAAGGGAGAAGTCATTAGTTCGACATTTGACGAACCTGCTCAAAGACATGTTGCGGTAGCCGAAATGGTAATTGAAAAAGCAAAAAGACTTACAGAGCACAAAAAGGATGTAGTTATTTTGCTCGATTCTATTACTAGACTAGGGCGTGCTTACAATGCTGTTGTACCAAGTTCTGGTAAAGTTTTAACTGGTGGTGTTGATGCAAACGCTTTGCAAAGGCCCAAAAGGTTTTTTGGAGCAGCTAGAAATATAGAAGAAGGTGGTTCTTTAACAATCATAGCAACAGCATTGATTGATACTGGAAGTAGAATGGATGAAGTTATATTTGAAGAATTTAAAGGAACTGGTAATAGCGAAACAATACTTGATAGAAAAATTTCAGAAAAAAGAATATTCCCAGCTATTGATATAACAAAATCTGGAACAAGGAGAGAGGAGTTAATTTTTGAAAAAAATGATCTTCAAAAAATGAATGTTTTAAGAAGAATAATTGCTCCAATGGGATCAATGGATGCTATTGAGTTTATAAATTCAAAATTGAAAGATACAAAAAATAATTCCGATTTCTTTAATTCTATGAATAAACCTTCTTAAATTTAAATTACTAAATTTTCGTAAATATTTTCTAAGTCCTTTGTATATTTTTTTGAATCAAATAAAATTTTACTGTTTTCCTCTAGCTTTTTTTTTATACTTTGGTATTTTGATTTATTAGACGCTAGCTCACATGCTAAAGATATATATTCTTTAATATTTGTTGAAATTAATTCATTCAAGCCAATTCCATTCAGCAAGCTTCCCGCAACTCTTGACGTAAAAGAATTTCCAGCCAGTGTAATTGGCGGTACACCGCTTCTAATTGCTTCACTTGTAGTTGTATGTCCGTTGTATGGGAAAGTATCTAAAGATAAATCCATAAGTTCAAATCTTTTCAAATGTTCATCATAGTAAACTTTTTCAGCAAAAATAATTCTTGATGCTTCAACACCTTGTCGTTTTGCTTCGTTAATTAAATTACTCGTTGCGATCTGATTATTATCCAATAACCATAAAACAGATTTTTTTGTCAATTTTAGTATACTCATCCAGGCGGTAAAGATTTCTGGTGTTATTTTGTAACTATTATTAAAACTACCAAAAACAAAACTTTCTTCAGGTAAATTAACAGTTTTTCTAGAAAATTTTTTTTCAGATACATTTATTTTATTGGGACCAGGAAAAAAACAATTAGGCATGTTCAGTATTTTTTCAGTGTAAAATTTATAATTTTTTTTAGGAATAAGAAATTTATCACCAATTATATAATCCATAAAATTAGTTCCCATAGTTCCAGAATATCCCACAAAACTGATTTGAACTGGTGCCACACGACTTAAATATATAGAATTCTTAGAGTCGGCTGTATGACCTGTTAAGTTTATTGCTATATTTATTTTTAAAGAGCGACTTAGTTCAACTACTTCTTCAATAGAATTGTTGTTTATATCAAAGAATTTCTTAAAATATTTTTGTATTTCAAAATGCATTTTGTCTTTGACAGGACCATGAAAAAACCCATACATTTCAAATTTAGATTTATCGTGAGATTTAAATATATCTTTTGTTAATTGTAAAACTGGATGATTGAAAAACTCAGCACCATAGTAACCAATTCTTATTTTATCAGATTTTATACTTTTTAAATTATTATCTTCATAATTGTATTTTTTAAATTCTAAGTTATTATAAATAATAGCATTTTTGAGTTGTAAATCTGGATCATCTATCAGAGAAAGCATAGGGAATGGTTCAATTACTGTCTCTTTATTCTTTATACCATTTAAAACTTTGTCTAAATTCAAATCATAATCACTCCAATCACACAAATGTTTTTTGGTATGTATTAACTTTCCTAAAGCATAAGTAAATTTGGGGTTAATTTTAATAACTTTTTCAAAATAGACTAAGGCTTTTTTAAAATCTTTCTTTTGTAAATATAGTTCTGCCTTGTTGTTAATTGAATCACAATAATCATCTTTGATTTTTAAAGCTCTATCGTAAAATTTATGTGCTTCTTCTGTGTCACCTAAACTTTTGTAAAGATTTCCAATATTATTTAATAGCAAATAATTATTAGGATCTATTTTTAAAGATTTATCAAAATATTTTATAGCCTTTTTGTATTTAAATAATTTTTTGTAAGCAATACCTGAATTTATAATAGCATCAATTAAATCAGGCTTTAATTCTAACGCTTTTTTATAATTTTTTAGTGCATCTTCATTTTGATTTAACTGACTTAAAGCTATACCTAGATTATTAAAGTATATAGGTATATCTTTTCTTATACTTATTGCTTGGTTTAAATAATTTATTGATTCAACATAATTCTTTTTTTGTAAAAAAGCGGTTCCAATTAAATAATAAATTTGTGCATCAGAGTTATTAAATTTTAATAATTTTTTATAAATATTTATAGCTTTATTAATTTTACCAGACTTGTGTAAATTTTTAGCATTATTTAAGTTTTCTTGAAAATTTTTCACATTATTTTTCTGAATTTTTTTATAAATAACCTAATTCTTTCATTTCATTTGTAAATTCCAATTCAATTTTTTTTCTAGTATCTTCATTTAATAAATTTTTCCAATTATTATTGAAGCCAAGATTAAAGAATACTTTCTTTTTTTTATCTACCGTTGAATACGGTGCTTCATCAAAACCTTCCTTATTTTCTTTTTCTTTTAAAACTTTAAAATTTGTGGTTTCAATAGCTTTTTCTAATTTTTTCTTATCTACCCTCTCAGTTTTATTCATTAGTGTATTTACAAAGATTATTATATCTCTAAATGTAGAATATTTTTCAGTTTCAAAATCTTCATATTTAATTAATAATTTTCTAAAATTATTTGATTTTATCCAAGATTTGTAATGGTTAGACCAACTACTTAAAAGTGACCATGTTCTAAAATCTTCTGAATTTTCTTCTCTTATTCCAGTATTTATATTTGTTAAAAATTTAAGAGCACTTTTATCGTCAAATGAATAATGATTTTTTACCGATGTAATAATATTCCTAGGATCTCTAACAATATATATCCCCCCTAAAGAAAAATCTTTAGTGGTAAAAGCTCTCCCCTTGTATTTACCTAAGCAACTATGTGTTTTCAAAAATAAAATTTTTCTTTTCTCTTTTATAATTTTCTGTGCATCTAACCAATGTTTTGAAACTTCCTCGACATTATCGTAAGGTTTTTCAAAGAATTCGACATTTGGAAACTGTCTTATGTTTTTTATAAGACTAAAATCAAATTCACCTTTCTCTGTGAAATAATATGCAGCCAAGAAAGATCTTATGTAAGTATTTCCACTTTTTGGGTATGATGCTATCCAAATTATCATGTAACAATATGTATAATTAATTATTTTATCAATTATAATCAAAAAATGACAATTTACGCTCTATCTTCCGGACAAGGTATTTCAGGTTTAGCAGTAATTAGGATATCTGGCCCACTCACAAATTCTGTAATAAATAAAATAACCAACTCAAAATTACCTAAAGAAAGACAAGCGACAAGAAGAAAATTCATAAAAATCAACAATAATGAGGTAATAGATGAGGGCATTTTAATATGGTTTCCAGCCCCAAACAGCTACACAGGTGAAGATATGGCAGAAGTTCATGTACACGGTAGTAAAGCTGTAGTTAATGCAATTCACAATGAAGTTTCAAAGATAGATGGATGTAGATTGGCAGAGCCTGGTGAATTTACTAAAAGAGCGTTTCAAAATGGAAAAATAAATTTAATAAAAGCCGAAAGTATCGCTGATTTAATATCCGCTGAAACTGAAATCCAGAGAAAACAAGCTATGTCAATAATGTCAGGTAAAAGTTCTGACAAATTTAATTCATTAAGAGCGAGGCTTATAAAAATTTTGGCAAATATTGAGGCAAAAATTGATTTTCCAGATGAAGATCTACCAAATGATATTTTAAAAAATATTCATCAAGAAACTAAAAATATTAAAGAAGAAATTAAAATGATTTTAGATGATCAAAAAGTAGGAGAAAGGATAAGGGAGGGTTTTAAAATTGCTATAGTTGGTCCGACAAATGCAGGTAAATCATCTTTATTAAACTATCTATCTAGAAGAGAGGTTGCAATTGTCTCGGAAACTGCAGGAACAACTAGGGATGTTATAGAGGCACATTTAAATTTTGATGGCTATCCTGTTATTATATCTGATACTGCAGGTATTCGTAATTCTGGAGATGAAATTGAAAAAAAAGGCATAAAGTTAGCTTTGAATAGGGCAGAAAATGCTGATTTAAATATAATTGTTATTGAGCCAAAAAATGTTGATTTTACTAGATTTTTGAGCGATCTAATAAATAAAAAAGCAATATTAGTAATAAACAAATCGGATCTTGGTACTGATCAAATTCATGATCAATTAGATAAATATGATCCTATTTATATTTCTATAAAATTGGAAAAAAATTTAGACAAACTTGTAAATATTATAAAAAAAAATTTGAAAAATAAATTTATTTCATCTAATGATATATTTATAACTAGAGAAAGACATAGAATTAATCTTGAAAAGTGTGTTCAACAATTAGAAACTTTTGAGGAAAAAAAATCAATTGAAGATTTTGATAAGGCAGCAGAAGATTTAAGATTAGCTATTAGATTTTTAGGCATGATAGTTGGAAAAGTTGATGTTGAGGAGATTTTAGGATCAATTTTTAAGGACTTTTGCATAGGTAAATAACTATTGATAATACTCACTTTTTAATCAATCTTAACTGTTTTCTTGTAAATTTTAAGATCAATAATAGATTACATTCATGAGAAATGAACTAATATTCGATGTTGTTGTAGTTGGAGGTGGACACGCTGGTTGCGAAGCTGCTGCTGCATCTGCAAGATTAGGAGTTAATACTGCTCTATTCACTCATAAATTCGAGTCTATTGGTGAAATGTCGTGTAATCCAGCGATCGGAGGCCTAGGTAAAGGACACTTAGTTAGGGAAATAGATGCATTAGACGGAATTATGGGAGAAGTAGCGGACAAGTCAGGAATACAGTTTAGACTTTTAAACAGGAGCAGAGGCCCAGCAGTAAGAGGACCACGAACTCAAAGTGACCGTTCATTATATAAAAAATTTATGCAAGAAAAGCTTGTAAACTACTGTAATTTAAACATTTTTAGTGAATCTGTAATACGATTTATTTTTAAAAATAATACTATAATTGGACTTTTAACGAATACAGGAAAAGAGATTAGATCTTCAAAGATAATTTTAACAACTGGAACATTTTTGAATGGTTTAATTCATATAGGTGAAACCCAAACTCCAGCGGGAAGATTTAATGAAAAGCCCTCAACAGGTTTAAGTGAGCAACTAAAAAAATATAATTTCAAAATAGGGAGATTAAAAACTGGAACACCCCCAAGGCTTGACGCTCGCACTATAAATTTTAAAAATCTAGAAGTGCAACATGCAGACGATGATCCATATTTTTTTTCTTTCCTAACTAAAAAGAATTTAAATAAACAAATATCATGTCGAATGACATATACTAATGAGGCAGTTCATAAAATTATTTCAAAGAATATAAAACGAAGTGCCATGTACTCAGGAGGAATACAAGGTGTAGGTCCTAGGTATTGTCCTTCAATAGAGGATAAGATTAAAAAATTTGCAGATAAACAAAGACATCAAATTTTTTTAGAACCAGAGGGATTAAACGATCACACAATTTACCCAAATGGTATATCTACTTCATTACCAGCAGATATTCAACAAGAAATATGTAGTAAAATCAATGGTTTAGAAAATGTAAAAATTCTCAGACCAGGTTATGCTATTGAGTATGATTTTGTAGATCCTAGGGAGTTATTTATAACTCTTGAAACAAAAAAAATAAAAAATTTATTCCTTGCTGGTCAAATTAATGGAACAACTGGTTATGAAGAGGCTGCCGCCCAAGGTTTGATCGCAGGGGCAAATGCTGCTTTAGCTGTTAAAGGAAAAGAACCTTTCATTTTAGATAGGTCAGAAGCATATATAGGAGTTATGATTGATGATCTTGTAACCAAGGGTGTTGCAGAACCATATAGGATGTTTACTTCACGAGCTGAATATAGACTTTCTTTAAGGTCAGATAATGCAGATATCAGATTGACTCAAAAAGGAATAGATAATGGAATAGTTTTAAATGATAGGTCAGAAAAGTTTAAAGATAAATATATCGAGTTATCTAAAATTCAATCAAAAATGGATCAATTGTCTATAACTCCGTCAAAAGTTTCTAAATTTGGGATTAATATTGCAAAAGACGGTATTAGCCGAACTGCAAATCAAGTTTTAGGGCAAAAATCAGTAAATATGAAAAAAATAAGGGAAATTTGGCCAGAAATTAAATATGTTTCACGTGAAATTGATGAACAGTTAGAGATTAACTCACATTATAAAGGGTATTTAAAAAAGCAAAATGCGGATATTTTAGCATTTAAAAGAGACGAAAACTTAATTATTCCAGAAAACCTTGATTATGAAAAATTTTCAGGATTATCAAACGAAGTTAAGTCAAAATTTAAGAAAATTAAGCCTAAAACTATGGGACAGGCTTTAAGAATTGATGGAATTACACCAGCAGCCGTATATATTTTGTTGTCTCATCTTAAAAGAAAGTCTATTAAGCATATAGCTTGATTGATTCGAAAACTTTAAAAATTGATAAATTTTCATTTACAAATGTTTCACGTGAAACATTAGTAGAGCTCGAAGACTACTCAAAAGAAGTATTAACTAGAAATAGAACCATTAATTTAGTTAGCAAAAACACAGAAAAATCTTTTAAAATAAGGCATATTACTGATAGTGCACAAACAATTGAATTTATTGATAAAAATGATATTAAAATATGTACGGATTTAGGATCTGGAGCTGGCTTACCTGGTATAGTTTTAGGGATTCTAATGAAATCTAAAAAGCCTTTATTTAAGCTAATTTTCTATGAAAAGAGCTATCACAAAAGTGTATTCATAGAGAAAATGTCAAAAAAATTTAATTTAAATTCAGAAATTCATCAAAAAAATATTTTTAATGAAAAGGGTTTGAGAACTGATGTAATCATATCGAGAGCATTTAAACCATTGCCAATAATTTTTCAAATAGCACAAACAAATTTTAAAAATTTTAAGTACATTATTATTTTTTTAGGGAAAAGAGGGAGAGACATATTAAATGATGCGCTTAAGTACTGGAAATTTGATTATGAAGAAAAAAAAAGTTTAACGAACGATGATTCTTTTATTGTAAAAATATCAAACTTAAGAAAAAGAAATGTATAAAAAAATAATTTCAGTTATTAATCAGAAAGGTGGAGTAGGTAAAACAACTACTGTAATAAATCTTGCAGCTGGATTATCAATGAAAGGAAAAAAAGTTCTTGTAATAGATCTTGACCCTCAAGGTAATGCAACAACTGGCCTAGGATTGAATAACTCCACACAATCTGAGTATACTATTTACAATGTCCTAAACGGGAAAAAGAAGATTTATGAGGTGATCCAATCAACAAATTTTGAAAATCTTAATTTGATCACGTCGAATGTTGATTTATCTGGTCTTGAAGTGGAAACAGCTGGAGACAATAGAAGAGCATTCAAATTAAAAGATGAATTAAGCCTGATTTTAAACGATTCTAGAGCATCGTATGATTATATTTTAATAGACTGTCCTCCCTCACTGAGTCTTCTTACAATTATGGCATTAGTTGCTTCCGATGCTTTAGTGGTGCCATTGCAGACTGAATTTTTTGCATTAGAGGGTCTTACACAACTGATGAAAACGATTGAAAGAATTAAATTTAATTTAAATCCACAATTGGAGATAAGAGGTATTCTTCTAACCATGTTTGACAAAAGAAATAAGTTGTCAGGACAGGTTGAGTTAGAAGCAAGAAACTATTTTAAAGATAAAGTTTATTCAACACCAGTTCCAAGAAATGTAAGATTATCCGAAGCACCATCACACGGTATACCAGTTCTTCTTTATGATAAAATTTGTCCTGGCAGCAAAGCATATTTTAAATTTACAGAGGAATTTTTAGAGCAAGATAAGCAAGTGGTGAGTGCAGCATGATAAATCCCTTTAAAAATAAGAGGGGGTTAGGTAGGGGATTGTCATCACTAATTGGTGATAATGTTTCAAAAACTAATAATGAAAAAATTTCTGTAAGTTCCATTGTTCCAAATAAATATCAACCAAGGAAGAATTTTGAAAAGGAGTCTTTAGAAGAATTAAAAAGTTCGATTAAAGAAAGAGGAATAATTCAACCTTTGATAGTTAGAAAATCAGAGGACCATGACGATAAATACGAACTTATTGCTGGCGAAAGAAGATGGCAGGCCGCTAAGTCAGCAGGATTACTTGAAGTGCCTGTAGTAATAATAGAAGCTGATAGTTTAAAATCTTTAGAATTAGCTATTATTGAAAATGTTCAAAGAAAGGATTTAAATCCAATTGAAGAAGCTGAAAGCTATAAAAATTTAATTGAAAAATTTGAATATGATCAAGAAAAAGTATCTCGTTTTATTGGTAAAAGCAGATCATATATTTCTAACTCTTTACGTTTATTAAATTTGCCAAAAAAATTAATAGATATGATAAAAAATGAAAAAATTTCAGCAGGACATGCTAAAATATTAGTTGGTCTTGACAATGCTTTGTTGCTTGCAGAAAAAATTATAAAAAAAAAATTGTCAGTTAGGCAGACCGAAAGTTTAATCAAGATCTTAAAAGATGGAAAAAATAAAACAATTAAATCCAAGGACGCAAACATATTAGCTGCTGAAAATAGTCTCACAGATAAAATAGGCATGCGCGTTTCAATTAGTTATAAAAGTAATAACTCTGGTGTGCTATCTTTTGAGTATAAAGAACTCGGCCAATTAGATAGATTGATAGATATAGTTAAAAATAATTATTAATAATTAATAATAAAATCTGAGACAAGATTTAGAGAATTTCCAGAGTTCGATTTAACTAAATATTCGATTTCATTTATTCTATATATTTTTTGCCTTAATTCTTTCAAACCCCATGATTTTACTTGCTTCTTTACGCTTTCTTTTTCCTTCCAAAAGATAGGCGGTTTAAAGCTAGATATCACCTCATCAATGTTATTAGATTTTTTATTTTCCTCAATTATATTTAAAAGCCTTTTTGATTTGTTTAATATAGCCCTTATTATCAAAATACAATCTTCTTCGGAATAATTGTTCTCATTTAAAATTTTTGAAACACTTTTAGGATTTTTGCATAAATAATTTTCTGCTAATTCATTAATACTGTAGTTTTCTGCTAAATTGCTCAGTTTTTGAATACTCATAAAATCTATTTTTTTATTACTTAATGAATAGTCGAAAATTTTCTCTAACTCTAATTTTAAATTATTTCTGTCACCACCAGATCTATCGATAAGCAGATTAATAGACTCTCTTGATAATTTTATATTATTTCTATTTAGGAATTCATAAACAAATGATGATAAATTTTTTATATCATCCTCATAAAATGGTATTGTCACTAAATTTTTATTTTTTTCAAAAAGATTTCTTAGTTTTGACCTTTTCTCAAGTATACCAGCTTTTAAAACTATTTTTGTATCTGAAATTTTCCTGTTTAAAATTTCTTCAATTATTTTAGATATTTTATCTGAAGGTCGATAAATAAAAATTATTTTCTCTTTTTCAAATAGGGATTTATTTAATATTTCTGAAATTATATTTTCGCTGTTTGATAAAAATTCACTTTCTTCATACTTGCTAATTTCACCGTTAAATTCCTTTAAAAAATAAGATTTAATTATTTCATCCTGTAGTCCTAAATTTTTTCCGTACAATAGAAAAATGTTATATTTATTAAATTGGAATTTGCTTAATTCAAATTTTTTTACAATCATCAAAAATTATTATTTATAGACATTAAAATTTCTAATGAAATACTTTCTATTAAATTTCTTAAAATATTTTCTTCATACTTTAATAATTCATGTTTATCATTAATATTATTATATGTAACTTGTCTTTGAATTACATCTTTTAAAATTAATTTATCGTTTTCTTTTAACAAATAGTTTAATGAAATTTTAATTTGAAATATTGTTGGATCTCCTTGTTTATTTGATGATATAATTTCTTTCTCTTGGCTTGTAATTAAGTATAAATCATATTCCTTTTTGGATGAATTTTTACTTTTCTCTAATAAATTATTTTTTAAAATATTGTTAGTTTTATTTTCTTTATCTAAATTTATACTTTTAAATTTAAAATCGTATTTTTTATTTTTTAGTATCGGTTCGTATGAACAACCATGGACAATTATAAATATAAAAAAAGCTAGAATAATTTTACTCATTAATTAAAATATTTATCAGTCGATTTTTAACAAAAATAATCTTCCTTATTTCTTTTTTACTTATGTATTTATTTACAATTTTATCCTTTTTTAATTTTTCCAAAAGGATAGTTTCTGTAATATCTTTCTTTTCATTTAAAATAGCCCTTTTTTTTCCATTTATTTGAATTACAAAATTGATTTTCTCTTCACTAAGTACACTTTTATCAAAATCTGGCCACTTAAGATCTGTACTTAATTCTAAATCTTTCAAACATTCATAAGAGAAATGCGGAATAATTGGGCAAAAGCATATTAGTATTTTCCTATAGTTTTCTTTTAAATTTTTTATTTTTTTCTTGGTTTTAATGTAATTAATCAGGTAATTGTATGTCTCGTACATATTAGCGATAATTACATTATAATTAAATTTGTCTAGATTATATGTAAATTTTGAAATTAATTGATTAGTGAATTTTTCTATTTCTTCATCTATTAGTTCTTTATTTTCAATTAAAATATCTCTTTTTATCTCAGTATGTAATAGCCAAAGTTTTTGAATAAATTTATATGATGAGACCATACCTTGCTCTGACCATTGAACGTCTTTTTCTGGTGGACTATCTGACAAAATGAATAATCTTACTGAGTCAGCTCCATAATTTTCAATTATAAATTCTGGATCAACAACATTTTTCTTTGATTTTGACATTGATTCAGATGGTCCAACCTTGACTTCTTTATTTTTATCTTTTTTTTGAACAATCTTATTATTAATCTTCTCAATTTCATCAGGACTTAACCAATTATTATTTTCATCTTTATATGTTTCGTGACAAACCATTCCTTGAGTAAATAAACTTTCAAAAGGTTCTTTTATATTAAAGTTATTATTTTTATAATCTATGGCTCTCATAAAAAAACGTGAATATAGCAAATGTAAAATTGCATGTTCAACACCACCTATATATTGATCAACTGGCATCCAATAATCTATGTCATCTTTGTTAAAACCATAATTAATTTCTTTTGGTGAACAAAATCTTAGATAATACCAAGAAGAACAAACAAATGTATCCAAAGTGTCAGTTTCTCTTTTATATTCTTTTCCATCAATAGTTATTTTTTTCCAATCATCTTCTTTATCTAACGGATTACCTTTTACTGATAGATTAATATTTTCTGGTAATTTCACTGGTAACATTTCTTTTGGAATAGGGTGAACTTTACCTAGATCATCATAAACTACAGGTATTGGGCAACCCCAATATCTTTGCCTAGATACTCCCCAATCTTTTAGTCTGTAATTAATCTTTTTTTTTCCTAAATTTTTTTCTTCAAGAATTTTTATAGTTTCAACTACAGAATTTTCTGGAGCTTTTAAACCATTTAAGTAATTGGAATTAATTATTGTTCCTTGACCAGAGTAAGCTTCACCAGATACTTCAAAACTGTCACTTTCACCATCTGGTTTAACAACAGTTTTAATTTTTAAACCATATTTGGTTGCAAAATCAAAATCTCGTTGGTCATGAGCTGGGCAACCAAATACTGCACCAAAACCATAATCCATCAAAACAAAATTAGCAAAATATACTGGAACCTTTTCATTAGTGTTAAGTGGATTTTTGGCAACTAGACCAGTTTTAAAGCCAATTTTTTCTCCAACAGCAATAGCCTCTTCTGTGGTTCCAGTTTTAGAACATTCCTCTTTAAATCTAATAAATTCCTCATCGTCTCTATAATAATTAGCTATCTCATGATCAACCGAAAGTGCTAAAAATGAAAAGCCAAAAAGGGTATCTGGCCTGGTTGTAAAGCATTTTATATTTTTAACTGGTAAATTTCCCTCAATCTGAAAATTTATTTCACACCCAAAAGATTTTCCTATCCAATTTTTTTGCATTATTTTTACTTTATTCGGCCAATTATCGAGATTATCTAGTCCATCCAATAAATCTTGAGAAAACTTAGATATATTAAAAAACCATTGATTTAATTTTTTTCTTTCAACTGTTGCTCCAGATCTCCATCCTTTTCCATCTATAACCTGCTCGTTCGCTAATACAGTTTGATCAACTGGATCCCAGTTCACATAATTTTCTTTTCTATAGACAAGTTTTTTTTCTAATAATTCTAAAAAAAATGTTTGTTGATGCTTGTAATATTCTTCATTACAAGTAGAAATTTCTCTATCCCAGTCTATGGACAAACCAAGTTTTTTTAATTGATTTTTCATAGTATCAATATTTTTATTGGTCCAATCTTTAGGATCTAAATTATTTTCTCTTGCAGCATTCTCAGCTGGCATTCCAAAAGCATCCCATCCCATTGGGTGCAATACATTAAAACCTTTCAACTTTTTATATCTAGATAACACATCTCCAATAGTGTAATTTCTTACGTGACCCATATGTATTTTCCCCGAAGGGTAAGGAAACATCTCTAGACAATAGAATTTTTTTTTGTTCTTATCTATTTTTGATTGAAATATTTTATTTTTATCCCAAAATTTTTGCCATTTATCTTCTACTAATTTAAAATTATATCTTTCCACAATGATTTAAAGTTTAAAAAATTATCTTATCTTACACTATTTCTTTTTAGATTTATTCTCTTTTTCATATACTGCTGCTTTTGTAAGAATTTTATTTTCAATATCATTTGACAATGCATCTGTTTTATCTGTTATTTGACAATTTTTTTGCAGTGAACATTTTTTATAAAAAACTTTAATTGCTAGGGAGTCAGACCTAATTTCGTTACTTAAAAATCTCACAGATATTTTAACGGACTCATCAACAGATCCATCGCTAGAATACCAATCTGTTACTATTATTCCACCACTATAATTTGCTAAAGATAGAGGCATAAAATCTAAAGTATCTAAAGATGCCCTCCATAATTCATTCGAGCTTGCAAAGTCAAATTCTCCAGCTTTGCTTCCTCCAAGGCTTCCAAGTGTAAAACCCCTTCCTTCTTCAATATTCTGTCTTTGTCTTTCTGTCATATTAGCGGGAATTTTTCTTGCATCTGCACCTTTAAGTCCATCTGCACATGAATTTAATAATAAGAAAGATATAAGTATTTTAACTATAGTAATTTTGATTGTATTCATTATTACATTATAAATAGTTAGATAAATTTTAAAAAGATAGAGATTTATCCAAAAAAATTAAAAAACTTACCCTTTCAGACCTTTTTATGATGCAAATTTGCAACACTTTTGCTTAAATATATGAAAAAACATCACTAAATTGCAAGTTTTTTTAATTATTTGATAGAAAGCTTCTGTTTAATATTAAACATAAACAAGGAGTACTTAATATGAACAAATATACAAAAATAGGACTAACAGCTCTTGCTGGTTCTTTAGTTGCTGGATCTGTTTCAGCTGCTGAGATGTCAGCTTCTGGTAGTGCTTCAATGACTTTTACTGGTGGTGATGAAAAAGCAAACCACGGTAACGGTTGGACAATGGGTGACTCAGTTACATTCTCTGCTTCAGGAGATGTAAATGATATTGGTATTACTTTAAGCATAGAGCTTGATGGTGATGCACAATCTAAAAAAACTAACTCAGGTTCATCTTACTCGTCAACAACTGGTTCAAACGTTGTAGACAGCCACTCAATCGCTTTAGATTTTGGTGATGCTGGTACTTTAACATTTGCTGGTCACGGCGGTGATGGTTTCATGAGTGCTAATGATGATGTAATGCCGACAGCTTCAGAAGAGCCATGGGATGTAGTCTCAGGTGCTGATGGTTTAGTAATCAATGGTTTCTCAGGAGACAACATGTTTACTTACAAATACAGCCATGATTCAGGTGTTAACTTAACAGTTGGTTACATTAATGCTGGTACAGTAACTGCAGTATCTTATACTGACTACGGTATTACTTACACAGGTATTGATGGTTTAACTCTTGGTTACGGTGAAGGTGACGTTGAGTCAACTGCTGGAACTAAGACAGCTGAAAACACAATGTTTGCTAAATACACTATTGGTTCAGCAACAGTTGGTATGCAGATTTCTGAGAACAACAAAGAATCAGCGTCTGATGTTGAAACTACAGGTGTTGGTATTTCTTACCAAGTAAATGATGATTTAGCTATTTCTTACGGTTCAAACACTGTAGAAACTGTTGGATCAACAGACCAAGAAGCTAGTGCAATTGGTGTATCATACACAATGGGATCATTAGGTCTTGGATTGTCTATGCACCAAGTTGACAACATTGGTCATACTGCAACTAATGACAGAGAAGGTTACCAACTTACAGTAGCTTTTGCATTCTAAGTTGTAAAACTTTATTATAAAAAGGGCCCCTTTTTAGGGGCCTTTTTTTATTCAAAAAAAGAAATTCCACTAAAACCATAGCAATTCAATAAGTTTATTTTTTTTTTATTAATTTTTGAAATCCCCCCAAGTGCTATAATTCTTTTGTTAGTTCTTTTCATTAGATTTTTAAATTTATGAATTCCTAGGTAATTTTTATTTTTTTTAAACAATGATGAAATAAAAATTAGATTTACTTTCTGTTTCTCTTTAAGCCTAATTTCTTTAATGTTGTGTGCAGAACCTAATATAAAGAATGATATTTTTTTTTCGTAAATCAAGTGCCGTAAATCTTTATTAAATGCTGGCAAATAAACCCCATCTAACTTATACTTTAAAGCGATTTTAAAATCATTTGATATAATAAATTTTAGTTTTTTTTTGTTACAATAATTTCTAATTTTTAATATCTCTAAAATATTTAATTTTTTCTTGTAGTTTCTATAAATTACACCTGTATTATTGTCTAATTTATCAATATTATTTTTTTTAAAAGAATTTATAAAATAAAATTTATTTGGAAAATTATTATGCATAAAACTGTAGAAAATTTACTTAAAATTTATCAGAAAGTTAAGGCAAAGTTTGAAACAAATAATGATATTACAAAATTACCAAATATTATTGCTGTATCTAAAACCTTTAAAATAGATCAAATATTGCCTGTTATTAATTACGGCCATTTACATTATGGGGAGAACAAAGTTCAAGAAGCAGTTGAAAAGTGGACGGAAATGAAGAAAAAAAACAATAATTTAAAACTACATTTAATTGGACGTCTTCAAACAAATAAAGTTAAGTTTGCAATAAAACTGTTTGATTATATTCACTCACTTGATAGCAAAAAACTTGCTGATAAAATATGTAAAATTCAAAAGGAGCTGAAACTAGAAAGAAAATTTTTTATACAAGTGAACATAGGAAATGAAAATCAAAAGTCGGGAGTATTAGTAGATGGAGTTATAGAGTTTTATAGATATTGCAAGAATATTGATTTAGATGTTGTGGGCCTTATGTGTATTCCTCCCCACAATGATGATCCAAAAAAATATTTTAAACAAATGAAAATTTTAAAAGAAAAACTTAAATTAAATGAATTAAGTATGGGGATGTCTTCAGATTATTTGGATGCAATTGAAAATTCAGCAACATACATCAGAATTGGGTCAAGTATATTTGGAAATAGAAATTAGAGTATTTTTATTTTTGTTTTCTTATTTATTAATTTTAACAAAATTATAAAATCTTTTTCATTAATTCCAATACAGCCAGCTGTAGGTTTGAAATCTTTGGTCAAATGTATAAATATTGCACTTCCTTTTCCTAACACCCTCTTCTTCCAGTTATATTTTATAGGTATCAAAAAATCGTATTTATAATCTTTTCTATATAGCTTTTCACCTTTTAATTTAGAATTAAATTTGATTAATTTGTTATAATTCTTTTTTTCACGTTTATCGTTACACCATTCCATATTTTTTTTAATCTCTAAGACTTTCAATTTTGTAAATGGCTTAATTTTTCTATCTTTTCTATAATATAAATTTTCCAGAGAGTACTTACCAATAGGTGTTTTCTTATCACCTTCAACTTTATTTTTTGTAAAACCCTTTTTTCCTACACAACATTTAAATTTAAAATCATCAAATGTAAGTGTGTCTTTATTTTTTACAGTAATTATCATATTGTGTAGTTATGAATACAGATCAATTTTTGATAGTTTATAAATCTCCAATTTTATTTAGTATTTTAGACGAAATAAAGAACAATTTAAATTTTAATATTAAGCATTATAAGAATGAACAGTTTCGTGAGGAATTTAGTAAAAAAAATATGGTTGTTATCACAGAATTAAAAAAAATTAAGTTTGAAAATCAAATTAAAGTAGAAGAATTTCCTATTAATATTCAAAAGTTGATTGAAATTATAAATATTCAATTTTTAAAAAACAAATTCAATCAACAAAATAATTTAAAAGTAGGTGAATATTTTTTGAATTTGAATTCAAGAACTATTTCGCATCTCAATAAAACACTATCTCTAACTGAAAAAGAAATTAAAATTATTACTTTCTTGAAAAATTTTAAGAAGCCAGTTTCTGTAGAAAAGCTTCAGTCTGAAGTTTGGGGGTATAGATCTAAATTAGAGACTCATACGGTTGAAACTCATGTTTATAGATTAAGAAAAAAAATTGAAAAAAATTTTGATGATAAATCCTTTATAATGAGTCTGAAAAATGGCTATAAAATCTAAATTTAAAAAAAACAAATTTGCTAAAGAATTATTTTCAAGCAAATTTAGGTCAAAAATTTTTAAACCAAAAAAAGGAAAAGGTAGTTTTACTAGAAAAAATATTAAAGCCTAGCGCCTATTTGTTGGATAACTTTAGAAGACATTTCTCTCCCTTTATTTAAGCATTCTATTGGAGAGAAATTATTCAAATAACCATGTAAGAACCCTGCTGCAAATAAATCTCCAGCACCTGTAAGATCTTTTATACTAAGGTTTTTCTCTATATCGTTTTCTGCTATTTCGTTATTTAAGATAGAAATGGCTCCTTTATCTCCACGAGTTATAACTAAAAGTTTTTTAAGATTTCTCCCAAAATCAATTACCTCATTAAAGTCTTTAGCATCAATTAATGACATCATTTCTTGCTCATTTGCAAAAGTAATGTCTAATTTATTTTTAACCAAATCTAAAAAATGAGTTTTGTGTCGATCAACACAAAATTGATCAGACAGAGACATCGCAACTTTATTTGCATTATTAATGGCTTTTTCAAATGCTTTTTTTGGTTCACCCTCATCCCATAAATAACCTTCAAGAAATATTATTTCAGATTGTTTTATAACGTCTGTATTTACATCATTTTCATTAATTTTTCCCGCAGTTCCAAGGAATGTACACATTGTCCTTTCTGAGTCTGGTGTTACTAAAATTAGACAAGTTCCAGTTGGTAACTCCTCTTTTTTTTTTGAATAAAAATATTCAACATTTTCTGATTTTAATCCATCTTCATATTTTCTTCCCAATTCATCATCACTTACTTTTCCAATAAAACCAACTTTATTTTTTAGTTGAGATAATCCAACAATAGAGTTAGCCACAGATCCACCAGATATAGTTTTTTCAATTTTAAGATTTGATAGCATTGACTGAAATTCATTTTTATCAAAAATTAATTTCATAGTTCCTTTTGTTAAATTATTTTGAGAAATAAAATTTTCTTCAACTTTACAAATCACATCCACAATAGCATTTCCAATTCCTAGAATTTTCATTTCAAGCTTTCTTTGTTTTAACTGGTTTTTTTCTTTTAGGATAACAAGAAGTACAAATTTTACAAGAAATACCGTGACATTCTCTTGCTTTGCAATATTCTCTCCCATAATAAATTATTTGAAGATGGAGTTTGTTCCAATATTTTTTTGGGAATAAACGCTTTAAATCTTCCTCTGTTTGAACAACATTTTTTCCATTAGTTAAACCCCATCTTTGAGCTAGTCTATGTATGTGAGTATCTATTGGAAATGCAGGGTAGCCAAAACCTTGAGACATAACTACACTTGCAGTTTTATGTCCAACTCCAGGCAATTCCTCTAATTCTTCAAAAGTTCTAGGAACTTTTCCATTATATTTTTCCACCAAAGTCTTTGAAAGATTATAAACGCTTTTAGCTTTAATTCTAAAAATACCTATACTTCTTATCAGTTTTTCTATTTTTTTTCTCCCAAGCTTAACAAAATGCTCAGGTTTATTATATTTTGGGTAAATATTTCTTGTAACATTGTTAACATTTACGTCTGTGCATTGAGCTGAAAGAAGTACTGATATCAAAAGTGTAAATATATTTCTATGCTTTAATGGTATAGGTGTTGTTGGATAAATTTTATTGAGAATCTTTAAAACTATTTTGGCTCTCTGTATTTCATTCATTATTTGAAATTCAGAAGATTTCTCATTGAATAAAGGCCTGGTTTTTTATTTATCAGCCATTTAGCAGCAGTTATTGCACCTTCTGAATATAATGCTCTATCGAAAGCCTCATGGTTTAGTTTTATAATTTCTTTTCCACTTGAAAAAGTAACTTCGTGTTCACCTATAATCTCACCTTTTCTAATTGAATTGAAATTAATTTTTTTTCCGTAAGGAAATTTTTTCTCATTTAAGTATTTTTTTCCCATCATTTTGTAAAAGTCTTTATTTTTTCCAAGAGCAATTCCCCTTCCAAGCATTAAAGCTGTTCCAGAAGGATGATCTTTCTTATGTTTGTGATGAACTTCAAAAACTTTACTTAAATAATTACTTCCCAGTGATGCAGATGTAATTTCTGTAAGATACATTAATAAATTAATTCCAAGGCTCATATTACCTGCCTTTAAAATTGGTATCTTTTTTGAGAATTTTTTTATTAAATTTTCCTCTTTTTTTGTAAAACCTGTTGTGCCTATAACTACTCTTTTTTTTAATTTACTGGCGATTTTTAGAACTTCAAATGTACATTTAGGAATAGTAAAATCAATTATTACGTTTGCTTTACTTAAAGTTTTTTCGGTATTTAACCCAAGACTAATACCACTAATTTTTTTTTTAACTAATCTATTTTCGGTAAGAGCAACTAATTTTATTGATCGATCTTTATTAACAGATTTAATGAGTTGTTGACCCATTCTTCCCATGCATCCCGTTATTGCTAGATTAATTTTACCCATTGTAAGTGTCTAGATTAGCACTATTGGCTAGTTTTTCCAAAAACTTTTGGCTTTTTGAAAGAATTTTTTAATACTTGGGTTAGATTTTTCATTTTCAATTTCTCTAAATTTTTCAAGTAGTTCTCTCTGTTCTTTATTTAGAGATATTGGGACTTCCGTATTGACTTGCACATAAAGATCTCCAAAATCGTTTCCTCTCATATAAGGCATACCTTTACCTCTTAATCTGAATTGCTTACCACCTTGTGTCCCTGCTGGAATTTTTAGTTTAGCTTTACCACCGTCAATTGTTGGAATTTCAATTGAAGTACCTAGAGCAGCATCTGCTATAGAGACTGGACATTCAAAAAATAAGTTTTCATCTGACCTTTTAAATAAGTCATGGGAGTGAACATTGATGAACAAGTATAAATCGCCACTACTTCCGCCTCTTGACCCAGCCTCACCTTTTCCAGACAGTCTTATTCTTGTTCCGTCATCCACACCTTTCGGAATAGTAACTGACAATCTTTTTGAAGCTTGTTTTTTACCTTGTCCATTACAACTTGAGCAAGGATGAGTAATTTTCTCTCCCGCACCAGCACATTGAGGACATGTTTGTTGGACCGTAAAAAATCCTTGGCTTGATCTTACTTGACCATGACCACCACACATTGAGCATGATCCAGCTTGATGACCTGGTTTTGAACCTGACCCACTGCAAGTATCACATTTCTCAGATGTAGAGAATTTTATGTCCTGTTTCTTTCCAGAAAAAGCCTCTTCTAAAGATATTGATAAATCATATCTTAAATCCGACCCTCTATTGCTCGATCTTCTAGATCTACGACCTCCACCAAAACCCTCTCCAAAAAAGTCTTCAAAAATATCAGAGAAATGATTTGAAAAATCAAAATTTCCAAATCCACCTCTTCCACCACCTCCATTTTCAAAAGCTGCATGACCAAAATTATCATAATTTTGTTTTCTCTCTGAATTAGATAGTACATGATATGCTTCAGATGCTTCTTTAAATTTTTCTTCAGCGCCTTTATCACCCTTATTTTTATCTGGGTGATATTTTACTGCGAGTTTTCTGTAAGCTGATTTTATTTGATCTGCTGAAGCACTTTTATTTACACCTAAAACTTCATAGTAATCTCTTTTTGCCATAACATGTTATAGACAAACAGTTGTTTTGTTAGGCGCTTTTTTCTTTATTCTCGTCTTTTACTTCTTCAAAATCTGCATCAACAACGTTATCGTCTTTTGTATCTTCTTTCTTTGCGTCTTTTGGAGCATCTTCAGGTTTTGCACCTTGCTGTGATTTATAGATTGCTTCACCTAATTTCATAGATGCCTGAACTAAATCTTGTGTTTTCTTTTTAATTTCTTCAACATCAGTTCCTTTAAGGGCGTTTCTTACATTTGCTGATGCGTCTTCTATAGCTTTTTTATCAGCATCAGAAACTTTGCTACCATGTTCTTTTAAATTTTTTTCAGTTGAGTGTATTAATGTATCCGCTTGGTTTCTTGCATCTACAGCTTCTCTTTTCTTCTTATCTTCTTCTTTGTTAGACTCTGCGTCTTTTACCATTTGATTAATTTCTTCATCGCTTAATCCTCCAGATGCTTGAATTTGGATTTTTTGTTCTTTACCAGTTCCTTTGTCTTTAGCTGAGACATTTACAATACCATTTGCATCTATATCAAACGTCACTTCAATTTGCGGAACTCCCCTTGGCGCTGGAGCTATTCCTACTAATTCAAAATTTCCTAAAACTTTGTTATCAGATGCCATTTCTCTTTCACCTTGAAGAACTCTGATTGATACAGCGGGTTGATTATCTTCAGCTGTTGAGAATACTTGACTCTTTTTTGTCGGAATTGTTGTATTTTTATCGATTAGTTTTGTTGATACACCACCTAAAGTTTCTATTCCTAACGATAAAGGGGTTACATCCAAAAGTAATACATCTTTTACATCGCCTTGTAATACTCCGGCTTGTATTGCGGCACCCATTGCAACAACTTCATCAGGATTTACAGATTTATTAGGATCCTTTCCGAAAAAATTTTTTACTTCCTCAATAACTTTTGGCATTCTAGTCATACCACCTACTAATACTATTTCATCCACTTCACTTGCAGATAAACCTGCATCTTTTAGAGCAGTTTTACATGGTGGAATAGTTCTTGAGATTAGATCTTCTACTAAAGCTTCAAGCTTCGCTCTTGTCATTTTTAAGTTAATATGTTTTGGTCCGGTTTTATCCGCTGTTATAAATGGCAAATTTATTTCAGTTTGAGTTGCCGATGATAATTCTATTTTAGCCTTTTCAGCAGCTTCCTTAAGTCTTTGTAATGCCAATTTGTCAGATTTTAAATCAATACCATTTTCTTTTTTGAACTCTGATAAAAGGTAATCAACTATCGCATTGTCAAAATCTTCTCCACCTAAAAAAGTATCACCATTAGTTGATTTTACTTCAAACACGCCATCCCCCAATTCAAGAATTGAAACATCAAATGTTCCTCCACCCAAATCATAGACTGCTATTTTCTTGTTTGCTTTTTTGTCTAAACCATAAGCTAAAGATGCTGCTGTTGGCTCATTTATAATTCTTAAAACTTCAAGTCCAGCTATTTTACCTGCATCTTTAGTAGCTTGTCTTTGAGCATCATTAAAATATGCTGGAACAGTTATAACTGCTTGTTTTACTTCAGAACCTAAATATTTTTCTGCAGTCTCTTTCATTTTTTGAAGTGTAAAAGCCGAAATTTGTGATGGTGAATATTTCTGACCTTTTGCTTCTATCCATGCATCACCTTTATCAGAATTTACTATTTTAAAAGGAGCAGTCTCTACATCTTTTTTAACTGTTGGATCGTCAAAATTTCTTCCAATTAATCTTTTCACTGCAAATATTGTATTTTCAGGATTTGTAACAGCTTGTCTTTTTGCGGGTTGACCTATTAATTTTTCACCTTCATCTGTGAATGCAACAACTGAAGGTGTCGTTCTTGCTCCTTCAGCATTTTCCAAAACTTTTGCTTGCGTCCCCTCCATAACCGCTACACAAGAGTTTGTTGTTCCTAAATCTATTCCTATAACTTTGCTCATAATAAATCCTATTTGAAGCTCATATAAGTGTTAATTTTACAACTACAACCATAATAAATAATTAATTTTTTACCTCTTTTTCCTCATTTTCTTGGTTTTTTTGGTTATTCTGTTTATCTTCAACTTTTTTTTTAGATACAGCTACTAACGAAGGTCTTAACAATCTATCCTTCATCATAAAACCTTTTTGAATTTCTTGGACTATTGTGCCTTGATCTTTGGTATCATCTTCGACTTCCATCATAGCCTGATGTAAATTTGGATCCAATTTTTCGTTAATTGCTTTTATCGGTTCAATATTATTTTTTTTGAAAATTGAAATCATATCTTTATAAATAATATCAATATGCTCTATTAATTTTTTTAGTGTGTCTTTATCTTTTATAGTTTCGTCACTTTCCAGTGTTTGTTTTGATCTCTCTAAATTATCTAAAAGATTTAGCGTTTCTCTTGCAAATGAAAATCCACCATATTCAAAAGCTTCATCTTTCTCTTTTTCAAATCTTCTTCTTTGATTTTCCATTTCAGCAAATGTTCTAGCAACTTTATCTTTAAGGTTTGCAATTTCATCCTCAGGTGAAAGTTGTTCTTCTTCCTCTTTTTTTCCAGTCTCATCTTCAGGTGAAAGTTGTTCTTCCTCCTCTTTTTTTCCAGTCTCATCTGGGGCCTGTTTATCTTTACTTAGGTCTGAGTTTTCGTCTTTTAAATTTTGATCTTCTTTATTTAGTGTTTCTTCTTTTTCCATTACAGTCTATATGGTAAGAAATTCATGAAATTCTAGATGTTTAAAAAAAAAAATAAGGAAATCGTAGTAGGGTCAAATAATCACGGAAAAATAAAAGAAATTAAAGATTTACTGCCCAAATACTACATTATTACTTCTCCAAAAGACTATGGTCTCAAAAGCCCCAAAGAGAATGGAAATACTTTTCTAAAAAATTCTTTAATTAAAGCAAAGTATTTTTCAAAAAAAACAAAAAAAATTTGTATCGCAGATGACTCTGGGCTTGAAATTGATTTGCTAAATAATCAACCAGGTATTTTTTCAGCAAGATGGGGTGGAAAAAAAGGTGATTTTAATTTGGCAATATCCAAAGTATATCAAAGACTATCTAAGGTAGATAAAAACTGGAAGTCAAAAAAGATCAAAGCAAGATTTATTTGTGCATTAACTGTTTATGGATTAAAAAAAAATCCGATCCAATCTTTAGGAGTCATTAATGGAAGAATTTCAAAAAAAAAAATTGGGAATAAAGGTTTTGGCTATGATCCAATTTTCATTCCTGAAAATAAAAGATTAACGTTTGGTCAAATGAGTCAAAAATTAAAATTTAAAAGTGATCATCGAGCAAAAGCTTTTAAAAAAATTAAAAAATTTCTTTAAATCTTTTGTCCTCAATGCTATAAAAGTTTAACTGATGGGTGATTGTTTTTCTATTTATTTCAAAGATACCTATTTTCCCTTTAAATTTATTTTTCTTAATGAATAAGTTTTCATTAGTCTCGAAATCATTATTTATTAATAAGTAATATACTAGACCTATTAGATCATAACTTAAAAATGAAATTTGATTTGGTATTGTTTTGAAGTTTTGAATGTATTCTTTTTGAAAGATTTCAAAATTATCTTTATTTATCGATGGGAAATATATCGGATGTAATGAAGTCTCCTTTAAAAGACTTTCATCAAACCATTGATTCAATGTGATATATTTTATTCTTTCTGAAGAGACATCTGTATATAATAAAGATGTTGCAACACTTTTTAGACTTTCACTAAAATCTGCAATAATTACAGAGTCAAAATTAATAAAACCTAAAGTATCTTTTTTTTTTAATTCATCTATTTTTTTCTTTTTATTTAATGTATTTAAATTTTCTATTCTTTTAATTTCGTTTTCTAAATTTTGTTTTCTTTGTTGATATCTTGTTAAATCTTCTATTTGCTTTGTTAGCAATGTTGGATCTTTGCTATATATAAATTTTTCTTTTAATATTAAATTAGATTTTTCAATAGCTTCTTCAATTTCCCTTTTATATTCTGTTTCAGGGATTAAAAATATAGTATTCTTTAAATTATTTTCACTTAAGTATTTTTTAATTGTATTTATTTGTGATATTGCATTTACCCCTGCTGAAATTACATTTTTTGGATTACTTCTAATTTTGTTTGTAAAAGATAAGAATGTTACTTCATTTAATTCATCTAGATACTTATTACTTTCATTGAATACCGGTCCAATAATTGTTTTTATTCCATTATTGTAAAGTTCTTTTGATACTTTCAATGTATCTATCGGGTTTGCTTTAGTATCTTTAGGTATTACCGTTATTCTCTTATCATTAATTTCATTTAACGCCATTCTTGTAGATTTGAGAATTGAATTACCAATATAAGAATATTCACCTGATAAAGGCACAATTAAACCTATTTTAATTTTTTCATCTGATATTGCTTTAAGATGTGAGGAAACGATTATAAGAAAAACTTTTAAAACTATGATATATAATTTTCTCATCGTCATTAAATGTATAATTTTGAATTAAATGATAATTTAAAACCTGGGCTATATTGTGTTTCTACGCCGATAGGAAATTTAGGAGATATTACTTTTAGAGCTATATACATACTTAATAAATCAGATTTGATTTTGTCAGAAGACACGAGGGTTTCAAGTAAACTATTATCTAAATTCAATATAAATACAAAATTATTGGCTAATCATAAGTTTAGTGAAAAAAAAAATATCAAATATGTGTTAAATTTACTAAAAGAAGATAAGATAATTTCTATCATTTCGGATGCAGGTACTCCAACAATTTCAGATCCAGGTGGAATTTTGATAAATGAATGCATCAAAAATAAAATTAATATATTTCCAGTTCCAGGATCCTCTGCTGTTTCTGCGGCTGTTTCTATTAGTGGCTTTTCAAACAATTTCTTTTTTTGTGGTTTTTTGCCAGAGAAAAAATTGCAAATTGACCAACTTTTTCAAAAGGTTTCTAATTTAAATTGCACGATAGTTTTTTTTATTTCACCCAAAAAAATAAAAAAAATAACGGCTCAAATTCAAAATTACTTTAATGATAGAGATATTTTA
>CABYRT010000007.1 GCA_902521355.1 uncultured Pelagibacteraceae bacterium
AGGAGGTAAATAAATTTTCATAATAATCTAAATTTTGTTGATTATCATAATTATCAGAAACTAATTTTATCTTTGACCTTATTTTTAATTTTTCTTGGAAATCATCATGTCTTTTTAGTGCAAGGTTTGTCCAATTATCCATGTAATTTTTAAACTTTGGAAACTCATTTATATTTTTTGGATGAAATTTAGATATACCATTCTGAAAAAGATTTCCTTTAATTGCGGCTTTATAATTATACATGTAACTAACCCAGACTAATTTACCACTAGACGTTACATAAAGATGATCACTTTTAAGAACAGTATCATTAATTTTTATAGAATTATTTTTGAAAAGAGATTTAAATACACTTCTTACCTCTGGAAAATCATCTGATCTTTTAACAAATTTTTCTAAATTAAATTCTTTTATTTGAAGTGCATTATTTTTTTTTTTATCAGTTATATAAAGATATGAATCGTCTTTATTAAAAACAGCATTTTTACTATTAAAAAAGTAATCTAAAAAAAAATTTCTTATGTCTATACCAAATTTATCAGCTTTACTCTCTACAATTAAAATAATCGGCCCAACATTTTCATCATCAATTTTTTCTGCAAAAACATTAAACTTTACTTGTACAAATCCTTCGCTAATAGCTTTAAAGCTTTTTATTTGTTTATTTTTATCAAAGAGATCAATTTCCAGGTCTTTAATTTTAAATTTATTTGCATTTGCGTAACTAAAAAAATAAAAAAATAAAAGTAAAGTTAGAATAGTATGTTTTTTTATCATAGCTTTTTATTTAGCAATAATATTACCATAAATTTTATAATTTTTATCTGAAACTATCATCTCTCCAGAACTTACGCCAACATTGAATATTTCAGAAATAACTACAAAATGGGTTACTAAAATAAGATTTTTCTCACCATTCCAATTAGATATATATTTTTTTAAACTCTTAATTTGTTCATCTTTATATTTATAAAACTTCTCTTGATAAAAAGAGTTTAAACCTTTGAAGGTTTCATAATTATTAAAGGCAAACCTTGCAGTATCTTTGCATCTACACCATTCACTAGATAAGACTTTATCAATTTGAATATTATTTACGCTAAACAATTTTCCAATTTTTTTTGATTGCTCTATTCCCTCTTGATTTAAATTTCTTTGAGTATCACATTTTTTTAAATCAATATTATCAGGATCTCCATTTCCTGGTGCAAGTGAATGTCTTATAAATACAATTTTTCCACCCTTCTGCAGTTCGCTTATTACTAAATCATTAGCCTGTAAATAATTTGAATTAAAAATACTTAGCAAAAATAAAAGAATAAAATTTATATATTTCATAAACGACAATTAAATTTTTATCTGTATTTTTTATAATAGAGCTTTCTGAACTGATAATTTCCAACCATTTATTAAATCGTTCCTAACTTTTCGGTTTATTTTAGGCTTAAAAATTTTATCTTTTTTCCATTTCCTCTTGATTTGATATAATGATTTAAATAATCCAATTTGATATCCAGCTAGTAAAGCTACTCCTAAACCAGTTGTTTCTAATACCTTTGGTCTTTCTGTATTTATATTTATGATGTCAGATAAAAATTGTGAAAACCAGTTGTTTTTTACCATGCCTCCATCAATCTTAAGTTTAGTTGGTTTTAAACCATCTTTTTTCATTGCATTAAATAAATCATTACTTTGATAGGCAACTGACTCTAATACTGCTCTAACTAAGGTTTTCCAATCACTATTTCTTGTTAAACCTGTTATTACCCCTCTTGCATCAGGCCTCCAATAAGGTGCTCCCATTCCACTGAAGGCTGGCACAACGTATACACCCTCATTATTTTTTTTTGATTGAGCAATTGTTTCAGTATCAAAAGCATTGTTAATAAATTTTAATTTATCTCTTAACCATTGTACACCTGCACCTGCAATAAAAATAGATCCTTCAAGAGCATAAGTATTTTTTCCATTCAATCTGTAACATATTGTTGTTAATAATTTATTTTTAGAATAAATTTTTTTTGAACCAGTATTCATTATGACAAAGGCACCAGTTCCATATGTGCTTTTTACTGAACCTCTTTCAAAGCATGACTGTCCTACTGCAGCTGCTTGTTGGTCTCCTAGAACTGCTGATATTGGTATTTCACTGCCGACAATTCTCTTACTTGTTAAACCAAAATTATCAGCTGAATTTTTAACTTTTGGCAAAATATTTTCAGAAATTTTAAGTTTTTTTAAGATTTCTTTATCCCATTTATTATTATTAATGTTAAATAACATGGTCCTACAAGCATTAGTTGCTTCTGTTAAATGATGTTGCCCATTAGTAAGTTTCCAAATAAGGAAAGTATCAACAGTACCAAATAATAAATTATTTGATTTTAAAAGTTTCTTAACATTTTTTACGTTTTCTAGTATCCATTTAATTTTAGTTGCAGAAAAATATGGGTCAATAAATAATCCAGTTTTTTTTCTAAAAATTTTTTCATAATTTTTTTTCTTTAACTCTTCACAATAGTCTTGGGTTCTTCTATCTTGCCAAACAATTGCGTTGTAGACTGGTTTTCCTGTTTTCTTATTCCAAAGAATAGTTGTCTCTCTCTGGTTAGTTATTCCTATACTTAATATTTTTCCTCTTAATAGTGATGCTTTTTTTATTACTTTTTTCAACGCTTTTAGAGTTGTAAGCCAAATTTCGTTTGGATTATGCTCCACCCATCCATTTTTTGGAAAATATTGATTAAATTCAAACTGGGATGTAAATTTTATATTACCATCTAAATCAAAGAGAATTGCTCTAGTTGATGTTGTGCCTTGGTCAATAGCAACAAGAAATTTTTTCACAATTTAAGTCTATACCTAAATTTTTTTTTCTAAAAGTAAAAACTAATACAAGCTGGAAGGATTAACACTTTTAAATTCTAACATGTTCTCAAAAGTACACATTTCAGGTTTTGAAAAAGTAATTTTTGGAAATTTTTTACTAAAGTCTAAAAATAGTTTTTTATTAAATTCAATTAAATTACTTATTTCAATCTCACTAAGCTCTCTTAAGATATATGCCAAAGTAATATGAAAAGTATATCTTTGATGGTTTTCAAATTTAATTTTTAATAAGCTACTTAGTTCATCTCTACAATTTCTAAGAATTTTTTCATCCTTTTTAGAAAAAGGTTCTAAAATAATACTATAACCACCAAAAAATGTTTTTAGTTTAAGATTAAATTCTTTTGGAAAATTATAGTTTTTAATTCTTTTATTTAATTCAAAAGCTATATCTTTGTGATCCATATCAAGATCTATATCTGATGGCCAATTATTTGTATTTTTTGTATTTAAATTACAACAATCAAATAACGTCATATGAAAACTAGATTGAGGTAAATAGAAATAAGTTTTTTCTGGATTAAAATTTTTTATTTTTTTTTGAAAACTACTAATTTCATCGGATAAATTGGTATTAAGAGGAATATTGCAAATTATTGTACAACCTGGAAAGGGTAAAGGATTTCCTTTGTCATCAAATTTTTTTTCAGCACCTTTTAAAGTATATCCTTCAAGTTTTCCAGCTAAAAACTTTTCCTCATTACTAACTATATTTAAATCCATTAAAATAAACTAAAACCAGTTTATATTTTCTTTCTCACAAAGTTCTTTAAGCTTCAATGGATAATCTGTGATGATACCATCTACACCATACTCAACCATTTTTAACATGTCGTAATCTTTGTTTACTGTCCAAACGTTCACTGGCAAATTTTCTTGATGAGAAATATCTACTAGTTTTTTTGTAATATCTTTATGGTATGGATGCCAAGCTTCTCCGCCTTGTGATTTTATAATTTTCGGTAATTCATGATTTTCAAAAAAGGGCATGTAACTCATCCATGGAGATCTATTATAAATTGTATTTTTAATTTTAATTCCAGCCTGTTGTTGAAAAGTTAAATAAGCTCTTGAAATTTCAGGGTAAAGTTTTTTCATTTCTGTCAGTGTTCGCCAATCAAATGATGAAACAATTATTTTATTTTGTAAGGTTGACTTATTTACCTCTTGCATAACTAGTTTAACCATTTCTTCTGGAGTCGGCGTTAGATTTTCCTCATCAGGTGTAGATTTAATTTCTAAATTTATTAATAGATTTTCAGATATGTTTTTTGAGGATAAATTTAATAATTCAGAAAGTTTCGGTATCTTTTGATTTTCTAAAGTTTTTTGATTAACAAATCTTCTTCCATATCTAGATAACTTATTTAAAGATCCAACATCAAATTTTAAAAGTTCTTCATAAGTTAAATCATATATTTTTATATTTTCATCCTCTATCCAATTTCCCTCGTTATCTTTTGTAAGACTTGGATCTAATCTAAAGTCGTGAGTAATCACAGGAATAAAATCTTTTGAAATCAAAATATCAGTTTCGTATGCATTAATATTGTTTTCAAATAAGTATTTAAAACTTTCTAGAGTGTTTTCGGGAAGATCTCCTCTTGCTCCTCGGTGACCATAAATTTTTATATGATTTGGTTTGCTTAAAATCAAAATTAATTAACTCTTTTGCCAGTGCTTTTATCAAAAATATAATATTTATTGTTCTCAATATTAAGACTTAGATCAGCACCTTTTTCAATAGTTAGATTTCCCGGACACCTATAACAAAAGTCTTTTTTGTCTTTTAATTGACCATAAACAAGATTATCCGAACCAAGTTGTTCCACTAAGTCTACTTTTAAATTAATTAAACTATTTTCACTTTGACTTAAATGTTCAGGTCTTATTCCTAATTTTACTTCTCCCTCAAAGTCACTATCAATATCTTTAATTTCAAAACCTTCTGCAGATAATGTTTTATTTTTTATATTACCATCTAAAAAATTCATTTGAGGTGAGCCAATAAAACCAGCAACAAATAATGATTTTGGATTATCATATATCTCAATAGGAGTTCCAAGCTGTTCAATAATTCCATTGTTAATAACTGCTAATCTATCAGCAAGTGTCATGGCCTCTACTTGATCATGCGTAACAAATATGCTTGTTACTCCAACTTTCTGCTGAAGTTTTTTGATTTCAAGTCTCATCTGAATTCTTAATTTTGCATCTAAGTTTGAAAGAGGTTCATCAAATAAGAATATTTTAGGATTTCTAACAATTGCTCTACCCATTGCAACTCTTTGTCTTTGACCTCCGGATAACATTGAAGGTTTTCTCTGTAAATAATCTGAAATTTGTAGCAGCTTAGCTGCATCATTTACTTTTTGCTCAATTGTTTCTTTGTCAATTCCTCTGTTTTTTAGACCATAAGCCAAGTTATTATAAACATTCATATGTGGGTATAATGCATAGTTCTGAAACACCATTGCTACATCTCTTTCAGACGGATCTACCTCATTAATTAATTTTCCATCAAGATTAATATCACCCTCTGTAATATCCTCTAAGCCTGCAACCATTCTTAATAAAGTTGATTTTCCACATCCACTAGGTCCTACAAAAACCATAAACTCACCTTCATCAACACTTAATGAAGTTTCATGAACAGCCTTAGTTCCATTTGGGTAAATCTTAGTCACATTTTTTAAATCTAAAAAGCTCATTTATTTCTCCGTTTGAATTAATCCTTTTATGAACCATTTTTGTAAAAATACTACCACTAAAACTGGTGGGATCATTGACAAAATGATATACGCAAATCTTTCTGCAGTTCTTGGCAGAGCAACTCCTTCATAGCTTTCTGTGTAAATAATCTTCATTCCCATTACAACAGTCCAGTATTCTTCTGCAGTTGTCATTATTAGTGGCCATAAATATTGGCTGTATCCATATACAAACATAAAGATAAACATTGCTGCTATCATGGTTTTAGATAATGGAACCAAGAAATCTATGAAAAAACTCCAAGCATTTGCTCCGTCTAATTTTGCTGACTCCAAGAGTTCATCTGGAATTGTTTTATAAAATTGTCTGAAGAAAAATGTTGCTGTAGCTGAAGCAACTAATGGAAGGATAAGGCCTGTATATGAATTTGTTAAACCTAAATCAGATACAATTTTATAGCTTGGAAAAATCCTTACCTCCAAAGGAACAAGTAGAGTAATAAAGATTAACCAAAAAATTGGTACAGCTAATTTAAATCTATAATAAACCAAAGCATATGCTGACATTGCTGAAATAACTACCTTAAGTGTTGCAATTCCTAATGCCATTATAAAACTATTAATAAACATTTTTGCAGCAGTCACTTCTTCTGACCAACCACCTTTTTCATTTAAAACTTCGTTATAGTTTCTTGCTAGCTGATCACCTATATGAAACTTCATACCTTCGGTTAATATAGTTACAGAGTCATGCGAAGAACTTGCAAAAGATATCCAAATAGGAACTACCATTAACAAGACTCCTAGTATTAAAATAATATGAGCAATTATTTGAAGTGGTTTAATTTTCATTTATCTTGAAAAACCCCCTTAATAAAATATTTCTGCAACACAATTATAATTAAAATTGGTGGCACCATAGACATCATCACGAAAGCAAAACGATGAACAATTGAACCCGACATCATTTTTAATCCCATAACCACTGTCCAATATTGTTCTGAAGTTGTTACCAATAATGGCCATAGATACTGATTGTAGCCAAAAACAAACATAAATATTAACATCGCTACAATCATTGTTTTTGACAAAGGAATTAAAAAATCAACAAAAAATCTCCAGGTATTTGCTCCATCAAGTTTTGCGGATTCAAGTAATTCATCTGGAACGGTTTTATAAAATTGTCGAAAGAATAATGTTGCTATAGCTGATGCTGAAATAGGAACTATTAATCCAAAGTAAGAATTCACTAGATTAAGCTCAGCCATTACTGAATAAGTAGGGAAAATTCTTAACTCTAATGGTACTAAAATTGTAATAAATATAATCCAAAACAATAATGTTGCATATTTTATTCTGTAATAAACCAACGCGTAAGCAGCCATTAAAGATGTAACAACGGATAATATTGCAACTCCTGTAGCCATGATAAAACTATTAAAAAACATTTTTAATGCTGTTATCTCTTTAAAAAAACCACCCTGATATAATAAAACTCGTAAGTAATTTTCATAAAAGCTATCTCCTAAAAACATTTGGAGACCATTCATATTAATCATTGAACTCGTGTGCGTCGAGCTAGCAAAAATCATCCATACAGGAACTACCATGATTAGTATTCCAATGAGTAAAATTAAATGTGAAAAACTTGATGTGATAAATCTAGTCATTAATTATAATGTATTTTCCCTTCGATATATCTAAATTGAAAAATCGTAATTACTAATACAATCAACATCATCATTATTGATTGAGCTCCTGCACTTCCTAAATCCAGTCCTCTAAATCCATCCATGTAAGCTTTATAAACTAGAGTTCTTGTTTCACCGGAAGGAGCACCTATTGTTGTGGTATCAATAATTCCAAATGTATCAAAGAAAGCATACGTTATATTAATAATTATTAAAAAGAATGTAGTTGGCATTAATAATGGGAATGTAATTGTCCAAAATCTTCTAAAACTATTTTTACAGTCAATCATTGATGCTTCAATTACAGATTTTTGTATAGCTTGAAGTCCAGCCAAGAAGAAAATAAAATTAGCACTGATTTGCTTCCAAGAACCAGCTATGATTACGTAAATATAAGAGTCGAACACACTTTCGTACCAATTAAATCCCCACAGTTCGTGAAATAAATGATAAAGAAGACCAAATCTTTCACTAAAAAAATAATTTGCCATTACACCGACTACCGCAGGCGCAATTGCATAAGGCCAAATTAAAAGTGTTTTGTAAGTGCTTTTACCATGCATTACATTATTAGCCTGAACGGCAAGTAATAATCCAATTGAGCCTGTAATTAACGTAATAACAAAACTATAAATAATAGTAAATTTGAAAGCTATGAAATAAGCTGGATCATCAAAAATAAATAAAAAATTGTCAAACCATACAAACTTCGATCCAAATCCAAAAGCATCTTGCATTGTAAATGCATCTCTAAAGGTTTGTATGATTGGCCAATATAAAAAAATTAACAATATACCTAGCTGCGGAGCTAAGAAAAGATATTGTGAATAGCTAGATTTGAATTGGACTTTTTTCATACTTTTGTAAAAATAAATAAGGAGGGTAAATTAATACCCTCCTTATTGTTTTAATTATTCTTACAAAGTTTTAGCAAATTGCTTTAACAATTTAGCTGCACCTTTGTCCATATTCTGCAATCCTTTTTCGATTGATATTTTGCCGTTTAACATTGGCTCAATATTTTCGTAAATTACTTCACGAATTTGGGGCCAGTTACCAGCTCTATATCCACCAGGAATAGTTGAACCTTCTAAGCTTAATTGTTCACCAACTGCTTTATGATATGGAGAAGCTCTATAGAAATTTATAGTTTCAGCTAACTCTATACCACCTTTAGTCACTGCAGAGTAACCAGTCATATTGTGATAATACAGATCCATTTCTGGAGAACCCATAAATTCTATAAATTTAGCAAGTCCTTTGTACTCTTCCTCAGTATGACCATTTAAGATCCAGTTAGCAGCACCACCTATAAAAGTTGGATACTCTTTTCCTTTGGTTACTGAATCCCAGTAAGGAATATGATTAACTGTAAAGTTTGGAACAACACCTTTCATTCCACCAAATGATGCAGCAGAACCAAACCAAAATGCAGCTTCACCTGCTATAAATGGTGCTTGATTGTCTCCCCACGCTCTTCCTTTATAGCCATATAAACCTTTATCATACCATTCTTTAACTTTCTTCCAATGATAGACAAATGCATCAGTTTCAGCGAATAAAGTTTTTGTAGGAACAGCATCGTAACCATTATTTCCATCTAACATTAATAAATTATGTCTAGAAAAGAAATTTTCAGTCCAAATCCATGGACTATGACTTTGAACTAAAGGAATGTATCCAGCAGCTTTGATTTTTGGAGCCATGGCCTCAAATTCTTCATAAGTTTTTGGCACAGATTCAATTCCAACCTCTTTCAAAATGTCCATGTTTGCATACATCAAACAAGTTGAACTATTGAAAGGTACACCAATCATTTTTCCATCAGAGTCGGCATAGAAATTTTTAATGCCAGGAATATAGTTGTCAGCATCTACATCAATGCCATATTTCTTAGCCATTTCTTCAAAACCGATAACAACACCATTTTTTACTTGAGCTACCATGATTGCAGCACCAGCATCATAAACCTGTGAATAGTGTGGTTGGTCGCCTGCTCTAAATGCAGCAATAGTTGCCGCCATGTTATCTTCATAACTTCCTTTTCCTGTAGGAATGACCGTATATTGATCTTGTGAAGCGTTAAATCTATTTGCAATTTCAATAATTACATCACCAAGAAAACCACTGTTTCCGTACCACCAATGAATTTCTGTTTTTGAATAACTGTGTGATGTAAAAGAGAAAGTAAATAGAATTGTTAAAACACTAAGTATTTTTTTCATATCTATCCTTCTGTTAAGTTTATTTTATTTTTTATTAATAATTTATTAATGTTAAGATATTATGAAATTGTAAATAATTGCATTTAAAAATTTTAAATTTCTAAAAGAGGTTGTATATTTTAAAACAAATCATAATTTAAATGTCTAAAATATTTGATTTATTCATAATAGGTGGCGGTATAAACGGTGCAGGTATTGCAAGAGATGCTGCAGGTAGAGGTTTATCAGTTTGTTTAGCTGACAAAGGTGAGATTGGAGGAGCAACCTCATCTTGGTCGACGAAATTAGTACATGGTGGTCTTCGTTATTTAGAAAATTATGAATTCAAACTAGTTAGAGAATCTCTGAAAGAAAGAGAAATAGTTTATAAAATTGCCAGACATATTTCCAAACCGATTCCTTTTATAATTCCTTATGCAGATAAAATTCGACCAGCCTGGTTAATTAAAATTGGTTTATTTTTGTATGATAATTTAGGTGGCAAAAGCAATATACCAAAATCAAAAACGTTTGATCTTACAAAAAAATTTTCAAATATTCTTAAGCAAAAATACAAAACTGGTTTTCAATATTTTGACATACAAATTGACGATAAAAAATTAACGAAACTAAATGCTAAAGATGCAAAAAGAAATAAAGCTAAAATACTAGAATATAACAAAGTTAAAAAAGCTGAAATTATTGGCAATGAATGGATTATTAGTCTTGAAAAAGGTGAAAAAGTAAAATCAAAAATTTTAATTAATGCATCTGGACCATGGATAAACGAAACCTTAAATAAAAATATAAAAATTAAATCTAAGAAAAAAATAAGATTAGTTAAAGGAAGTCATATTATTACAAAAAAATTGTACAAAGAAAATGTTGCATTCACATTTCAAAATACTGATAAAAGAATAATATTTGTGATACCTTATAAAGGGAAGTTTTCTTTAATTGGAACTACAGAAGTTGAGGTTAAATCACCAGAAAATAAAGGAATATCAAAAAAAGAAATTACATATTTAATTCGTTCAGTAAATAATTACTTAAAAAAACAAATCAGAACAAAGGACATTGTAGATACTTATTCAGGGATAAGACCTCTAATTGAAGATTTTAATACAGCTTCAAAAGTCACAAGAGATTATGTTTTTGATTTAAAAATTATAAAAAAATTACCTTTATTGAATATATATGGAGGAAAACTAACCACTTACAGAAAATTGTCTGAAAAAGTCCTTTTTGACCTTAGAAAGTTTTTACCTAAAACAAAAAAAGGTCCATGGACACACAAAAAGAAGCTTCTCTAAACTTAATGACCGTTAAATTTGAAAAATTAAAAAAAACAATAATTAAATGTAATAAATGCCCTAGACTTGTGAGGTTTAGAAAAAAAATATCTACGGAAAAAAGAAAACAATATATGGACCAAACTTATTGGGGAAAACCAGTTACAGGTTTTGGAGATATAAATGGAAAAATAATGATTGTTGGTCTAGCACCAGCTGCTCATGGTGGAACAAGAACAGGCAGAGTATTTACAGGCGATAAATCCTCAGATTTTTTATATAAATGTTTACACAATGTAAAAATTGCCAATCAAAGTAATTCAGATCATATAAATGATGGATTAAAAATAAAAAATACCTTTATAACACCAGCTCTAAAGTGCGTTCCTCCAGGAGATAAACCATTAAATGAAGAGTTAAAAAATTGCTTTGGTTATTTTAAATCTGAATTTGAAATACTTAAAAATCTAAAAATTATTGTGGCTTTAGGGAAAATTGCGTTTGATACTTGTGTAAAATTTTATAGAGAAAATTTTGATTACACTGAGAGAGTAAAATTTAGTCATGGAACATATTTTAAATTACCTAACAATGTGTTGTTAATGGGGTGTTATCATCCAAGTCCAAGAAATGTAAATACTGGACGAATAAATGAAAAACAAATGACTAAACTATTTAAAAAAGTAAAAGAACTAGTTTAATTTGTTAATAAGTGCTACTGGAAGTTTTACTGGTTTTCCCAACTTATTTAGAGATACTAATTTAATCTCTGCATCACATAAAATGTCTGATTTTCTTTTAATTACTTGTGACATAGTAATTGTAGTCAGGGTATTAGATTTAACTTTTGTGAAAACTGTAATTTTATCCTCAAATTTTGCTGGTTTTTTAAAGTCTACGTTGCAAGTTTTTACTGCTATTAAAACGTTATGTTTATCTAATAACTTTTTATTCGAATATCCTATTGAATAAATAAGCTCAGATCTTGCTCTTTCAAAGTACTTTAAATAATTTGCGTGGTAAACAATTCCACCAAAATCAGTATCCTCATAGTATACTTTTAAATTATACTTAAATACTTTCATCAATTGATATTAATAAAATTTATTGAGAAGAAAAATAGATATTTTGATAGTAAGTAATTGATTTTTTCTTTGAATTATCTGTATCTGACATGATCGCTATACCATCTAGCTCATTAACATCTAAATTATGGAATTTCTTGAAATCTTCTTTAACGTTTGCTTTGACAGTTACCCATTCATTTAAATTTGTTTTGGTAGTAGCAAGAACATTATCTATGGACTTTTTAGTATATGGGCTTGGAAAGTTGCTTCCAACTTCTTGATTACTCGAAAAAACGTAATTTATTGCTCTATTGGATAAAGGTGTTGCCCCAGTTTTTTTAATGACGAATACTCTTCCTGCAAAGTCATGACCTTTTTTAGTTGTTTCATCAATCCCTGGTATATCTTTCTCAATTTTCCAAGTTATATTTATGAAAGGAGTTTTGTTTAGATCAATTTTAATCTCCTTACCTAGGCCAGAGGCAGCATTATCTGCAATAGCTTTTAGGTAATTACCATTTTCATCAGAGCCCACAGAATAAGAAGTTTTATTATCTGCCCCTCTTACTTTTCTAACTGTCAATTCTGATAGTTCTTTCTCTGTAAACTCAAATACTTTTATATTCTCAGCAGACAAAGTAGTTTGAAACAACGCTGTAACTAAAATCAATTTAAATAAAAATCTAAACATGTCCTCTCTATATAAAAGATAAAATAATTTTCAAATTCAAAATTTTGACATTATTTAAACATGCATAATTCATTATTGTTCTCTATTTAGATGATATGAAATTAACAGTTCTTTTTGGTTTGATGATTTATTGGTCTATAATTATAACTGCACCTGTAATTTCAAAAAATTCAGAAAAAATCGGAGAAAAAAAGGTATTAATACCTCTTAAAAAACCAAGAATTTAAGGCAGAAGCACTATCTTAGGTGCCGAACAGGTTCCATCATGAATTTCTTTAAAAGCTCCCCAACCATCTTTAAGATTTCTGTACTCAATCCATTCTATCTTGCCTAGCTTGTTATTAGTTAAAATATCAATAGTTTCACCAAATTCTTTGTTTGTGTAACAGTAAGTTCCAATAAAAGTAACTTCTTGAAGGGTTGCTTTCCTAAAATTAAAAGATCCAGCAGGCTGGGTTAATCCGATATGAACTATTATTCCTCCTGGTTTTACTACACTGATTGCCTGTTGTCGTGAAACTTCGAGTCCAACAGTATCAAAAACTAAATCAAAGCTGCTCTCTTTAATATCTTTATGATCTGGCGACACTGTTTTTGCATCTACATATTTGGAGCATTCATTCAGTCTTTTTTGATTAGGATCAGAAATTGTCAGATTAGTATTTCCTTGGATCTTGGATAAAATTAATGCACACAAAAGGCCAATTGCTCCACCACCCTGAACAAGCGTTCTACATTCATTTAACGGTTTTTTTGATGCATCTACTGCTAATAATACTGCATGATATGAAACTGCTGTTGGTTCTGCAACCGCAGCCTCTTTTACATCAAGCTTTTCAGGAACTTTGAAAATATTATGATCTGGAACAGTAATGAGTTCAGCAAATGCACCTTGTCTTTCATAAGGTCTATTCATTCCTAGAAGAACTCTATCTGGACATAAATGTTCTCTTCCACTTTTGCAGTATTCACAATTTCTACAAGTTATTAAAGGATTAAGAACTGAAATTTGATCCTTAAGCTTACCGTTTATTATTTGACCACTAACTTCATGACCTAAAATTAATGGTGGAATTCTTCTCTCGTCTTTTCCGTGGTAAGCATGCATATCTGAGCCACAGATACCTGATGCATGAACTTTTAGAATACTTTCTCCAGGTTTTTCAGAAGGTTCTTTTTCCTCCCTGAATTCCATTTCCTCAACTCCAGTATAAACAAGGGCTTTCATAATTACTTATTATTTAATAAATAATATACTAAATAAGATGTGAATGCTCCAATAATCCATCCAAAAGATTGATATTGTATTAAGTTTTCATTTAATAAAGACGATAAAGAAAATATTGATCCTATAAAAAGAGCATACAATGCTTTGAGGTTCCAACCGTTACTGTAAATATATTCACTATGTTCTTTAGGGTAAAAAAGCTCTTTATGATTAATTTGTTGTTTTTTAAATAAATAATAGTCTGCTACTAATACACCAAATATTGGACCAAAAGTCGTCGCTACAGCTTCAACAAATATTAAAACATTAGCTTTACTGAAAATTGAAAGCCAAAATGTTGAAATAATTAATCCAATAATTGATATTACAACTCCTGTTTTTTTTAATGTTAAAGAATTAGGAAAAAAATTTATCAATGTATTCTGTGAAGGTATGTAATTTGCTATCAAATTAGTTGATAACGAAGAGATAATAATAAATATCAAACAAAAGAAAGTTAGAAAATTATTATTAAACTTTCCTATTATATCATTTGGATTAGTAAGTAGACTTGAAGCATTTAAACCTTTGCTAGTAAGAATTATATCTGAGCCTAATGTGATCAAAACTGAGAAAAAAGAAAAGAATATCAAATTTAAAATTATACTTAAGTTTCCTTTAGTCATTTCTTTATAATTCATTGAGTATCTAGAAAAATCTCCAAAAGTTAGAAGAACTATTGCAAAATAAGCAAATAGAGTTCCTGTGATTGATATTATTGGAGCGATATTTGACTGAATTGCAAAATTGCTAAAGACTAAGCTTAGTTTTACTCCATTTAGTAATTCATTGTAATACTCAGATAAAATAATAATTAATAATACAGATAACCCCAAATATATTGAAAGACCTGAAAAATTAATAAATGATTTTAGAAAATTCTGTCCTTTTGTAAAAAGGATGTATTGAAATATTAAAGTTAAAAATAAACAAACCCAATCAATTAAATTTAAACCAAAAAAGAATAATAGAAATATTTCATTCTGTAAGAGTTGATTGTCTATTTTAAATAGAATGATCCTTGCAATATAACCTAGAGACTTTGATATAAAAAATGTTTGGACACCAAACATGAACAAACCAACTAATCCTCTGATCATCCCCACATATCTGGCACCTGTAAAACCCATCGAAAGTCTTAGAATTGTTGGAAAACTTAATCCACTACTTTGGGAAATTTTTCCAATAATGTTAGCAAAAAAGAATACTAATAATCCTGCTAGCAATGATCCTGTTAAGACAACAAAAAAATTTAGATCATAGAATAAATATAAAGCTGATATTAAAGAGAACCCAACTATTGTTTGAATATTTATCGCCCAAAAGTTAAAGTAATTTTTCCAACTCCAGTCTCTATTATTAGGATTTATTGAAACTAGTTCCCAATTTCTTAATTGAAATTTTTCGCTTTGATTCACTTAAATGATATTAATCAATTATTTACTGCTGTCCATATAAGAGAGTTGGCAACCACAGTACTATTTTTGGATACGCTATGATTATAATTAATCCAATTATCTGTAATACCATGAACTGCATCATTCCAAGATAAATGTCTTTTAAATCCCAACTTGGAACAACACCTTTTAAGAAATAAGCAGATAACGCTACGGGGGGTGAGAGCCAGGCGGTTTGTAAATTAACAGCAACTAGAATTGCAAACCAAGTTAAATTAAATCCTAATGCTTCTACTAAAGGTAAAATAATAGGAACAACTATCATAACAATAGGTACCCACTCTAATGGCCATCCTAAAAGAAAGATCATAATCATGATTATTCCTAAAATTAAATATTTATTCATCTCTAGTGATAAAAGGAAATCTGTTAAAACCATTGGAGTTCCTAATCTTGCAAACACTGCTCCAAAGAAATTAGAAGCAGCAACTAAAACCATTATTAATGCTGAAATTTCTAAAGTTTTAACTAAAGCATCTTGTAATTTTTTTAATGTTAATTTTTTGTAAGCTAATGAAAGCAATAATGCACCACCTGCTCCACATCCTGCAGCTTCTGTTGGTGTAGCAAATCCAAATAAAATACTACCTAATGCAGCAAATACTAATGCAGCGGGTGGCACTAATCCTAAGAAAAATTCTAGCCATAATTTTTTTAAATCTGTTGTTCTTAATTCTTCTGGTATGGGTGGACCTAAATTTGGGTTCATCATACATCTAAATGTAGTGTATGCAGCATATAAGCATGCCAACAATATTCCTGGAACTATTGCTGCAGCAAATAAATCAGTTACGGGAATTTCCATAATTGGACCCATAACTACAAGCATAATGCTCGGTGGAATTAAAATACCCAAAGTTCCTCCAGCAGTAATTGTACCAGCAGCTAATTTTACATCATAATTTGATCTATTCATTGATTTGGCAGCCATAATTCCAAGAATTGTAACTGATGCACCAACTATTCCAGTTGCAGCAGCAAATATTACCGAAACAAATAAAACTGCATAATATAAAGAGCCTCTAACTCTTGCTAACATCATTTGGAAAGCTGAGAATAATCTCTCCATTAAACCTGCTTGTTCCATCATTATTCCCATAAATACAAATAAGGGGACGGCGGCGAGAGTTTGTTCGGTCATCACCATAGAAAATTGTAGTGTCATTAAGTAGAAAACTAATTTTCCAAAACCCAAATAACCAAAAACGAAACCTAAAAAAATAAGAGTAAATGAAATTGGAAATCCTATAAATATTGCAAACAACATCACACCAATAAGTATGAAACCTAAAATCGCAGGATCTATTAAATGTGAAAGCATTAACTACCTGGCCATTTACCTTTGACAGCTGCGTAATAACTTTTAAAAAGTTCTGAAATACCTTGGATAAGAAGGAAAACAATTCCAATCCAGAGACAAGATTTTATCGGCCACATATATGGCATCCATGTCGTATCCATTCCTCTTTCGTTTCTCATTATACTTTCTTGGACAAAGCCTGTTGTCATATACAAAAAGACTATTAATCCTGGAAAATAAAATAATAAGTAAAGCCAAAAATCTATTCTGCCTTGAGTTTTTACTTTAAAATTTCTATATAAAAAATCTGCTCTAATATGAACACCTTTTGAAAGAGCGTATCCTGCTCCCAACATAAACAATGCTCCATAAAAAAATCTGCTCATATCATAAGCCCAGATTGTAGGAGCTAAAAATAATTTTCTTGCTAAAACTTCATAAACCATACCAAGCATTAGTGGGATTGTAATCCAGCAAACTATGTTTCCTATTAATTTACTAAATCTGTCTATATTAACTATAGTTTTAGCCATCCAAGTTGGCATATCGTCAGGCATCTTTCCAGATCCTGATCGCCTTTCGGCTATCATTTCATCTGAAATATCTAACTTTGGATTATCCGACATATAAATTATAGAAAAAAAAAGCGGGCTTATAAAAGCCCGCTTAATAACTTTATTTATTTCTTCAACGAATTAGCATAAGCCATTCCTAGCTTAGCATTCGATGTTTGTGCACCAGACCAGAATGGTACAGCAGTATTAGCAAAGCTTATCATTGAATCATAAACTTCTTTAAAGAATGCGTTTTCTTTTGCATTTTTCTCTAAAGTTGCTTTCGCTGCAGCCATATAAGCTGGGAAATAATCAGCTGGTGTATCTTCAAGTATCACACCATGATTTTCAGTTAGATCTTTAAGTGCTAATCCATTAGTGTTGATTCTGTAAGCTAAAGCTCTCATCAACGATGCATCAGCAGCCATCTTCATTGAAAATTTCTCATGGTCAGTGAACTTATCGTAAGTGCTTTTGTTTAAGTAAAAGTCAGCATTTACGACTACTTGGTGTAAACCTTGTAGATAGTAGTGTTTTAATACTTTATGTATACCAAACACTTTATCTGGTTGAGGACAACACCACTCAGCAGCATCAATAGTTCCTGCTTCCAATGCTGGAAGAATATCTCCACCACCCATTGCAACTGAAGCTATTCCAATGTCTTTATAAGTTTGACCTGGAATTCCTGGAGGAGTTCTGAACTTAAATGTTCTGAAATCATCCATATCTTTGATTTTTCTTGGGAACCATCCTAAAGCTTCTGGACCAACTGGTTGAAGCATGAAACCTTTAATGTCTCTTTTCATTTCTCCCCAAAGTCTGTCATATAGTTGTTCTCCACCACCATATAAAAACCATGATAAGAATGCGATGTTATCAATTCCTACACCACCACCTGCTACTGGCGAACCAAATAACATAGCAGCTGGATGTTCTCCAGACCAATAGTGTGTCCAAGCAAATCCGCAATCAATCAAACCTTTATCAACAGCATCAAGAGTTTCTTTAACTCCAACTACTGTTCCTGCTGGCATAATTTCAAATTTTAGAGATCCACCTGTTAGTTTTGTTACGTTGTCAGTAAAGTCTTTTAACATTACCGCTTCATCACCTTTAGCGCTAATAACCGTCTGACACTTTAACGTTTTTGCAGCATTCGCATTTGAAATAAATCCAAATACTAAGAAAGCAGCAAACAACGCTGAAACGATTTTTTTCATTATATCCCTCTCTTTTTATTTATAATGTGAAGATCCTCTCAAAAATCAAAGCCACATACAAGTGTCATTTCGACGTTTTTATGAGAAAAATGTTTAAAATCATTAAATATTCATTAAAGATTATTTATAAAAAATATGGATAAATTTGATTACATAATTATTGGTGCAGGATCCGCAGGCTGTGTCTTGGCTAATAGATTAACAGCAAACCCTGATACTAAAGTACTTTTACTCGAAGCTGGCGGTAAAGATACCAATCCTTGGATCCATATCCCAGGGGGTTATTTTAAAACGATGCACAATCCAGATACCGACTGGTGTTTTAATACTGAAAAAGAACCAAACTGCGATAACAGACAAATGGTTTATCCTAGAGGTAAAACACTTGGTGGAAGCTCATCTATTAATGGAATGCTTTATATTAGAGGCCAATCAAATGATTATAATTATTGGAGACAACTAGGTAATGTTGGTTGGTCATGGGATGATGTTCTACCCTATTTTAAAAAGTCTGAAGATTTTCAATTTGGAGAAAATGAATTTCACGGTTCTGGAGGACCTATTGCAGTAGAGAAAATTAGAGCAACATTTAAAGTTCTCGATCTATTTTTAGAGGCTGCTGAAGAGCATGGCTATAAAAGAACCGATGATTTTAACAACGGTGATAATGAAGGAATGGGATATTTTCCCTTTACAATTAAAAATGGATTTAGATGTAGTACAGCTGTAGGTTATTTAAATCCAGTTAAGAGTAGAAAAAATTTAAAAATCATAACTAAAGCACATATTAAAAATATAGAATTTGAAAATAATAAAGCAAAAAAAGTAAATTATTGGATAGATGGAAAAGAATTTTCTGTTGAAACTAATAAAGAAATTATATTAAGCGCAGGTACAATTGGTTCGCCTCATATATTACAAGCATCAGGAATTGGTCCAGGAGAACTTCTAAAAGAAAATAATATTAATGTTTTAAAAGATCATCAAGGAGTTGGAAGAAATCTAACTGATCATTTAATGTTAAGACCTGTTTACAAAATTAAAAATTTAGAAACTTTAAATGATATTTACTACAGCTTTACTAAGAAAATGTTATCTGGTTTAAAGTTTCTTCTTTTAAGAAAAGGACCTTTAACAGTCGGTGCTAGTTATGTTTGTGGTTTTGTTAAAAGTGATGACCATTTAGAAACGCCAAATCTTCAATTTCATATTTCACCAGCAAGTACTGATCTTTTAGGAAAGTCAGCTTTACATAAATTTCCAGCGTTCACTCCAACAATTACAAATGTAAGACCAACAAGCAGAGGATCTATAGAATTAAAATCTCCAGACACCAGAGTTTCACCAAAAATAAAAATGAATTATTTATCAACTGATGAAGATCGTGAAATTGCTGGAAAAGCAATAAAGATTGTAAGAAAAATTGTTATGGAGTCTAAAGCTTATAAAGATTATCAACCTGAAGAGCTTAGACCGGGAATCAATATTACAGATAATGAAGAATTAGCAACAGAAGCTGGAAAATTTGCGAATACTATTTTCCATCCAGTAAGCACATGTAGAATGGGTAAAGATGAAAATGCTGTTGTTAACGATCGATTAGTCGCTCACGGATTAGAAAATTTAAGGGTTGTAGATGCCTCTGTTATGCCTCATATCACATCAGGAAATACAAATGCACCGACAATAATGATTGCGGAAAAAGCAGCTGATATGATAATTGAGGATAGTAGAAGATGACCGAACAAATAGTAATTTTTTTTCAAATAGTTTTCATCGATTTAGTTTTAGCAGGAGATAATGCAATTATAATTGGAATGGTTGCATCTCAATTCCCAACCGAGCAAAGAAAAAAAATTATTTTTTGGGGAATTGGAGCTGCTGTAGTTTTAAGAATTATATTTACACTAATAACTGCTTATCTATTACAAATCACAGGACTTAGACTTATTGGAGGAATTTTACTTCTTTATATATGTTACAGACTTTACGTGGATGTAATAAAAATGAATGGTAATGCTGAAGAAAATGTAAAAAAAGTAGATAACAGTTCATTCATGAAAGCTATAACAACTGTAATCCTTGCAGATGTAACAATGAGTTTAGATAATGTATTAGGAGTAGCAGGTGCAGCTAGAGATCACTACATGTTATTGATATTTGGTCTTGTTTTATCAATAGTTTTAATGGCTACTGCAGCAACATTGATATCTGGCTGGATTAAAAAGTATAAATGGATAGGATGGGTTGGATTATTAGCAATATTATTTGTTGCAATAGAGCTAATATATACAGACGTAAAATTATTTTTATAAATGTATTTAAAAAAAATTAATTTAAAAAATAAAGTTGCTTTAGTAACAGGTGCAGGAAAAGGTATTGGTAGAGCATGCTCTATTGCTCTTGCAGAAGCTGGCGCAACAATAATTGGAGTGAGCCGAACGGCTTCTGATCTTGATAAGCTTCAAAAAGATATAAAAAAAGTTAAAGGAAAATTAACTAAAATAACTTGCGATATTATGAATTATGAGGATCTTTCTTCTAAATTAAAAAAAATTAAGAAAGTAGATATACTTGTAAATAATGCTGGTACAAATATTCCTGAGCCTTTTGAAAAAATAAAACAAAAAAGCATGAACTATCTTGTGGATTTAAATATGAAAGCAGCATTCAATGTTGCACAATTAGTAGTACTAAAAATGTTAAAAAATAAAAAAAAAGGTGGTTCTATAATTAATATGTCCTCACAATTAGGGCATGTTGGTATGTCGGGTAGAAATATTTATAACATGACAAAATTTGGAATTGAGGGATTAACAAAAGGAATGGGTGTTGAACTTGCAACAAAAAATATCAGAGTAAACACTGTTGCACCTACATTTGTTGAAACTCCGATGGTTAAAAAATTCTTTAAAAACAAAAAATTTAAGCATCTTGCTTTAAGTAATATTCCAATGGGAAAAGTTGCAACAGAGTCTGATGTAGCTACAGCAGTATGTTTTTTAGCTTCTGATGCAGCGAGTATGATAACTGGTACATCAATTGTAATTGATGGGGGTTGGACAGCAAAATAATGAAAAAATTGTTGCTTTTTTTAGCAATTATATTTTCTACTCACTCACATGCTTTAGAGTTTCAAGGTAAATTTTTACAAGGACATTTTATTTTAGGTAAAGCAGAATCTGGATCAAAAGTATTCGTAGATAAAACGCAAGTTAAAGTATCTAAGGATGGATATTTTGTGTTCGGTATTGATAGAGATCGAAAGTTTGATTTAGCTATTACTGAAATAAATAATGGTAAAAAAAATAAAATTATAAAAAAAGTTTTTAAGAGAAAATATAATATACAAAGAATAGATGGTCTGCCTGAAAATAAAGTTACACCACCAGAGTCTGTTTATAAAAGAATTAAAGAGGAAAATGGAAGAATTGGAAAAGCAAGAGCCATCAATTCAGATTTAACTTTCTTTACTGAACAATTTATTATGCCAGTTAAAGGAATAATTAGTGGAGTTTACGGTAGCCAAAGAATTCTTAATGGCAAACCTAAATGGCCTCACTATGGAATTGATATTGCAGCTAAACAAGGAACTAAAATTAAATCATCTGGAACTGGAATAGTGACTATGGCAGAAGATGATCTTTATTATACAGGTGGTACTGTAATAATGGACCATGGACATGGAATTTCAACGATATATTCACATCTAGAAAATGTAATGGTTAAAGTTGGAGATGAAGTTAAACAAGGAGAAATTATTGGAACTGTTGGATCCACTGGAAGATCAACTGGGCCTCATTTAGATTTTAGGATAAATTGGTTTCAAACTAGACTTGATCCTATGAGCATTCTTCAATAAGTTCTGGCTATGAAAAATGAAATTAATCGTATTGCTAATAGACTAGTAAAAGCTTTCAACACAAATACAGTTATCAACCCTATCCCGGTAAAATATTGTAAAAATATTAATTTAGCTAACAAACTTAGGAAATTGTGTGAAGATCAAATTAAAGATGAAACAATTGGAATAAAAGCAGGCGGAACTGGAATTCAAGCTTTAAAAAAATTAAAGGAAAAAGAACCATTTACAGCAAAAGTATTTAAAAAAAGATTAGTTAAATCTGGTCAAAAAGTAAAAATAAACCAACACACTAAAGGTATAGAGGTTGAAGTTTATTACTTTATTAAGAAATCTTTCTTTGATTATAAAGGTAAAGTTACAAAATCAAACGTCACTAAATTTATTAAATTTATGGGACCTTGTTTTGAAATAGTAGGTTTTAGACAAAGAAATAAAAAATTTACATATTTGGGAGATATTTGTGGAGATTTTGGTTTTAATATCAAATTTGTTGTTGGAAAAAAAACAAAATTTAAAAAATTAAACTTAAATAATTTGAAAACGTCACTAGTCAGCAAGAAGAATGGAGTAAAAGTAAATGGTAATACAAATATTGTTTATATAAACCCATTAAATTCTTTAAGATTTGTTTTAAATAAAGTTAAGAAAGAAAAGATTAACTTAAATAAAGATTTTTATGTTTTCACAGGCTCAACTGTGGGAGTAGTTCCATTTAAAGGAAAAGGAATATACAAAGGAACAGTTGATAAAATTGGTTCTGTCAGTGTCAATATTCGTTAATGGGTCTTCATTTTAGCAAAGAAGAATTCTCAAATAGAAAAAAAAAGACACTAAACTCAATGAAAAATAAGGGTCTAGATGCTCTTATCATGTTTAGACAAGAGTCTATGTATTGGCTCACTGGTTACGACACATTTGGATATGTATTTTTTCAAGCGTTAGTTTTAGATCAACAAGGTAATATAATATTATTAACTAGAGCCCCTGATCTAAGGCAAGCACAAAATACTTCTAACATTAGTGATATCAGAATTTGGGTTGATAAAGATGGTGCTAACCCTGCTGATGATCTCAAAATAATTTTAGATGAATTAAATTTAAAAGGAAAAAAAATTGGTGTTGAATATGAAGCCTACGGTCTTACAGGAAGAAATGCATTAAGACTTAATACAGTTTTGCAAAACTATTGCTCTATTGAAGATAAGTCGGAATTAATAACAAAACTCAGGGTAATAAAATCTAAAGAGGAAATTAATTACGTAAAAAAAGCAGCAAATTTAGCAGACAAAGCTTTAGATGAAGTATGGAAGAATGCAAAAACAGGTGTAAGTGAGTCTAAAATTTTAGCTGAAATGAATAGAGTTATATTTGAAGGAGGTGGAGATTATCCTGCTAATGAATTTATTATAGGGTCTGGAAAGAATGCACTACTCTGTCGATATCAAGCAGAAAAACAAATACTTAATAATCAAGATCAGTTGACCATTGAATGGGCTGGTACTTATAGGCACTATCATTCAGCGATGTTTAGAACAATACCAATAGGAAAAGCAGATCCGAAACATTATAAAATGCATGAGGCTTGTGTTGAGGCGCTTACAAATTGTGAAAATAAATTAAAACCTGGAAATAAAATTGGGGAGGTTTTTGATGTTCATGCAAAAACCTTTGATGATTATGGCTTTAAAAATTCACGAATGAATGCATGTGGTTACTCATTAGGAGCAACTTTTTCTCCAAACTGGATGGATTGGCCAATGTTATACACAGGAAATCCATATGAAATTAAGCCAGGAAATGTATTCTTTATGCATATGATATTGATGGACTCTGAAAATCAATTAGCCATGAACTTAGGTGAAACATATATTGTTACTGAAAAAGGGCATGAAAGATTAGGTAAGCAGAAATTAGACTTGGTTGTCCTATAAAACAGATATTATGAATAAAAAAACTTACGCAGTTATTTTAATAATATTATCTGTCTTCTTTACTAGTACTATGATTGCTTCTTTTAAATTAGCACAATTAGAGGTAAATATTTTTACTGTAGCACTAATTAGTTATATTTTTGGATTGATAATAATTTCACCAATAATAATAAAGTCAAACTTTTCCATATTTAAAACTAAAAACTTAAAATTACATTTTGTTCGATCAAGTATAAATCTACCAGCAATGTTATTAGGTTTTGGATCTATATCTTTTATTCCGATTGAAAAATTTACTGCTATTCAATTTATTGTGCCATTTATTGTCACAATATTAGCTGTAATTTTTTTGAAAGAGAAAATTTACATTTACAGAACAATTGCTTTGATTTTTGGATTTGTTGGTATGTTAATAATAATTAGACCAGGATTTATTGATATATCAATAGGTGTTTCAATGGCCCTCTGCTCATGCTTCTTTTGGTCGACCGTTATTGTAATTACTAAAAAAATGTCTGCAGACGATAGTGCTGTAACCATTCTAGCTTACCAGTATGTTATTATGATAATTTTCATGTCAGTGTTAGCAATATTTTATTGGCAAGCACCATCTATTAAAACATTAGGATTTATATTTTTATCAGCTTTAAGTGGAGCTATATTCCATCTATGTATTAATAATGCTTACAGATTGGTTGATGTAACAATGACACAACCTTATACATTTTTAGGTTTAATATTTTCATCTATACTTGGTTTTTACATTTTTGGAGATATTCCTGATAAATATACTTGGTTAGGTGCATTTATTATATTTGTTGGGATATTAATTATTACTTATAGAGAAACTAAATTAAAAAAACAAATAGCTGCTAAAGAATTAAATATTAATACTTAATATTTTCACAATTCTTTAGTGCAACCAAAGAAAGAAATATATTTTTCATTATCTTTAGTATTCATTTTTTTTGTAACTTCATGAATTAATTCACCAGTTGATCTATTTAAAAATACTGATTCCGAGTATTTTTTTTCTTTATCTATATTTTTAAATAAAATGGTGTCGTTTTTAGCAATTCTAACATCATCTTTACTAATATCTGAATAAGTATCTATAAATTCTGATAAACCATTAATAGTAAGCTTACTTGGTTGTGCTGCTACAACTTTTAAAACTTTTTTTTTATCTACCTCAATATTGTCTGCGGTAAAAGTTTGATAATTAAAATCTTTATTTTTGATCATTATTTTTTCTAATTTACAATCAAAAGTAATTTTAAAGTCATGGATAATATCAGTATTTTTAGAAAAACTAATTGATGATGAAAAAAGTAAAATTACTATCGAAAATATAATTTTCATTTATTTACCATATCGTATTTTACTGTATAAATCGTGTGCACTTTGCCACCCATTTTCTAATCTTGGTCCTCCAAAATAATCACCGCATAAACCTAATTTTAAAGACTTATTCCATAAAGATAATTGTTTGAGTGGCTTTGAATTGGATGAATACATCCAGCCATGAATTCTTGAGTGATGAATTTTTTTGATTTTTAACTTTGTTAATTTTTCAAATTTTTTAACTAGTTGATTTGTGTAGTATTTTCTTTTGTTTCTATAATCTTTAGTGAATTTATTACCATATTTGTATGTGCTTTGAAGTGTCCATAAATCAAACTTAAATTTAAATCTTTTCTTACTATTTTCGTATGCAGCCCAACCAAGCATATCATCATTAAAAAAATAACTACTATTTGATTGTTTAAGCTTATTAGTGACAATCATGACTGTTAAATTAGCATCCATTTTAACTTTTTGATTTAAATAGGATTTATTTAAATATTTTTGTCCTAATTTCTTACTTTGAGGAAATGGACAAGTCAAAATAAGATTTTTACAAATTTGTTTTACATCATTTTTAAATGTTAATTCCCAATGATCATTTAATCTCTTTATATTTGTAAGTTCATGTTCAAAATTACATTTAATTTTCTTTAATAAATGTTTGCTAATAGAGTTGTTTCCTTTTGTTCCAATTAATTTTAAATGATTTTTAATTTCTTTAACCGTTTTATGCAGAAATAAATGATTTCCTTCCCACTTTTTTAAAATTTTTTTCTTAATAAGTTGATTAGTAAATGTTTTAAATTTTTTAGATTTTGGAGAGATATATTGAAGTCCATGATCAAATCCAACTTTATCTTTGTATTTTTTAAATGAACTTCTGCCACCATAACCTCTTGCTTTATCATAAACTGCAACAGAAAATTTTTTATTTAATAAGTTTGCTATCGTTGATCCAGAAATTCCTGATCCTATGATGCAAAAATCAAGCATTATTTCTAAAAATTTAACCTTGAGAAGATACTGTAAATTTTACTTTATTATCGTTGTAATCTCTTCCTTGACCTGTTACTCCACCATCTTTTATCCATTTCAAAGTTCCTGCAGCACCCATATCATTGTTACAAGAGATTTGCCATGTTCCTTTTCCATTTTTTTGTAAACTATATGAACCCGTGCAATTTCCATCTTTATTAGGTAAAGGAAGATTAATTTTTCCTGTATAATTTTTTTCATCAAATTCTATAGTACCTGCGATAAGATCACTATAATTTTGCCAGTTCAATGCAATAGATCTTTTGCCTGTCAATTCATATCCATCATTAGTTTTATTTGCAGTTTGCTTATTACTTTCACTTGATTGACTTGTAGAATTTGAACTTCCTATAAAACCAAGTTCATATAATTTACTGATAATTTCTTCATCAGAAAGTTTACTACTTATTTTAGATAATTTGCCTTTTCCTTTATTAATTCCATTCGTCCACTTGATTGTTCTGTATCTTGCAAATAAACTACATTTATCACCATTAGCATATTTTTTTGACCAAGTTTCACATTCTTGAATAGCAGCACCTTCACCACCTTGACAAGTGCCTTGAGGACAAAAATAATATTGTGTTACATTTCCGCCATGATCAACAACAAAAATATAAGGTTTTTTTCCTCCTTTTAATCTTATGTATTCAATGAATCTTTCTATTGCATAATCTGACAAATAAAGCTCACCATGTCCCGCTTTAAAAGCATTTGAGTTCGTTAAAAAAAGAAAATAAAAAATAAATGTCAGGAGAAATTTATAAATTCTCATGTTAAAAGTATATTTTAATGAATTTATTTTAAAATAAAATTTTTTAAAAATTCAACTAACAGAGGTATTCTAATGCTTTTAGTACTCCGCCTTTATTGTAAGGTATTTTAGATTTCATTAAACCCATTTCAACACCTGCCAATGTTCCAGCTAACATTAGTTCGTTAAAATCGCCTAAGTGGCCAATTCTAAAAATTTTGCCCGCAACTTTTGCAAGTCCTGTTCCTAATGACATGTTGTAATGATCTAAAATAGTTTTTCTTAAAAAATCTGCATCATGACCATCTGGAACCATTACTGCTGTCAACGAGTCTGAGTATTCTTCTGGATTTTTACAAAGTATTTCTAATCCCCACGAATTAACCGCAACTCTTGTAGCTTCTGCAAATCTTTTATGTCTTTTGAAAACATTATCTAAACCCTCTTCTGTAAGCATATTAATTGCTTCATCCAAACCGTAAAATAAATTTGTGGCTGGTGTATAAGGAAAGTAACCTTTTTTATTATTCTCTAACATCGGTCCCCAATCCCAATACGATTTTGGTAATTCAGATGTTTTATATGCCTCCAAAGCTTTAGAACTTATTGCATTAAAAGAAAGTCCTGGTGGTAATAGTAATCCTTTTTGAGAACCCCCAACAGTTACATCAACTTTCCACTCTTCATGTCTATAATCAATAGAGCCTAATGAAGATATCGTATCAACAAATAATAAAGCTGGATGTTCCGCATTATCCATAGCTTTTCTAATTTCTCCAATTCTACTTGTAACACCTGTAGAAGTTTCATTATGTACAGCACAAACTGCTTTAATTTTTTTATCTTTGTCTTCTTTTAATTTTTGTTCAACGATGTTTGGATCAACACCTGTTCTCCAATCACCTTCAACAAAGTCTACTTCAATTTTAAATTTTTGAGCAATATCCCACCAAAGAGTCGAGAAATGTCCAGTTTCAAACATCAAGATTTTATCTCCAGCACTTAAAGTGTTTACAAGTGCAGCTTCCCAAGCACCCGTTCCTGAAGCTGGAAAAATTATTACAGGTTCAGAAGTTTTAAAAATTAATTTTATTCGGTCTAAAACTCTTAATCCTAATTCAGCAAAGTCAGGACCTCTGTGATCTATAGTTGGATAATCCATAGCTCTTAAAACTCTATCTGGAACGTTTGTTGGTCCTGGAATTTGTAAAAAATGTCGACCAGGTCTTATATTATTTGAAATTGCCATACCGCTGTATATGCTAAAGAAATTATATAAGCAAATTTATAATGTATGACAAATAGTAGTAATTTAATTGATAGCTTAGAAGTTTATGTTCTTAATAATCCAGATGAAGTAAAGCCACATTGGGTTAGTCACTTCATTGTACCAACAGCTAATGAACTCTTAATTAAAATTAAAACTAAAGATGGTCATTCAGGCTTTGGTTTAGCAACAAGCTATACTGATATTGCTCCTATCATCAAACCATTTTCAAATGGCTTACAAAATTTAATAATTGGAGAAGATCCATTTTGCCCAGAAAAAATTTATGAAAAAATTTTCAAATTAACTGATACTCGAGTCAGTAGCGAAAAAAGTTGGAGCAGAGAAGCATTAATTAGAATTTCAGCCGCTTTAGATATTGCTTGTTGGGATTTGATAGGAAAAGCTTCAAACATCCCTTTGTATAAATTGTTTGGAGGATACAGAAATAAAATTCCTGTTTATGTTACATGTGCTTACTACAGAGATGGTAAAGATGAAAAAGAACTAAGAGATGAAATAAAAAAATTAATAAATCTTGGTCATCAAAGTTTTAAAGTTAAAGTTGGAGGGCTTAGCATCAAAGAAGATTCCAAGAGATTAGAAATCATTAGAGATGAAATTGGAGATCAAAAAGGTTTAATGATTGATGTCAATAGAGCATGGGATCTAAAAACTGCAATTGAAGGTGTAAAAGAATTTGAGAGATTTAATCCTACATGGATTGAAGAACCTGTTAGATGGGAAGATGATAGAAGGACTTTAAAACTTTTATCAAAACAAACTAAAATTCCATTATCAGGTGGTGAAAGTGAAATAACTATTTTTGGATGTAGGTCCATGATTGAAGAAGATGCAATACAAATTTTACAATTTGATTGCACAATGTTTGGTGGTTTTACTAATGGAAAAAAACTTTCTGCACTGTGTGAATTAAATCATATAGATGTAGCACCACATCATGATTGTTATATACATGCACCATTAGTAGCATCAACTCCAGCTGGGAGAATTGTTGAGTCATTTGATGATGAAAGAGATCCTCTTCAAGCACAATTATTTGAAAATCCACATAAAATGAGTGATGGATGGATACATTTAAATGAAAAACCTGGTTTAGGTTTAGAGATTTCAGAGGCCGCGTTAAAAAAGTTCGGTAAACTGGTTTACAAAAATAAATAAACCTTTAATTAAGTTTTATGCGGTTTAATTCAGATCAGATACAAAAAATTGGCAAAGAAATTAGTAGTAAAATTGATGGAAAAACTTTATTCGATGAATTCTCACGTGGAAGATACAGTACCGATGCTTCTGTATATCAAATTAAACCACTTGGTGTAGTTCTTCCAAAAGATACCAATGATGTTTTAAGTTTAATGGAGTATTCACAAAAGAATTCTGTACCTCTATTAGCGAGAGGAGGTGGAAGTTCTCAATGTGGTCAGACTGTTGGCGAAAGTGTTGTACTCGATTACAGCAAACATCAAAATAAAATTTTAGAACTTAACGTTGAAGAAAAATATGTATGGGTTCAGCCAGGTGTCGTATTAGATCATCTAAATGCTTATTTGAAGCCTCATGGACTTTGGTTTCCAGTAGACGTTTCAACAAGCAGTAGAGCAACTATTGGAGGGATGTCAGCTAACAACTCTTGTGGATCAAGATCTTTATATTATGGCAACATGGTTCATAACGTATTGGCAATTGAAGCAATATTGGATGATGGCTCCATATTTAATTTTGATCAAATAAATAAGAATTATTTAGCTACAAAGAACAATCAAGATAGACTCTATAAAATCATAGATAAATTCATAGATGTGAAACAACAGGTTGGAGACGAAATTGATGCTAATTGGCCAACAACACAAAGAAGAGTTGGAGGATATAACATTGATTTAATTGATCCTGAAGGCTTCAACTCATCAAATCTTCTTGTTGGTTCTGAAGGAACATTATCTTTATTTAATAAAATAAAATTAAAATTATCAGAAATACCAAAGAATAAAATTTTAGGTGTCTGTTACTTTGATAATTTCCATCAAGCAATGGAATTATCAAAAGAGATTGTGAAATTAAAACCAACCTGCGTTGAGTTGATGGACCAAAATTTATTAAATTTAGCAAAAGAAATCCCGATGTATGCTGGGGGTATAAAAAAATATATTAAAGGAAATCCTGAAGCTGTTTTGATGGTAGAATTTATTGATACCGAGAAAAGTGTATATGAAAAGAAAATAAAGGATCTAGAATATTTAGTTTTAAACCAAAACAAAAAAAACGAGTTTTCATATTATTCAGATCTTTCAGAACAGAAAGAGGTTTTTGAAATAAGAAAAGCTGGATTAAATATTTTGATGTCAATGAAAGGTGATAGAAAACCAGTTGCCTTCATTGAAGATTGTGCAGTTTCTTTAGAACACTTAGCTGACTACACAGCTAGATTAAAAGAAATATTTAAAAAATATGGAACAAGTGGAATGTTTTATGCACATGCATCTGTTGGAACTCTCCATGTAAGACCAGTTTTAAATATGAAATCAGACAAAGATATACAAAACATGAGATCCATATCTGAAGAAGCTTTTGAAATGGTTAAAGATTATAAAGGTTCTCATTCTGGTGAGCATGGTGATGGAATTGTTAGATCAGAATTTCATGAAATGATGTTTGGTAAAAAAATCACAAATGCATTTGAAGAAATAAAAGATACGTTCGATAGTAAAAACCTTTTAAATCCAGGTAAAATTGTTCGACCGTTTAAATCAAATGATAGATCTTTAATGAGATACAAATCAGGTTATCAAACAGAAAATATAGATACACATTATGATTGGTCAAACTGGGGCCAATTCTCTGATGCTGTTGAGATGTGTAATAACAATGGAGCTTGTAGAAAATTAGATTCTGGTGTGATGTGTCCGTCATACAGAGTAACTAAAGAAGAAAAAGATTTAGTCAGAGGTAGAGCAAATACTTTAAGATTAGCTTTGTCTAATCAACTTCCAGAAGGTTCATTTGCATCAAAAGAAATGTATGAAACCATGGAGCTATGTGTCAGCTGTAAAGCTTGTCAAAGAGAATGCCCTATGTCGGTTGATATGGCTAAAATGAAATCTGAATTTCTTTCTCATTACTATAAAAAATTTAGTATGCGAATTAAAGATAGAGTTATCTCAGATATGCCAAGACTTATTTGGTTATTAAAAATTGTTGCTCCTATATTCAATAAGGTCAAAAACTTACCGCTAATCTCAACAATTGTTGAAAGGTTTGGTTTTGCAACTGCAAGGACTATGCCTGAAGTTCAAAACCAGAATGCATTACGAGAGATTTACAAAAGTCAGACGGTATCAGAGAATAAAGTAATTTTGTTTGCAGACACATTTAATATTAATTTTGAAAATGAAAATTTAGTTTATGCAATTAAAGTACTAAATAAATTTGGTTATCAAGCAATTATACCAAGTTTTGGTAAAGATAAATTAAAGAGACCTCTTTGTTGTGGTAGAACTTATATATCTTATGGTCAATTAGACAAAGCATCTGAAGAGCTTAATAGATTTAATGATTACGTTATTCAAAATAATTATATTGATTTACCAGTTGTAGGTATTGAACCATCCTGTTTATTAACTTTTAACGATGAATATCAAACTTTAAAAAATGTGAAAAATAGAGAACAAATTAAAAATAAATTTTATCTACTTGAGGAATTTATTTTAGAACAAATAAGAAATAATAATAAAATTAAAGCAAACAAGTTTGATCAAAATGTATTAATTCATGGACACTGTCATCAAAAATCACAGGATAGAATGAAAGGGCTAACTAATCTTTTATCAGAATTAAATATTAATAATAAAATGATAGATTCTAGTTGTTGTGGTATGGCTGGTTCATTTGGATATGACAGTAAGACTTACGATGTCTCCAAAAAAATGGCAAATCTTTCTTTGATACCTGCAATCAATAATAGTGGTGAAAAAGATTTTATAGTTGCAAATGGTACGAGCTGCAGACATCAAATATCTGATTTATCTGAGAAAAAAGGTAAGCATGTCTCAGAATTATTATTTAAAATTTTTGAAACTGTTAACTAAAGAATTACTTTTCTATTAAAAAAATCTTCAATCTGGTCATCTTTGTAACCAAAAATTTGCATGACCTCTTTAGTATGTTCTCCTAAGTTCGGAGCACCTTTTGATTTTTCTGTTTTACTTTTTGAAAATTTAATTGGCATACCAATAGCCTTACTTTTACCAGCTTTTTTATTATCTACTTCTATAACCATTTCTCTTTCAATTGTTTGAGGATCTTTAAACATGTCTGTTATAGAGTTAATAGGTCCGCATGGTAATCCATTATCATCAAAGATTTTTAACCATTCGTTTGAAGTTTTTTTAATTAGTTCTTCGTTAAGAATATCAACTAATTCTTTTAAATTTTGTTTTCTATTTAAATTAGATGAAAACTTTTCATTTTCTTGCAAATCTTCACGACCAATTGCTTTAAGTAACATAAGCCAAGTATTTTGATTTGAAGCACCTACTGTTATCCATTTATCTTTTGTTTTAAATGCTTGATAAGGAGCTGTTAAAGGATGTGCCGATCCTAAAGGACCCGGTGACTCTCCAGTAGCACCTGCAATAGCAGATTGCCAGTAAGTATGAACAATACCTGCTTCATACAAAGATGTATCAACTTTTTGTCCTTCACCAGTTTTTTCTCTATGAACTAATGCTGCTAAAATTCCACTAGCTGCAAGTAAACCTGCTGTAATATCTGTTATAGGTGCACCAACTTTCATTGGTGGTTTTTCTTTACTTTCACCAGTAATACTCATTAACCCACTCATTCCTTGAGCGACTAAATCAAATCCTCCTTTATCTGCGTAAGGACCCGTTCTACCGTATCCAGATATTTCACATAATATGATTTTAGGATTAATTTTTGACATGACGTCATATCCAACACCTAGTTTTTCTAATGTCCCTTTTCTAAAATTCTCTAAAACTACATCAGAATTTTTTACCATCGTCTTAAATATCTCTATTCCATCTTTGTCTTTTAAATTTAATGCAATACCTTTCTTATTTCTATTCATCATCATAAAAGCTGCGGACTCACCATTAATTTCTGGTGGCAAGAAGTTTCTGGTATCATCTCCTCCGGGTGTCTTTTCTATTTTAATTACCTCTGCACCAAGATCAGCTAATAATAGTCCACAAGTCGGACCAGCCATTATTTGTGCCATTTCAAGTACACGAATGCCTTTTAATGATGCGGTCATCTATTACTTATTTTTGAATTTTGGTTTTGTTTTGTTTAAGAAAGATTGATATCCAATTTTAAAGTCTTGGGTATCGTAACATTTGTAACCTAGATTATTTATTTTTTCTGTGACTTTTCCATTTTTTAAAATGTTTCTTGCAAATTGCTTGTGCCACCTTGCAACTTTTGGAGCACCTTCACATATTAATTCAGCTGATTTATAAGCTTCTTTTTCAACATCTTTATCGTTAACTACTCTATTAACTAACCTCTTCTGAAACGCTTCATCAGCTCCAAAGACTCTTCCTTCAAATAATATTTCCATTGCAGTCGTGTAATTGGTTACTTTTAAAAGTACCTCAAGTTCTTTTGCAGCCATTGTTAAGCCTAATCTTTTAATCGGAACTCCAAACCTAGAGCTTTTGCCACAAATTCTAATGTCACAACATCCTGCTATTTCCAATCCACCTCCAACACATATTCCTTCAATCAAAGCAATTGTTGGTATTGGACAATCAAAAATTGCTCCAAGTGTTCCGTGTAAAAATTTGCCGTAAGATTTTGCTAATTTTGATGAAGACCTTTGTTTTTTAAATTCTCCAATATCATTTCCTGGTGAAAAAGATTTACCGCCCTCTCCTCTTATTATGATGCATCTTAAATTTTTATTTTTGGATAACTTTTTGAAAACTTTGCCAAGCTCAATCCACATTGGCTTAGTCATTGCATTTAGTTTTTCTGGTCTATTAATAACAACCTCAACTAAATGTTTATTTTTTTTATTTACTTTAATTAATTTGCTCATTTAGCTCCTATAAAAAAACTCAACTAAGGTCATCGGTATAGCTGGAACATAAGTTACTAACATTAACAATACTAATAATACACATATAAAGGATATATTCGATCTTGTTACATCCCATATGTCTGCTTTTGCAACGGAACAAGCCGTAACTAGAACACTTGCAACTGGTGGTGTTTGTTGACCAATTGCTAAATTTAAAGTTACAATTATACCAAAGTGAACTGGATCAATACCTACCGCATTAACTAATGGCATTACAATTGGAACTGTTAAAATTATTGCAGCAACTGAATGTAAAAAGAAACCTATTACTAAAAGAAATACATTAAGTATTCCTAAGACTGCATATTTATTATTTGTAAAATCAATAATTGACTCTGCAACTTTTTGTGGGATTTGTTCAATTGTTAAAAATTCACCCAGTAATACAGATGCAGCTACTAATAACATTACTGAAGCTGTTTGAATTGCTCCTTCACAAGCTGACTCGTATAATCTTTTAAAGTCAATTTCTTTATAAATAAATCCAATAACTAATGATGCTACAACTGCTAAACCTGCTCCTTCAGTTGCTGTTACAACTCCTCCAAAAATTCCACCTAATATAATGATAGGTAGTAAAAATGCTAAAGCTGCATCTTTTGCAGTTTTCTTTACATTTGGAATATTAAATGTTTCCTCAACAGGAAAGTTTTTACGTCTTGCAGTAATGTATGCTGCTAACATTAAGAAGAAGCCACCTATTACACCTGGAACAATTCCAGCTACAAATAATTGAACCACTGAACTTTGAGCCATTACCGCGTAAACAATCATTGGTATTGAAGGTGGAATGATAATCGCCAAAGACGCTGAGGATGAAGTTACTGCAGCAGCAAATGGACCTGGATATCCTTTTTTCTTCATCGCTGGAATTAGAATAGATCCAAGTGCAGCAACATCTGCAACAGCTGAGCCAGAAATTTCAGCAAAAAACATAGAGGTAGCAATGTTAATCATGCTTAAACCACCTTTGATAAATCCAACAAGCGCTGAAGCAAAAGCAATTAATCTTCTAGAAATACCCGCACTATTCATAATTGATCCAGCTAGGATAAATAGAGGAATAGCGATCAATGGAAACTTCATTGATCCGTCAAACATAACAATTGCCGTATCAATTAGAAAACTTGTTCCAGTTTTCAAAACCATTGCAATAATTGTTGTTACTGCAAGGCCAATAGCGATAGGTACATTTATAGATAAAAGAAGTAGAAGAACTGCAAACATTGTAAGAATTATCATTAAATATCTCCTGTTTGCTCGTCACCTGTTGTTTGAAGAACTAAATTTTTATAGTCTTCGGGAATTCTTAAAGTTTCAGATAAAATAAATAAACATGATGCAATTGGAATAACTGATTGCACAAAAGGTTGAGGAACCCACTCTAATGTTACTAAGGTTTCTCCAGTTATAAGAGTTAAAACTAAGTAACCATAGTAAGCTAATAATATTAAAAAACCATAAACAACTAATTTTGAGACTACAAAGAAAATTTTTCTAAGTACTAATGGAAAGGCTTTAAAAATACTTGGAACACTTATATGAGCGCCTTTCAAAGCTGCGTATGCTGAACCATAATAAGTTATCCAAGCAAGTTGAACAGCTGCAACCTCGTCATACCAAACTAAAGCACTACCAGCAAAACGAAAAGTAACACCAAGTAAAACTGTTACTGCTAATGCTACCATCATTATAAACAGTATTAGTTTTAATATTTTTTCGTAAGAATTTATAAATTTTTGCAATGTCATTTTTTTTCAGGCCCTCTGGTAGAGGGCCTGTTACAAATTATGTTAATTTGCTAAAGACGATACTTTATCAATTAACGCACCACCAGTTGGTACTTCTGACGCGAATTGATCGTATATTCCTTTACTTGCACTAATGAAAGCACCTTTGTCAGCTTCGTTAACTTGAACTCCAGCTGATTTGATAACTCCCAATAAAGATTTTTCAAGATTAGCAGCCTCAGCATAAACAAATTTTTGTGTATCTTTAGCAGCTTGCTCTAAAATACTTTGTACATCTGCAGGTAGTTTGCTCCAATGATCTTTATGTACTGTTACATAAGCAGGAGTGTAAACGTGACCTGTGATTGATAAATATTTTTGAACTTCTTGGAATTTAGCACTAGCAATTTGAGCATATGGGTTTTCTTGTCCATCCATTGTTCCTGTTTTCAAAGCAGTAAATACTTCTGAGAAAGACATTGGAGTTGGGTTTGCACCATATGATTGGAACATTTTAACTCTCCATTTTGATTTAGGTGTTCTTAATTTAATTCCTTTTAAGTCACCTGGAGTGTTAATTGGTCTAGTGTTGTTTGTGATATGTCTAAATCCATTTTCCCAAACAGCAATAACTTTGTATCCAGTTTTATCTTCAAGATTTTTAAACATTCCTGGTAAAACTTGGCTTTCAACTTTATTCATGTGTTTTCTGTCTTTAATAATGAAAGGCATATCAAATACACCAAACTCATCATGAATAGATGCCATTACTGATGAAGGTAACCACATGTTAACTGTACCTAATTTTAGTTTTTGCATTCCTTGTTTGTCTTTACCAAGTTGCGAAGAACCAAAAACAGTTACTTTTCCTTTGCTGCCTAATCTCTCATTTGCAAGTTTAGCAAAATGATCAACTGATGCAGAAAATAAAGATCCAGGTTTTCCTACGTGTCCAAATTTTACTTCAGTTGAATTTGCTGAGAAACTTAAAAATAGAGACGATAATAAAACAACAATTATCTTAAAATATTTGTTCATATTTCCCTCTTAAGTTTGTTTTTTTAAAACAGCTTATAGAAAATATGGATGCAGTGCTAGGGATTAAATTGGCGTATAGGAAAAAAATTATCGATCTTTAAATTCAAGATTGCCTCGGGAGTCGACACTCTTTTTGACATGCTGATAGTAGGTAGGATTATCAATCAGTCTTGACATATCTATACCCTTATTCTCATAACGTCTTTTTATTGTCATTCTTGGGATTATTACGAGGTTCATATTATCAATGAAGTCCTCGGTCCACTCTTTTTCTATCTTATCTTTAACCAATCTTTTCAAAAATACTCTCAGATCAGAGCAACTAAGGTGTTTAATTTTTTCGTTATACAATACCATTTTGATGAATATATAATCTTGGTATTATCTTGCAAGTTTAATGAATATATCTCCCATGCCTGACTGAAGCTGATCTAATGGAGTATTATTTCTAAGCGTACAATATCTGCCTGTAACTTGGTGTCTATCTATGGCATTAACATTATATTGAGTGCATGTTTTGGCTTTGTGTAATAAACCAATGACTAGTTTTCCATCTACTACTGAAACTTGTTTCGTATCTAAATCATTGCCATTACAAAAATATTTTTTGTTTACCCTTTCAGGAAAATCTGTTTTCCCACAAGGATTTTCAATTGTGAACACATAAAATTCTTTTTCTATACCTTTAAATTTATGCTTCATCTTAGTTGTTTTTGAATATTTCATTAAATCGCAGGAACATGGAATGCAGCATCTATAATATTCACCACATATCTTTTTACCTGTATTGTTTTCAGTTAAATAGACATATTCCGGTACTGCATTTGGGCTTATTAAAGAACCTGATACCGCACAATATAATTTATTGTATTCTACAAAATCTTCATAAGAGATATCTTTATCAATTATATATTTAAAAAATTTAGGACCTGCCGCATTTCTATTTCTGTCTGGGAAAATTTTATTCCAATCATTAACGATATCTTGATAATAGTTTTTTTCTTCAGAATTTGCTGAATTTATCGGAATTGAAAAAAAAATAATAAATATAATAAGACTAATTGTGTTTTTAATACTGTGCATTAATTAAAAATTTAAAAACCCATATTTGACCAGTTGCTTCGGTCTTGAATTTTGCTATTGAATTTTTTTAATTCTTCCTCAGATGGTTCCCTAAAAAGATACATAACAATTCCTGAAACAAATAATGCCAATAATGATAAAGAACAAATAGTCATAAGCTCGATATATAAAAGCTTTGTAATTTTTCAACACTATATAATGAGTAGTATTGTCCTATAATTTTTGTCTAAATTCGTAAGTTTTATTTAATTCATCTATATCAAATGTTTCTATTGATCCATCAGTCCATTTAATTTCAACTATAAAGTCTTTTTCACCTTTTCTTATTCCATAATGAGCAACTGGTTCCATCTGACAAAGATATCCTGAGCCTGCATCAATTGTTTTTGAGTGAATTCTCTTATTAGATTTCATTGTTACTGTTGCCCCTCTTGCTGGAGCTCCATACAGATTAAGTGGTTTAATTCGTAAATAATTAAAATTTGTAATATCTGCTTTATATAAAGTTAACGGTTGAAACCCTGACTCACCATGTGAAACTAATAATTCTAAAATTCCATCGCCATCAACATCTGCAACAGCTGCACCTGTACCAAGACCAACTGTCTCTAAACCATTTTCCATTTTAATTTCTTTAAATATTCCACCCTCTAAAATTTTGAAAAGTTTATTTGGTTCTCCAATATTATTCATGAAAATTTCATCATATCCATCATTATCAAAATCAGCTGAAATAACTGTTCTAATTTTAGTAGGATCATTATATGGAGATGTTGATATATCTTTAAATTTATCTCCATCTAAAACATATGCTCTATGCATTCCATCCCAGTTTGAAGATAAGATATCTAATCTTCCTCTATACAAAAGGTCACTCAGAGCTGTTCCTCTACCATTTTCAAATCTATCTTGTACTGCATACTCTTCAGCAACATCTTGGAAAGAACCTTTAGAATTATAATATAAAAAGTTGTCTCCTCTCTCATTTGCTGCAAAAATATCAGATCTATCCGAAAGAATATGTCCTGAAACAATAGCTCTACCTCCAGTAATTTTATCAATTGATAATGATTTAGCTTGATCTTTTATTCGATCTCTAATTAATTCATAAAATCGAGTAGGACCTCCATAATTTGCAACATAAATACCATATGCACCATCACCATTTCTATCTACACAAACAACTGACCTACCTGCAGTTAAGTTTAATTCACTTTGATTGATTTCTTTTTCAAATAAATCTTCGAATTTATTGTTATTTAAATCTATTAGTCGATCAGAATAAATTTTTGATCCACTGTATGTATCAGTATTTAAAAAATATATTTCCTCATAGCCATCTTGATCGATATCACATGCGGCAACACCAATTGTTCTTCTCTCTTCATCTGTAAATATTTTTTCGTTTACAATATTTATTAATTTTCCATCTTTATAAGAAAGAGTAAGATTTTTAAAACCAAAGCCTGTTACCACAAAATCATATTTATTATCTTTGTTAACATCAGTAACTGAAACTCCATAGCTTAATCGAAACTCATTTCCTACTATTTGATCAGTTATATTTAAGAAAAAATCTTTAGCGTTTGCATAATTAAATATTGATAAAATACTGAGAAAAATGAAGATAATTTTTTTCATAATCAAGCTCTTTATTAGAATTTAAAAATTATAATATGAGATAAATTAGCTTAATCAAGTAAGCCTAATATTGAATAAATAACCAACCCTATAATTGCTGCAAAGAAAATTAAAAATGAAATTTGACTAAAAATATTATTCTTTGATCTAATTTCTCCCTTTTTGTACTTTCTAATCTGAATTATACCAAACCTAATTACTATTAAACCAAGGATTAAAAGCGATACTTTAAATAAAAATTCGATCATTGATTTTAGTCATTAAGTTTTATTTTAAAATCTTATGTATTTATTAAATCTATTGCTTGCTTCTGAACAGGGAGTTTTAAAACAACCCCTAAAGTTAATTACTTTAGTACTTTTATCAAAACAAGCAACTAACTCCCCTATATTTGCATCTTGCTCAACTTTCACCCAACAATTATCAGTAAAAAAACTTTTTTGAGGTCTGAAAGTATTTAGTATTGGTTGACCAAAACCATAGTTATTATTGGCACCAAAATAAATTTGTATTATTCCCATGGTTCTACTCACATCACTTGTGGACGAACTTAATAAAACCTGGCATGTGGTTTTACCCCATAATACTGTGTCTCCCCCATCTTTTGTTTCACACAAGTATTTTTCATTTAACCAAGTTTTATAAACTACAGTCATATTTTCCCTTGAAGAATTTGCTTTTGCACTACTGGTATAACCGCTATAAGCAACAACTCCAACTGCAGCTAAGATGCCTATGATTGCTACAACAACTAAGAGTTCAATTAATGTAAAGCCTTTAGATTTCATTTTTTATTTGCTTTGTAATTTTCCATCCATTTTTTAAAAACTATTATAGCATCATTCATGTCTTTTGTTTTATTTGGATGATTCTTAGCCCTACCTAGCATAGTTGCAATAACATTTACTTGATATTTTATTGGTCTCTTTTTTATGGCTGAAACAGTAAACAATGCTTTTTCTTTATCTTTAAATCCTAAGCCCTTTAAGGTTGTCTCTGGTTTATAATCTGAAAATAAAGAAAGATTTAATGGTTTAAATTTTTTATCTTTGATTAGTTTATTCATTGGCATTTTATCAACTATATCAAAGATTTTTTTTGTATATACTTTATCTAATTCAATTTTTTTTGTGCCATCAAAACCAATTAAAGTAACTTTAAATTTTTTTGATTTATCTAATTTTGTAACTAATTTTATATATCTTTTGTGGAAGCCTTTAATTTCTTTTTGATACAAATCTTTTGATCTTTTATATTCTGGATGACTATAATTAGGCGTATTGAGGACTAACAATCTACATTTCCATAGATATTTTTTAAAACTCATTAAAAATATTAATTGTAAATTTTATCTCTTACAAGTTTACTTAATAAACTATATCCAAGTTCGTTCATATGTAGTGGATCTTCATCGTAAAACTTATCATAACCTGCATTTATCATGGGTGTTGTAATATCAATATAATCCCACATTTTTAAATTGGTTAAGTGTTTTTTTATCTTTGAATTAGCATCTAAAATTGTTGTCATAAGATCTCTCCTAAAAGGACTGGGTTTAATAGATATAAAAAAACATTTCGCTCTTGGTAGTTTTTCTTCAACTTGATTAGAAAATAATAAAAATTCTTTTAACAATTCATCGCTATCCATTCCATAACCAATGTCATTATCTCCGGCATAAAAGAAAAGATTAGATGGGTTTAAAGGAGCAACTAATCTATCAAAATATCTTCTACAAGAGACTAAGGTTGAGCCACCAAAACCTAAATTATAAAGATTATTTATTGATAAATCATTTTTAGCATTATCCCACATTTTAAAAGTTGAACTTCCATACAAGGCAACACTGTTATTTGTTTTCGTCTGTTGAAAAGAATTATGTTCTAATTCTCTAACATCGAGTTCAAACTCTTCTTCAACTGGACTAACTAAATTTACATTAGTTTTCAAATTTTCTATTTTATCTATGTTGTCTTGAACATTTTTAGCTAAATCAATAGCTTCTTCTACATAAGATCTAAATTTGGTTCTGTAATTTTCTAAGAAGCTTTTCATTTCCTCTTGATTTTCTGGATCTTTGACATGATCACTTATAGTTATTGGCTCCTTAATAACTGCTGAATATATTGTTTTAGAAACTGGATAATCAAAATTAGCAAGGGCAATTGGAATTAGTTTTGGTTTAGGATTAAGTTTAAATGCAAGATTAAATGCACCAGCTTTAAATGGTCCTGGAGATGTTATTGTTTTATTATCTTCTGTTTCTGATGTTCCTTCGGGCGCAATTACAATCGGTTGTTTTTGATTAAATACCTTTTGAGCTTCATCAAAGAGTTTTTGTTTTCTAGCTTTCTTTTCTTCTTCACTTTCGTCCAATTTATCAGACTCTGGAGTATGAACAAAAATGTAATCTAAATTTTCATAATAATTATATCTCCAAAATTCTGTATTCCGACTTGTTCTAACAATACGTTGTCCTCCATCATTATATTTTGGATATAAAATTTTTGAACTGATGAAATGACTGTCGATTGAAAACGAATGCCCATTTGCAAGCTGATTATCATCTATAGCTGCTAAGTGATTATAAAAAAAAATATTTGTTGGTTCATCTGGCAAATTTTCCCAACCCTTAATTACATATTTAACATTATCAAAAGCTTTGGTGAAATTTGAATTGGTTAACTCTCTTAATTTTGTTTTATCTGAATTACTAGAAGAATTTGAAACTCTATTATAAATAATATTTAATTGACTGTGGAAACGAGACTCTCTTTCTAAATTATTTAAGGTATCTTTTATTAAACTAGATAATGATTTTTCTATCTCATTTCCTTTAATAAGTAGTTCGTAAACAACATCAAATGCCATTGCATAAGTATGAGTACTCTTCAATAAATGTGGAATACTATATAACTTAGAACTAGCAGGTATTCTTGCAGTATTATCTTTCAATAATAAATTAACAAATTCTAATTCGTTTTCCGCTGAATATTTTGTCAGACCAGTTGCACTTTGTTGAAAACGTCCTAACTGCCACAATTGTCTTTTGAAAATCTTTATTGATAATTCTGGGTCAGAAATAATCAGATTTTCAAGTGCTTCGTTAGAAATATGTAAAACTTTTGTATCCCTAGTAGATTTAATTGTATATGGATTAAAAAAATCTCCTTTTCCAGAAGATAAAGTTAAAGCAATACCAGCTCTAGTTAGAGTTCTAAAATTTCTTCTTATTTTTCCATTAATAAAGTTGTGGAATAAGCCATCAACTTTACCACTTAATAATATCTTTAAACCTTTAGAAACATCTCCCTCTTTAACTACATATTGATTTGATGAATACATCTTAATATTACCTAATTTAATAAACTTTTCTAAGTCATCATCAGTAAGTGTTGAAAAAAAAGTAGCAGATTTAATTCTATGTATATTTGTAATACTTTTTTCTGATGGGATGCCTGGAGAAATTTGTATTTCATCATCTTTATACAAAGTGTTTAAATTTCTTGAAGAGACAAGCAGTTGGAAAGAAAAAAACGAAATGGCTGAGTATAATGTTGATATAAGTTTACTATTTTTTTGTTGTAAATCTCTTAAATCATTTAGTTTTATCGAGATATATTCTGTTCCATCTTCAATAAATATTTCACCCATAAATCTATTGGGTTGATTAAGTCCAGATATACCTAATGGTGTTGCAGGCTTTGTTATTTTTGCAAAGGTTATAGATTTTGTTTCAAAATACTTGGTAAAAGTAGCTTTGCCTTTAATTAAAAAATAAATATTTTCTGAAATTTGATGCTGCTTTGCTAAAACTTCATCACTTTCAGCTATTATATGTTCTGATATTCCATCTATTAATCCAAAGGATTCTTTTAGATTTCCTAAATCAAAGCCATTTTGCTCAAATAATTCAGATAATTTCATAAGTAAAATGAATAGATATACTTAATTTGAATTTATTGATTAAGAATAAATGCATATCTGGGTTGAAAAGTTATCAATAGTTTACCTAATTTTTTTTAGTATTTATAAAATGTGAAAAATAAATCAAAAAAAAATAAATCAATAATTAAATCTAAAACGCTATCAAAAAAGGCAAAGGTAATAAATCCAAACTATTTTTATTTTTATAATGAAAATGGAAAATTAGTTGGAATACCTTACGGTAATTAAATTTTATCTTCTTTGAGATAAACTAGCGTGTTTACTTAATACTTCAGCTGAAATAATTTTTGCTTCTGTTGTTTTCTTAACATTCCATATTTTTTCCTTAGCAATTTTAGTCGATATTTTATTATCAACTATTGGTGATGGATAATCTTTACCAATTTCTAAATTAATTCCTTTTTGTTCAATGAATGTTAATTTCCATGGTTCATGAATTAATTTTCCTGGAACATTTTTTAATTCTGGAACCCATTTTTTGATAAAATCTCCTGTAGGATCTTGATCAATTGATTGTTTAATTGGATTGTAAATTCTTATTGAATTTATTCCTGTGGTTCCTGATTGCATTTGAAATTGTGAATAATGAATTCCTGGCTCATAATCGGTAAATAATTTTGCTAAATGTTTTGATGTTTTTTTCCAATCAAGCCATAATTGATAAGACGCAAATGAAACTAACATTGCTCTCATTCTAAAATTAATCCATCCATTAGTTCTGAGGTACCTCATACAAGCATCAACAAACGGATAACCAGTAGTTCCATTTTTCCACGCTAAATGATAATCTTCATTAAAATCATTTTCTCTTATTCCATTATAAGCGCTATTCATATTTCTAAATTCAATTTCTGGTTCATCATATAACTTTTGAATAAAATGACAGTGCCAGGCTAACCTGCTTTTAAAAGCAATTAAGGATTTCTTTTTTGTAAAAGATAAATTGGATTTTAACTTATCATTAGTTTTTTTAAAAATTTCTTTAATAGAAATATTTCCAAATGCAATATGAGGGCTTAATCTAGAACAGGAAGTTTCTCCAGTTATCGGCGAAGACATTTCTTTTTGGTAATTTTCTGATCTATCATTAAGGAAAGAATCTAAAAGTTGAAGTGCGTTTTGTCTTCCACCAATTTGAATTTTTCCGTTTTCTAAGTTGTTTGTTTGTATTTTTGTTAAATCCTCTACATAATTATCTGAAATAAACTCACAATTTAAATTTGAATTAATGCTTTCACTATCTATAAATTTATTCCAATTATACGACCATTTATTTCTAATTCTATGGTTTAGTTGAACGCCAAATTGATTTGATATTTTCCAATTAATATTTTTTTCTTTAAATAAAAAACTAACTTCTTTGTCTAAGTTAGTTATGTACATGTTCTTGAATATTATATTTGAATAAATCTCATTTATTTTAAATTTATTAGTTAAATGACTTAAAATTTCTAATGTATCTCCGTAATATATATTGAGTTTAGCATTATATTTTTTACTCAATGTTTTTGATAAATCCTTTAACGATGATTTTAAAAAATCTAGATGGAATGAGCTTGATGTAGGTAATTTGTGATATTCTTTATCAAATATGTAAATTGGTAAAATCTTTCCTGATTTTGCAGCTTCGTTAAATGCATCATTATTAGATACACGTAGATCGTTCCTAAACCATACGATTTTGTTCATTTTAAATAATTAAAGACTGATTTTGAAAGTTCTTGAAGTTTTGTCGTCTGATACTTTTAAAATTTTAAATTTTGAAGTTTTTTCAAGTTTTTGCCCTTTGTTTGTAACAAAAGATTTCATTTTCTTAACTTCACCCTCAGGCATTTTTCTTGTGTATTTTAGAGTATGTTTTTTTGATCCAATAACAAATATTGTTTTCATGAGATTTTAATTACAAATATATTTATTGTCTGTCTCTGTGACATAAGTTTCATTTAAGAGTTTGGGAATATTTTGATTATTTCGATATCGAGAATCTACTAAAGAGACAGGTTGTATTCAAATAATATATTTATAAAAAATAGAAATAAATTTGTTGAATACAACCTACCTAAAACTTATTTTTATAAGTGAAGGAGGTGCAAATGCTTAGAATAACGCCACCTGACACTTAGCTGGTGAGATATCACATATTAAAAATAACACAAACTAAATCCATTTGATGGATTTGGCCAAAATGGCATAAAAAAGGGGAGCTCTTTTGGTAATAACCAATTGAGCTGACCCCTTTTAATAATTTTTAGACATAAAATCTTTAATTCTCTTAGCACCTTCTATTATATCTTTTGTGCTTCTTGCGTATGAGAATCGTATAGTAGAATTTCCTCTTTTTTGATCAAAATCAATTCCTGGTGTTATTGCAACATTTGCTTCATCTAAAACTTTTTTACAAAAAGCTAAGCTATCATTTGAATATTCAGATATATCAACATAAATGTAAAAAGCTCCATCGGGTGGTGAAAACTTTTTTAATCCTGCCTTAGGTAATTCCTCTAATAGTATCTCTCTATTTTTTTTATATACTTCTACATTTGATTGTAACTCTTCATTTGCATCCAATGAAGCAAGAGCTGTAACTTGACTTGCGTGTGGAGGACAGACAAATAAATTTTGCGAGAGTCTTTCTACTTGTCTGACATGATCTTCTGGTACAACCATCCATCCTATTCGCCAACCAGTCATAGAAAAGTATTTTGAAAAAGAATTAATTACATAGCAATTATCTGTAATCTCTAAAGCTGAAGTTGGATTATTTTCATATTGTATTCCGTGATAAATCTCATCACTAATAAAGCTTACATTGTTTTCATTTGCAGTATTAATTAAATTCTCTAAAGATTGTTTATCCAGCATAGAACCAGTTGGATTTGCAGGCGATGCAACAAGAATTCCATTTAAATTATTATTTGTAATATCTTCTGGAACAGGTTGAAATCTATTTTGAAGTTTAGTTTGAATATCTACAGTTTCCAAACTTAGTGATTTTAGTATTTGTCTATAGCTAGGATAACTTGGAGATCCAATTCCAACTCTGTCTCCACTATCAAACAATGCCGAAAACGATAATATAAAGGCTCCGGAAGACCCTGTTGTAACTACTATTCTATTTGGATTTAAATCTAAATTGTACCAATCTCCATATAACTTTGAAATTTTTGTTCTTAGATCAGGTAGACCTAGCGATACTGTGTAACCTAGATTGTTTTTGTTTATCTCATTAGTAATATAATCTTTAGCAATCTTAGGTGCCGGTGTTCCTGGCTGCCCTACCTCCATATGAATTATATCTTTACCTTTTTCCTCTGCAATTCTAGCAGATTCCATTACATCCATTACTATAAATGGATCAACATCTGATCTTTTTGATTTTTTCATCATTTTATTTGATCTTCACAAAATTTTTTAATTTGTTCGTTTGATAATCTGTCCTCTTTAGTTTTTTTAGAATCTAATTCAGCTTTTCCAATTATACATGCTTTAATAGTTTTGCTTCTATTAAAATCGTTATAATAGTTAGTTGAGATGTAAAGAGCTATAATTCCTATTACTAAAAAAACTATAAGCTTTAAATTTTTTTTCATTAAATTTCAGTTCGAGCTTTTATCCTTTCGTAAGCTAATCTAGTGTATATTCCTAAATTTAAAAAGGGTTGTGGTGGTAACCAGTTTGGTTTTTTTCTTTGTTGTATTACCTCAATTTCATTAGATTGTTGATTAGAGGCCATTAGAGCTATTTGTTCACCGAATAGTGTTCCTACTCCAATTCCAGATCCATTGTAACAGCCTGCGCTAAAAATATTATCATCAATTTTTTCAAATATTTGAGAACTATTACCACTTCTACATACAATTCCCGACCAACTGCTCTCTATTATATTATCAGGTAATTGTTTAAATCTTTTCTTGATGCCTTCTTTATGAATTGCAGCTCTTTTATTTAATTCATTTCTATTCATTGAAAAAGGGTTTCTTAACTCTGCAGTATTTCTTATAAGTATTCTCCTATCTTTAGTCATTCTTATCGTAGCACCCATTGGTCTTATAGGAAGAACGCCCCACTCTTTTGGAGAACCTATATCTTTAAATTCTTTATCTGTGAGTTTTCTCGTGAGACTAGCAGTTAATGTGATTGGGAAACTATAATTTTTTTTTACATTCAAATATTTCAAAAAACCGTTTGTGCAAAAAATAATTTTTTTAGTAGTTATTTTGTGCTTTTTTGTAAAACATTCAATTTTGTTATTAATCTTTTTCCAATTATAAATTTGAGAATTTTCATATAATTTTACATTATCTGGCAATGTATCAACCATTGCTCTAGCTAATTTACCAGGGTTTAAAAGAATTCCTCCTGAGGTAAAAACTCCAATTTTATAAAAAGGCGTTCCCAATTTTTCAGTTAACTCTTTATTAAATAAAATTTTATTTTTAAAACCAAGACTATTTAATAATTTGCTGAACGATTGAGCTTTTGTCTCATCTTGCTCTTTAGAGGAAGCAAAATATTTTCCACATTCATTCCAATCACAATCAACCTGATATTCTTTTATAAATTTTCTAACAGCTTCTATACCCAAGTCATATATTTTTGTTTTTTTTACATAATTCTCTTTATCGCTGTTAGATGTAAAACCATCATTTAATGTAGTATCAACTAGATAGCCTGAATTTCTTGAACTTCCACCCTCACCCGCTAACTGTGCATCAATGAGAATAATTTTTTTATCTTTCATTATATCTGAAAGTTTTCTAGCAGCTGATAATCCTGTATACCCAGCTCCTACAATTAAATAATCACAGTAAATGTCTTGATCTAGTAATTTAAAATTACTTCTCTCAGGAAGTTGCCTTGTCCATCCACAGAAATTGTTGTTTATTAAATCCAATAATTATTTTTATAATGAAATTTTACTAATCTCAACTAACAAGAGACTTTTGAGGCTTCATATCACTCTTACTTATACCAGCTACTTTAACTGGTTTTTTCATAGCATCTCTTCTGAATGGCTCACCTAATTCTTGATTTAGAATTATTTCGATAAATGTAGTAATACCTTTTTTCTGGTCTTCACATGATTGTTTAATAGCTTTAGTAGTTTCTTCCATTGTATTTGCAATAACACCTTTTAAACCACATGCATTAGCAACTTTTGCATAACTTAATTCTGGATCTAACTCTGTTCCAACAAAGTTGTCATCAAACCATAAAATTGAATTTCTTTTTTCAGCCCCCCATTGATAATTTCTAAAAATTACCATTGTTATTGCTGGCCACTCCTCTCTTGCACACGAACTCATTTCATTCATACTTATTCCAAAAGCTCCATCACCGGCAAAACCAATAACAGGTGTATCAGGACACCCAATTTTTGCTCCAAGAATGGATGGAAATCCATAACCGCATGGTCCAAATAAACCTGGTGCTAAATATTTTCTTGGTTTTTCAAATGTTGGGTATGCATTACCAATTGCACAATTATTTCCAATATCGCTTGAAATTATAACATCTTCTGGCATTCCAGCTTGAATAGCTCTCCATGCTTGTCTTGGAGACATTCTATCTTTATCTCTTTCTCTTGCTTCTTTGTTCCATACGGTGCCTGGATCATCATCCTCATGATCTAAACTTGTAAGAGTTTGCAACCATGCAGATTTTGTTTGATGAATTAGATTTTTTCTATCTTCTCTACCATTATCTCCTGCGTTTGATGAAAGTTTTTCTAATATCTGTTGAGCTACCATTTTAGCATCACCACAAATACCAACTGTAACTTTCTTGGTTAAACCAATACGATCAGGGTTCATATCTACTTGAATAATTGTTGCATCTTTTGGCCAGTAATCAATTCCATATCCTGGTAATGTTGAAAATGGATTTAATCTTGTTCCTAATGCCAAAACTACATCAGCTTTTGAAATTAACTCCATTGCAGCTTTAGATCCGTTGTAACCTAATGGACCAACAGCTAATGGATGACTTCCTGGAAAGCTATCGTTATGTTGATATCCATTGCATACAGGTGCATCAAGCTTTTCTGCTAATTTTTTACAATCATCAATCGCGTCACCTATAACAACTCCTGCTCCAGATAAAATTACTGGGAATTTTGCTTCTGATAATAATTTCGCAGCTCTATGAACAGCATCTTTTCCTCCACCTTGTCTTTCAAATCTTACTATTGGAGGCAATTCTATATCTATAACTTGTGTCCAAAAATCTCTTGGTATATTTATTTGTGCAGGCGCTGAACCTCTAAATGCTTTTTCTATTACTCTGTTTAAAACTTCTGCCATTCTTGATGGGTCTCTAACTTCTTCTTGATAACACACCATGTCTTTAAATAAATTCATTTGCTCTACTTCTTGAAAACCACCTTGTCCCATAGTTTTGTTTGCAGCTTGTGGTGTAACTAAAAGTAGTGGAGTATGGTTCCAGTAAGCTGTCTTAATTGGTGTAACAAGTCCTGTAATACCTGGACCATTTTGAGCAATCACCATTGACATTTTTCCAGTTGCTCTCGTGTAACCATCAGCAATCAGTCCACCATTTGTTTCATGAGCAACATCCCAAAAAGTTATTCCAGCTTCTGGGAAAAGATCAGAAATAGGCATGAATGCAGAACCAATAATACCAAACGAATGTTCGATACCATGCATTTGTAAAACTTTTACAAAAGCTTCTTCGGTTGTCATTTTAGCCATATCAAATCCTTCTTAATTCTATTTTTTAATTGTCAAAGTGCCCAATTCATATATAAATTGGATCGAATTTCAAACAAAGAAATCGTCACAATGGCTGGCACAGATATTATAATCCACGATGAAAAAGACAATGTAGGTGTTGTAGTTATTGAAAAAATTACTCCTAAACAAGACTGTGATTGCTGGATTATGGAAAACGATAAATCAGTAAAAATTCAATCGATGGATGAAATACCTTTGGGTCACAAAATTGCTATGACTGATCTTAACGAAGGAGATACAATATTAAAGTACGGGCATGATATTGGCAAAGTAGTAAAATCAATTAAAAAAGGTGAGCATGTACATGTTCACAACGTAAAAACTAAAAAGTGGTAAAATGGAAATTCCAAAAACGTTTTTAGGATATAAAAGAGAAGATGGAAGAACAGGTACAAGAAATCACGTAATAATTCTACCTGTTGATGACATTTCAAATGCTTGTGCTGAAGCTGTAGCTAATAATATTAAAGGTACGATTGCACTTCCACATTCTTATGGAAGATTACAATTTGGAGCAGACTTAGAGCTTCATTTTAGAACAATGATTGGAACAGGAAAAAATCCAAATGTTGCAGCAGTTATAGTAATTGGTATTGAGCCTAAATGGACAAAAAGAATTGTTGATGCAATTGCAACGACTGGAAAACCAGTTGAAGGCTTTAGTATTGAAGGTGTGGGAGATATAGATACTATTGCAAGAGTTTCAAAGAAAGCTCAAGAATTTTCAATTTGGGCATCTGAGAAACAAAGAGAAGAACGTCCTATAAGTGATTTATGGATATCAGTTAAATGTGGAGAGTCTGATACAACATCAGGATTAGCATCAAATCCTACAGTTGGAAATTTAATGGATAAATTAGAGCCCCTTGGTGTTCATTTGTGTTTTGGTGAAACATCTGAGCTAACGGGAGCTGAAACTGTTTGTGAAAAAAGAGGAAAAACTCCTGAGGCTCAAGAGAAGTTTAGAAAAACTTGGAGTTCGTATAATGATTTCATCTTAAAAGAAGCAACAGACGATCTTTCTGAAAGTCAACCAACAGCTGGAAACATAGCTGGTGGACTTACTACAATTGAAGAAAAAGCATTTGGAAACTTTCAAAAAATTGGAGGATGCAAATTCATTGATGTACTAGAGCCAGCAGAAGAACCAACTAAAGGTCCGGGCTTATACTTTATGGATACCTCATCAGCTGCTGCTGAATGTGTTACCTTACAAGCGGCAGGAGGATTTAATCTTCACCTATTCCCAACTGGACAAGGAAATATTATTGGAAACCCAATTGAGCCAGTAGTAAAACTAACTGCTAATCCTTTAACTGCTAGCACCATGAGTGAGCATATTGATGTCGATGTTTCTAAAATTTTATCAAGAGAAATGAATTTAGATGAAGCTGGTGATGAATTAATCAAAGCCACTATAAAAGTTGCAAACGGAAGATTAACTTGTGCTGAAGCACTAGGTCATAGAGAATTTGTTATGACTAAATTATACAGAAGTGCCTAAGCTTTAAGCTTAGCTTCTCTTGCTTTATTCCATTTAGAAATATAATTTCTTAAAATTGCAGCTCCAATTCCAAGAACTACTGCTAGTACAACTGATGTAAGTCCATAAAAAACTGGAAGGTCTTTAGAATAATCTAAAATAAACTGTGCAATGTTACTGAGGTTTTTAGTTCTATTTACCACTGTTTCAACAATTACATCTTCTTTAATAAAAGTGTCATAAGCAATTGCAATTCCAACTAATAATAAAAGTACTGCTAAGATTGTTTTAAATTCTGAGCTATCAACTTTTTCACCAATTTTTTGACCAAACTGAACACCAATAATTGAACCAAGTATAAGTACAAAAACTAAAACAAGATCAATTGTTCCGTAATTAAAAGCATGAAGTACTGTTACGATTGCACTTACAAATATTGTAACAAACAAAGATGTGCCAGGAATTAGTTTAGTTGGCATTCCAATAATATAAATCATTGCAGGAACCAATATAAATGCACCACCCACTCCCATAATTGCTGCAATATATCCAACAATTAAACCAATAATAATTGGAGTAAATGCACTTTCATAAACTTTTGATTTTTTAAAACGCATTCTAAAGGGTAGTCCATGTATCCAATAATGAGTGTGTAATTTTTTTCTAACAACAATTTTTTTTCTAGCCTTATCAATTTCAGATACTCCTTGAATAAGCATTAAAGTACCAAGTATAGCTAAGATATACATGTAGGCTAAAGAGATAACGATGTTTATTTTTCCAATATCCTGAAAATAAGAAAAAGTTAAGATCCCAAGTAAAGTTCCAATAGTTCCACCAACTACTATCATCAATCCCATTTTATAATCTAGTGTGCCTTTTAAATAATGGGTTGTTGAACCAGATACCGATGTACCTAAAATATTACTTGCTTCATTTGGTACTGCATAAGCAGGTGGAATACCTAAAAATATTAAAAATGGAGTCATTAAAAATCCTCCGCCTACACCAAATAATCCTGAAAGAATTCCAACTGCTAAACTTAAACCAAATATAAAGAGTATATTAATTTCGACTTGAGCTATTGGAAGAAAATATTCCATATAATCTAACTATTCCTCTCATAATCTAAAGTCAATGATTATAAGAATAAATTAAATAAAATTTTGAAATGTTCCTAGGATTATAATTGCCCAAGTAAAAAATATAAAAAGATATAGAAAAGATTTAATTATTTTTAAAAACTGATTAGAAATTAATAAAGGGATTTTCTTAATATTTTGATTAAAAACTTGAAGCATATCCGCGAAATATCACAAGTTTTATTAAATGCAAATGATATTTAATTAAATTTAAAAAATAGTTGCCCCAAAGACTTTGACCTCATCTCCCTCTTCTCCAAGGACAAGTCGACCTAAAAAGTCTCCAGGTATCTCTGTGCTGTTTTGTTTATAGATAACAGTTACGTACAAACCTCTTCTTAGACAGCCTATAGCCTTACACCCCTCTTTAAGGCTTGAGATTAGCTTATTGCTTGCCCATTGCTTGCCAAGCTCTACTTCGTTAGCCCCGTAAAGCATTTGTGATGATAAATCCCTGGTAAAACCACCATAATCTTTCATGTTAGAACATCTAACCATGTTATCCCAGATAGGATCAGCAATTTTAATGATTTCTTCGTCTGATTTGTCGACAATACTCATCTAAAATGGTTAGGAAGCTTGCTTCTTCTCTTTATCATCAACGATATGATAAACAGGCTTTTTCTCCATTTCAAATTTTCCAGTTTCAGGATCTCTTCTAGAAACAGTTAAACAGTGCCAGTTTTCATCATCAAGTTTCATATGATCGCCTCTATAATAATAGCCTGGCCAACGCGTTTCTTCTCTAAATAACGTATGATGAGCAACACATTCTGATGTTACAGCTCTATGCTTAAGTTCCCATGCTCTCATCAATTGGTGATAATCTTCTGCTCCGACATGATCTAAGTCTTCTTGAAGTAATTGCAGCTGTTCTAAGCCTTTTTTGAGTAGATTATCGTTTGTCATGTAATTATTTGTTAATCCACCACAATATTCATCCATAATTTTTTGTAGTCTTTGTAGTCCTTGTATGGGTAAAATATAGCTTGGAGAAACAGTTCCTCCAGTAATTTCATTTCTTCCCACTGTATAGTTCTCAATTGGCTTGAATATTTCTTCTTTAAGCTTCTCTAATTGTGCATCAGAAACTTCGATATCATCAGCTTTTTTATCTTGAATATATTTAACAGCAGCTTTAGACGCTAACCTTCCCTCTGTGAATGAACCTGATGAAAACTTATGAGCACTTCCACCAACTGCATCTCCTGCTCCAAATAATCCATCGATAGTCATCATTCTATTGTATCCCCAGAAATATTCATCAGGTGCTATATCTTCTGGTCCACTAACCCATGCTCCTGAACATGTAGCATGAGACCCCATTACATATGGTTCTGAAGTTGTTAATTCAGGATTTGTGTATTTTGGATCGATATTTTGAGATGCCCAAACCACCGCTTGTCCAACCGTCATTCCTAAGAAATTTTCCCATCCAACTGTTTCTAAGTGTGGGTCTTGGAACGCTTCTTTTGTAACCATGTGAATTGGTCCACCACCTGCAGCTGTTTCTTGAATGAATGCATGATTTCTTAAACAAGTTGGTGTTGGATGATGGTCTATATATTCTCCCACTAATTCTTTGGTAGCTTCATACCATTTCTTCTCGTAGTTTTCGCCATTAGCGTTTTGAGTATAAGTTTTTAAATGTAAGAAATACGCTCCAACTGGACCATAACCATCTTTAAACCTACAAAGTACAATTCTATTTTCCATTTGAGTCATTTTTGCACCTGCTTGAATAGGTAATGCATAAGCAGATCCATTACTCCAAGGTGCATACCATGTTCTACCCATACCCTCACCAACTGCTCTTGGTTTAAATATGTGCGATGCTCCTCCAGCAGAAACAACTACTGTTCTAGATTTAAATACGTGAAAATTTCCAGTTCTAACATTAAAGCCAACTGCACCTGCTATACGGTTTGGATTTTTTTCATCTTTTAAAAGATGAGTAATCATTATTCTGTTATAAATTTTATCAGCAGATTTTTTTGCAGCTTCAGCTACAATTGGTTTGTAACTTTCGCCGTGTATCATTATTTGCCACTTACCTTCTCTTTGATATCTTCCAGTTTCTTTATTTTTCATCATTGGAAGACCCCATTCATCAAACATGTGAACAGTTGAGTCTACATGACGTGCCATGTCATAACCTAAATCTTCTCTAACAAGACCCATCAAATCATTTCTTGCATAACGTACATGGTCCTCTGGCATATTCTCACCCCACTGCATTCCCATATAACAGTTTATAGCGTAAAGACCTTGTGCAACTGCACCACTTCTATCTATATTTGCTTTTTCTACACAGATTATTTTTAAATCTCTTCCCCAGTGTCTTGCCTCAAAGGTAGCGCCTGTTCCAGCCATACCTCCACCCACAACTAGTACATCACATTCTTCAATGATTGTTTTGTGCTTAGCCATTAATAATAAACGCCTTGCTTAAATGAATTCTTATCTAAAGTTGGTAAATCTTTTTCAGTATTTAAACCATGTGGCTCATTATATAAAATTTGTGAATTAATCTCTCCTTGATTAGGAGTATCAGCTTCAGCTAATTTTGGTATAAATTTTCCCCAAGGTTTTGTTGTTATTGGTGATACAAAATTTTTCTCTGTACCGTTTCTAAATTTTATTCTCCAAGAAATAGTTCCTTTTTCTTCTTCTCTTCTAACTCTAACACTATGACCCATTGGAGCAAAGTCAGCATATCCTCTTACATCAATTGCATGATTAGGACATGCCTTAACGCATGAATAACATTCCCAACAAAAATTTGGTTCTATATTTTTTGCTCTTCTAATAGTTTCGTCTATGTGCATGATATCCGATGGACATATATCTACACAGTGACCACAACCATCACATCTCGTCATGTATACAAAAGTTGACATATCTACTTATTACCTTTCTTTAAAATTTTATCAATCATATTAATAGTGCTTTGGTGCCTCACGTTTAATTCCAAGTCCAAATTGCTCTGGAGCATCTGCAGGTGGAGGTAAATTATCTCTAGATCCATCTGCTTCTGCTAAATTTTTTTGGATTGCAGCACCTGGTTTATAAAACATATGTGCAAATTTAGACCAGTAAACTCCTCCAAATAAAACTATGTTAGCAACCGCAAACAAAATTAAAAATAAAATACTTAAACCAGTAGATCCTGAATATTGGAAATACGACCAAGCTAAACCAAACGTAGAAGATAATACTAAAGCCAAAACAAATAAATCTGCTTTTATGATTCTAAAAACCGAGTGAGCTTCAGCAGATACATCTACTCTTAAAAAAAACCAAAACCAATAAGCTCCAAGGCAAGTTAAAATTGCACCAGCATGCCAAATGATTGGCCATATAGATGGGGTTACAGCATTAGGAGAAGAATACCCAAATATCATAACACCTGACCCGATCCAAAATAATATTGTTCCATACATTCCTAATACATGTGCAAACCTTCTTTTACCCAATCCTAATTCAGATGTAGTTCCAATATCATGCACTACTGTTTTAGAAATTATCGCTGTTTTCTCTCCAAGACTTAATTCTCTACTTGCTGCTTTTTTTGCTTTTTTAGCATTATTAAAAAAATATTTTACATTCTTCTTATGAATAATATCCATCAGTGTTCCAATCACCACTAATGCCAACATCAATAAAACAAATGCTTGCAAAGCAATTGAAGGGACTGTTGAAGAAAGGACAGCAAATGGATTTGTTGTGAACATATTATTATCTCCGCTAAATATAATACTAATCTAAGCTCATAATCTATAAAAAATATTAGTTCAACTGACTAATAATCTCATCTGAAGAAAAAAATGTTAATAAAGTTTACTTTTTCCTTACATAATGCTGTTTAGCAGAAATTACAGCTCGAACACCGCCTTGTGGATTTTTAACATCATTTTTTCGTCTTGGAATCAGATGAATGTGACAATGATTAATAGATTGTCCAGCAACCTTGCCTGAATTGGTACCAATATTAAAACCTTTTACAGATTTATCGTTCATTTCAATTTTTTTTTTTAGTTTCTTTATTAATTTATTGCAGGCTAAGATTTCTTTTGAGGTTAGATCAAAATAATTTTTAACACACCGCTTTGGAATTATAAGTGAATGAAATTTTGATACAGGGTAAGTGTCAGTAGTTGCATAAGCTAGTTCGTTTTCAAAAAGATATTCCTTTTTCTTTGTAAAACAGAATATGCAAGGGTTATTAGGATTTCTCATAAATAATTACTCAATTTTTTTTGTTTTAGTATTTGAGTTTGATATTTACTTACAAAAGTTTCATAGGATTTATATTTTTTTCTATTCCAATTTCTCTCTTTTATTGATGAAACAGTAGAAACTCCCTTACCAGATCCGACTAGAAGTATCTCCTCGTATTGATTTAATTTATTTATATTAATATTAGTTTTTTTTATTTTAAATTGTTTTTCAAAAAACTTTAGATTAACTCCTCGATAAAATTTTCTTATAGGTGAATAATATTTATTATCTTTTATAAAAATAATATTTGAAGTTCCTGTTTCTAGAATTTTTCCATTTGAGCAAAGAGCAATGTCAGATTTTGTATTATCCATTTTAGATAAATTTTTTAAAATAAATTTATACTTCAGATTTTTATGCTCAGGCTTAATTCTATTGTAATTGACTAGCTTTAACTGAAGATTTTTTTTTATTTTTAATTTATCTCTCAAAGATATAGAAATTAAACTTTTGGTAACCGCAATTCGCAATAAATGATTATAATTTTTTTGTTTATTTAAATTCGATTTAATTATTTTAAATATATTTCTTTTTAAATTTCGATCATAAATTTTATAATTTTTAGTAGACTTAATAAGATTTGTTATGTGTTCTTTAAAAAATAAAATTTTTTGAGGCTTTCCATAGATCCACATAGTTGTAAATACCCCGTGGGCATTCCATAGATCTTTAAATTCTTTTTCTTTAAGATCTTTTCGACTGTAAGATTTTTTTAATAAGAATTTTACCATTTGTTGTTAAAAAAGATTCTGGATGAAATTGAAAACCATATACATCATCTATTTTGTTTTCAAAAGCCATAGCAATATTAGTTTTAGCGCATCTCATAGTAATATCAAAATTTTCTTTAATAAATGGCTCTTGAAGCTTAAGTGAATGATATCTTCCAACTTTAAATTTAGAATTCTTTCTAAAGATGGATTTATTCGAAACAACTTTTACTTCAGATTGATAACCATGAAATATTCTCCTTTGTTGAATAATTTTGGCATTTTCACAATGTAATATTTGCTGATAACCTAAGCAAATTCCTATGATTTTTTTTCTTCCTTTAAATTTATTATAAATTTTTGAAGTATTGGGATAATCTTTGGGTGAGCCAGGTCCAGGAGATAATACAATTGTATTAGATTTATTTATTAAACTGTTATTTATTTCAAAATAATTTGAACAATAAACGTTATCAAACTGAGAAAATTGATGAACTACATTCCATGTAAATGAATCCTGGTGATCAATTATATAAATCATTTAAATAATTCTAATAATGATTTTGCCTTTATAAAGTTTTCATTAAATTCTTTTTTTGCTGCACTATCTAATACAACTCCAGATGCTGCAGATATTTCAGATATATTTTTATAATTTAATATAGATCTTATTATTATGTTAAATCTCATATCTTTATTAAATTTTATATAGCCAAAACTTCCTGTAAAAATATTTCTATTCTCTTTTTCTTGTTGATTTAATAGTTCCAATGTTCTTATTTTAGGACAGCCTATAACTGATCCTCCAGGCATCATAGATTTGATAATATTTTTTACAGTCATACCCTTTAATAGGCTTCCATATATAGTTGTAACATAATGAAATAAGTGTCTGTATTCCTCAACATACTTTTCTTTATCAATTTTTACTGTCCCTGGAATACAAACTCTAGATAAATCACTTCTTTCCATATCGACAATCATATTATGCTCTTTAGTCTCTTTAATGTTATTTCTAAAAAACCTTAAGGCACTGGATCTGTTTGTTTTTTTACTTTTTCTTAATGTGCCAGCGATAGGCTTTGTAATAATTTTATTACCTTTTTTTAATAATAGAGTTTCAGGTGAGCAGCTTACAATAGAATAGTTTTTATCTCTTATCATAAAAGATTCTGGTGAAGCATTTGACTTCATTAATCTCCAGAAAAAATTAATTGGATTTATTGAAGATATATTACGATATTTTGTACAAATTTTTATTTGATATGTTTCTCCTTGTCTTATTTTTTTTGAAAAAATATCAAATATTTTTTTATATTTTTGATATTTAATATTCAATTTGAAGGGTGATAAAATTTTAGTTGGTTTAAAATAATTTTTAAATTCTTGTTTTTTTTTATTTGAAAATATTGAAATATTATTTCTAATTTTAATGATTGTTTCTGGTTTGTAAAAAACTCCTTTATAAAATCCATTTTTAGACTGTTTACTTATTTTAATACCAAGTAAATTATTTAAAATTTCATATCCAAAAAAACCAACATATTGATCGGTTTCTTTGTTATATTTCGTTTTTTCAAAAGAGTTTAAAAATTTATGTATATTTTTTTTTGATAAATTAATTTTTTTTGAAAAATCTGTATAAATGTCATAACCATTATCGACCTTATAGATTATCAATGGCTTATCCGACTGATAAAGTTTTTCTAAATACGGGTTAAATTTAAGTTTATGCGATTTGCGGTCTTTCAATTGGCTTCTCTTTTATAGGTAAATGTATCAAACCAGCAAAAATAGATAATGCGATAGATATGTACCAAGCATAATCAAAATTGCCGTTAAGTTCGTAGAAAACTCCACTCAAATAAGCTCCTAAAAAAGATCCAATTTGATGACTTACAAAAACAATTCCATATAATAATCCGATATACTTAGTTCCAAATACCTTGCCTATTATTCCATTTGTTGGAGGAACTGTTGATAGCCACAACATTCCAAATGTTATTCCAAAGATTACTGAATTAAAAACACTTGGCGGTAGGAATATGAAATAAATAATTGATACTCCTCTTAGTAGATAAATTGCACTTAATAAAATTTTTTGACTGTATCTAGTTGCAAGATATCCACTTGTAATTGTTCCAACCATATTAAAAAGTCCAATTAAAGCCAATACCATCGCTGCACACCAATCTGGTAATCCTTTATCAATCATGTAAGTGGGTATATGAGTTGCAACTAAAGCAATGTGCCAACCACATACAAAGAAACCTAACGTAAGATAGATGTAACTTTTATTTGAAAAAGCCTCTTTTAAAGCTTCTCTAGCTGTTTGATTGTTATTTTGATTTGTACCAACAGGTATTTTTGGTGTTGAAACAAATAATGCTACAATTAATCCTAAACCTAAAAAGAAACAGAAAAATAACATTGTATTTTCCCACCCATGTTCAACAAGTGAGTATCTAGTGATTAGCGGTGATATAAAATATCCAAAAGATCCAGCTGAGGTTACTATGCCAGTTGCTATTGTTCTGCTTGAAACTGGAAAATGTTTTGCAACAACTGAAACAGGTATACTGATAGCAGTTGATCCCAGTCCAACGCCAACTAATATTCCAATTGTTATTGTAAAATAATAACCAGTATTAAAACCAGAGTAAAATAATAAAATTGCTAACAAATAAAAAACAAAACCAATAAAGATTGCAATATTACCGCCATACTTGTCCGTAATAATTCCAAACATAGGACTGAAAACACCCCACAATAAGAGCTGTAATCCCATTGTAAAACCGAACTGTGTTATGGTAATATCTAAATCAGTTGCAAAATCGAAATAAAACATTCCAAAAGTTTGTCTTATTCCTAATGCAATAATAACAACAACAGATGCAGCTATTACAGTAACTAATGCTTTCTTTGTTGGAAAAAATTTGGCTTCATTCATCTTACAGATTTAATAGCCTGTTTAATGTCAGCAATCAAATCATTTGGGTCTTCTAAACCAATATGCAATCTTATAATATGTTCGTTATTACTCAGATTTGTGTAGCTCCTATTACCCAGTGCCAATTTGTCTTGATATAAAGCAAGACTTTCAAATCCACCCCAGCTGTAACCATGGGCGAATAATTTTAGTTTATTCAAAAATTTAATTACAGAGTTTTTATTTTTAGAAATAATTTTTACACCCATTAACCCAGATGATCCTGAGTAATACTTTTTCCACATTTTGTATTGTTTAATATTTTTTTTAATTGGGTAAAAAACCTCTTTAACTTTTTTTTGTTTGCTCAAAAAATTAGCTACCTTGATGGTATTTTCTTGATGCTTGTCTAGCCTAATATCTAATGTTCTTAGTCCTCTCATAATTAAATAGGCATCATCAGGGCTTAATCTTAAACCTACTGCTTTTTGACTTAATTCCACTTCTTTAAAAAGTCTTTTTTTAATAGCTAAACTGCCACCCATAACATCTGAATGACCAGAATAATATTTTGTCGCTGAAACTATAGACATATCAAAACCTAAGTCTAAAGGCTTGATTAAATAAGGTGTTCCCCATGTATTATCAATAGCTGTATAAATATTCTTATTCTTAGCAAATGATAATATTTTTTTTAAATCTTGAAATTCAAATGTGTTACTTCCTGGGTTTTCAACAAAAATAAGTTTAGTCTTATTTGTAATTTTTTTTTTTAAGTCATCTAAGTTTTTTGGATCATAAAATACTGCTTTAATATTGAATTTTTTTAAATATTCTTCGGTTAAAAATCTTGTGGGAGAGTAGACTGAGTCCGTAATAATGATTTCATCACCAGGTCTTACAACACTAATCACTCCAAGAAAAACTGCACCAAATCCTGTTGGTGTTAAATAAACTTGATAAGCATTTTCAATTTTTCTTAATAGTTCTTGTAGTGCAAAAGTTGTTGATGTTCCTTTTCTACCATAATCAAAATTTTTGCTTAAGGGATTTTTTTTATAATTACTTTGTGTTTTCTTTATATCTTGAAGAGTTTTAAATATTATTGTTGAAGCTCTTACTACTGGCGGATTAACTGACTGATTTTGATAATCTTTTCCTACTTGTTTTAAAAATGTTTTAACTGAATTAAACATAAAAAAATTGATTAGTTATATTGACAATGCTATATCCCTCAAATAAGTCAATAAAATTGTAAAACTAAGGAGATTATGGGATACCCTAAAAAGCATAGAGGCCGAAGGAAAATGGGCTCTAAAAAAAGACGAGCAAGAAAGAAAAATAAGAAAAAATAGAAAAAATAAATTAAATGCTTAAATACATCAAAGCATTTGCTATAGGCTGTTTTATAATACCCATATTAACAGTTACAGTTTCCTACTTAATTTCCATACATTTAGATTTAGTTCCAAAATGTATTCCTTTCTTTGAGGGCTGTACATCTATTTCGAGAACAGGAAGGTATGAACCAGTAAAATATTATTTTAAGTTTTTTATGTTTGTATACGTTTTATTTTTGTTTTTTTATTGGTATTGTTTAATTGGTTATATACAAAACGAGAAGAAAATACTTTTATATACTTTATCATTTTTTAGCTTAATTTTTTTAATTTTATATTTAACTTTTCTAGGAGAAGGAAGGACATATGAGTTTTTTAGAAGAATTGGTATATATATTTATATTTTATTTATAATTTTTACTCAATATTTTGTATCGAGGAGAATTATTAAGAATAAAGATTTTTTAAAAGATAAGTTTGATTTTAAATTTGTTAAATTAAAAAATTTATTAAGTCTATTTTTAATAATAATTGGCATTTTGCTGCTGCCAATTTTAATTATAAAAATTAATGAATATCCAAATATTAAAAATATAATATCTTGGAACTATTTTGTTTTAGTTCAATTATATTTTCTAATATCATATTTTTCTTTAAAAGTTAGGTAATCCAACCTCCACCAAGAACTTTGTGGCCATATTGATCTTCTTTATAAAAAACACATGCTTGTCCAGGTGAAATACCATCTTCTGGGTTAACTAATTTTACCTCTGCTTTATTATCATTTAAAATATTTACATTAGCACTTAATAGTTTGCCTGTAGACCTTACTTTGACAAGAATATTTTGACCTAATTCTTTCTTTTCAGATAGTAGATTTATACTTTTTAAATTAATTTTCTTTTTCCCAAGATGCTCTCTTCCGCCAACAATTATCTCATTATTTTCAGCATCAATTTTAATTACATATAATGCCTCTTTATCAGCTACTTTAATTCCTTTTCTTTGACCAATAGTAAAATTGATAATTCCATCATGAACACCAATTACATCACCATTTAAATTTTTAATGTTACCTTTTTTTAATGACTCTGGTTTAAATTTTTTTATTACTGAGGAATAGTCACCGTTAGGAACAAAACATATATCTTGACTATCTGGTTTATCAGCAACATTTAAATTTAATTTTTTGGCGATATCTCTAGTTTCTTTTTTTAACATTCCACCTAATGGAAATCGTAAATAATTTAATTGTTCTCTTGTAGTGTTGAATAGAAAATAACTTTGGTCTCTATTCTCATCCACAGCTCTATACATATTATTTTTTTCATTAATTGTTATATTTTTTACATAATGACCTGTGATCAAAGCATCAGCTTTTAAATCTTTAGCAACTTCATACAAATCTTTAAATTTGACAGTTTGATTACATTGTACGCATGGTATTGGAGTTTCTCCTTTTAAGTAACTTTCTACAAAATTATCAATAACTCCTTGCTTAAATTTATCTTGGTAATAAAGAATTTTATGATCAATATCTAATTTATGAGCAACTCTTTTTGCATCTATAACATCTTGGCCTGAGCAACATACTTTTGATTTAACAACTTCTTTACTATCGTTGTATAGTTTTAATGTTATACCGGTAACATTATATCCTTGCATTTTCATCAAACCTGCAACTGTAGATGAGTCTACACCACCAGACATAGCTACAATTACTTTTGTATCAGTAGGTTTCTTATCTAATCCAATTGAGTTTAACTCTAAATTCATGAGGTGGTATTTATACTCATTTCTATTATAAGTAAAATCAAATGATTTTAGATTTTGAACCAGGTGATAAAGTTATAAATCCTAATAATAAAGATTGGGGAATAGGACAAGTACAGTCAATTATTAAGGAAAAGGTAACTGTAAATTTCGAAAATGTAGGAAAAAAAGTTATCAATGCTAAAAATATCGAATTAGAAAAGCTAGAGTAAATGAAACAAATCGAAATAAAAGCAACAATTGAAAAACTGATTGATACTTTTTTACACGCAGGAAAAGTTTCAATAGAATTAAGGGATAAAGGATTAATAAAACAAATTAAGGAAGATAACACACCTGTTAGCAACGGTGATCTTGAAGTTAATAAAATTTTAACTGAGAAAATAAATGATTTAACTCCTCAAATACCTATTGTATCAGAGGAAACTAGTCATAATAAATCCAAGAAAGATTTAAAAAATTTTTGGCTAATAGATCCAATTGATGGCACTTATGATTACATTAATGATCTTGATGAATTTACTTTAAATGCTGGTTTAATAATTAATAATCGAGCTGTAGCAGGTATAATATACGCACCAGCTAAAAATAGATTATTTTATTCTTATGAAAAAGGTTGTTCATTTGAAATAATTAATAATAAACATGTAAAATTAGACTGTACAAAGACTTCAAATAATAAAATTAAATTTGTATCATATTCAAATAAACTAAAACCTGAAATTAACAAAATATATCAATCAATGAATGTTAGCGAATTTAAAAGGATGAAAAGTTCTTTAAAATTTTGTGTAATAGCTTCAAATGAATACGACGGCTATGTTGCAGAGCCTAGAGCATGTGAATGGGATATAGCTGCTGGGCATGCTATTCTTGAAAATGCGGGGGGTATAGTTACAGATTTTGAGGGAAATGAAATACTTTACGGAAAAGAAAATTTTAAAAATCCTAGTATAATTTTGAAAAGAAATAAAAATATATAATGAGTGAACAATTAAGAATAATATTAATTATAATAGTTTCCGTATCTATTTTTGGATTAATACTATTTGTGATAGTAAAAAACTATATCAAAAGTAAAATTCAGTATTATTTAGAAGAAAAGAATAAAAAATCTAAAGAAGATTTATAATTTTTAAATATTCCTCTTTATCTAGCTCCATTACTCTTCTGGAAACTTCAAAATCAAATCCAGATCTTGCTAATATACCAATATCTTTTTTATAGAATAAAGGTCTGTTATCTTCAGTTCTTGAAGGACCAATTCTTTTTTTTTTACAAACTTTTATGGCTGAAAAAAAATCTTGATCTTCATTATTTTCATTAATTTGTTCAATTGTATTTTTTATGTATTTTTCTCCAACTCCTTTGCTTATTAAATAATTTCTAATCTTATTTATTGATGAACCTCTTTGGATTAGACTTTTTGCTTTTGTTTCTGAATAAAATTTATCATTAATAAATTTAGATTTTTCTAAATCTTCAGCAACAATCTCGATTAGATCTGAAATATTGCTTCTTTTAACGTTATCAACTTTAGATCTTAAATATTTCTTTAAAAGATATGTTTTTAGCTGTTGTTTTGATGGTGCAAATTTTTCTACATAATTAAGTGCAAAGTTGCGCATTTCATCAATTGTCGCTTCTAAATTTTTTTTTTTATTTTTTATAGGAATCATTATTGCATTTAATATAATATAACCCTGATGATTGAACAAATATCTGCATTTTTTACAGTAGAAATGATCTATATGTGGTTGAATATAGGTGTAATACCATTTTGGTTAATGCTTATTATTTTTCCACAAACTAAAGTTTGTGGTTTATTTGTTACATCAATAATTCCAACATTTATTTTGGCAAGTGTTTATGTTTATCTATTATATATATTCTTTTTTGCCGGATATGATTTTGATAAAAACTTTATTTTGTACTTAAGTTTTTATGATCTAGCTGAGCTTTTTGAGAATAATGAGTTTTTAATTTTATTTTGGACGCACTTCTTAGCTATAAATTTATTTTGTGGATCTTGGATTGTTAGAGACAGTCAAAGGTTCTATATGTCAAAAATATTAATCTTTTTTCCTTTAATTATTACTTATTTTATTGGGCCGATTGGATTATTTATTTATTGGATAATTAGAATCTTTTTTGCAAAAAGAATTACTTTGTTTGACTAAAATTATTTGATTACTTTAAATCCAGCAATCTTCATTTGAGAAAATCCACCTTCTACATGTGATATTTTTTCAAACCCCATTTCTTTTAATGATTTTGTTGCTAAAGCTGATCTCAATCCTCCTGCACAGAACAATACCATTTCTTTATTCATGTCTATCTTGCCTTCTTTAAAGTACGGACTGTCTGGATCCATCCAAAACTCTAACATTCCTCTAGGAATGTGATGAGAATTTTCTATTCTCCCCATTTTTTCTAATTCTCTGACATCTCGTAGATCAATCAAATTACATTGATCTTTATTAACCAACTCCAATGCTTCACTAGTTGTTAAAGTTTTAATTTGAGAAAGTGCCTCTGAAACTAATTCTTTTGATGATTTTATACCCATATAATTTAAGATAATACATATCAAAATAAATGAAAAAAAACATTATAAAAAAATTATTTATACTAATTGCGAGAAAACTAGGTTTAGAGCTAATTGAACAATCCAATCTAAAATTTATTAATAAAGATAATAATAAAAAATCTATAGTTATACCACTTGGTAAAGTTAAATTAACTAGAAAAGTAAGGGATTTATTAATAATTTTTAGAACTAATATTGATATTTTAATATGGGATCAAAACAAAAAAAGAATATTTGAAGCTGATAAAATAGAATACTCGAAAAGATGTTTGATATCATTAATAAAATCTATGAAATCACTTTCTTCTTTAAGAAATGATATAAAATTAAAATTATTAGTAATTGATAATAGTTTGGATACATCTGATAATAATGAATTCAAAAACATTCTTGATAAAAGCGTTATTGATTATAAAATTATAAATCACAAAAATGATGAATATAAGAACAAAATTCAATTTGATAGTAACAAAGAAACTTTTAGTAATCTCTCTAGCCTGTTAAAATGTTATGAAACAGCTAAGTTTGAAGTTAAAGATTTGGTCTATTTTGTTGAGGATGATTATATTCACGAGGAAAAATGTCTTGTTGAAATGATCGAAACATATGAGAGATTATCATCACAATTAAAAAGAGAAATATTTGTTTGTCCTTCAGATTATCCATACTTATACACAGATATTGATCAATCAAAAATATTTGCTGGCAGTAATCGACATTGGAGATCTATAAACAAAGTTTTATGTACTTTTTTAGTTTCAAAGGAACACCTATCAAAATATTGGGATAATTTTAATAAGACTTGTTTAATTAGAAATGATCCATTTGAGAAACACATAAATGAAATTTTTACTAAAGAAATATGTATATCGCCTTTAAAATCTTTGGCAGTTCATATAACAAATATTAATTCATCATATGGTTTATCGCCATATATTAATTATATGAAACTATGGAAAGAAAATGAAAATGTCTAAAATAACACAAAAAAGAGCACCAAATTTTAAATTACCTTCTACAAATACTGGTAATTTTGAATTAAATAAAATTAAAAGTAAATATAAAGTTTTATATTTCTATCCAAAGGATAATACACCAGGTTGCACTGTTGAAACTAAAGACTTCAATTCTCTACTTTCACAATTTAAAAAACTAGATTGCGAAGTTATTGGTATTTCTAAAGATAGTATGGAAAGTCATGAAAAATTTAGAGATAAATTTAAAATTAAGTTTGATTTGGTAGCAGACGTTAAAAAAGAAGCGATAAAAGCTTATAAAGTTTGGGGTAAAAAAAAATTCATGGGTAGAGAATTTATGGGATTAATAAGAAGCACATTTTTAATAAAAGACGATAAAATTATTAAAGAGTGGCGTTCAGTAAAAGTTAAAGACCACGCAAAAGAAGTATTAGAATTTTTAAAAACAGTTTAATAAAAAAAGGCCCCATTTAAGGGGCCTTTTTAGTTTAACTTAAGGGAGGGAGTTAAATTTAGTCTCTTATTGCGTAAGCTATCACGCCAGTTTCGGTTACGTCTGTACCTTTCAGTTCAGCCTCTTTACTTAATCTGATTCCCATAGTGTTTTTCATAATTGCCCATACAATGTACGACACTACGAAAACAAATGCGTTTATCGAGATTACACCGATTAACTGTGCACTAAAGTTTGCATCAGAGTTTGTTAGTGGAACAGCTAATGTTCCCCAAACTCCAGCAAATAAGTGAGCTGGTATTGCACCAACAACATCATCAATTTTAAATGAGAATAATAGTTTTGTTCCAAACACTACTATTAATCCACCAATTGCACCAATGAATATTGCTGCTATAGGTGCTGGCGCTAGCGGTTCAGCTGTTATTGCAACTAATCCACCAATCGCACCGTTAAGCATTTGAACTACATCAGTTTTACCATACATTAATCTAGTAATAACTGCTGCAGCTAAAACACCACCACACGCTGCTAAGTTTGTATTAATAAATATATTAGATACTGCTACTGCATCATCGAAAGTTCCCATAGCAAGCTGTGAACCTCCGTTGAAACCGAACCAACCTAACCATAAAATAAATACTCCAACTGTTACCAAAGGTATAGAAGAAGCAGCAAATGGTCTCATTGGTTTAGCTGCACCTGATTTATCAAATCTTCCTGTTCTTGCACCTAACAACATAGCACCTGCTAAAGCTGCAGCACCACCAGTTGAGTGTACAAGAGTTGAACCAGCAAAATCAGAGAAACCTAAAGCAGCTAACCAGCCACCACCCCACTGCCATCCCATGACAATTGGATAAATGATTCCTGATAAAATTGCTGCAAATAAGAAGAAAGGCCATAATTTTATTCTTTCTGCTAACGTACCGGATACAATTGATACTGTTGTTGCACAGAATACCATTTGGAAATACCAATCCGAACCATCTGCATATCCTGTATCAACAGCACTTGCATCAGACCACGGAGTGAATGTTCCTATATAACCACCTTCTGGAATTCCATATGCTAGATTATAACCAACCATCCAGAACATAATTCCAGCGATAGAAAATAATCCTATATTTTTTGCACAAATTACAGATACACTTTTAGAAGTTACCATTCCTGATTCTAGCATCGCAAATCCGCAAGCCATAAACATGACAAGAAAACCACAAACTAAAAATAGAAATGTATTAAAAATAAATCCAACTTCTGCAGAGACTGTAGATTCGGCATAACCTACACTTGTCATGTTTAGTAAGAAAAACAAACTTACTAAAGGACCGACAAGTTTTTTTAAATGTTTAGTCATTTAACCTCCATTGTTAAAAAGAGGTTCTTATAATTTTAAAATAAATAAAAACTAATGATTGTTGTTAAAAATAGATATGCAGTTTTTGCATGTAGAAACAGCCTTTATTAAGAATTTTTCTATTCCTAATAAAGGCTGTTAAATGAGATTTACTTGTTAAATACTTCTTTAAGTGCTTTAGCAGGTAAAAACTTTACCTTTTGAGAAGCAGCGATTTGGATTTGCTCTCCAGTTCTTGGATTACGTCCAATTCGGGCTTTTCTTTTAGCCACTTTATATGTACCAAAACCTGCAATCTTTACAGAATCGTCGTTTTTCAACGCATCTAGTATAGTATTCGTAATAGTATCAAAAGTACGCTCTGCATCAGCTTTACTTTGATTTAACGAACCAGCTAGCTTTGCTACTAATTGTTTTTTGTTCATTTTAGCTCCGGTTTTAAAGGTTTATGAAACTATACTTAACAAAATCATTGATAATTCAAGCTTTTTTTTAGTATATATTTTTTTTTGAACAACAATATATAGTGGTAAAAAAAGTCAATAAATACAATGTTTTTTTAGCTATTAAAAAAGCCTTAAAATAAGCCTAAATCTTTAAGGTCGTTAAATGTTGCGAAAAACATCAAAGATAACAACAAAAACATTCCGATTCGAAAAAAACCTTCCTGTGTTTTTTGACTTAAAGGACGACCTAAAACTTTTTCAAATGCGTAAAACATGAGATGTCCTCCGTCTAATAAAGGTATGGGAAACAAGTTAATTAATCCTAAACTTATTGAAATATAAGCCATCATGCTGACAAAAGGTATAATTCCAAATTCTGCTACTTGACCAGAAATTTTAGCAATTCTAATTGGACCACCCAATTGAGAGCTGTCCCCTGCTCCTGTAAACATTGATCCAAGATATTTAAGTGACGAAGTTGTTACAAAATAAACTTCATTAAATGATTGAAGTAAAGCTTGTGCAGGTCCAAGTTTTTTGTGTGTTATTTGATTGTTATAAGGACTAAGTTTAATACCCACCATCCTTTTCTTTAATTTGTTTCCTAATTCATCAACGCTATCAACAAAATTTGGCTTAACTTTTAAAATTATCTCCTGGTCATATCTTGAAACTTTAAAATCAATAAATTCTGATGTTGACATTGCTATTAATTTAGAAACATCAAGAATACTCTCTACTTTTGTATTATCTATTTCAAGAATGACATCATTTTTTTGCATACCAGCAACTTCTGCTGGGCTATCTTTTAATACTTCATCAATTACAGCTGGTGTAAAATCTTTACCTGCAAACATATATATGAACGTAAAAATGACTAAAGCTAAAATAAAATTAGCCAATGGTCCTCCAGCAACAATTAATGCTCTTTGATAAAGAGGTTTTGTTACAAACAATTTGTGTTGGTCCTCTTTGCTATATTTTTTTAGTAGCTCCTCTTGATCTGCTTGTGAAAATACATTCCTATCTCCAAAAAATTTTACATATCCGCCTAGTGGTATCCAACAAACTTTCCATCTAGTTCCTGATTTATCATTCCATCCAAATAATTCTCGACCAAAACCTATTGAAAAATCTGTTACACCAACACCATATCTTTTCGCAAAATAATAGTGTCCATATTCATGAATGAAAACAACAACAACGATTAATACAATAAATGGTAATACAAAATTAAGCATTTATTAAATTATACAATAATTAAGTTTTTAATAAACATCAATTATTTCAATTTCCATGCAATTATTGGTGATAAAGTTGCCGCAATAAATGAACAAAATAAAAGAGATTGAGAAATATAAGATGGCGCTAAATCCATTGGCAAAATTATGCCAAATAGTATTGATTTAGAAAAATCAGGACTTGGGAAAAATAATAGTCCTGCAATTAATCCTATTAATATAGAAACATATGCATTTTTTTCATCATAAGATTTAGAATAAAAAGTGTAAAAAACACTTAGAACAGCCGCACAACAAAATAAATCTGCTATTAAGAATAAATAAAGAATACTAAATCCTTTTGATGAAACTAAAAAAGCTATAACCGAAAGAAAAATAACAAATTGTTTTGAAATATTTAAATGATTATTTTTTAAATTTAATACTTTATCTATATCTACTATTACCAAACTTGAAATAGCATTTATTAAAGTATCAATACTACTTATTGTTAAAGAGATAGCTAAAATTATTACAATGACTGAAAATATTATTAAATTTTCATTTAATAAAATTGAGAAAAATGCAAGATCAGGTATGACATTATTATCTTGAGAGACAGCCACTAAACCACTAAATCCCATAAAAAAGACTATTGGTAATATTATTAAAAATGAAAATATTAAACTTTTTTTTAAAACCTCGTAATTTTTTGCAGCATAAACTCTCTGCCAATTACCTTGATGAAAAAGATTAGTTGCAGCAACAGCTATAAAGAAAGTTAAACCGGCAGTATAATTTGGAAGATAACTAAAACTTAACAAATGCGGATTATTATTTTTAATAATTTCAAAATTAAATTCGTTTGTTTCAATTGAGGTGATAAAAATTAAACTAATTATTAAAAGTGCTGTAAATACAAAAAATTGAATATTATCTGTGATTAAAGATGCTCTTAACCCTCCATACAATGTGTAAATTAACGAACATGATATTACTATTAAAGAGGTAATCCACAATTCAGTGCCAGATATGTAATTAATTAAAAAAGCTACAGCAGTAACTTCAGCAATTAAAAAGATTGTCATATAAAAAATAGAAAAAACTAAAATAAGTTTATAAAGATTTGGTCCAAATCTTAATCTTATTATTTCAATAATACTTTTGCCTTGCGGATAACTAGTTCTAAATTTTTTACCAAGATAAATTAAAATAAAAAGTGGAAATGCAGTTCCTAGTGAGTAACCAATCACTGCACCAATTCCTCCCCATGTTGCTGCTGATGCGGGTCCAAATAAAATCCAAGCACCAAGTGCTGAAGCAACAAGACTTGTTGTTAAGGATAAAGTTCCAATCGAACGGTTTGCAACTAAATAATTATTAAGTCCTTTAAATTTTTTTGAAAAATAAATTCCAATAAAAACAAATATTAGAGAAATTGAAATAATTAATATTATTGCTGATGATTGATTGATTATATTTAAATTATTCATTTTCCCTTTCTGAATTACCGGACAGGTTCTAAGGGTATTTCTCAGCCTTCTGGCACCCCATTTGCAACTTATTTCAAAGATTAAATGAAATCAATTATTAACTTAGCGCTACTAACAAGAATTAAAGCGTAAATGATATTATAAAATAAATTTTCCTCAATTATTTTAAGTAATTTGTAACCTATAAAAATTCCAATAAGCGCTAGGGGAAAGAGAGTAACTGATTGATATAAAGTATCAAAATTCATCATAGATAAATAAACATACAGAGGAAGCTTAATTAGATTAACACAACTAAAAAAAATAATTCTTGTGCCAACATAAATTTCTTTTTTCATTCTTAGTGGAAGCAAATAAAGACTTGTTGGGGTTCCTCCCGCATGAACACAAAAACTTGAAAAACCAGCAATGGATGAACAAATAGCCCCTTTAAAAAAGTTTTTTTTTGCCGGTATAGTTTTTTCTTTTTTAAATAGAAAATAATGACCAGAAAATAAAAAACCCATTATTCCAACAATTAACTTAAGCAAATCCTCAGAAAAATAAGTAAATGTAAATGAGCCAATTATTATTCCAATAGCTGCAAATGGAACTATTAATTTAAGTGTTCCAAAATCAAACTCTCTTCTAAATCTATAAACTGCAATAATGTCTGAAAAAATTAATATTGGTAAAATAATTGCAAGTGCTTGATTTAATGGCATTACTACTGTCATTAATGGAACTGAAATTAATGATATTGATCCACCTAAACCTGATTTAGCAATTCCATATAATACGATAGCTGGAACAACGCTAACAAAGAATAATAAATTTATCTCCATTATAAATTAGAAATATAGTAATAAAGATAAAACCACTAATATTAAAACTAATATGATGACAGCTATGTAATTGAGTTTAATTTTAAATTTGCTTAATAAAAATTCATTAATTTTTTCCCAGAAAATAATAATTAAAATTAATAGTACTGCTGGAAGAATAAATTTAATCATAAATCTATTTACATCAAAAAATACATCAATCCAAATATAACAAGTATAATTATTATCCAAATTGAAAAATTAGATATCAATTGTTTAATATTTGAGTTTGATCTGAGAAAATTAGGTAGAACTAATATTAAGACTAATATTAAAAATATTGCAGGAATTATCTGGTCAACAGTCAAATTAATTTTTTATATTATAACCTTTTTTAAGTATAATTGAGACAAGAGTTACACATACAATTAAAAATATAAACATTGTAGAAATACTTATCCAAATATCAAAATCAGAAACTCCATAAAATGCAAACCTCAGCCCATTAATTAAATATACAACAGGATTAAAATAAGTGACTGTTTGCCAGAAACTTGGGAGCATATCTAGCGAATACAAACTTCCACCTAAGAATACCATTGGTGTTATGACAATTGTTGGTATTATAGACATTTGCTCGAAATTTTTACTAAGAAGTCCAATTAAAAACCCAAACAAAGCAAAAGTAAAAGCAACTAGAATTAATAAGAAAATCATTAGTAAAGGAAACTTTACATTTACTTCTGCAAAGAAAAGTGAAGTGCAGAAAATTACTGCAGCAACAATTAAGGTTTTAGTTGCACCTGCTCCAACATAAGCAATTACAATTTCTACAGTAGAAATTGGAGCTGCTAAAATTTCATAAATTGTTCCATTAAATTTAGGAAAAAAAATTCCAAAAGAAGTGTTACTGATAGATTGCGTTAATAATGTTAACATCAATAATCCTGGAACTATATAAGAGCCATAACTAATGCCATCAATTTTTTGTACATAATCCCCGATTACCGAGCCGAATACTATAAAGTATAATGAAGTAGATAAAACTGGAGAAAGAAGAGATTGTATTAATGTCCTTCTAAATCTGTCCATCTCATGAAAATAAATTGCTCTTAATGCGTAAAAATTAATCCTCATTATTTTCCTTTACCAATGTCACAAAAATCTTTTCAAGATTATTTTGCTCTGTTTTTAAATCTCTCATCCTCAAACCTGCATTTTTTAAATCTTGAAGCATCTTTGTAATGCCTGTTCTTTCAGCATGTAAGTTATAGTTGTAAATTAATGAATAATTATCATTAGAGATTGATAGATTATATTCATCAAGTTCTGAAGGAATTTTTTCGACTTTATCCTGCAACTCAATAGTTAATTTTTTATGACCCATTTTTTTTAATAAATCTATTTTATTATCAACAACAATAATTTCTCCTTGATTAATTACAGCAACTCGGTCTGCGATTGCCTCTGCTTCTTCAATATAGTGTGTTGTTAAAATTATGGTTACTCCAGTTTTTCTTAATCCCTCTACAACTTTCCACATATCTTTTCTCAATTCTACATCTACGCCTGCCGTTGGTTCATCAAGAAATAATATCGAAGGTTCATGAGATAATGCTTTTGCTATCATTACACGTCTTTTCATTCCTCCTGAAAGTTGATTTAACCTTAAATCTTTTTTATCCCATAAACTAAAATCTTTTAGAACTTTTTCTATATGTTGGGGGTTTGGCTTTTTTCCATATAAGCCTCTTGAATATGAAACATTGTTAAAAACCGTTTCAAATTGTTCTAGTGAAATTTCTTGGGGGACCAGTCCTATTCTTGATCTTGTTTCTCTATAATCTTTTATAATATCAAAACCATCTACTGTAATTACTCCAGAAGTTGGTTTAACTATACCACATACAATACTTATCAGTGTAGTTTTGCCAGCTCCATTTGGTCCAAGCATAGCAATAATTTCTCCTTGCTTTATATTTAGATTAACAGTTTTTAAAGCGTTAAATCCATTGTCGTATACCTTTGAAAGGCCATCAATTGTTATTAAATCTTTAGTCATTATCTGAGGTCTTAATTTGATATAGAGATGTTTTTAATGACAAGCAATATTATATTTTTTTAATCTCCAGTAATTGTAAGGCCATGGAGTTAAAAATCCAACTAAAAGCATTATTGGTACTACCCACCAATTTAAAATAGCTCCACCTGTTAAAATTACATCTGTGAGGTTCATGGCTATTTCCATACTGACCATTGATATAAAGCTCATACCAAGTGCAGTCTTTAATGCTTTGGAAAAATCAAGTTTTTGTCTTAGTAAAATTATAGTTTCTAAAATAATACTTGTAATCAAACCATTTATAATTGCTAATGTCATGATGGCTAAAACAGGCCAGGGAATTCCTGTTATCTGAAAATACAATATAGTTCCAAAGTCACCAATTGCACAGCCTAGTAAACACCAAGCGGTATTTTTTGCGCTTCTTTTCCAAGTATGTTTGCATGACCAATTAAAATTAATTGCTTCTGAACTCATTGTTTGCTCATTTCTAAATGATATTCATAAATATCATCTTTCCAATAAGATTTAATGTACGAAAGAATGTTATCAATACCTTCATCACTTATTTTATCACCAAAACCCATCATCTTGCCTTCATAATTTTTTATCAATTTAGCAAATCCATACTTTATCATTCTATGTAGTAACTCATCTGTATGATGCCAAGTATGACCAGTTCCATTTAAAGGCGGTGCTTTTCTATGCCCATCTTCATCTAAACCTTGCCAATTTGTAGCTCCAGCTAAATTTGCTTGGTGACAAGAAACACAATATTGATTGTATAATATCTTGCCATTTTTAATTGCTTCTAATGAATCTCTAGTTATGGGGTAGTGCGAATGAGAGAAAGCAGTATCTGCATAAAATAAAACAATAAAAATAAAAAAATACTTTTTCATTAGTGTGGAGCCCTATATCTGCTATGACAAGCTTTACAGCTCGACCACATATATTGTTTCAAAGCTGCTCTAAAATCATCTTGGTCTTCGATAATTGAAGCTAGCTTTATCATTTGATCAGATGATTTTTTCATTAGAGCATTAAATTCATCTTTTTCTTCCCAAATAATTGGTAAAGCCTCTGTTCCGTGTCCCTCTTTTGTATTTTCTGGAAATAAATTTAGTAATTCTAAATAATTATCACTCATTCTAATCATCAGTTTTTTTGAGTCCTCAATTTCAACTTCGTTAAGTAAAATACTAATTCTTTTTGCTAGTTTATAATTTTGACTGAATAAAGACTTTCTTTTCTTTATAATGTCTTTTGCGCTTTCTTCTGATAAAACATTAGAATTAAATGAAAAAGAAAGTGCTACAATAAACATTATTTTGAAAATATTATTTATTTTTATAAAATAGCTCATGTCTGACAGTATAACATTAAAATATAGTTGGTTAGCTAAATTTTTCCATTGGTTCACTTTGCTCCTTCTAATTGCTCAGATACCAATGGGGTTTATTTTGGTCAGATTAGATTTTTCGGATTTAAGAATAACTATTGAAAATGTACATGTAATTGTAGGAATATCCATATTTTACATAACCTTATTTAGGTTAATTTATAAATTTTTTAGCAAGTCCCCAAAACTAATGCCTGAGGCATTCTTTGGACAAAACTTGATTGCGAAATTGAATCATTTCGCTCTTTATGTCGCACTTTTAACAATAACAACATCAGGAATTTTAAAAAAGCTATTTAATGGTGAAAAACTAAATTTTTTTATTTTTAAATTAAGGATTGAAGATAACTTTGATTTAGCAGATCAATTTTACAATGTTCATGTTATTTCAAATTATACATTAATAGTTTTAATCTCATTGCATATTTTAGCAGTTTTGTTTCATCAAATATTTTTGAAAGAAAACATCTTGAAAAGAATGACCAGATAATTAAATAAAGCTCATGAAAAAATATTTTGTCTTTCTAATTTTATTCTTAATACCAAATATCTCATTTGGTTTTGAAAAAACTACAAATTTTGATCTGAAAAAATTATTAGAAATTCAAAAATCTGGTAAAACAATTGTTATTAATTCTTGGAACGAATATTGTTCAACATGTGCAGCACAAACAAAAGTTTTCGATCAAGCAATGAAAGACTTTAAAGATGTTGAGTTTTTATTTTATGAGCAAACAGAACATGAAGATATTGCTAAAGCTTTAGCTGTTAATTATTGGACCACAATAGTAGTTTTTAAAGGTGAAAAAGAAGTAGCAAGAGAAATTGGTTTAACTGACAAAGATCAAATATACAATCTTATAAATAAAGGTATATAATTCCTTTTTACCTCCCCTTTCGAGGAGGTGAATTCAACAAAAAAGAGAGAAATAAATGAATGTTAAATTCAGGAATAATTTTTTTAATTATAACTGCTATATAGAATTAATTTTTTTTTTGTCAATTTACGAAAAAGTAAGAGAAAATAGGGATTTTAGTTAAGCAAAGCTTTGTGAGCTGGTAAATAATCGTGGCCAAATACATCTGCTACAGCTTTATGAGTAACGCCTCCTTTAAATACATTTAATCCTGCTTGAAAATTTTGATCATCATTTAAAGCTTTTAAGTAACCATCTTTTGCTAATTTAGATAAAAAAGGAAGTGTTGCTTTATTTAAAGCAATTGTTGATGTTCTAGGAACACCACCAGGCATGTTAGCAACGCAATAATGAATTACATCATCTATTATAAAAGTTGGTTCTGCAAAGGTAGTGGGTTTACTGGTTTCAACACATCCTCCTTGATCAATTGCAACATCTACAATTACTGATCCCCTTTTCATTTTTTTTAACATATTCTTTGTAACTAATTTTGGTGCCTCAGCACCTGGTATCAAAACACCACCTACTAACAAATCACATTCGGAAATTAATTTTTCTAAATCAGTTTTATCACTTAAATTAGGTATTATTTTATCTCCAAACATTTGGGTAAGTTCGTTTAATCTTTTTTCAGATTTATCTACAATATTAACTTTGGCTTTCATGCCTGTTGCAATTATAGCAGCATTTTCTCCTACTACTCCACCTCCAAGTATAACTACATTTCCAGGCTCTACACCAGGAGCTCCTCCTAACAAAAGACCACGGCCTTTTTGATTTTTTTCTAAACAATGTGCACCCGCTTGTACTGACATTCTTCCAGCTACTGCACTCATTGGTGCTAACAAAGGAAGTCTTCCGTTATTATCTGTGACTGTTTCATAAGCGATGCATATTGATTTGCTGTCTATTAAACCTTGTGTCAGTTCCTTGGCTGCAGCAAGATGAAGATATGTAAAGACAACTTGATTTTCTCTTATCATTCTTACTTCGCTAGATTGTGGCTCTTTGACTTTAACAATGATGTCGGAGTCGTTAAATATATCTTCAGCTGTATTAACTATTTTTGCTCCACTTGATACGTAATGATCGTTTTCAAATCCTGCTTCAAAACCTCCATTATTTTCAATTAAAACTTCGTGGCCATTAGAAGTTAATGTCTTTACACTTTCGGGAGTGAGTCCAATTCTATTTTCTTGAGGCTTTATTTCTTTTGGAACCCCGATTTTCATAGAATTAAATTAATTTTTTTTGCTTTTTGAATAGTTGGTAATACCAGTTCTTAGTTTCTCGATTATTTCATCAATATGTTTTTTTTCACAGATAAACATTGGAGCAATAATTAAACAATCTCCAGTCGCTTTAAAGTTAACTCCTGCATCATAACAGTGTTTGAAACATGTAAATCCTGCTGCGCCAGGTTTTTTATGCATTTTAATATCAATACCACCCATCATTCCATAACCTCTTATGTTATCAACAACATCAATATCTTTTAAAGACATTAAACCTTCTTGGAAATATGGAGATAAATTTTTTGCTCTATTAAAGATATCATCTTTTTCAAAAATATCTTGAACCGCTAAGCCTGCAGCTACTGAGACAGGAATTCCAGAGTAAGTGTAACCATGAAATAATTCTATTGTTCCTTTTGGAGATCCATCCATAACTGTGTCATAAATTTCTTCTTTACACGCAACTGCACCTAAAGGACTTATTCCATTTGTTGTAGCTTTAGCCATTGTAATAATATCTGGAGTAACACCGTATTCTTGCGATGCAAATGGTGAACCTGTCCTTCCCCATCCTGTGATAACCTCGTCAAAAACTAATAAAATACCATGCTTATCACAAATTTCTCGTAACCTTTGCAAATAACCTTTTGGTGGAACTAATGTTCCTGTTGATCCAGCAATTGGCTCAACAATACAAGCTGCTATGTTCTCTGATCCAAAATTTGTACAAATTCTCTCTAGATCTTCAGCCATCTCTGCGCCAGTTTCAGGTTGACCTGAAACAAATTTATGTTCTGGTAAATGTGTATGTCTCATGTGAAGAACACCTGGCATCAAAACATTGGCAAATGTTTTCACGTTGTTAATCATTCCGCCAACAGAAGTAGCTCCGATATTCATTCCATGATAGCCTCTTTCTCTTCCAACAAACCTAAATCTATGTCCTTCACCTCTTGCTTTATGATATGCAACTGCAATTTTGATTGCTGTTTCAACAGCGGTAGATCCACATATTGTATAAAAAATTCTATTTAGATTTCCTGGCGTATGTTTTGAAATTTTTGTTGCAAGTTCAAATGAACCTCCAAAACCTTGTTGGAATGGTTGAGCATAATCTAATTTTTTTAATTGATTAGTAATTGCATTAATAATTTCTTCTCTTCCATGTCCTAAAGGATTACAAAATAATCCTGAGCTTGCATCTATCTGGGTTTGACCTTGATGATTTTTTAAATAGACACCTTTTGCTTCTACAATCAATCTTGGAGACTCTTTAAAATCTCTATTAGATGTAAATGGCATCCAATGTTCATTTAAAGAATTAGGTATTTGAGGTTTTTCTGAACTCATAATTATGTGTCGATTCATAGACTAATTATATAAATTAACCAGTAAATTTTAGTCATACTTGGTATGTTAAATGACCGCAACTATAGGTTGTAACTTATGACTTTTGAAGCCTGTGTAATTTATTCATCATTTACTTAAAAGAAAATTTAAACTTAAATATCGATAATTAAATTTAATTAACAGGAGATGAAATGAAAAAAATAATTAGTTTCATTTTAGGAAGTTTATTTGCTCTAAACTTAACAATCACAGCAGCAAACTCTGCTGCGAACGAAGTTAGAGTTGCATACTTTCTAGAGTGGCCAAGTCCAAATTTAGAGGACATGCAAAAAAAGAATTTTGCTAAAGCTTTAGGAGTTCCAGTAAAATGGACTAACTTCACAAATGGTGGAGCAATGACAGATGCAATGTTAGCAGGAGATATTGATATTTCTTACTCACAAGGTTTAGTACCATTTATTAATGCTGTAAAATCAAATGCACCTATCAAATTAGTTGATATTGCGATGGAATACGGAATGGGTGGAACAACTTGTGTAACATCTAATGCATCAGGAATAACAAAAGCAAATGCAACGGAATTAGAAGGTAAAAAAGTTGCTGTTCCGTTAGGTACTATGGCTGAGTACGTTTTCGACGAAAGTATGAAAGTTGTCGGAGCTGACAGAAGCAAAATGGATATTATTCAAATGGACCCCGAAGAAGGTGCTGCTGCGTTAGTAAGTGGAGATGTAGTAATGGCATGTCTATTTGGTGGTAATTCAATCAAAGCTGCAGTTGCTGTAGGATCAAGACTTCTAACTGTTCAAGAAGCAAGAGATGCAGGTATTTTAGGAATAGATATTACTTCTGTAACAGACAAGTTTATGAAGGAAAATCCTGGAATGTTGAGAACTTTTATTGAAGTAACTCATGAAGCAAATGAAAGATATAGAAATGGAAAAAGTGATATGAATTCTATGTCAAAAGCTTCGGAGATGAAAATTGCCGATATGAAAGAAACTTTAAGTGGTTTCAAATTCTTAACTCCAGAAGAAACTAAAAAATCTATGGAAAGTGGAAACTTAGATGCATTCTTAAAAGGAATGGGTACTCCAGGTGGAGCAGTAGACACTAGTTTCTTACCTTTATAATTAAAAGATTAGAATAATTAAATAGGCGCCAATTTTATTGGTGCCTATTTTTTTAAGTAAATATTTTATATAAAGTCAACTAATGAGTGATTTAATATCTCAAAATCTAAACATGATTTTCAAAACTCCAAAAGGAGAGACTGTTCATGCTTTAAAAGATTTAAATTTCAAATTAAAAAAAGGAGAACTATTAACTGTCCTTGGTCCTTCTGGTTGTGGAAAAACAACTTTGTTAAATATTGCAGCTGGTTTCTTAAGACCGACATCTGGAAATATAACTTTGAACGGTAAAGAAATTGATGGGCCTGGAGTTGAAAGAGGCATGGTTTTTCAACAAGGTGCATTATTTGAATGGTTGACTGTTGCAGAGAACGTAAACTTTGGTCTTCGAATGAAAAAAAAAGATCCTATAGAAACTTCAAAAAAAGTTGATGAGTGGTTGGAGATTGTTGGCTTAAAAGGATTTGGAAATACCCCAACATATCAATTGTCTGGAGGAATGCAGCAAAGAGTAGCTCTTGCAAGGTGTTTAATCAATGATCCTGATTTGATTTTAATGGATGAGCCTTTAGGCGCTCTTGATGCTCTAACAAGAGAAAAAATGCAATCTTTAGTTTTGAAAATTTGGAAAGAAACTGGAAAAACAATTATTTTAATTACACACTCGGTTGAGGAAGCACTACTGCTTGGTGAAAGGTTGTACGTAATGGCACCAAGACCAGGTAGGATACATAAAGAATATAATCTTCCATTTGCAGAGATGGGATTAAAAGAAGATTTAAGAGAAATAAAAAAAAATAAAGATTTTTCATCAAAAAGAGAAGAAATTTTATCCATGATTTGGGATATGGAGGAAGAAATTATGGGAAAAGAAAATTAAATGTTTACTCAAATAATAACAATATTAATTCTCGTATCAATTATCGGGTGCATACTTTATGGAAGACGTTTAATAAAAACTGAAAAAGTTGATGCAGTTTTTGGAAATCCAGAAAGAGCAAAAGGTGGAACTCATTGGATAATTGTCGGAAGCAGTGCAATATTGTTAGTTTGGCTTTATTATTCCTGGGATATTGCAAAAGGATTTTATCCAAAATCAGCAAATGAATTATGTCAGGTCGCAAAAATAAATGAGTCTTTACTAGGATTAAAATATCAATTTCCAATTGAAGAAAGAGAATTCAAAAGTACTTCAATAATAAAAATAGAAAATAAAAATCTTAAAAAAATAAGTTTAGAAATTCAAAATTCACCAGATTTAAGCAACATACAGAAAACTGCATTAATTGGTTTTATTAATAAAACAAACAAATTAATTCCATTGCTTACTAACGATAATCTAATGGAGATTGATACAAAAATAAAAATAGATGAGATGACTGATGAAATTAGATTGTTAAGCACTAATTTTCAAAAGAAAGATTATCCATTTGAAACACCAGAGCAAAAAAATGAAAGACAAAAGGCAATTGCTGAGCAAGGAAGCTGGGGTATAGTAACTGTAAGTGCCGGCACAGGATCAATAGAAAACACTATTGAAGTACCTTTAGTGCCTGAAACTGATAGAGGGTTAAAATTTCACGCTGCAGCTGAACAATTAAAAAAAATTAATGATAAATTTTTTAAATTAAGAAACCATAATCCTCAATTCAAAAATGCAATAAAAGAACTTAAATCAGAGATAAAATTATATAGAAAAAATTTAGATGACACTGAAGAAGTGGCATCTACTTACGCAAAAAATATTGTAAAAATTGCGAGAAGAATTGAATTTGCAAGTATTTATCCTCCAAATGCTCTTAATGAAATGCAAAATGCAATTATTGAATTTGATAATCTTCAAAAAACTGAGCAAGGGGGTTTAAGATTAATTGATATTCTTTTATTCCCTGCAGGAACTATCGTTGCAAGTGGTCCTAGTTGTTCTGAGCAAGGTTCGGGTAGATGGTTACCAAAACCCTCGGATACACTTAATAAATTTATTTTAATGTCTAAGCCAAGTGTAGGTTACAAAAATATCCCACTTCTTTGGATTGATATGATGGATGTAAGCCAGATAATTGGCTTTATATTGCCTGATTGGATAGCTGATGTTTTGCCTGGAGAATATCCGGTTCACACTAAAGATGGTGTGGTTAAGCAAAATTTTAAAGGTAAAGTTTTAAAAATTGTTACAGGTGATTTTAAATTATTTAAAATTCCTGTTCCTTATGGTCATATTTGGGATTCATTTTTAAGAGTCTTTCTTGGATTAGTTTTTGGAATATTGATTGGTGTACCATTAGGACTTTTCATGGGCTTAAATAGATTTGCTAAAGGTTTCTTTGATCCATTAATTGAACTTTATAGACCGGTACCTCCTCTTGCTTGGGCTCCTTTAATAATCTCGGTTTTAGGGATTGATAATACTGGAAAAGTATTTTTATTATTTATGGTTTCATTATCTATAATGATTATTTCAGCCAGAGCCGGAGCATCGGGCACGCAGTTATCTAAAATTCATGCAGCACATTCTCTTGGTGCTTCTAAAAGACAAATACTTAGATATGTTATTTTTCCAAATTCTTTACCTGAAATTTTAACAGGTATTAGAGTAGCTGTTGGTATGTGCTGGGGTACTTTAGTTGCAGCAGAATTTTTAGCTGGTACAACTGGAATTGGATTTGTTGAAAATGTTGCCAAAAAGTATTTTCAATATGAAGTAATTTGGATCACAATTTTTATAATGGGTATGTTGGGTCTTCTTTTTGACGTAACTTTGAGAAAAATTATAGATAAGACTATACCGTGGAGAGGTAAAGGTTAATTTCATTCTATTAATGTCTGTAAATAATACAAAAATTAAATCTATTATTAAAAAAATTTTTATAAAAAGAGGGTTGAAAACAAATCATGCTATTATTTGTGCAAATGCAATTATCAATGCGGAACTTGTGGGTGCGCCTTCACATGGATTGTCTCGTTTAAAAATGTATTGTGAAAGAATCTCAAAAAAAGTAATTAATCCTAGACCTAAAATAACTATAAAAAATATATCAAAATCTATATCAATAATTGATGCTGATAATTCTATTGGCTTTGTTGCAGCAGATGAAGCAATTAAAAAAACTATACAAAATGCAAAAAAAACAGGAATTGGGTTAGTTGCTGTAAAAAACAGCGGACACTATGGTCTATCTGGATACTACGTTGAGCAAGCAGTTAAAAAAAATTTAATAACATTCGCATTTACAAATGCACCTCCAGCAATTGCACCTTTTGGAGGAAAAAAATCAGTCTTTGGAACTAATCCAATATGTTTTGGAACTCAAACAAATAGCAATGTTCCTTTTATACTGGATACATCAATGTCTATGATAAATAGAGGTAAAATAAGGATTGCAGAAAAATTAGGTAAAAAAATACCATATGGGGTTGCTTTAAACAAACTAGGTAAACCAACTACAAATGCAAAAGAAGCTCTAGCTGGAGTACAACTTCCAATAGCTGGATTTAGAGGATCTGGATTAGCTTGGATGGTAGATATTTTAACTGGAGTATTTGTTGGAAGTAATCATGGTGGCAAAGTAAAAGACCCATTTGATGATTTCTCTGGGCCACAAAATATCGGTCACTTATTTTTAGCATTTAAAGACAATCTATTTGTTAAAGATTATAAAAAAGAGATAAAAAAAAATATTAAAAGAATAAAAAAAATACCTAATTTAAAAGGACAAAAAATCTTTTATCCTGGCGAGCAAAAGTTTTTAAGAACAAAAACAAACTCTAAAAAATCTATAAAAATTCCAATAAATATTAAAAAGGATTTAGATATTCTCTTAGCTAATTAACCTGCAAAATAACCTAGTATTCCGATAGATAGACAGACTGAAAGTATTATTATTTTTGACTGAAGTGCCTCTTTTTTCTTTTCAGTGATTACTCGTTTCTTTAGAACATCTATATTTACTTTACGAGGGGACATTCGAATTACTCTCGATTTTTTTTCGGGTATTTCAATATTAGATGTTCTGTTTAAGCTTTCAGTACTCATAAAATTATTAAATCATATAGTAGAAAAATTTTACAGAATTTAACTGTTCAAAATGGGTTGACTCAAGTTTTAAAATTGTTCAAATTGGGTTTTGATACATTATGAAGCAGCTACCAAGTGTAAATTCCGAACTAGATGATGAACTGATTGATAAAATTTTCAAAAATCATTTTGATATTTTAAGT
>CABYRT010000008.1 GCA_902521355.1 uncultured Pelagibacteraceae bacterium
AAGCATTCATACTGAAAATTCTCATAAATATACAAAAAATAACTTTGTTAAATTAGTTAATAAATCTGGCTTTAAAGTCTTAAAATATTTTTCAGATAAAAAAAATTATTTTGGAGTTTTTTTATTAAAAGTGAAGTAAGTTTTAATATGGCGCAAAAAGACGTAGGTAATAAAATTCCCATCTATAAGTTGAAAGACACCGATCAAGTAATGAAATATTACGATGAGTGGGGAGATGGCAATAAATATGATAAGGATATGGTCGATTGGAATTACACAGGACCAAAAGAAACTACAAAAGTATTCTCAGAATTTCAAAAAAACAAAGATGCAAAAATTTATGATGCTGGTTGTGGAACTGGATTGGTGGGTGTCGAATTAAAAAAATATGGTTTTAAAAATTTTCATGGGGCAGATCTTTCAAAAAAGTTATTAGAATTAGTACCAAATGACCTTTATGAAAAGCTTGAACAAGTAGACTTGAATAAACCCATTAATAAAAAAGATGATGAATATGACTCTGTTATGTGTGTTGGTACATTTACTTTTGGACATGTAAAGCCACAAGCCTTGGAGGAATTTATCAGGATTACAAAGAATAATGGACTTATTTGTTTTACCATCAATGAGGGAATACATGAAGAATATGGTTTTGATAAAAAAATTGAACAACTTAAACAGCAAAATAAATGGAAAGAAATAAAATTTTTTAAATCAGATTACATTGCGAGCAAAGACGTAAATGCTTGGTTAGGTTTATATCAAGTGATAAAGTAATTCATGTCAGAAATTTACAATATTATAGATAAACAAAAATTAGATATTGTATCGAAACCAATTAGTGAAGCTCACGGTTTACCAAATGAATGTTACATCAGTAAAGAATACACTTTAATCGAAAGAAAAAAATTATTTGAAGATAAGTGGATAGTAATTGGAGTTGGAAGTTCTATTCCGGATGAAGGTGATGTGAAACCAATTGATTTACTTGGAATACCCTTACTTATTGTTAGAACAAAAAACAAAGAAATAAAAGTTTTTCATAATATTTGTAGCCATAGAGGAGTTAAATTAGTTAAAGAAGCTGGCAAAATTAGAAATGTTATGAGGTGCTCATATCATTCATGGTCTTATGACTTAGAAGGAAAATTAATTGCTACACCTCATATAGGTGGCATGAATATTCATCAAACTCCTGGATTTGATAAATCAAAAAGTAATTTAAAAGAGATAAGATCATATATTTGGTTAGATCTAATTATGATTAATATTAACAACAATGAAATGTCATTTGAGGATTACATTAGTCCTTTAAGTCAAAGGTGGGAAAAATTTTGGTCATTAAAAGATAGAGAATTAATTTATCATGCAAATGACTATGGTTATTTTAAATTAGATGCAAAGTGTAATTGGAAATTTGCAATTGAAAATTATTGTGAGAGCTATCATTTGCCTTGGGTTCATCCTGGATTAAATTCTTATTCAAAATTAGAAGATCATTATCATATTCAAGGACTGCCAAATCGTTTTGCTGGACAAGGAACTGTGGTCTACAATCCAAGGTTTGAAGGAAAAGAAAAGTTTCCATGCTTTCCTAATTGGCCCAAACATAAAGAAAATATAGCTGAGTATGTAGCGCTATTTCCAAATGTAATGTTAGGAATTCATAAAGATCATTATTATGCTTATTGGTTAGAGCCAATCAATCATGAGTTTACAATAGAACATATGGAAATTTATTATGTTGGAGATGAGGCGGCAACCTCAACAAAGTATAAAAATTTAAGACAAAAAAATCACAAACAATGGAAAGATATTCAAAAAGAAGATGTAGATATAATTCAAAGTATGCAAATAGGTAGAAACTCTCCAGCTTATAATGGTGGTAATTTTTCACCTAAGATGGACAATCCAACTCATCACTTTCATAAGTGGGTTGCTGGTAATTTAATTTAAAGCTAAAACCTAAAAATGAAAATTATATTAATTATGGGACTACCAGGAGCAGGCAAAACAACTTTAGCTGATGAACTTGCACCTTTATTAAATGCTAAAAGATTAAATGCAGATGAAGTAAGAAAAGCTGCAAACGATTGGGATTTTTCAGAAGAGGGAAGGACAAGACAAGCAAAAAGAATGGCAGACTTTGCATTAAAATTAAAAGAAGAAGGAAATTATGTGATTGCGGATTTTATTTGCCCAACTCCAAAGGCAAGAAGTTTATTTCCTGCAGATTATGTAGTTTGGGTAGATACAATAAAAGAAGGTAGATTTGATGACACTAATAAAATGTTTATTAAACCAGAAAAATATAATTTTCATGTTACCACACAAGATGCTAAGTCTTGGGCACCAAAGATTTTAAAGGAGATAAGCAAATGACATATCAATGGGATAATAAAAAACCAACAGCTCAAATGTTAGGAAGATGGCAACCGTTTCATGATGGTCACTATACTCTATTTAAGGAAATTATAAAAAAAACTGGACAAGTATGTATTCAAATTAGAGATGTACAAGGTGTTGATGATAACCCATTTGATTTTGAAACTGTCAAAAAAAATATTGAGGAAAAACTTAATCCAGAGTTTGAGGGCAGGTTTAAAATTATGCTTGTACCAAATATTACGAATATTTGTTATGGAAGAGGTGTTGGATATAAAATTGAAGAAATAGTTTTGCCTGAGGAAATTCAAAAAATTTCAGCAACAAAAATTAGAGCTAAGATGAGAGAAGAAGGTAAATTAAAATAAGTGACCATAAAAATAAATAAATTATCACCAGGCGTTAAAAGAGTTTTAATTAATGATCCAAAAACTTATAATTCATTATCCTACAAAACTCTTTCATCTTTATTAAAGGCATTCAAAAAATTAGATAATGATAAAGAAACAAGGGTCATTATTTTAGAAGGAGCTGGAAAAGGATTTAGTGCAGGCCATAACTTAAAAGAGGTAAGAGGTATAAAAAATAGATCTAATCATCTAAAACTCTTTAAACTTTGTTCAAAATTAATGATGCAAATAGTAGAAGGAAACAAACCAGTAATAGCAAAAGTTCATGGTGCTGCTTATGCAGCTGGATGTCAATTAGCTGCCAGTTGTGATCTTGCATATAGTACGAACTCAGCAACGTTTGCAACTCCTGGAGTAAAAATTGGATTATTTTGCAGTACACCAATGGTAGCTGTAAGCCGAAAAATTAGCAGAAAAAGAATGATGGAAATGCTACTTACCGGTGATCCAATTAGTGCAAAATATGCAAAGGAAATCGGATTAATTAATGATCATTACAGTCCAAAAACTTTAAATAAAAAAGTTTTGGATATCGCAAAAAAAATATCTTCAAAATCAAATTTAACTATCAAAATAGGTAAAAAGGGTTTTTATAAACAATTAGAAATGCCCCTTAACAAAGCTTATGATTATACAAGTAAGATGATGACACTTAATATGTCATCTTATGATGCCAAAGAGGGTATAAGTGCATTTATCGAAAAAAGAAATCCAAGTTGGAAAAACAAATAACCATTAAGTTGAAGTCACTTAAAAAAAAGATTAAGTTGTAATTAAAGGAGAAAATCAATCATGGATGGATGTTGTGGTCCTGGATATGCTAGTCCTGCAGAAGCAATAAAAGCACCAAAAGAAAAGCTTTTATATACTATAGCTATTTACACAGGGACAGGAATACAAAAACCAGACTATTTGGCAACTGTCGATGTTGATCCTCAAAGCCCCACATATTCTAAAGTAATTCATAGACTTGAAATGCCAGGTATTGGAGATGAATTGCATCACATGGGATGGAATGCATGTTCTTCTTGTCATGGCGACTCAAAAATGAGCAGAAAATATTTATTAGTTCCAGGTGTTAGATCAAATAATATTTATGTTGTTGATACTGCATCCGATCCTAGAGCTCCAAAAATACATAAAGTAGTAGATGGATCTGAAATAAAGAAAAAAACTAATTTATCAGGACCACACACAGTTCATTGCTTAGGTTCTGAAATTATCATTTCTTTTCTTGGAGATGCACGAGGAGAAGCGCCAGGAGGATATTTACATTTAAATAAAGATTTTGAAATTGTAGGTAGGTGGGAAAATTCAATGGGAGATATACCTTTTAGTTATGACTTCTGGTATCAACCAAGACACAATGTAATGGTTAGTTCTGAATGGGCTGCCCCAAATACTTTCATGCCTGGATTTGATTTAGAGGAAGTTGGTCATTTGAAATATGGTAGAAGACTTCATGTTTGGGATTTTAAAAAAAAAGAGCCAGTTCAAACAATGTATTTAGGTGAAGATGGTTTAATACCATTAGAAGTTAAATTTATGCATAATCCTGACAGTAGTCATGGATTTTGTGGTGCGGCGCTAAGTGCAAATGTAATTCATTTTTGGAAATCAAAAGAAGGTAAATGGGAATGGGAAAAAATAATTGATGTTGAAAATGAACCACATCCTGATTGGCCAATTCCTGTACCTGGAGTTATGTCGGCAATATTGGTTTCTATGGATGATAAATATCTCTATATAAATAATTGGCTTCATGGAGATATGAGACAATACGATATTTCAGATCCACACAAACCAAAATTAACAGGCCAAGTTTGGATGGGTGGATTGTTAGGAAAGGCTCCAGAAGTAAATGGCGTTAAAATTGCTGGCGGACCCCAAATGTATCAATTATCTTTAGATGGTAAAAGAATGTATGTAACAACATCATTATTTTCTACTTGGGATAATCAATTTTATCCTGAAATAAGAAAGCAGGGTGGAGCAATGATCATGATTGATTGTGATGTTGAAAATGGTGGGATGAAAATTAATAAAGATTTTATTGTTGATTTTGGTAAAGAACCAAATGGACCTAGTAGGTGCCATGAAAGTAGATATCCAGGTGGAGATTGCACAAGCGACATCTGGCTATGACAAAGATTACAATCTCAAACAGAAATAACAGTGCATTTGAAGTCAGTGGAAAAAAACCTTTATTAAACGAATTAAGAGATCAAGGTGTCGATCTTCCATACGGATGTCAGTATGGAGGATGTATTACATGTGCAGCTAAACTAATAAATGGAGAAGTAGATCAACGTTCTCAAGTTGCTTTAAATAACAGACAAATAAATGATGGATATATTATTTTATGTGTTGCTAAAGCAAAAACAGATTGCACAATTGAGATAGGAGTTGAAAGTCATGATAAATTATACCGAAATCCTTTTCTTGATCCTTTAGAGCCACACGAATTAAAAGCAGATATTGCAAGTAAAAAGGATGAAAAAAAATAAAAATGAACCATAACGAACCTTATAGCGCTGAATATTTAAAAGATATTTTAAGCTCAGTTAAGACAATTGCTATGGTTGGTGCTAGCCCAGATAAAACTAAATTTAGTTATGGTGTGCTAAGAGTTTTGCATGAGACTGGTTATGACATGATACCTGTAAATCCTAAACCAGGTATAAAGGAAATCAGAAATTTGAAAGTTTATCCAAATTTATCTGCTATCGATAGACCTGTTGATATGGTTGAAGTATTTAGAAAATCTGAGGATCTTTATGGAATTGCTGAAGAGGCAATATCAATTGGAGCAAAAGTATTATGGGGACAAATAGGTGTAATTAATCATGATGCAGCAAAAATTGCTGAAGATGCAGGTTTAAAAGTAGTTATGAATAGATGTCCAAAAATTGAACTCTTCAGACCATTTTGGAAACCGCGACTAGATCTTAAAATTTAAATCAAATTATGGATACAACACTTTTAGATGAAAAAATAAAAGAACTATATTTAAGTTATAGGACGATAGCAATTGTTGGAGCAAGCCCAGACTCAAAAAAAACTTCCAATATAATAATGAAATATTTAAGAAATACAGGTTACAAAGTTTTTCCTGTTAATCCAGTAACAGATAATAAAATAATACATGGTGAGCCAGTTTATAAAAAATTAACGGACATAAAAGATCATGTAGGAATTGTTAACGTATTTAGACCCAGCGAAGAAGCCGAGGAAATAGCAAAACAAACAATAGAAATTGGTGCAAATGTATTATGGTTGCAATTAGGAATTCATAACGAAAATGCAGCAAAATTAGTCTCTCAAAATAAAATTTATTATATCTCTAATAAATGTATTAAAAACGAATACGATAGATTATTCAAAACTATATAATAACAAATTATTGAGTGTGATATTAAGACCTTTTATTTCATTTTAAATTTAAGATAAATTTAAAATATGAAATCCAAAATTTTATTTATTTTAATTACATTTTTTTATTTTAATTCTTCATTTGCCGATGTTTTAAAACCAAGTGTAAATATAGATCCGAAACAAGTTGTTTTAATTCAATTAAAGGCGTTAATGAAAAATGACAGTCCATACAAAGATAGAGGAATTGAGCAAACATGGGAATTTGCACATCCAAATAATCAAAGGATGACAGGTCCCTTAGATAGATTTAAAAGAATGTTAAAGGGGGCTTCATACTCAATGTTGATTGATCACAAAGAAAATACAGTAACTGAAATTTACAAATCAAGTACTATGGCAACTTATGAAGTTGTTGTTTTGGATAAGGATAAACAATATTTTAAATTTAAATGGAAAGTTGAAAAGAATAATAAAGAGGGCAATCTTTTAGATTGCTGGCTAACAACAGCAGTTTCACAACCAATACCGATGGGATCATCAATATAATGAAAAAGCCTCCAATGTATATTAGGTACGCAATACTAATGTTTATTTTATGCTTTCCAACAATCTCATCCACTCAACTTGGATGGTATTTTTGGGGAAGTGAAGTTGGGATAAATATTGGCATGGTAGTAGGTACAATTTCTGTCATAGTTGCCGCTTATTTAATGTTCAGAATGGGCTGGCGTGACGCAGATGATGAATAATAGAATTTTGTTTCGTTAGTAATTAAAATTTAGTAGGAATCTGATAATGAAATCCAAAGCAAAAGTTGTTGTAGTAGGTGGTGGAGTAGTAGGAGTTAGTGCACTCTATCACTTAGCAAAAAAAGGTTGGTCAGATGTTGTTTTAATTGAAAGAAAAGAACTAACATCAGGCTCAACTTGGCATGCGGCTGGCTTATTACCATTATTTAATATGAGTTATTCTGTGGGACAACTCCATAAGTATGCAGTCAATTTATATAAAACGTTGGAAGAAGAGACAGGAAAAAATGTAGGTTTCAGTGTTGTATCTAATATTAGATTGGCAAGCACTAAAGATAGAATGGATGAATACTTTCAATACGCTGGTGTAGCTCAAACAATTGGTGTTGATGTAAAATTTTTAACACCAGATCAAGTTAAGGAAATCTGGCCATTATGTAATACAACTGATTTAGTCGGTGCAATACAACACCCTGAAGATGGATATATTCAACCAGCTGATTTAACACAAGCTCTTGCAACAGGTGCAAGAAATAGAGGAGCAGAAATTTATAGAAATACAAATGTTGTTGGAATGAAACAAACCAAAGATGGTTGGGTTGTTGAGACAGATAAAGGGTCTATAGAGTGTGAACATATTATTTCTAGTTCAGGAAATTTTGCAAGACAAACTGGAAAGATGGTTGGATTAGATATTCCAGTTATTCCAGTAGAACATCAATACATTGTTACTGAACCCCATCCAGAAATTCAAAAAAGAAAAAAAGATGGATTACCAGAGATGGGAGTTTTAAGGGATAGTGATAGCAGATGGTATATGAGAGAAGAAGCGGGTGGATTAATTTTAGGACCATATGAAGATGGTGCACCAGCTTGTTATGTAGATGGACCATCAAAAGATTCTGAATATGAATTATTTCAGGAAGATTTGGATAGATTGGCTCCACACATTGAAGGTGCAATACATAGAGTACCTGCATTTGGTGAAGTGGGAGTTAAGAAAGTTTATAACGGTGCAATTTGTTATACACCTGATGGTAACCCAATTGTTGGTCCTGCTTGGGGATTGAAAAATTTTTGGATAAATGAAGGTCATAGTTTTGGTATCACTGCAGCAGGTGGAGCAGGATGGCAACTTGCTGAATGGATTGTAGATGGTGAACCCACAATTGATATGCTTGGTGTTGAACCAAGAAGGTATGGAGATTATTGCTCTAAATCATATTTAAAAGCTAAAAATGAAGAAGCCTACAGTCACGTTTTCATAACTCACTTTCCTGATGAAGAAAGACCAGCAGCAAGACCATTAAGAACAGCGCCATGTTATGACAGAATGAAAAATTTAGGAGCAGTGTTTGGTCAAAAATTTGGATGGGAACGACCTAATTTTTTTGCAACTGATGGAATGGAGCAAAAAGATGATTGGTCATTTAGAAGATCAAAATGGTTCAATGCAATGGAAAAAGAATGCAAAAACGTAAAAGAAAATGTTGGTCTTTTGGATATGACTGCATTTGCAAAATGTAGAATTAAAGGACCTGGTGCTGAGGAATTTTTAGATAATTTAGTTGCAAACAAATTACCAAAAAAAGTTGGAAGAATTAATTTATGTCATGCTTTAAATACTAAAGGCGGAGTTCATTCTGAATTTACTATTATGAGAGAGTCACATGATAGCTTTTATTTAGTATCAGCAGGAGCTTTCCAAAGATTAGATCATGATTGGATTTTAAAATGGATGCCTTCAGACGGTTCAGTGCAGTTTGAAAATTTAACTAATAGTAATGGAGTTTTGGTTGTTTCAGGTCCAAAAGCAAGAGAGTTAATGCAAAGAGTTTCAAAAGATGATTTTTCAAATGAAAACTTTAAATGGCTAAGTGCAAAAATGGTTGATGTAGGGTACGCACCAGTAAATGCTATGAGAGTTAATTTTGTTGGTGAATTAGGATGGGAACTTCATCATCCAATTGAATATCAAAATCACATTTTTGATAAACTTATGGAAGCAGGACAAGATCTTGGACTAAAGCCATATGGTATCAGAGCAATGAATAGTTTGAGAGTAGAAAAATCGTATAAATTGGTTGGAACAGAACTATCAATAGAATACTCACCTTATGAAAGTGGTCTTGATAGATTTATACATCCTAATAAAGGAAGTTTTATTGGACTTGAAGCATTAAACAAGTGGAGAGAAAAAGGTTTTGATAACAAACTTGTTACCTTGGAGGTTCATAATCCAAAAGATGCAGATGTATTAGGCAACAATCCAATCTATGAAAATGGAAGTGTTATAGGAAGAGCTACAGGAGGAGATTTTGGTTTTAGAATTGGAAAATCATTAGCATTAGGTATGGTTAAACCAGAATTAGCAAATGTTGGACAAAAACTTAAAATTGAAATATTAGGTGAGAAATATGATGCTACAATTTTAGATGAAAGTCCTTACGATCCAGAAAACAATTTATTAAGAGCTTAATGAAAATATTAGTCGCAGTTAAAAGAGTTATTGATTACAACGTTCAAATAAGAGTTAAAGAAGATGGTTCTGGTGTTGTTACTGACAACGTTAAAATGTCAACAAATCCACCAGATGATAATGCAATAGAAGAAGCAGTAAAAATTAAAGAGGCTGGCAAAGCTAAAGAAATAGTTGCAATTACAATCGGTGAAGAAAAAGCTCAAGAAACTGTTAGAAAAGCATTAGCTGTTGGAGCGGATAGGGGAATACATGTCAAAGTTGATAATGTGATTGAGCCATTAGCAGTTTCAAAAATTTTGAAAAAAATTGTAGAAAAAGAAAATCCTGATTTGGTGTTTATGGGAAAACAAGCAATTGACGATGATTGCAATCAAACTGGTCAGATGCTTGCAGCTTTATTAAATTGGCCTCAAGCAACTTTTGCATCGAAAATTGAAGTTAAAGATAATGCATTAGAAGTAACTCGTGAAATTGATGAAGGTTTAGAAACTATTGAAGTAAATGTTCCAGCTATTGTTACATGTGATTTAAGACTAAATGAACCAAGATATGCTTCGCTTCCAAATATTATGAAAGCGAAGAAAAAACCAATAGAACAGTTAAATGCTTCAGATTTAGGAGTTGATATTAATCCTAGAATCGAACAAATTAAAGTTGAAGAACCACCAAAAAGAAAAGCTGGAATAAAAGTCGCTAGTGTAGAAGAATTAGTGCAAAAATTAAAAAATGAGGCTAAGGTAATTTAAATGTCAGTATTATTAATTGCAGAACATAATAATAAAGAGGTTAGACCATTTACCTATAATGCTATAACTGCAGCTTCTCAAATAAATGAGGATCTTCATGTTTTGGTTTTAGGTCATCAAGCTGATGATGTTGCAAAATCTTTATCTGAAGTTCCAAATGTAAAAAAAGTTATTCACGTTGATAATGAAATTTATGAAAACTACATTGCTGAAAATTATACAGCAGCAATAATTAAGCATGCAGAAAGTTATTCACATATTGTAAGCTCAGCAAATACATTTGGCAAAAATTTAATGCCAAGAATTGCAGCATTACTAGATACTTCGCAAGTGAGCGATATAATTAAAGTTATTTCTGAGGATACTTTTTTAAGACCAATTTATGCAGGAAATGCTTTTGCTACGGTTAAAAGTAATGACAAAAAAAAATGTGTTACTATTAGACCGACGTCGTTTGACCCTGCTGATAAGAGTGGTGGATCTGCTGAAATTACAAAATCTGATCCAGCAGAAGCTAGTTCATCAACTAAATTTCTAAAGAAAGAAGAAGTTAAGTCAGACAGACCAGAGCTTGGAACAGCTAGAATAGTTATTTCTGGTGGCAGAGGAATGCAAAATGGCGAAAATTTCAAATTAATAAGTGATATTGCGGATAAACTTAATGCAGCAATTGGTGCATCTAGAGCAGCAGTTGATGCAGGTTATATTACGAATGATCATCAAGTAGGACAAACGGGCAAAGTGGTAGTCCCAGATTTATATATTGCAGTTGGAATTTCAGGTGCGATACAGCACTTAGCAGGAATGAAAGAAAGCAAAGTTATTGTGGCTATAAATAAAGACGGTGAAGCTCCAATTTTTAGTGTCGCAGATTACGGATTAGAAGCAGATCTTTTTGAGGCTCTTCCTCAGTTTTTGTCAGAATTGAACAAATTAAACACTATACAAAAATAGCAAATACTGTAAGAAATTATCATTATGTCCAGAGAAGTGATGGAATACGATGTTGTCATCGTAGGTGGCGGACCATCAGGACTTTCAACTGCAATTAAATTAAAGCAGTTAAATCCAGATATTAATGTCTGCCTTTTAGAGAAAGCATCTGAAATAGGTGCACACATTTTATCAGGGAACGTGTTTGAAACACGTGCTTTAGACGAACTAATACCTAATTGGAAAGAATTAGATGCCCCCATTAAAACAAAAGTTACAAAAGAAAAATTTTTATTTTTAGGAAAACAAAAATCATTAAGTTGGCCAACATGGTTGCTTCCTAAGGTTCAACAAAATCATAACAATTATATTATAAGTCTTGCAAATCTTTGTAGATGGTTAGCAGAGCAGGCTGAAGGATTAGGAGTTGAAATATTCCCAGGATTTCCAGCAAGTGAAGTTTTATATAATGATGATGGATCAGTTAAAGGTATTGCAACTCAAGATATGGGTATCGACAAAGAAGGAAATAAAAAAGATACTTATGAACCAGGAATGGAATTACATGCAAAAGTTACAGTTTTTGCAGAAGGATGCAGAGGTCACTTAGGAAAAGAATTAATTAAGAAGTTTGAGTTGGATAAAGGTAAAAATCCTCAACAATACGGAATTGGTTTTAAAGAAATTTGGGAGATAGATGAAAAAAATCATACAGAAGGTTTAGTAATGCATACTGCTGGATGGCCTTTAGACAATAACACCTACGGTGGAAGTTTTATGTATCATGCAGAAAATAAACAAGTTTTTCTTGGTTACGTAATTGGATTAGATTACCAAAATCCTCATCTCTCACCTTTCGATGAATTCCAAAGATTTAAAACTCATCCAGATATTAAAAAAATAATTGAAGGCGGAAAAAGAATTTCTTATGGCGCAAGAGCTTTAATTGAGGGTGGTATACAGAGTTTACCTCAGATGTTTATGCCAGGTGCTTTGTTAGTTGGATGTGATGCAGGAACATTAAATATGCCTAAAATAAAAGGGTCTCATACAGCAATGAAAAGTGGAATGATCGCTGCAGAAACAATTTATGAGCATCTTACAAAAAATATAAATTTATCTACATATGAACAAAAATTTAAAGAAAGTTGGGTTTACAAAGAATTATATGAGGCGAGAAATGTAAAACCAAGTTTCTCTTGGGGTTTAATTCTAGGTATATTATTTACTGGAATTGACCAGATTTTATTTAGAGGAAAGCTTCCTTTCACATTAAAGCATAAACACGCTGATCATGAAGCTTTAAAACCAGCAGATAAAATGCCAAAAATTGATTATCCTAAGCCTGATAACGTTATTACTTTTGATAAAACTAGTTCGGTTTATTTAACAGGTACAATTCATGATGACAATCAGCCAGTCCACTTAAAACTTAAAGATCCAGATTTGCCAATAAAATATACTTTAGAAAAATTTGACGAGCCTGCACAAAGATATTGTCCAGCAGGAGTTTATGAAGTTCAAGAAGTAAATTCTGTTCAAAAATTTGTAATAAATGCACAAAATTGCATACATTGTAAAACTTGTGATATTAAAGAGCCATCTCAAAATATTACTTGGGTCACTCCAGAAGGTGGGGGTGGACCTAAATATGGAAATATGTAGTTAGGATAAATCGATTGCAAACTTTTTTAAAGTTTCAATTGGAATAAGTTTCAAAGTGTTTTTATGAGTTTTCTTTAAATAAATTGGACATCCTTTTCCTGCTTCTAAAGCTCTAGCATACCAACCTGCACACACACACCAACTATCTCCATCTTTTAAACCCGGAAAACCAAACTCAGGATGAGGTGTAATTAAATCATTGCCTGCTTCTTTACACCATTCTAAAAATTCAGTGTTTACTTTTGCACAAACAGTGTGCACACCATGATCATTTTCATCTGTATTGCAACATCCGTCTCTATACCATCCTGTTAAAGGATCATTAGAACATAACTCCAAGTCTTCGTCTAAAACGTTTTTTTGTATATCAGCCATGAAACAATCTTGTTAATTTTTTATCAATATCTATGTTAAAAGAAAATGATCTTCTTTCACCATCAGATTTAAATGGATATGCAGTATGCATTAAATTATTTGGGAATAAGATAAGATCACCAACTCTTGGTTTATGATTAAATATAGAATTATTTAAAAAAGATTTAGAACCATAAATAAAATCAATTGTTCCGTTAGTTTTAATTTTTTTATGTCCCTTTGTTAAATTGTTTGGAATTTTTAAATAACCAACTCCAGAAACATTGCCATCATGAAAATGTACAGGGTTATAATCATTTTTAAATTGTCTTACGACCCATAAATTCTTAATTTTAATATTTTTTGACTTCTTATTAAGATTTTTTTTTAAATATTGATTTACACTTTTAAAAATAAAACTTTTTAAATTTTTTTTAATAAATTTATTTTTTAATTCAATTTCTTGCTCAACTTGACCTACTAACTTTTTTGAGTAGTCATTTGATTTCAATTTTTTTTTATCTTTGATAATACTTTCAACTTCATCATTAATTTTTTTTACCAAATTTAATGGAATTTTAACAACAGCAATTTTTGGTCCAAACGGACTTAAAACTTTCATTAATTTTTTATATTTTTGTTGGATTAGGTTGTCCTTTATAAACAACCTCTGGATCAAATTTTTTTTCTTCTTCTTCAAATTTCATTTCGATTTGTCTTGCATTATCAATTTTACCCAAAGGAACAGATCTGTAAAAACAGGATCTGTACCCAACGTGGCAACTAGAACCTTCGCCAATATCTACAGTCATCCAAACAGAATCTTGATCATCATCAATTCGAATCTCTTTTACTTTTTGAACAAACCCACTTGTTTTTCCTTTATGCCAAATTGATTGCCTTGATCTGCTCCAGTAATGTGCTTCTTTGGTTTCAATAGTTAACTTGAAGGCTTCGACATTCATATACCCATGCATTAATATTTCTTTTGTTTTTGAGCATGTTGTAATGACTGGAATCAATCCATCATTGTCGAATTTAGGAGATAAAAGCTTGCCTTCTTCTATTTCTGCTACATTTTCTCTTTTTTTAAACATATATGTGGAATTATCTAACATAATAATAAATATAATAAATATTTTAAAATTAAGGTTTTATATATATAAAAGCACGTCATGAAATTAGTAAAAAACGAAAACGAAAAAAAAATTAACGAAGTAACAGACAAGGAAGCTGAAGAAGCTTTCGTTAAAATTCTTAAGTGGTTAGGTGAAGATCCTACCAGAGAAGGTTTATTGGAAACTCCAAAAAGAGTAACAAAAGCATTTAAAGAATATTTCAAAGGCTACAAAGAAGATCCTAAAGCAGTTTTAGATAAAACATTTGGTGATGTTGAAGGCTATAGCGATATGGTTGTTCAAAAAAATATTTCAGTTCAAAGTCATTGCGAACATCACATGGCACCAATTATAGGAATTGCTCATGTAGCATACATTCCAAATCAAAGAGTTGTAGGTTTAAGTAAAATAGCAAGAGTAGTAGAAGTATTTTCTAAAAGATTACAAACACAAGAAAGATTAACTGTTCAGATCGCTAATACTTTAATGGAGTCGTTGGATGCAAAAGGAGTTGCGGTAACAATAGATTCAACTCATCAGTGTATGACTATGAGAGGTATAAAAAAAGAGCAAGCTACCACAGTTACAAATTTTTATCTTGGACAGTTTAAAGACGATTTAAGTTATCAAAATAGATATTTGCGATTTATTGCAAAATAATATTTACTGATAAACATGGCGGACTCATTTAAAGCAGTTGTAATAAACAATCAGAACGAAAATTTTACAAGAGAAGTCAAAGAACTAAGTTTAGATCATTTTAAAGATGGTGAGGTGCTAGTTAAGATAGATTATTCTGATCTTAATTGGAAAGATGCAATGATACTAAAAGATGGTGGTAAATTAGTTAAAGAGTTTCCAAGAATACCTGGTATTGATTTTTCTGGAACTGTTGCACAAGGTGATGGTGAAGAATTTAAAGAAGGAGACAGAGTTATATTAACAGGTTGTAGAGCAGGAGAACTTTTTGATGGTGGATATTCTCAATACGCAAAAGTTAAAAAAGATCATATTACAAAAACACCTGATGGAATGACAAATAAACAAGCTATGATTTTAGGAACTGCTGGTCTTACAGGTTTGTTATGTGCCTTTGCAGTTAAAGCAAGAGAAGAACTATTGATGCAATCAAAAGTAAATGATGTATTGGTAACAGGTTCTACAGGTGGAGTTGGTATGGTAGCAGTAATGGTTCTTGCAAAGATGGGAATTAATGTAACAGCTATAACTGGTAAACCAGATAAAGCAGATTACTTAAAAGAACTTGGTGCAAAAAACGTTATAGATCGTAAAGAATTTGAGGGTGAAGCAAGATTAATAGATAAAGGAACATGGGATGGAGTTGTAGATACCGTCGGTGGCAACATTTTATCTAATGCAATAGCTCAAACTAAACCAAAAGGAATTGTTGCTATATGTGGAAATGCTAGTGGCAATAAATTAAATACATCAGTAATTCCATTTATATTAAGAGCAGTCAAATTATGGGGAGTAGACTCGGTTAATATCAGTAAAAAAAGAAAAGAGTTTGTATGGGGAGAATTCCCTGCTTTGCTAGATTTTGATATTTTAGAAAAATCAGTAAATACTATTGGATTAGACGAATTATTAAATATCTATCCTGATATATTAAAAGGAAATTTAAAAAATAAAATAGTAGTGGATGTAAATAAATAATGGATTGGGATAAATTAAAGATATTTCATGCAGTTGCTGAGGCAGGTAGCTTTACTAGTGCAACAGTAATTCTAAATCTAAGTCAATCTGCAATTAGTAGACAAATTCAATCTTTAGAAGAAGATTTAAAAGTTAAATTATTTGAACGTCATGCTAGAGGTTTAACACTAACTGAAAATGGAGAATATGTATTTAAAACAGCTCATGAAGTTATCTCCAAATTAAAAGAGGTAGAAACAACATTAGGAGATAAAAAACATAAACCATCCGGAAAACTATCAGTAACAACCGTTGTTAGTTTTGGAACAACTTGGCTGACGCCAAGAATACAAGAATTTATGCAATTAAATCCAGAAATTGAAGTTGAACTCATATTTGATGATAGGGAGTTAGATTTAAGCACAAGACAAGCAGATATTGGAATATTTATGAGAAGACCGAAACAACTTAATTATATTCAAAAAAAGCTCATAGATATTAATTATCACATCTACGGATCACCAAAATACTTAGAAAAACATGGATATCCTAAGACAGTTAATGACCTAAATAAGCATAACTTTATTTCATTTGGTAGAGGAGCTCCATCACCAGTTTATAATCCAGATTGGGCATTAAAACTTGGAATGAAAGATAATAAAAAAAGAAAAACTGTAATGAGAGTGAATAGTGTTTATGGTTTACTATTAGCTGTTCAAAGCGGTGTAGGATTAGCCGCAATTCCAGATTACTTAACTGTGAAACAACCAAATATAGTAAAAGTTCTACCTAGCGTTCAAGGTCCAACTACAGAGGCACACTTTGTGTACCCTCAATCACTTAAAAATGTTGCTAGAGTTCAAGCTTTTAGAAACTTCCTTTACAGTAAAATTTCTGAGTGGGAATTTTAAATAATTTATCTAAAAAACAGTAATAATTGCGATTGATTATCAATTGCGACAATATTGCAATTGATAATCATTTTCATTGAGAATAGTTATCATCCGCATTGCAGGACAAAATACGCTTAATATAAATATAAATTAAGGAGTAGAATGAGAAAATTAACAATAATTTCATTGTTTTTTGCTTTAATTTCAAGTTTTACGATTGCAGCTGAGGTCAACATTTTTAGTGCAAGACACTATGATTCTGACATTCAATTATATGAAAAATTTACAGCAGCAACTGGAATTAAAGTAAACGTTGTATCAGGAAAAGATAAAGCCCTGCAGAAAAGAATTACAGAAGAGGGAGCAGACTGTGTTGGAGATCTATACATCACAGCTGATGCTGGAAGATTAGGTGCATTTGCAGCCAAAGGCATGATGCAAAACGCTGGTTGGTCAAAAGCTATTAAGGATGCTGTACCTGCACAATTTAGATCTGCTAAATGGACTGGAATAGCTAAGAGAGCAAGAATAATTTATTATTCACCTGAAAGAGTAAGTGCAAACGAACTTAATGGTATGACTTACGAAGGTCTAGCTGATCCAAAATGGAAAGGTAGATTAGTAATAAGAAAATCTAACAACATTTATAACCAATCTTTAGTTGCTTCACTTGTTAAGAATAATGGTAAAGCAAAAACTGCAGAATGGTCTAAAGCTGTTGTAGCAAACATGGCAAGAACTCCAAAAGGTAACGACCGTGCTCAAATCATGGCTGTTGCGGCAGGAGAAGCTGATATTGCTGTTGCAAATACATATTATCATGCATTGATGTTATCTGGAAAAAAAGGTACTGAACAACAAGAAGCAGCAAAAAAAGTAATGCCTTTTTTCCCTAATCAACAAGATAGAGGAACGCACATTAATATTAGTGGAGCTGGTATGCTTAAACATGCACCAAACAAAGCTAATGCTGTAAAATTAGTTGAGTTTTTATTATCAACAGAGGCTCAAAATCACATTGTAAATAATACTTTTGAGTATCCAATGATCAGTGGTGTAACACCTAATGATTTAGTTCCAGGCAAAGAGATGAACTTTGTAATGGATACTAAAACAAGTGTTAAGTCATACGGTGCAAAACAAGCAGATGCATTAGAAGTAATGTTGGCTGCAGGTTGGAAGTAAATGATAGCTGTTAAAAAAAAATTTACTACGGAAGTTGATTATAATAAATCTTCCAAAGCATGTCCTGCATGTGCTTCGGAGTGTGAAAAAATCAATAAACGTGTAAATAATAGAAAATTGTCTGAAATTAAAACTAAGGAGGTTCCGCATATCCTAAAAGTATTTAATTTTTGATTTTCTAAAGTTTGTGCCTATGGTTTGGTCTCCTAAGCCATGGGCACTTTTGATTTTCATGATTATAAGGCGGATTATAATATATGAAATTTAATTCCTGGTACCTTTCTTCATTTTTAGTTTCATTTGTTGTTGCAATTCCAATTTTAACTGTGTTTGCAAGTTTCTTCCAAGAAACAACTAATTACTTTGATATTTTAAAAAATACATTTTTAATTGAATATATTTATAATTCCTTAATATTACTTTTAGGAGTTTTAGTTCTTACATTATTCTTAGGTGTTGGCAGTGCATATGTAGTTTCATTTTATGATTTTCCAGGCGTTAAATTTTTTAAATGGGCTTTAATATTATCTTTTGCAGTACCTGCTTACATTTATGCTTATTCATTAACTGCTTTTTTTGAAAACTTTGGAACACTATACTCAATATTGAAATCTTTATTTGGACCTGGTGAATATAATCAATCCATTCCAAAATTTGATGGTATGCTTGGTGCTATTTTATCTATTTCTTTTTCACTATTTGGATATGTTTACGTTTTAACTAGAGCATCTTTTCATTATCAGTCTCAAAATTTAATAGAATTAGGACAAAATCTAGGTTTTTCAAAATATAAATCTTTCTTTAAAATCATTTTACCATCTGCAAGACCAGCTATAGTTGCGGGTTTAGCATTAGTTGCTATGGAAACATTATCAGATTTTGGAGCAGTATCATTTTTTGGAATAGCAACTCTTACTACTGGAATATATGATTCATGGATATCTTTTGATGATTTAGCTTTTGCAAATCAACTCTCATTTTTTTTACTATTATTTATTCTAGGACTTTTTTTTATTGAGAATATCTCAAGAAAAAAAGCTCAATATCACTCTCCAGTTAAGGGAGGAATCAAAGAAAAGAAGAAAATTAAATTAAACTTTTCAAAAGGTTTTTTAGCATTCGGATTTTGTTTTTTAGTTTTTTTAGTCAGTTTTTTATTCCCTGTTTTACAAATGTTGTATTGGACAATAATTTTTCCAAAAAATTTATTTGATTTAAATACTTTTCAATTATTTATAAACACAATTTACCTGGTATTTTTATCAAGTGTTGTTCTAGTAATTTTTTCTTTTATTTCAAATTATGGAAACAGAGTAACTAAAAGTAAATTCTTAAATTATCTTACAACATTTTCTATTACTGGTTATGCAATCCCTGGTGTAATTTTAGCTGTAGCATTCATCACTTTTATTGCTTGGTTTGATAATACTTTTATAAAAGCCTTTGAATTTAATTCTATAAAGAGAGTATTTATAGGATCTATTTTTGGTTTAGTAATAGTTTATTTTATCAGATTTTATTCATTAGCTTATAACGGTTTGAAAACTGGTTATGAAAGAATAAATAGGTCAATTGATGAAAGTTCTTATCTTCTTGGTTACTCGAAAATAAAAACCTTTTTAGGAATTCATGTTCCTTATTTAAAAAATTCTGTTTTTCTTATAGGGATATTGATTACTATAGAAGTAATAAAAGAATTACCTATAACTTTGATATTGAGACCATTTAACTTTGAAACATTTGCTACAACAGCATATATTTTTGCATCTCAAGATCTCTTAGAAGCTGCAGCAGTTCCATCATTATTCTTGATATTAATTGCAAGTACATTTATTTTGATTACGTCTAAATTTATTTTGAAAGACTAATGGCTAATAATTTTTTTGAAATTGAAAATGTATCTTTTGCAGCTGGCGGGAAAAATAAAGTTAATAATGTTTCTTTAAAAATTGAAAATGAAGGTGAAATTGTATGTTTACTTGGTCCATCTGGCATAGGTAAAACCACAATATTAAGAACTATTGCAGGTTTAGAAAAAATTAATAAAGGTAAAATTAATCTAAAAGGCAGAACAATTTCTTCTGAAAATATTCATATCGAACCAGAAAATCGTAATATTGCTCTATCATTTCAAGAGAACAGCTTATTTCCTCATTACAATATAGAAAAAAATATTAATCTTGGCTCAGATAGAGTGAAAGATGATAAAAAAATACAAACTAAAGAAGTAATTAATTTTTTAAACTTAAACAAAATATTAAATAAATTTCCGCATGAGATAAGTGCTGGCGAAGCCCAAAGAGCATCTCTAGCAAGATCTTTAGTTTCTCAACCTGATTTATTAATGCTTGATGAGCCATTATCTAATGTAGATCAAAGTTTTAAGGAGGAAATTCAAGTTGAATTAAAACAAATTTTAACAAATTCTAAAATAACTACAATAATTGTAACACACGACTCTTATGAAGCTTTTTATCTAGGCAGTAAATGTGGAATAATATTAGATGGTGAATTAAAGCAATATGATGATCCATATAATGTTTATCATTTACCAAATTCAGTAGAGGTAGTTAATTTTTTAAATAGAGGAACTTTAATACCAGCTGAAGTTACTAGTCCAAAAAGTCTTGAAAACGAGGATTTAGGAACAATCACAGGAAATTTTGCAAGACCGTTCCCAATAGGATCTAAAGTAAAACTTTTAATACAGCCAGAAGACTTACAACATGATGATGCGAGCAATCTCAAACTTGAAGTAGTAGATAGAAAATTCAGAGGTTCAAATTTTATTTATACATTAAAAACATTAAGTAATAAATTAATACCAGTTTTTGTGCATTCTCATCATATTCATCAACATGAAGTTGATGAAAAATTTGGTATAAAAAGACCCATTCATATTGATCATATTGTTTGCTTTTGAATTTAATTATATAAATCCAAATATGTATGAAAGAGTTACCTAAAAGCACTAAAGTAGTTGTCATTGGAGGTGGTGTTGCTGGAACATCATGTGCTTATCATCTGGCAAGATTTGGATGGAAAGATGTGGTTTTGCTTGAAAGAGATTTACTCACCTCAGGAACTACTTGGCATGCAGCAGGTCTTCTTGGTCAATTAGGTGCATCATCAACAATTACAAAAATAAGAAAATATTCTTTAGATCTATATAAAGATTTAGAAAAGACTACAGGATTATCAACTGGAATGAAGCAAAATGGTGCAATTACAGTCGCATCTACCAAAGAAAGAATGCAAGAACTGCTAAGACAAGCAACAACTGCTCAATTATCAGATGTTGAAGTAGAAGTTCTAGATAAAAAACGTTTGAAGGAATTGCACCCCGTTTTGCATAGTGAAGATATTGTAGGTGGCGTTTACATGCCAAAAGATGGTCAAGCAGACCCAGTTGGAGTAACCAATGTACTTGCTAAAGCTGCAAGAATGGAGGGTGCAAAGATTTTTGAAAAATCTCCTGTAAAAAAAATTTTAATTAAAAATTCTAGAATTAGCGGTGTAGAGACTGATAAAGGTGTCATTGATTGTGAATACGTTGTTATGGCAACAGGAATGTGGTCAAGACAATTAGGTGAAGAAATAAATGTGAGTGTGCCTTTGTATCCAAACGAGCATTTTTATATCATTACAGAACCAATAAAAGATTTACCTCAAAATCTTCCAGTATTGAGAGATTATAATGCTTGTTTATATTTAAAAGAAGATGCAGGGAAAATGCTTGTTGGTATTTTTGAACCAAAGGCAAAACCAGCTTTTAAAGATACAGGAAGAGTGCCAGACAATTTTTCGTTTGGCGAACTGCCAGATGATTTTGATCACTTTGAACCTTACTTAGAAAAATCATTTCATAGATTGCCAATGTTAGAAAGTGCAGGAATAAGAAAATTCTTCTCTGGTCCGGAGTCTTTTACTCCAGATACTCAATATTTATTAGGCGAAACCCCTGAAGTTAAAAATTTATATACATGTTGTGGCTTTAATAGCATTGGAATTGCTAGTTCAGGAGGAGCGGGGAGAGTTACAGCTGAATGGATGATGAATGGACATATTAATGAAGATTTATTTTCAGTAGATATTAAAAGATTTCAAAAATTCCACTCATCAAAAAACTTTATTATGGAAAGGGTAACAGAAACACTTGGTGATCTTTATGGTATGCATTGGCCATTTAAACAGCACAATACATCAAGAAATCAAAAGCTTTTACCTTATCACGAGGAATTAAAAAATGCTGGAGCTTGTTTTGGAGTTGCAGGAGGTTTTGAAAGACCAATGTGGTATTCATTAAATGGTAAAGAGCCTAAGTATGAATATAGTTTTAATTATCAAAATTGGTACCCATCAGCAAAGCATGAAACTTTAAATGCAAGAAAAAATGTTGGACTTTTTGATTTTTCAACTTTTTCAAAGTTTGATTTAAAAGGGGAAAAAACTCATGAAGAACTTCAAAAATTATGTACCGCTAACATTAAAAACGAAATTGGCAAAACAACATATACTCATATGCTGAATGAAGATGGTGGAATAGAAACAGATTTAACTGTTGTATGTATGGATAAAAACTTTTTTAGAGTTGTAAGCTCTGCAGCTACTAGAGAACACGATAAATACCATATCTTAAAATATTTAGATGAAGACGTATCTTTTAAAGATGTAACAGAGGATATTTGTTGTTTAGGATTGTTTGGTCCAAAGAGTAGGGAGATGATCTCGAAAATAAGCAATGATGATTTTAGTAACGATAAATTTAAGTTTGGAACTGGAAAGTTCATAATGATAAATGGTGTTAAAGTTTGGGCTCAACGACTTTCTTACGTTGGTGAATTAGGATTTGAGCTTTATGTTGACTCAAGTTTAGCAAAGGATTTATATGAAATTCTAATTGAAGAGGGGAAAAACTTCGAACTATCTCATTGTGGAATGCATGCAATGGATATTATGAGAATGGAAAGTGGATTTGTTCACTGGGGACATGACATTTCACCAGAAAAAAATCAGTATCAAGCAGGTTTAAAATTTGCAATTAGTTACAAAAAAAATGTAAACTTTATTGGAAAAGATGCCCTATTAAAAATTAAAGACCAAAAATTAGATAAGAGAATGATGATGTTTACTCTTAAAGACAGCAAACCTGGTGAGCCACTTTTACTACACGAAGAACCTATTTATATGGATGACAAAATAATTGGTAGAACAACTTCAGGAAATTATTCTTTTTGTTATGATAAAAATCTATCATTTGGATATGTCAATTCTGGAAATACGATTGAAACATTAAAAGATAAAAATATATACATTGAAATTGAAAAACAAAAATATCCAGCTGAAGTATTAGAAAAACCTCTAAACAATAAAGATTTTAAGAACTAATTTTCTTTTTTCTACTTTCGGCCTGAACAAATAAAACACCAAAAACTATTATTCCAATAACTCCAAAAGTTTTATTAAAATCAAAAGGTACTCCGAATATATAAAAATTGATTAATGTTGACCAAATTAATTGTGAATATTGAAAATTAGTTACAAAAGATAAATTTGATAGCTGAATTGCAAATATAATTAAAAGGTGGCTAGTAAAACCTAATACACCAAGAAATATCAACCAAACCCATAACCCTTTATTCTCAATAGGAGTCCAGTCTAACATTACATAAATAGAGAAAACAATAGCCCCTACAACAGCAGCATAAAATAACGCCACTAAAGGATCATTATTACCAGAAATAAATTTTGTAAAAAATTGATATAAAGCCCAACATACTGGTGGTACTAAAGGAAAAATTAAGTCTAAACTTAAGACTTTCATACTAGGACTCATTGAATAAATTATGCATCCGAAGCTTAACAACATTAAAATTATACCTTTCGGTGAAAGAATATCTTTTAAAAATAATGCTGTTAAAATTGATACTATTAATGGAGCTGAGAAAAACACTACATATATATCTACTAGGTCAAATTTTTGTAAAGAATGAATGAAAAAAAAAGTAGCAAAAACCATTAATATAGATCTAATAATATTAATTTTAAAATTGGTTTTTAAGTTTAACTTAGGTTTTAATATCGCGAATAAAATTAAAATAATCACAAAGTGAAAAAAAAATCTGCCCCAAATTACTTGATTTAATGGCATTAATGTTCCTAGATATTTCGCAGTAGAATCTTGGCAAACTAAAATAAAAAATCCAGATATAGATAAAATTATAACTTTGGTAATAGATTTATTTTTAAGAAAATTCATAATTTTGATTAAATTTTAGACTGAACTAAGATTATCTAAAATTTTTTTTGAACATTGTTCTGTATTACTAGAGCCTTGAAGATCTTTTGTTCGACTGTCTTTATCTTTAAGAGTTAATTCAATTGATTTTACTATTCTATCAGAAGCTTCTTTTTCACCTAAGTAATCTAACATCATTGCAGCTGACCAAATTTGACCTATTGGATTGGCAATTCCTTGACCTGCTATATCTGGTGCAGATCCATGAACTGGTTCAAATAATGATGGATACTTATTCGTTGGATTTATATTTCCTGACGGTGCAATTCCAATAGTTCCAGTGCAAGCTGGCCCTAGATCTGATAAAATATCTCCAAAAAGGTTTGATGCGACTATCACATCAAAACGTTCAGGACTTAGAACAAATCTAGCAGCTAATATATCAATATGGTACTGATCAGTTTCCACATCAGAATAGTTCTTTTTATTCTCATTAAATCTTTCATCCCAATAAGGCATTGTAATTGATATTCCATTTGATTTTGTTGCACTTGTTAATTTTTTTCTTTTTCTTTTTTTAGCTAATTCAAAAGCAAATTGTTGAACTCTATCTATTCCATATTTTGACATTACTGTTTCTTGAATAACAACTTCTCTATCAGTACCTTGATACATTCTCCCACCGACTGATGAGTATTCTCCTTCAGTATTTTCTCTAACAATTATCATATCGATATCACCCGGTTTTTTATTAGCTAGTGGCGCATTAACACCTTCAAAAAGTTTTACTGGTCTTAAATTAATAAATTGATCAAACTCTCTCCTAAATTTTAATAATGAACCCCAAAGAGTTATGTGATCTGGATATTTATCTGGCATACCAACTGCGCCAAAGAAAATTGCATCGTGTTTAATTAGTTTATCTTTCCAATCATCAGGCATCATTTTTCCATGCTTTTCGTAATAATCACATGATGCAAAATCATAATCTTCTATATTTAATTTGAATTGATGTTGTTGAGAAATTTCTTTTAATATTTTTTTTGCTTCGGGTACAACTTCTTTGCCAATACCGTCGCCAGCAATTGACGCTATAGAATACTCTTTCATTTATTTTAAGAATGTATCGTTGAATTGCTTAGTAACTCTTACAAAAGTCGTACACTTACTTAATTGTTTTAAAGAGGGGGCGCCAACATATGTGCAGCTACTTCTAACACCACCTAAAATATTCAAAATGGTATCATTAATTTTACCACGGTACTTAACTCTCACTGTTCTGCCTTCACTACTTCTATAATCAGATAGTCCACCATAATGTTTATTGTTAGCAGTTTCAGAACTCGATCCATAAAATTCAACATACTTTGAACCATTAGATTTTACTAATTTTCCTTTACCTTCATCATGACCTGCAAACATTCCTCCAAGCATAACAAAATCAGCTCCTCCACCAAATGCTTTAGCAACATCACCTGGACATGTACATCCACCATCTGCAATGATATGTGCACCTAATCCATGAGCAGCATCAGCGCATTCTATCACTGCACTTAACTGTGGATATCCAACTCCAGTTTGTATTCGTGTCGTACAAACACTACCTGGTCCAATTCCAACTTTAACAATATCTGCACCTGATAAAATTAATTCTTGAGTCATATCAGCAGTAACAACGTTACCTGCTATGATTGTTTTCGTTGGATATTTATCTCTAACGGATTTTAAAAATTTACTAAAATGCTCTGAGTAACCGTTCGCAACATCAATACAAATAAATTTAATGAAACTAAATTCTTTTAAAACTTTATCTAAATTTTGAAAATCTTCTTTTTTTGTTCCAATACTTAAAGCTACATTTGGATATATTGATTTAATTTTTTTAAATTGTTTAATTTTCTTTACATCATGTTGTTTTGTTAAACATGTAATCATTCCATAATCAGATAATTTTTCGGCAACACCAAGCACGCCTACACCATCCATGTTAGCTGCCATTATAGGAATTCCAGACCATTCGTTTTTACTGTATTTAAAACGATAGGTTCTCTTTAAATTAACATCTTTTCTACTTTTAAGAGTGCTTCTTTTAGGTCTAAAAAGCACGTCTGAATAATCTAGTTTTAGCTCTTCTTCAATTCTCACAAAAATGAAGGTATACATTCAATGAATGATAATTCAATTTAATAATTAAGCTTATTAACGTTGTATTTGAACAATTTTAAAATTATTGATTGTTTTATAAAAATATAAATTAAAATAAATAAATGTTTGAAGGTTTTAAAAGTAGATACGTACAAGTTAAAAAAGGGAAAGTCTTTTGCAAAGTTAAAGGAGAGGGACCACCTTTATTATTGCTCCATGGTTACCCCCAAACTCATTTGATGTGGCATAAAACAGCTCCAGAGTTAGCAAAAAGTTTTACAGTGGTTGCAGCAGACCTTAGAGGTTATGGAAATAGTTTAGCACCACCGTCTGATAGTAAGCATTTTAATTATTCAAAAAGAGAAATGGCGAGTGATATGAAGCAAATGATGGTAAAATTGGGATACCCCAAATTTTTTGTTGCAGGCCATGATAGAGGCGGAAGAGTTGCTCATAGATTGGCGAGAGACCACAGAAAAAACGTGCTTGCACTTAGCGTTTTAGATATTTGTCCTACATTAGATATGTATGAACAAACAACTAGAGATTTTGCAAAAGCATACTTTCATTGGTTTTTCTTAATTCAACCAAAGTGGTTACCTGAGAGAATGATAATGAGTGATCCAAGAAAATGGATGAAGAATTGCTTAGATAAATGGTCTGGGAATCATAAATTTGGAAAAGTTGAAGAGGTCTATCTAAAGTGCTTTAAGCAACCAAAGAGAATACATGGATCATGTGAGGACTATAGAGCATCTGCAACTATTGATCTAGATCATGACAGATACGATCGAAAGAAAAAATTAAACATTCCTGTTCAAGTATTATGGGGAAAAAATGGTGTTATAGGTAAACAATTTAAACCTATTAAAATTTGGCAAAAATATTCGAATAAAAAAGTTTTAGGAGTTGCAGTTAAATCTGGACATTTTATACCAGAGCAAAACCCCAAAGAAACAATTAAACAATTAAAAAGTTTCTTTTTAAAAAATGCTTAAAATTATTCCTAATAAAAAAAATATAGGTGCAGAATTAGTCTGTGATTTAAATAAAATTAATAATTCTACATTAAAAAAAATAAAATCTGCTCTCTCAAAATATGGAATGATTTATTTTAGAAAACAAAAATTAAGCTCTGATCATTATGTAAAATTTGCAAAAAAATTTGGAAAACTAGCAAACTATCCAAGACTTAAAGGATTGAATAAAAAATATCCTCAAATAACTGTTGTTCAAAGAAAATCTACTGATAAAGGACCTAGTTTTGGTGAGCAATTTCACACAGATTCAATTTATACTAAAAAGCCGCCTAGATTTACAATGTTGTTATCTAAATTAGTTCCAAAAAAAGGTCAGGCAAACACAGATTTTTGCTCTCAATATTTAGCTTATGAAAAATTACCAGCTAACTTTAAAAGAAAGTTTAAAAACGAAAAATGTATATTTTCATCAGAAGGTCCTATTTCTGTAACAAGATTAGAACGAGAGAAAGAAAAGGGGAAAAAAGCTAAAGAGCTTATTTCAAAGCATAAATTAATAAGAAAAATAAATAGTAAATACACTTTATATTGTAGTCCAGGTCACTTTATTGGTTTTAATAATAGTAAAATAGATAAAAAATTAAAAACTTATTTATTCAAACACCAATTAAAAAAAAGTTTTCAATATTCTTTAGAGTGGGAAAAGAACCAACTAGCCATTTGGGATAATAGATCTATGCTTCATCAAGCAACAGCTTTTAAAGGAGATAGAATTATGCATAGAATTACTGTCCAATAATGTTTCAGGTATTTCTAGGCTTAACACCATTTATAGGTATTACTCTTATTGGTTATCTTTTAGGATATATTAAAATATTTGATTTACAAAAGGCTAGAATATTTAATTTATTTTCATTTTATATCGCAGTTCCAGCTTTAATTATAAAACTAGTTGCGCAAAGTGATGTCGGGGAAATAGATGTATCTCAAATTTCATCATATTTTTTAATGCAATTAACGAGTGGTATATTTGCTTTTCTCTTAACTAAAAATACTTTTAAAAGATCAATGCAAGAATCTATAATTTGGGCCTTAACAGTTGCTTTATCCAATCATGTAATATTAGTTTTGCCTATTGCAGAAATTTTCTTTACTGGAAGCACGATAACTCAAATATCAGGTATTATTTTAATGGATAGTGTAGTTTTACTATCTATAGTTAGTTTCTTTTTAGAACTTACTGTAAAAAAAAGAATTAAATTATTTCAGTTTCTAAAAAATCTAATATTAAATCCTATGATATTAGCAATATTAATTGGATTGATTATAAGAATTTCAAAGATCAATATAGACGAAACCCCGTTTGAGTATATTCTCCAAAGACTTGCAGCATGTGTAATGCCTGTTGGTCTATTTGCAATCGGTATTATTCTATCTTTTTACTCAAAAAAAGTTTTCAATAAATTAACAATCACTATTTCATTATTAAAACTTATTATATCACCAATGATTTTACTAATATTAGGGTACACATTCTTTAGCTTATCAAATCCAATTAATTTTGCTGGAGCCTTATTGGTTAGTGTTGGTCCTTGTGGAGCCACCTCAATTGTTATGTGTTCTGCATATAATGTAAGCCCAGAAAATATCATTAAGGCAATATTTATTTCGACATTTGCTTCAATATTTACCTTTTTATTTACTATAAATTTATTAAATTAAATTATTATGTTTAAAAAAATATTTAGTATTATTTTCCTTACTCTTTTTTTATCATCTTTCTCAGTAGCCAAGGATAAAATAGATGAAACCATTGATAAAACTACTGACTTTCTGAAATCTATATCTAAAAAAAGTTTGAATAAATCGCAAACAGCAGAATTTTTAAATAATTATGCAATAACATTGGCAGATGAGAGAAATCAAGGTGTTGTAACTTATATATTTGAAGAAAAGAATTACAAACGATACCAAGAAGGAAAAGTTATTTCAGAAGATGGATGGAGATTTACAAATTTAGGTAAGTTAAGAGTTTTTTCAGGTGATATAAAATTAACTTGGAAGTTTAAACTTGATAAACAAAACGTCATAGTAATTAAGACTAAATTCCAACCAATTGGGAAAGAATATCCATTCACTTATCAACTAAAGGACAAATTTTTTGAAAAGATTAATTAATGTCTAAAAGATATAACGGGAAATCATTCAAAGACTCTAGTGTAATGAAAAAAGCAAAATTTTCTTTGAAAGAAAAAAGAAAAATTAAAAAAGATAAGAAAAAGAATAAGTGAAATCTTGTTTGCATCAAAAAATAAAAGTAGTATAAATCAACAATTATTTACGGCGGGGTAGCTCAGTTGGTTAGAGCGCGGGACTCATAAGCCCGAGGTCAGTGGTTCGATCCCACTTCCCGCTACCATAAAATAGTTTTATATGATGAATAATTTAACCGTTATTATTGTATCATTTCATAGCGAAAATAAAATTTTTGATTGCATAAATTCAATAAATAAAAATGTTAGAATAGTTGTAATAGAAAATAGCAATAACAAAAATTTAAAAGAAAAATTAGAATTAACTTATTCAAATGTAATTTGTATCTTATCTAAAATGAATTTAGGATATGGCGCTGGTAATAATTTAGGTTTGTCTATGGTGGATACTGATTACGCATTAATTCTTAATCCAGATGTTGTGTTGAATATTGATACGTTAGATAATTTTAATTTAAATGTTAGAAAATACCCAGACTTTGGAATCATTGCTCCAATTTCTAAAAATGAAGAATATAGTAATTTCAATTTTTTAAAGGATCAAACTATTAAAGAAGTTGAATATGTAAAAGGTTTTGCAATGTTTTTCAATATGAAGAAAGTAAAAGAAATAAATTTTTTCGACGAAAATTTTTTTCTTTATTTTGAGGAAATTGACTTGTGCAAAAGATTAAACAAAAAAGGTATAAAAATATTTATCGATCCATCTATGGTAGTAAATCATTTTGGAGGCGCTTCTCATGATTCAAAAGTAAATGAACAAATGGAACTTTCAAGGAATTGGCACTGGATGTGGTCAACATTTTATTACCATAAAAAACATTTTGGTTATATGCGTAGTATATTAAAAATTTATCCAAAGTTATTCAGCTCATTATTAAAATTTCTTATGTACTTGTTTATTTTTAGACTAAATAAAAGTGCTATTTATAAATACAGATTTTTAGGTCTCATCAACTCAATTTTATTAAAAAAATCATGGTATAGACCAAAATTTTAATTTACATAAATAATATGAAAAAGAAAAAGTACAGAATATTAGTAACTGGTGTCGCAGGTTTTTTAGGATCACATTTATCTGAAAAATTTGCAGATCTTGGTCATGATGTAATTGGAATTGATAATATGACAGGCGGGTATGATGATAATATATCAAAAAAGATCGAATTTTACAAAATTGATTGCTGTAATTTTGAAAAAGTAAAAAAAATAATGAAAAACATTGACATTGTTTATCACTGTGCAGCAACAGCACATGAAGGTTTGTCTGTTTTCTCTCCTTTTGAAATTACAAAAAATAATTATCTTGCTTCAGTATCAATTTTTACAGCTGCTATTAACGAAAAAGTTAAAAGAATAATTTTTTGTTCGTCTATGGCAAGATACGGAGATCAGGTACCGCCCTTTACTGAAGATATGAAAACAAAGCCATTAGACCCTTATGGTATTTCAAAAGTTGCTTCAGAAGAAGTTTTAAAAAATTTGTGTGAATTGAATGGTATTGAGTGGGTAATTGCTGTTCCGCATAATATAATTGGCCCAAGACAGATTTACGACGATCCATTCAGAAATGTTGTGTCAATATTTATTAATAGAATGTTGCAAAGCAAATCCCCGATAATATATGGAAATGGTGAGCAAAAAAGATGTTTCTCCTATATAGATGATTGCTTAAATTGTTTAATACCGATGCTTGATCAAGAGAACTTAAATAAACAAGTAATTAATATAGGACCAGATGAAGAATTTGTATCTATAAATGATATAGCAAAAATATGTTCGAATTTAACGGGATCCAATTTAAATCCAATTTACAAAAAGGATAGACCGAGAGAAGTAAAATACGCAACTTGTTCCTCAGATAAAGCTAGAAAGTTACTAAATTACAAAACTGAAACTGATTTAATTAATGGTGTAAAAAGCACATACGAATACATTAAACATAGAGGCCCAAAAAAATTTAATTATAGATGGAATGTTGAAATTAATAATGAGTTAACACCTGAAACTTGGACAAAAAAGGAAATTTAATCTTAAAAATTTAAAACATTTTTTTTAAATCATTAAGTTTAATTACTCTTAAATAACTTTTATAATTATAATAATAATCTTTAAATTTTAATTGGTTAATTTGTTTATCTATTTTCAAAATAGATGAATTTGTCTTTTTTTTTATCAATCCTATTCCTTGATCAACTTCACATGTAAAAATATCTAAATTTTTATCTTGCCTTAAATCAACTATTGCTTTCCAAACATCACCATTCCATTGCATTTTATATCGTGGCACTGCTTGTTTGCCTAAACTGTCTGGCATACAATCATGCACAAGTATTATTCCATTTTCATTTAAAAATTTTACTGAATTAAGAATATCTTTTTTAACTTGATTATAAATATGTAAGCCATCAATAAAAATAATATCGAATTTATCTGAATTCATTTTAAAAAATTCATCGCTTGTTTTTCTAATATTACCTCCACTTACAGGATCTACTCCTATTTTGTTTTCTATTTTTATTTTAGAAAATAACTGATCTTTATCACACCCAATTTCTAAATATGAATTGTAATTATTTTTATTAATTAAATATTCTATTAAATCCCAACGATAATAATTATTTGGAAAATTGTAATTTAATTTAAAATTAAAATTATCAACAAAAGTTTTATAATAAATTTTATTTATTATTTTTCTAAATTTGCCTAATTTTTCCATATAACGAATTTAATAACCTAGTAAATCAATCGATTTTTCTACCTTATAAATTTTTTGTATCTTCCTAAATCTAAATGATCAATAATGAAGATAAAACCAGAAACTCTACTATTATAAATTTTTACTAGTTTAGTGACGCATTAGCTGTTAAATCTGCGGTTATAAAATCATCTATAATCAGTGTATTATCATTTTTAGTTCTTTTAATTGTTATATATATCTTTATAAATATTTAATGAAATTTTTAGTAAAAATTCTAATATTTCAGTTACTTTTCATCTCATCTTCTTTTGCTAAAGTAGACGAGGTAGTAGATAGATTATATTCTTCTTTGGAAAGTTTTTTGGAGGAGAATTTTGAAAATACAGATTTTTCAATAAAAAAAATTGAAAATATTAAACCAGAAATAGGAATACAAACATTTAAAATTTTTTCAGAAGATAGTTCAGACTTATCTTTTTTCCAAGGATCTTTATTTTTACACGACAGTGACAGAGAAACATTTAATATAGGAGTTGGACAAAGATATTTATCTAATGACGAAAGTATATTATTTGGTTTAAATGCTTTTTATGATTATGAATTTGATTATGAACACCAAAGATTTAGTGTAGGTGCTGAAATTAAATCTTCTATTCTAGATTTAAATTATAACCAGTATTTTGCTCAAAGCTCTAGTAAAAAAGGAAAAAATGGTAAAGACGAAGAGGCTGTCGATGGATATGATGTTGAGTTAGGTGCACATCTTCCATATACACCATCTATGAAAGTTTTTTTAAAAGCTTTCGATTTTGAAGTTTCAGGTGGAAATGATTTTCAAGGTTTAGAATTCTCTACTCAAATTAAAGTACCAAATTCTGGTTTATCATTTGAAATTGGTCACACTGATTTCGATCATCACAACGATCAAAGTTTTATCAATCTTAAGTATAGTAATAGTATAAAAAATCCTGGCACTACTTTATTTAGTAGTGAGGCTTTTGAAAGAATTTCCATGAAAGATAGAATGTATGAGAAGGTTAGAAGAGAAAATGTAATTAAGAAAAAAGGGACAGGATTTACTGTTAAGGCAGGAGGATTTTAAATGAAAAATATTAAGTATTTATTTTTGATTTTATCTGCAATTTTTATTTTTGAAATGTTTAATTCTAATAAAGCTGAAGCCTGTACGATATCTTCAGGAGTTGTATCAGAAACTGATATAAACAGCGGATGCGATACAGCACCTGCCGAATATGAAATAGTAATTTATAAACTATATTTATGTACAAGTTCTCCAACTGAAGCAACAACAACATCAACAGTTGTTTTAACTCCTTGTGCTCAAGTTTTTAATAATGCAAGTGGGGCAACTGCAGCTGTAACTCAAGGAGCTGAAATTGTTCTTGATGGGACTTATACAAGACCTCCAAATGGAACTTATACTCATGGATATGCTTATATGGACAACACCTTCGGCATAACATGGGCAGGTGAGCTAAGTGGTGCTAAAACAGGAACATCAAGTGGAACAGGAGTTTTTTGTGGAACAAAAGCTGGCTCTGGAACTCATGCAAAAGGAAGCACTCATACTGGAAATTCTGTTTGTGGTGCAAGTGCTATAACAGCAGGAAAATTTGTAGAAACATTAGCTCAATTTGGTGCACATGACGATGCATTCTCTTCAAAAGCCGAAGTTGACAATATAAATGGAACAACTGCGAGTATTATTGGATATTTAGTTGATAGCAACGAACATAGAGCAGCTAATACTGGTGAAGTTGTGAAGTTAGAAGGTCTTGTGGAATTTGCAAATCCTATTACAGTTACTTCTGAAACAACTTCTTTAAGCATGACATTTAATGTTGGAGAGGGAATGCACTTATCAAACACAGGTGTGGACTCACTCTGGATTGGAAGTGGTCCCTTCCAAGCAATTATGAAAGCAAATTAATGTCCTGGAAAATCTAAAAGATTTTCGACAGGATATCCCTTTTTTACTAAATTATCTGTACCACCTAAATCAAAAAGATTTATTACAAATATAAATCCAGCCACTTTACTTTTTGATATTTCTATTAATTTAGCAGCTGCTTCTGCAGTACCGCCAGTAGCAATTAAATCGTCTATTATTAAGACTTTATCACCTTCATCAAAAGAATCTTTATGGACTTCTATTGTTGCTGTCCCATACTCAAGTTCAAAGTCTACTGAATGTACATCAGCAGGTAATTTATTTTTCTTTCTCAACATTATAAATGGTTTATCAAGTATATAGGAAATAGCTGATGCAAAAACAAAACCTCTAGATTCTACAGCTGCAATTTTATCAAACTGGAATTTTTTTGATCTTTCAACAATTTGGTTAATACATTCTTTAAATGCCTTTTCATTTTTTATAAGTGTTGTTATATCTCTGAAAAGAATTCCCTTTTTAGGGTAGTCTTTAATTGATCTAATATGTTCTTTTAAATCCATAAAACTTAATTATAATCTAAAATGTATTATGGCAAATAATAAATTGGCAATTATCGGTGGAAGCGGTCTTTATGATGTTGAAGAGTTTAAAGATAGGGAAACAATAGATTTAAACACACCTTGGGGAAAACCATCAGATTTAATATTAAAAGCTAAATATAGTAATAAAGAAATTTTTTTTTTACCAAGACATGGAAAAGGTCATTTTATTTCTCCATCAAAAATAAATTTTAGAGCAAATATTGATGCACTTAAACAACTGGGAATCACCGACATAGTATCTGTTTCAGCTGTTGGATCTTTAAAAGAAGATTTACCTCCAGGTAAATTTGTTATCGTTGATCAATTCATTGATAGGACTTTTGCAAGAAACAAAACTTTTTTTGATGATGAAATTGTTGCACATGTATCAATGGCACATCCAACCTCAAGTGGGCTAATGAATGCTTGCGAAGATGCTATTAAAAAAGAAAATATACCTTTTCAAAGAGGTGGAACTTATGTTGTAATGGAAGGTCCACAATTTTCTACATTAGCAGAGTCAAATCTATATAGATCATGGAAAGCAGATGTTATTGGAATGACAAATATGCCAGAAGCTAAACTAGCAAGAGAAGCAGAAATTAGATATGCTTCAGTTTCAATGGTAACAGACTATGATTGCTGGCATCCAGATCATGAGAATGTAGATGTCCAACAAGTAATTAAAGTACTCTTAGATAATGCAGCAAAAGCTAAAAATATGATAAAAAACTTGATAGAGAACTTTGAAAATCACATAGATCCTAATGATCCAACTAATAATTGCTTAGATGTTGCAATAATTACTGCTCCAGAAAAAAGAACACAAAAAACTAAAGATAAATTAAAAACAATTGCAGGAAGAGTTTTAAATATATGAAGAAACTATTTTTAATTTCATTATTTTTGATTATTTCTAATTTCGCTTACGCTAATGGTAAAATTTTAAAAAGTGGATTTTTTACTAAATCAGCTTCAGTAGAGGAGGGTATGGACGTAAAAGATCCAAAAAACAAAATTATAATTATTTATAATCATGGTCAAAATTCAAATGATAAAGCACACAAGAATGAATGTGTTTGGGTAAATCAAATAAGAAATCAAGCTTCATTAGTTGATGAGGAAATTAATGGCAAAAAAATTATGGTTTATAATTTCTGCTCAAATGATTTTGCAGGTGATATGTCATTAAAAAAACATTGGTGGAAGTCCAAAACTCCTTATGTAGGTAAACATAAGTTAGACAAAAGGATTGAAAAAAATTTAGAATTAGTTGAAAAATTTATAGAAATAGGAGTACCTAGAAAACAAATTATTATTTCAGGACATTCCTGTGGAGGATTATTAACCTTAATGTTGTTGTCTGCTCATCCCGAAAAAGTTGGTGGTGGAATATCATATATGCAAGCTTGCTTTGGTAAGCTTTCTAAAAGTTATAAAGTAAAAAAAGTAGGTCCTGAAAAGGCATTAGCAAAATTTGCTAAAAAATACCCGGGCCCTGCTGAATTAAGAGCAAGACAAATTAATAATATTAAAAATTCTGAAAATGTTCCTGTTCTAGCTTTTACACATCCAAAAGATAAGTTTGAAGGTCTGTTATCTGACTGGTTAGAAGAAGTTCAAGGAGTTAAAAGAATTGTTATTTCAAAAGATTATAAAATTAACGGAAAATCTTGTGCTGTCAAAGGAGTTGATTGGCAAAAAAATATCTCAGCTCAGAAAAATCCAGGTCATGAAATGAACCAGGCTGATTGTTTTCAATATTATAATCAAACAATTAAAGAATACATTGCTTCAAGAATAAAATAATGAAAATTAATGGCGTTGAATATAAAACAATTTGGTTTGATGAAGAAAAACAAATTGTAAAAATTATAGATCAGACAAAGCTACCACATAAATTTATAATAAAAGAATTAAGTTCAGTTAAAGACGCTGTAAATGCTATCAAAACAATGGAAGTCCGAGGTGCACCATTAATTGGAGGCACAGCTGCATTTGGATTGGTTTTAGCAATAAAAGAAAATAACAGTTTAGATTTTATAAAAAAAAGTTCTGGAGAATTAGTTGCATCGAGGCCAACAGCAATAAATCTTCAATGGGCAGTTCACAGAATGAATAACAAATTATCATTTGTTGAACCTGGAGATTTATTTAATGTTGCACTCAATGAAGCTAAAGAAATTTGTAAAGAAGACGAGGGATTTTGTGAAAGTATCGGTAAAAACGGATTAAATATTATTGAAGACATATATAAAAAAAAGAAAGATACCGTAAATATTCTCACGCATTGTAATGCAGGTTGGTTAGCTACAATAGATTGGGGAACGGCAACTTCTCCTATTTATCATGCACATAAAAAAGGAATACCATTACATGTTTGGGTAGATGAAACTAGACCAAGAAATCAAGGAGCAAACCTTACATCATATGAACTTAATGAAGAAGAAATTCCAAATACAATTATAGCTGATAATACAGGTGGAATATTAATGCAAAGAGGACAGGTTGATATGTGTATTGTTGGAACAGATAGAACATTATCTAACGGAGATGTATGCAATAAAATTGGAACCTATTTAAAAGCTCTTGCAGCTCATGATAATAAGGTACCTTTTTATGTTGCTTTACCAAGTTCAACGATAGATTGGAACTTAAAAAACTCCAAAGATATTCCTATAGAAGAAAGAGATCCAAAAGAACTTTCTCATGTTGATGGAATTAACAAAGATAATAAAGTGGATAAAGTTTTAATATATCCTGAAAAAAGCAAATCATTAAATTTAGCCTTTGATGTAACACCTGCTAAATATGTTACTGCATTAATAACAGAAAAGGGAGTTTGTGATGCTTCTTCTGAGGGCTTAAAAAAGTTATTTAATTAATTATCTTAAAGAAGCTGCAATATTTCCACCGTCTACAGTTAGAACTGCTCCAGTTGATTTTTTTGATACCGCAAGATGATAAAAAGCTTTAGCAACATCATCTGCTTTAACTTCGCTTAACAGTAGATTGCCACTCATATATTGATCAGTAGTTACTTCTCTTGCTTTTGCTCTTTGTTTAATCATTTTGTCATTTAATAAACCACTTCTAATTCTATCAGCATTAACACCATTTGATCTAATACCAAGGTGTCCATAATCTACTGCATATTGTTTACACAAATTTAAAAGCGCAGACTTAGGCAATCCATATGGTCCAAAATTTTTACCAGGATTAACTGATTGCTTAGATATATTAAATAACAAACATCCATTAATATTTTGTTTTTTCATAATTTTTACAGCCTCTGAAGCACAATTTTGATGTGAGAAAAAATTATCTTCAAAACTTTTTCGAAGTATTTCATCATTAACTTCTGCAATTGACCCACCTATAGCAGTACCAGCATTAGATATTAAAATATCTACACCTCCATATGTTTCTAAAATTTTACTAAATGCTTTTTTTACACTTTGTTTGTTGGTTACATCACAGTGAATACAAAGATCACTTATTTTTGTCTGTAAATCATTTATCTTACTTTTATTAATATCAAGCAAGACAACCTCAGCTCCATATTTTTTAAATAATTTATAAGTTGCTTTACCAATTTCACCAGTACTACCAGTGACAACAACAACGTTGCCTTGCAACTCTTTTTTTGCTTTATTTAATTTTGCTTGTTCCAAGGACCAATACTCGACATCAAATAAGTCTTTTTTTGATAAGAATTTATATCTGGATGTTTCTTCAACACTTGAAATTACATTGGCATTAGTTTGAGTTAAATCACCTGCAATTTTTGCAGCTTTTAAGGTATCACCTACAGTAAATAAACCAAAATTTTGAATAAGAATTACTCTAGGAGATGTATCAAGCATTACTTTTTTTTCTTTAGTTTTTTTCTTATTAGCTTCAAAATATTTTTTATATTTTTGTCTATATTTTTTGAATTTTTTTTCAGCTAAATTTTTAAATTCATCTAAAGTACAGTTTGCTTTTGGTGATATTACTAAAGGAAATGGTTTAACTCTTATAACATGATCAGGAGTAGCCGTTCCTTCATTTGAGTATCTATTTATATCTTTACCATTAATAAAATAATCCAACTTACTATTTTTTTTAAAATTTAAGATAAATTTGTTATCATTTTTTTCAGATAAAAGACCTCTCAATATAGGAGCTATATCTGCAGTTGAGAAATTAAATTTAGTTTTCTTTATCTGTTTTATTTTTTTCTTTTTTAGTTTGGTTAAAGTTTTTTCAGCATCAGATATATACTTAATCATTAAACTGTACGCATCTTTTGCATTATCAGCAAATGTAAAAATACCGTGGTTTAACAAAATTAAACAGTTTATATTTGAGTTTTTAGAATAAACTTCATTTATTTTTTGCGCTAACTTAAATCCTGGCATTACATAGGGTACTATTGCAGTTTTTTTACCAAATATTTTTTTTGATAACATTTCTCCATTTGGTCTATTAGTGATTTTCATAATTGCATCTGAATGAGTGTGATCAACAAATTTAAATGGTAAAAATGCATGTAAAAAAGTTTCAACTGATGGATTGGGTGATTTTGTATTTATCAAATTTTTTTTTTGAAAAGCAACCATGTCATCATCAGAGAGCGTTTTCTTTTTTTTCATAGCAAGCAATGGATTTAATTTAACAGCTGGCAAACCCGCTGGTTCAATTTCAGCCATATCCCATCCGCTGCCTTTTACGCAAAGAACATCATAATATTTACCATCTAAATCTTTGATTTTGGTCTTAACTGAAGTATTGCCACCACCATGCAACACCAATTCTGGATTTCTTCCTAGAAGCCTGGTTGTATAAACTCTTAAAGCCATATCTTCAGAATGACCTAATTTCTTATACTTTTTAATATATTTTTTAGCTACGTTTTCTGACCAATTGTTTTTCAATATTTATCCTCGATAAATTATTATAATAGTTTTTTGTTTGAAAGAAGTAAAAAATTTAGTTAGTTAAAAAAGATATATATATTAGATTCTTATGGAAAAAGTTGGGGAACATATAACGCTGGATATAGTTGGAACTAAAAAGGAATATACTCCTGAATTTTATGAAAAGTTAGTTTATAAAATTGCTAAAGCAGCAAAAGTAACAGTTTTAAAAATTTCTAAATATAAATTCGAGCCACAAGGATTTACATTGGTCGCTTTACTCGCTGAAAGTCACATTAGTTTTCATACTTTCCCAGAAAAAGAAATTGTAAGCTTTGATTTTTTCACATGTGGAAAAGTATCACCAAAAGTTTCTCTAGATATAATAAAAGACGAGATGGAACATACAAATATCATAATTAAAGAATTTAATAGAGATACTATTGATCTTTATCATGACAATTATAGTTCTCCAGGTTTAAAAAAATCATATGTTGTTAATAGAGTTTTGGAAAATTTTAAATCTAAAGTAGGTCAATATATTGAAATACTTGATTTGGAACAATTTGGAAAAGCTTTATTTATTGATAATGAAATACAAGTAGCTGAAAGCGATGAACATTTATATAGCTCAACCTTTGTAAATTCAGGTCTTAATTTAAATTCAAACAAAGAAAAAGCTGCAATTATTGGTGGAGGTGACGGCGGTGTTGCAAGAGAATGCATTTCACTAAACTTTGGATTCATAGATTGGTATGAATTAGATCCTGAGGTTGTTGATGTATGTGATAAACATTTAAGCAAAATTGGCGAGAAAGCTACTGAAAAGAATTCAGTTAAATGCGTATGGGGAGATGCTTTTGAAAGTATTAAATCTGTTAAAGACAATACTTATGATCAAATATTTGTTGATCTAAATGATGATCAATTTTGTATAGATTTGGCTGCAAAAAATATGTCATCTTTAGAAAGAATTTTAAAACCTAAAGGTGTAATTACCGCTCAAGTAGGAAGCCAAGATAAAAAACCAAAACAAGTTGAAAATTGGTTAAATGTTTTTAACAAAAATTTTGGAAATACAAAACTTTCAAGAGTTTATATACCAAGTTTCGATTGTTCTTGGAATTTTTCCTCGTCAATAAATCATTAATTTTTCTTTTTAAAACAATAATTTTATGAAATAATCTTTAAAATTTTTGGAGGAAAAAAATGAAAAAATTAAAAGTATTAGGACTTGGTATTTTAATATCATCATTTCTAACAATTTCTTCAATTGCAGATCAAATTAAAATAGGAACTGAAGGTGCATACCCGCCTTGGAATTCTAAAGATTCAGCTGGAAATTTGATTGGCTTTGAAGTCGAATTAGCAAATGAATTATGCAAAATTATGAATCATGATTGCACAATTGTAGAGCAAGACTGGGATGGAATGATACCAGCTTTAGTCTCAAGAAAATTTGATGCTATCATGGCTGGAATGTCAATAACTGGTGAGAGAATGAAGACAATAAACTTTTCTCAAGGTTATGCTGATGAAGTTGCATCATTAGCTGTTATGAAAGGATCGAAAAACGAAGGCCTTAAAACAATGTCAGCTATAAATTTATCTGATGTAAGTGCTGATGAACAAGCAACACTAGATGTTTTGACCAAAGCATTTAAAGGTAAAACTATTGGTGTTCAAACAGCAACGATTCACCAGAACTTTCTAGAGTCTGGTTTAATGGGTAATGTAAAAATTAGAACTTACAAAACTCAAGATGAAGTAAACTTAGATTTATCTGCTGGTAGAATAGATGCGGCACTAGCTGCAGCAGTTGCTTTTACAGATTATGTAGAGAAATCTGGTAAAGCAGTTGTATTAACTGGACCAACATTTGCAGGTGGAGATTTTGGTAATGGTGTTGGTGTTGGTATTAGAAAAGGTGACTCTAAACTTTTAAATGATTTCAATGCAGCAATTGATAAAGCTAGAGATGATGGCATTATTAGTAAGCTTGCTATAAAACATTTTGGTTTTGACGCTTCTATGTAATAAATTATTTATGGGTGGCTATAATTAGCCACCTATATTATGGAACTTCTATATTTTGGTGATAAAGGTTGGGGAGACGAGTTATTCTTTGCAACCTTAATGACAATTGCGGTCTCAATAACCGCAATGATAATTGGCTTTATATTTGCTGCTTTATTTACTCCATTAAAATTATCTAATAATAAATTTCTTAATTCTATTGGTAATGCATACACCACTGTTATTAGAGGTGTACCAGAACTTCTAGTAATTTATTTATTTTTTTTTGGTGGAAGTGGAGCAATTATGTTTGTTGCTTCAATATTTGGTTATAATGATTACATCGAAATTAATGCTTTTTTAACTGGTTCATTTTCAATAGGGATAATTTCGGGAGCGTACTCTACTGAAGTATTTAGAGGAGCCCTACAATCAATTGATAAAGGTCAGTTTGAAGCTGCAAAAGTTTTAGGTTTTAGTAAATATATTTACTTCTTTAAAATTATTTTGCCTCAAATGCTAAGACTTGCAATTCCAAACTTAAGCAATGTTTGGCAAATTACTTTAAAAGATACTTCTCTTATATCTGTAACGGGTTTAGTTGAAATAATGAGACAATCCTATATTGCAGCTGGTTCAACTAGAGATCCATTATTTTTTTACTCATTTGCAGCAGTTCTATACTTAATGCTTACATTTTTAAGTATGCAATTATTAAATAGATTAGAAACAAAATATAGCAAAGGTTATTAATGGATATTGAATTAATGACAAATAGTTTTCCTAAGTTGTTAAACGCAACTTTGATTACTCTTAAACTATTATCTGTATCTCTAATTCTTGGTCTTTTTATTGGATTAGGTTTTGCAATCTTGAGAATGAATAATAATAAGTTAATTAATAAATTTGCTTACGGGTATTCATATATTTTTAGAGGAACACCTTTATTGGTTCAAATCTTCATAATATATTTTGGATTAGGTCAAATTGAATATTTAAGAACAACATTTTTGTGGGTAGTTTTAAAAGAACCATACTGGTGTGCAATAATAGCATTTTCATTAAATACAGGGGCTTATACTTCAGAAATATTAAGATCAGCTTTTCAAACTATAAAACCAGGATATTTAGAAGCTGGAAGAAGTTTAGGAATACCTTCCAAAATTATTTTTACAAAAATACAAATTCCTATTGCAATTAAACAATCTTTACCAGCGTATGGTAATGAAATTATTTTGATGCTTAAAGGAACATCTCTAGCAAGCACAGTAACACTTATGGACTTAACTGGTGTAGCTAAATATATAATTTCAACAACTTTTAAGCCAGTAGAAGTATTTATTGTGGCAGGAGGTATTTATTTATTTATGACTTTTATAATTCATAATATTATTAAATACCTAGAAAAAAAATATGGATTTCAAACATGAAAATAGCTTGCATACAATTATCTAGTGGAGAAAATTATGAAAATAATTTTAAAGATATTGTTAAATATGTAAATCAAGCTATAAAAAATAAATCTGATTTAATTATTACACCTGAAACTTCTTCTTTGATGTCTAGTAGTAGAGAAACACTTTTTAAATATTCATTTGAAATGAATAAAGATCCAATTTTGAAGAAAATTAGAGAAGTTTCAAAAAAATATAAGAAATGGATTTTACTCGGATCAATTTGCGTTAAGGTTAAAAATAAACTAAGAAATAGATCTATACTGGTTGGACCAAATGGAAAAATTGTCAAATATTATGATAAAATTAATATGTTTGATGTTAAAATTCCAAATAAAGAGCAACATAAAGAAAGTAAAACTTTTAAAGCAGGAAATAGATTAGTCACGGCTAATTTACCTTGGGGCAAAATAGGTTTTACAATCTGTTTTGATCTGAGATTTCCTGAACTTTATAGGAATTTATCAAAAAAAAATTTAAGTTTTATAGCCGTTCCATCTGCTTTTACAAAGTTTACTGGACAAAAACATTGGTTAACACTTTTAAGAGCAAGAGCGATTGAAAATTTTTGTTATATATTTGCACCAGCTCAAACTGGAAAAAATACCCCTAAAAGAGAAACATTTGGTCATACGGCTATTATTTCACCAGATGGAAAAATATTAGCATTAAAAAAAATAGGTAAGGGAGTGATATATTCAAAAATTAATCCTAAGCTTTCTATGGATTTAAGAAAAATAATACCAAGTCTAATTTAATTTCTACTATCCACAATCAATGTATCTTTAGATCCACCACCTTGAGAACTGTTAACTATAGTACTACCTTTTTTTAGAGCAACTCTAGTTAATCCACCGGTTGTTACATAAGTTGATTTACCTGTTAAAACAAAAGGTCTTAAATCTAAATGTCTTGGTTCGATGTTATCAGTTGTAATCGTAGGAACAGTGGAAAGAATTTCCAATGGTTGTGCAATGTAATTTCTGGGATTTTTTTTTATATTTTTTATCATTTCCTCTTTTTCTGCTTTAGAAGCTTTAGGACCAATCATAATTCCATAGCCACCTGATGCATTTGAAGGTTTAACTACATATTTGGAGATATTATCTATAACGTGTTCTCTATTTTTTTTATCTCCACAAAGAAGAGTTTCAACCTGATCAATAATTGGTTGTTCTCCTAAATAGTAAATGATCATTTTATTAACATAAGAATAAACTGCTTTATCATCTGCAACTCCTGTTCCTAAAGCGTTTATTATTCCAACATTTCCTTTTCTCCAACATTTGAAAACACCAGGTACACCTAATAAGGATCCTTTAAAAAAAACTTTTGGATCCATAAAATTATCATCTATTCGTCTATAAATACAATCTACCTTCAAAGGACCTTTAACAGTTTTCATATAAACATGATCATTTTCAACAAATAAATCTTTGCCCTCCACCAAGGCTATTCCCATTTGTTCTGCTAAAAAAGAGTGTTCAAAATAAGCTGAATTATAAATACCAGGTGTTAATAAAACCATGTGTGGGTTGGTAGTCTTCTTTGGAATACACTCTGCCATACAATTATATAATTTATTTGCATATTGATGAACTGAGGAAACTTTATATCTTGTAAATAGTTCTGGAAAAATATCTCTCATTACCATTCTATTTTCCAGCATATATGAAACTCCAGACGGAACTCTCAAGTTATCTTCAAGAACTAAAAAATCCCCATCAATATTTTTAATAAGATCAATCCCAGATATATTTGACCATGCTTTATGTTTTGGGGAGAAACCTTCACATTCTTTTAAATATAAAGGAGAATTAAAAATTAATTCTTTAGGTATTACTTTGTCTTTAAAAATTTTTTTTGCATTATAGACGTCATCGATAAATAAATTTAGTGCCTTAACTCTTTGTGCAAGTCCTTTTGCAACCTTTAGCCATTGACTTTTTGGTATAATTCTAGGAATGATGTCTAAAGGCCATTTTTTCTCTTCAGCTCTATTATTTGCAGCATAAACTCTAAAATTTATTCCTCTAGCGCTTATTGTACTTTGACAATTTTTTTCAATTTCTTGTAATTTTTTTTTTCCATATTTTTCAAGTATGCCTGCAATGATCTTAGCATGACTTCTCAACTTCTTCTCTTTACTGATATATCCATCAAAAGTTGATTTAGAATCGTAATTTTTCCAAAAATCAGACATATTAACTTAATTTTTTTACATAAGAGTTAAATAAGCAAATGATTAAATTCGATATCTGATATGAAATAAATGGGTTTTATTGTAATCACATATAATTTAAACATTTAACTTATTATGACTTATTGTATTGGCATTAAAACCGAGACAGGACTAGTTTTTACATCAGACTCCAGAACAAATGCTGGATTGGACAATGTAAATATATATTCTAAAATGTTAACGCACGATGTTGGAGATAGAACAATAGTAATTGTTACATCAGGAAATCTTGGAACGTCTCAAGCAGTTTATAATTCAATAAAAAAAGATTTAAAAAGCGAAACAGGTATTATGAATTTAAATACCTGTAGTGATTTTGAGCAAATTGCATCCTACATAGGATCTCTCAATATTGAACATTCATCTCCACAAGGAATAAATACTGATAGTGTTTTACTTGGTTCAACATTTATTGTTGGTGGTCAAATAAAAGATCAACCTCCTGAATTATATTTAGTTTATCCTCAGGGCAATTACATTCGTCCAGCGGATAGCAAACCATATTTAGTTATAGGTGAAGTAAAATATGGAAAACCTATTTTAGATAGAGTAATCACACCAAAAGTCTCAATCGGAGATGCATCGAGATGTGCGTTGATATCAATGGACTCGACATTAAAAAGTGATTTAACTGTTGGTCCGCCAATAGATTTTGCAGTGATAAAAAAAGATGAAATCAAAATAGCATCACTTAAATGTTTAAATATGAATGACCCTGAATTTTCAAAAGTTTGCAATCAATGGTCACAAGGTATTTTCAAGATATTTGATTCTTTTCAAAGGTTTGACTGGGAATAAAACTAATATTTTGTGTATTCTTTAATTTCTTTAATTTTAGAACCAGTTTTATTATTTATTTCTAATTTTAATTTTGCCCGTTCATCATTTAGGAAGTGAACATCTCTTGATAATTTAATAAATTTTTCACCAAAATCAGAATTTTTTTCACATAATCTTTTATCGTCTTCTATTACCCAAAGCTTTGAATTAATTTCTTTAAGTGAATTATATAAACTTTCAATTTCACTGTAATTTTTAATATTTGTATTTAATTGATCTTGTAAAATTTTATATTCATCATTTATGAAATTTAGTTTTTCAGGATCTTTAATTTTTTCAGATTTAATTTCTAAAATTGAAATTTTATCCAGTAATTCTCCAACTGATACTTCTACTAAAATTTTATTCATATAAATTGATATTATGTTAAGTTGTTAAAAATATGTCTAATATACTTATTATAAAACATGGATCTTTAGGTGATATAGCGCAAGCAAGTGGTGCAATTCAAGATATATCTGATAATCATCCAAATGATGATCTTTATATACTATCAACCAAACCTTATTATGATTTATTAAAAAAAAATCCAAATATAACCGATGTCATTTTAGATAAACGACTCTCTAGGTTTAACTTAATTTATTTATATTTATTAATGAGAAAGATAAAAAAATATAAATTTATTAAAGTTTATGACCTTCAAAATTCTAAAAGAACTAGTTTTTATAAAAATATTCTCTTTCCAAAAGCAACGTCAGATATTTGGTCATCAACAGAAACAACACTTCCTGAAGGAACTAGTAAGATTGATTTTGATAAAGACACTGTGCTAAACCGCTTTGAACATCAATTAAATGTTTCTGGAATTAAAACCAATCACGTAACTAAACCAGACTTTTCTTGGAGCTGTGAGGATATTTCAGAAATCAAAAAAAAATATAATTTAAACAAATATTTAATTTTATTCCCCTTTTCATCATCTCATTTAACTATAAAAAGATGGCCATATTACAATGAATTGATAAAAAGAATTAAATCTACTTTTAGAGATGAAATCCAAATTTTAATTGCTCCCGGTCCTAATGAAATCAAATTAGCTAATGATATTGATGCTAATATTATTTTAGATAATGATAAAGCGCTCAACATTTCTCAACTTTCATCATTAATAAAAGAAAGTTATTTTGTTATATCTAATGATACTGGGCCAGCACATATGGCGGCTCATTTAAATGTAAAAGGATTAGTTTTATTTGGATCGCATACTACTGCAAAAAAAGTTAGTATTGAGCGAGAATATTTTAAAGCAATTCAAGTTTCAGATTTGACCAAACTTTCATCAGATAAAGTATTTCAAAGAATGCAAGAAGCCATTAATTAGTTTTTCTAAATTTTGATAATAAAAAAGGTAAAAATAAAACTATTATAAAAATTCTTAAAAAATGATGGTAGCTTACAAATATTGGATCAATGTTATAAGCAACACTAATAACAACCATTTCATGAATTCCTCCAGGAGCAAAACTTAAAAAAGTTGGGATAAATTCAAACCCTATATAAGTGAGCAAATAAGCAGTTATCATTGCAACTACAACTAAAATTGAACTAACAATTATTCCATGAAATATAAAAAATAATAATTCTTTAATTTTTAATCCATTTAATCTTGTGCCCAAAGCTGTTCCAAGAAATATAAATGCAATATTTATAAATGCATCTGGGAATCTAGCATTAATTATTTCAAAGGTATAAAAAGCACCAGATAAAGCCATCGCACCAACTAAAGTAGGTGATGGAATTTTATAATTTTTTAAGATGTTTGCAAAAATGAAACAGATTATTAACAGAAATAATATTTCTAAGAAATATCTTCCGTTATAGATATTTTCATAATTGTAACCTTTCATTTCAGAGAACCCTAAATTATTTATAAAAAAAATAGGAACAAAACTTACGATAAATATAACTCTAGTAGCCTGAGGGATCAAAACACCTTTATCATTTTTACTTTTACCAAATTCTAATAAAGCAGCAGATATTGGAACAAATGCACCTGGAAGAGCTGCCAAAACTGAAATGAATTTACTAAATTTACAAACTTTAAAAAAATAATAACCAGCAAGAATAGTGCTGACTATTGTGCAGATTAACATCGCTAATGACGAAAAAATCCATAGATGAATTTTATACAATAATGTTACATTTAAAGTTCCACCAAGAATTATACCAACAATTAAAAATATAGGATTTAATAATTTAGTTGGAAAGATTATTTTAAAATTTGTAAATGCGAAACATAAATTTAAACCTAGAGATCCTAATAACCAGGGCAAAGGTAGATTAATTAAAGTACCTAAGTATCCACCAACAAGTCCTATAAATAGAGCTTTATAACTACCTACTAAAGCTAAAATATATTCCTTTATGTTTTTGGAAAAATTATATTTGAGCATTGACTAAAATTTATAACTTATGTTTAATGATGGTTTCATAAATATAATAAGAGAGGAAATAATGAAACTAATTAAAACTTTTATTTCAGTTTTATTCTCTGCTTTCCTTCTATTTTCATCAACAAGTTCATTTGCAGTTGAAAAATTACATTTTTTAATTGGCGGTGGTGCTGGTGGTGGTTGGGATGGAACTGCTAGAGGTACTGGAGAAGCATTAACAAAAGCTGGTTTTTTGAAAAGTGCATCATTTGAAAACATGTCAGGTGGTGGAGGTGGTAAGGCTTTGGCTTACCTAATCAATAACGCTCCGAAAGATACAGTTTTAGTTCAGTCAACACCATTGGTGTTAAGATCTATTACAAGACACAAGGGTTATGTAAAAGGTACTGGCACTTTATCTTATAAAGATGTTAAACCAATTGCAGGTGTAATTGGAGATTATGGTGCAATAGTTGTTGCAAAAAATTCACCTATCAAAAATTTCAAAGATGCAGTTGATCAATATCAAAAAGATCCAAAATCAATTAAAATGGCTGGTGGATCTGTAAGAGGAAGCATGGACCACTTAATTGGTGCGTTAGCTTTCCAAGCAGCTGGAGCAAATCCAAACGATGTGATTTATGTTCCATATGATGCTGGTGGAAAAGCACTTGCTGGACTTTTATCTGGAGAAACTCAAATACTTTCAACTGGTTTAGGTGAAGTAATGGGTGCTAGAGATCAAGTAAGAATAATTGGTATCACTGCTCCTGAGAGAGTAGGTGATGCACCAGAAGCTCCAACATTAAAAGAGCAAGGATATGATGTTCAGTTTGTTAACTGGAGAGGTTTCTTTGCACCAAAAAGCATGAGCATGAGCGACTATAACAAAATCTCTAAAATGCTTGGTGATGTTCAAAAAACTCCAGAGTGGGAAGCTGTTAGAAAAAGAAATGCATGGGTAAATATTTATAACCCAGGTTCTAAATTTGATGCGTTCTTAGAAAAACAAACAGTTGAAATGACAGCTCTGATGAAAAAACTTGGAGTAATATAATCTTTATAGATTATTAAAGAATGTAAAGCAGTGAGAATAAGTCCTACAAAATTTATCTCACTGCTTTTTTTAGTTCTATCAGTATTTTATCTATACACTGCATACAACATTCAAGTATTTGCATTCGATGAAAATGCACCATTCAATGCTAGGACTTTCCCAATATATTTAGGTTGGGCAGGAATAATTTTATCGAGTTTAAAAATAATTTTACCTGAAAAAGTTACTACAGAGGTAAATCACAAACACTTAGATTATAAAAGTATAATTTATCTAATAATTATCTCTCTAATATATGCAGCTGTAATTTTGAAAATTGGATATTTTATATCAACTTCTTTATTTCTTTTTGCATCTTACTATTTCTTAGGTGAAAGAAGATGGGGGTTAATGTTTATTTTATCTTTCCCATTTGTTGCTGCATTTATGTATTTGTTACATGGTTTATTAAACATTTACCTACGTGATCCGTTTTTAAAATATATTGGAGTTATGAGATGATCGAAGGAATACTAATTGGGTTATCAACTGCGCTATCATTAACGAATATTTTAATGGTGATGGTTGGATGTTTTGCAGGAACAATAATTGGAATGTTACCAGGACTTGGTCCAATGACTGCAATAGCATTAATGATACCAATTACTTACGGCTTTGATCCATCAACAGGTTTGATTTTAATGGCTGGTGTTTACTACGGTGCAGTATTTGGAGGATCTACATCCTCAATTTTGTTAAATGCACCTGGAATACCAGGAACTGTTGCTACTGCATTTGATGGATATCCAATGGCACAACAAGGAAAAGCTGGTAAGGCTTTAGCAATAGCAGCCTATAGTTCATTTGCAGGTGGAACAATTTCTGCAATATTTTTATTAGTTGCAGCCCCTAGTTTGTCAAAAGTAAGTTTAGCTTTTAGGTCACCCGACTACTTTGCACTAATGATTTTAGGTTTAACTGCAATTTCTGCATTCTCATCTAAAGGACAATTTTTAAAAGCAATGATGATGGTAGTTTTAGGATTAATGTTAGCTACTGTTGGTCAGGATTCATTGTCAGATATAACAAGATTTACCTTTAACAATATGAACTTAACTGACGGAATAAGCTTTGTATTAATTGTCATGGCTACATTTGCAATGAGTGAAGCTTTAACGATTATTTTTAGAGGGAAAGATCCAAACAGAGCTGCTAAACAAATCTCATTAACAGAACTAGGTTCGATTAAAGTAAATAAAGAAGAAACCATCAAAATGGCCAAAACAATACCTAGGTCCTCAATACTTGGTTTCTTAATTGGTGTTTTACCTGGTGCAGGCGCAACAATTGCATCTTTCTTGGCATATGGAATGGAAAGAAATTATGTAAATGAAGAAGAAAAACAAAAATTTGGAAAAGGTAGCGTTCATGGTTTATCTGCACCTGAAACTGCAAATAATGCAGCTTGCTCTGGTTCTTTTGTACCATTGCTAACATTAGGAATTCCTGGAAGTGGAACAACTGCTGTAATGCTTGGAGCTCTTTTAGGGTTTGGTATTCAACCAGGACCAAGACTTTATCAAACAAACCCTGAAATTTTTTGGTCTGTTATCATGTCAATGTACATTGGTATGGTTGTGCTTTTAATTTTAAATTTGCCATTAATTCCCTATATCGCTAGAATTTTAGCGGTACCTAGAAATTACCTAATTCCTTTAATTTTATTTTTCTCGGTGACAGGAATATATTTAATGTCATTTAACAATTTTGATATTTTTTTAATGATAGGTATTGCTGTAGTTGCAACTTTTTTAAGGCTCTATGATTTTCCAATGCCACCTTTAATATTAGCTTTTGTACTCGGGGGATTAATGGAGGAAACATTGAGAAGATCACTTTTAATAAGTGATGGTTCACCTAATTTTTTATGGGATAGGCCTATAACACTAATAATATTACTGATAACAATAACAATTGTTGGTTGGCAAATTTTTTCAACTTTTAGAAAAAAAATTTAAATATAAATTTTATCAGCTAGACCGTAGCAAAGAATTCCACTTAGTACTGTTAAAATGCCCGATGCAATGACACCTTCACTATTTGTTTTTTCGTTATGTCCAAGTTTATTGATATAAATTGTATAAATCCCAATTAAAAAATATAAAACGTTTTGTGCAAAGATTAGTGTAAAGAAACCCCATGTTCCAGCCAAACCATCTGCTTTAATTAACATTATATATAGTGCTACTAAAATTGATGCAATAAACGGAGCCCCAAAAAATCTAACCATCACAGCTGCAGAGTGATCAATATTGTATTGATCTAAAAATGACTTAGTTGCAACCACTGTTCTGAAAGCATAAACAGCGTAAACAAGAAAATGGACGATAAAAATACTTAAATAAATTATTCCATTAAATTTATCTAACATGTTTTGATTTTATAAGATTCCTTTGTAGTTTTCAATTATCTTGTCCCAAAGAAAATTTTCGGCGTGTAATTTGCATTCTTTTCCAAATTCAACATACTTATTACCTTCAAATAAATTGTCTATGCTTGAATAAATTTCATCTAGGCTATTTCCATCACAAATTAATCCTGTTTTGTTATGAACAATCGCATCAGATGCACCACCATCTTTGCCACCTATAGATGGAATTCCATATTGTGCAGCCTCAATAAAAGAAATTCCAAATCCCTCAACAGACGTTTTGTGAATTATTGATGGCATTATAAAAATATTTGATTTTGCAATTAATGCATTTTTTAATTCATTAGATATATCGCTTAAAAAATTTACATATTTATCAAGTTTTAATTCTATCACTAATTTTTTTAAATTTTCTTCTTCATCTCCGTATCCTATACAAGTGTAAGTAATATCAGGATATTTCTCTTTTAAATTCCGAATAGCCATTATAACTTTTTCATGATTTTTTCTTTTATCAAATCTTGATACAGTAATTAGTCTTTGTTTTTTTCCTTTTAGAATTTCTTCTGCTTGTTTAAGGTCATCTTTTGGAATTTCTTCAACAGGATCTACGCCAGGATTTATAACTATTAATCTTTTTTCTTCAACTCCGAGACTAACTGCTAAATTTTTTGTAAAATTTGAGTTTGCCACAACATGATCAAGATTATTTAAAACTTCTAAAACTTTTTTGTTTAATCTTGATCCTTTAGGATGATTAATTTCTTTAGAGTGAATTAAACATATTTTCTTTTTTGAAGATTTTATAAGTTCTAAGCTTTTCCAGTGATCTGCAATAATACAATTTACATTTTTATTTTCATTTAAATATTCGTTTATTAGTAGAGATTTTCTGTATTTTCTTAATAATTTAACTCCACTAACTCTTTCAATTGTAAATGAAACTTTCTCATCAAATTTTTTATGATCTTCGTGGTAATCTGCAAAAACTTTAACCATATCTAACTTTGATAAAGATCTTGCTAATCCCCACATTAAATTTTGCATACCACCAATGTCAGGTGGAAAAGTTCTAGTTATTATTAAATACATTAATTAGTTGACCACTTAATACCGCAACCCATACTTGGGAATTGTTCTTCAGGGCCTTTGCCTGTTTTTGAAACTTGTTTCATAGCAATAAATAAATCACTATCTCCAGATCTCACAGGCTTTAGTTCTCTTAATTCTCTTATTCTTCCTCTATATTGAAGACCAGAATCTTTATCATAACCGAAAAAATCTGGAGTACATACAGCATCATATTTTCTTGCAATGTCTTGTGTTTCATCAATTAGGTAAGGAAAATTAAACTTATGTTTAATCGCAAACTCTATCATTTTTTCAAAAGAGTCTTCTGGATAATTAATTGGATCATTAGAGCAAATTGCAACTGAATTTATTCCTAAATCACTAAGCTTAGTACAGTCCTCCACCACATCTCTAATAATTGCTTTTACATATGGACAATGATTACAAATAAACATTACCAAAGTTCCATTTTCACCTTTGATATCATTTAAAGATATTAATTTGTTTTCCGTAGATTTTAATTCAAAGTTTTCTGCTTTTTTTCCAAAATCACATACTGGTGTTTTAATAGGCATAATGTAATAATATATAAATTATGTTTTACGATTTGGAAGATAAAAAACCAAAAAACTCTGGCGAAAATTGGGTAGCACCAAATGCAACTATCATTGGAGATGTCACATTAGAAAAAAACTCCAGTGTTTGGTTTAATGCTGTAATTAGAGGGGATAATGAAAACATTTATGTTGGAGAAGGTTCAAATGTTCAAGACGGAAGCGTTTTGCATACTGACCCAGGTTGCCCTTTAAGAATTGGTAAAGACGTAACTATCGGTCATATCGTTATGCTTCATGGATGTACAATTGGAGACAATAGTTTAATAGGTATTGGAGCTGTCATTTTAAATAATGCAAAAATAGGTAAAAACTGCATCATTGGTGCAAAAGCATTAATAACTGAAAACAAAGAAATTCCAGATAACTCATTAGTAGTTGGAGCACCAGGAAGAGTGGTAAGAAAACTCACTGATGATGAGATAGGTAAAATTACCGAGAACGCAAAACATTACCAAGATAACTGGAAAAGATACGTAAAAACAGTTTTTTAATATGCCAGCAGGGTATGTAATTGCACAATTAAGAGTAACTAATCCAGAAAATTATAAAGAGTACATTGAAAAAGTTAATCCAATTGTAAAAAAATTTGATGGAGAATTTTTAGTTAGAAATGGTGAATATCAAATATTTGATGGTGAAACTAAATTTCCAAGAATAATAGTTCTAAAATTTCCAAGTTATGAGAGAGCTCTTGAGTGGTATAATTCAGAGGAATATAAACCAATAAAACAAATAAGATTGGATAATGCTGAGGGAACAAACATAATAATTAAAGGACTTTGAAGATTAATCTGTTAGCGACAAAATTTTAAAATTTATTTTTAATTCTGGAAACTTTCTATCCATAATTGATTTGATTTTTTTAAAAGAATCCTTGTGAATTTTCATTTCAATACTTGAATTAAATTCTTTCTTTCCATTTACTATTTTAGCTGCACCACAATCTTCATGATTAATTACTATTAATTTTTTAATATTATGCAACTTTATAGAAGTTGATAAATTATCCAAAAATGTTGATTGCCATTTTTTAAATTTTTTAGAAGTTACACCAATGGCCGCTCCAGCAATAGTAAATGAGCTATACTTTCCAGTTAATTTCTTTTTTTTTAAATAATTAAAAACTTTTGGCTGAAACCTTGGATCCATACATGATAAAACCATAGCTTCATATTTTTTCATTACGGTACCAACCAAGTATCTTTACTATTATCAATGTCAAATCTAGCTCTTCGATGACCTTTTGCAGCTAAATACAACCATTCTATAGATTTAATTTTACACTGTATAACTGTAAAGTTTTTATATCCTTCTTCACTTTGTTCTTTTGTGTAATCAAAATTATCTAATTCCGGCTTTAAACCAGATGTTGGAATATCAGACTCTGTACCTGGTCCATTATCTACTAAGTAACATTTTCGACTTATATGTTGAGTTTTCTCCCAAGATTGTTTTGTTATATCATTATTGTGATTAATAATTGCTTCAACTTTTAATCTAACCTGTATTTTTTCATCTTTATCATAAAATAACATCGATGAATTTGGGTTTTTTTCTAATAATTTAATTTTATCAGATCTAATGTCACTGTGAAATTGAACTAAATTGTTTTGTTCATCTGATTTTCTAAGAACAACAATTCTACTTTCGATATCTTTCTCACTCCCACATGAAAAAACAGGTATTCTAAAAGGAGATGATCTATTCGTTACAGCATCAGTTAACATTAACCAAATTTTCTTTTTTATTTCGGAAAAATCCTCGTAGTAGGGAACAGTGGTAGACACAATTATTTTTTCTTTTTTAATCTAGCTATTAAACTTGAGCTATCCCAACGGTTTCCACCCATTTTTTGAACTTCAGCATAATAACCATCAACAATTTCAGTTACTGGTACAGGTGAGCCATTTCTTTTTGCTTCTTCAATACAAATTTTTAAATCTTTTCTCATCCAGTCTACAGCAAATCCGTAATCAAATTTATCAGCTACCATAGTTTTATATCTATTTTCCATTTGCCAGGATTGAGCTGCACCTTTAGAAATAGTTTCCATAACTTTGTCCATATCTAAGCCTGCATTAATTCCAAAATTAACTGCCTCAGATAAACCTTGAACTAAACCACCTATACACATTTGATTAACCATTTTTGTTAATTGTCCACTACCTGATGGGCCAATCAAATTTACTTTTTTACTGTAGCAATCTATTAAAGGTTTTGCCTTTTTAAATGCTTCTTCATCACCTCCAACCATGACAGTTAATGAACCACTTTCAGCACCAGACTGGCCTCCAGAAATTGGTGCATCTAAAAATTGCCATCCGTGAGCTATCGAAGATTTATAAAGTTTTCTAGCAATATCTGCTGAAGATGTTGTGTTATCTATGTGTATAGCTCCTTTTTTAATAGTATTATAGATACCATCTTTTCCAATTGTAACTTCAGACAAGTCATTATCATTGCCAACACAAGTAAAAACAAAGTCTGCATCTTTTGAGGCGTCTTTTGGGGTCTCAGCCATTTTACCTTTATATTCACCAATCCATTTTTCTGCTTTAGATTTTGTTCTATTAAAAACAGTTACATTATGTCCTGCTTTTGATATATATCCTGCCATTGGATAACCCATTACACCAAGACCTATGAAAGCAACTTTGTAAGTCATATTTTTTTATGTTTAAAAATTTAAGTTTAAAAGTAATTGTATTTGGTTTTATATTTACATTTTTTTCAAGCTTTGGACAGAGTTTTTTTCTTGGAATATTCAATACAAGTATAAGAGAGACACTCTCAATTACTCATGGACAATTTGGCTCAATATATGCATCTGCAACATTGTGCAGTAGTTTACTACTTATATGGGTTGGAAAGAAGATTGATGATATAAATATTTTTCGATTTGCAATCTATGTAACATTACTTTTATCGTTTTCTTGTTTTTTCTTTTCAAAAATTTCATCAATAGTTTTTTTATTCATTGCAATTTTTTTAATGAGATTTTCAGGTCAAGGAATGATGTCTCATACTGCAACAACAACAGTTTCGAGATATTTCACAAAATCAAGGGGTAGGGCATTAAGTATTTGCTGGTTTGGTTTATCTAGTGCTGAATTTATTTTACCTGTTTTAATGGTATTTTTATTGTCATTAACAACTTGGCAAAATATTTGGACAGTAATTGCTTTATTAATTTTAATATTTTTACCGATTGCATCATTCTTTTTAGTTCGAACTGTTAAACTTGATACGAGAGAAAGCACTGAAGGTGAAGAATTTAAAGAGGAAAATATTAAGCAATGGAAAAGAATTGAAGTATTAAAAGATTATAAATTTTATATAGTAAGCATGAACATGCTTGCTATGCCTTGGATTGCAACTGGTGTATTTGTTTATCAGTCATTTATTACTGAATCAAAAAACTGGGGACCATTTGTAATTGCTCAGTCTTTTATGTCTTATTCAGTATTTTCAGTAATTACACTTTTAATATCTGGTTTTTTAATTGACAAATTCACAAGTCGAAAACTTTTAATTTTTATGAATATTCCTTTATTTCTATCGACTTTTGTAATTATTTATTTTGATGCACAATTAGCTGCATTTTTATTTTTAGGTTTAATTGGAATATCAAATGGTTTGGCAAACGTTTTGGGATCTTCCACTTGGGCTGAGGTTTATGGTGTAAAGCATATTGGATCTATTAAAGCTTTGACCACTGCACTTATGGTTTTTTCAACAGCTTTCGGAACTGCTCTTTTTGGTATTTTAATTGATATCGGATTTTCAATTGAGAAAATTGCTATAATATCTGCACTTTATATACTTATTTCTTTTATTCTTCTTTTTTTAGTTAGAAAAAAATTAAATCCAATTTTAGTATAAAACACTTGATTTTGTTGATCTTGGAGTATATTTAATCGCCCATGGCAAGAGTTACCGTTGAAGACTGTATAGACAAAGTAGATAGTCCTTATGAATTAGTTTTGGTTGCTAAAGAAAGAGCTACTCAACTGAATTCAGGAATTGAACCTACATTAGATAGAGATAACGACAAACACACAGTTATTGCTTTGAGAGAAATAGCTGAAGAAACAATTAAAGTTCCAGATTTAACTGAAGCTGCAGTTTACAAACTAAGAAAACATGTAGAACAAATTGATGATACTGCTGAAGAAGATGAAGATATTGGTGATGATTTTGAGAATTTATACAAAGGTGAAATCTCAAAAAGTGGTGTACCAATTCTTCCTTCTAAAAGAGCTAGAAAAATTCCTGAAAAAATTCAGGTTTCAAAAGAAGATCTTGCTGAATTATCACCATCAGCTCAACCTGATGTTAATGTAGAAGCTCCAAGTGAGGCTGAAGAAAATGATGACGTTTCACTAGATCAAGTTTCAGAAGCAGAAGAACAAGTTTCAGATAACGTAAGCGACGAAGAAAATAATTCTTAATTAAGAAAACTCTTTTAATATTTTTTCCCTGTGTTCATCAAGATCAGGAATGTCCCCTCTAGTACTTTTATCTTCATATGAGGACATTTTTATAGGATTGCCTGCTAATCTAAAATCACCAACTACTTTATGATAAGCTTTAACAATCATGTTTCTTGCTTCGACTTGAGGATTTTCTACCACTTCTTTAATATTAAATATCGGTCCACAAGGTATCTTTAATTTTTCCATTTCACTTACCCATTCAGAAGTATTTTTTGAAGAAAGTTTATCTTCAAAAATTGATTTTAGTTCATTCATATTTTCACATCTGAGTGAATTGGTACTAAATCTTTTATCAGTGACCATTTCAGGTATTCCTAATACTTCACAAAGTTTTTCATATAATTTATCGTTACCTGCAGCAATGATTACATAACTATCTTTTGTTTTAAATGCCTCAAACGGAGCGATTGAAGGATGTCTAGATCCCATCGGTTTAGGAATTTCATTTTTAGATAAATATCTTGCAATAGCATTTTCTAAAATTGCAATTTGGCAATCTAACATAGAGACATCTATAAACATTCCTTTACCTGTTTTTTGTCTATCATACAAAGCTGCGTTAATTCCAATTGCAGTAAAAAGGCCTGCTGTGATATCACCAATTGATGTTCCAACTCTTGTTGGTTCACTATTTGGATGACCTGTAACACTCATCAGTCCACCCATTCCCTGAACGACCATGTCATAAGCGGGTAATTCTTTTAAAGGACCAGTCTGTCCGAAACCAGATGCAGATGCATATATTAACTTTGGATATTTTTTACTTACATCTTTCCAACCATATCCCCATTTTTCCAAAGTACCTGGTTTAAAATTTTCTACTAAAATATCTGCCTTTGCTAAAATTTTATCAAAGATTTTTTTGTCATCTTCATTTTTTAAATTAAGCGCAATACTTTCTTTTCCTCTATTCAGTGACATAAAATATGCCGAATAGTCTTTTACAAAAGGTCCAAACTTTCTTGAATCGTCACCAATTTCTGGTGCTTCTACTTTAATTACACGTGCACCGAGATCAGATAAAATCATTGTACAATATGGACCTACTAAAACCCTAGTAAGATCAACAACTAATAAATTTTTTAAAGGACCATCCATAATAATAAGTATGTCATTTCCTTATATTGACTCTTACTCTCAAGTTCAATTTAATAACTACATTATAAATAAAAAGGGGAAAACTATGTTAAGAAAAATAACATTATATTTGTCTTCAATAATTATAGCTTTTTCAATAGTAGGATCTGCATATGCAGTTACATTAAAAGCAAGTCACCAATGGCCAGGAACACCAAGAGCTGATGGCTCTTTTGATCCACGTCATGAAATGGTACAAATTATTGCTGATGAAGTAAAAAAAGCAAACGTTGATTTAGAAATTAGAATTTATCCAGCTAAGTCACTTTATAAGCCAAAAGAACAGTGGAAACCTATGACTACAGGTCAATTAGATATTTCTGCTTTCCCATTAGCTTATGCATCAAAATTCCATCCAGAGTTTGATGCTACATTAATGCCAGGAACTGTAAAAAATCATGAGCATGCATTGAGATTTAATAAAGGTCCAATGATGACTGAGATTAAAAAAATAATCAGTGATGCTGGTGTTGTAGTACTATCTGATGCATGGTTAGGTGGTGGTTTCGCATCAAAAACTAAATGTATCAAGAATCCAAGTGACGCTAAAGGACAAGTGATGAGAGCTGCAGGAAAAGCTTTCAACCAAATGTTAGAGGCTGCTGGTGCAGGTATTCAAAGTATGCCATCATCAGAAATTTATACTGGATTACAAACTGGTGTATTAACAGGTGCAAATACTAGTTCAGGAAGTTTTGTAAGTTACAAAATTTACGAACAAGTAAAATGTGCAACTCCTCCAGGAAAATTTGGTTTATGGTTTATGTATGAGCCAATTTTAATGTCTAAGAAAAGTTACAATGCTTTAAATTCAAGCCAACAAGTGGCTTTAATGAAAGCTGGAAAAGTTGCTGAGAAATATATGACAGCTCAAGTAGAAAACTTAGATAAAAAGTTTGAGGAAGCATACAAAGCTGCAGGTGTTAAATTAGTGTATATGGATGCTGATGATCATGCTGCATGGGTTGATATTGCAATAAAATCATCTCACAAAGCTTTTGCTGAAAAAGTTCCAGGTGGCGATAAGCTAATGGAAATGGCTTTAGCAGTTAAATAAAATAATATATAAAGAACCCCTATTTATTCTCTATAAGTAGGGGTTTTTTTTATGAAAGAAAAATACTTAAAATTCTGTGATTATGTTGCAAGAGCTTGCGGAGCTTTTGCTGTTTTAGCTTTACTCTTATCAATTCTTGTTATTGTTGAATTAGTTTTTGAAAGATACTTTTTTCAAAGAGCAATAACGTGGCAAACAGAGCTAGTTACAATGCTTCTAGTTGCTTCAACATTTATAGGAAGTGCATATGTTTTAAGTGAAAAAGCTCATGTAAGCATGGAGTGGATTTACGATTTTTTATCAAAGAAAAATATTTTAAGACTTAAAATATTTACATCATTAGTCAGTTTATTATTTTTCTTAATTTTATTCTATTTTGGTTTTTTAATGGTTGAGGAAGCGTTTACTAAAAATTATTCAACAGGAACAGTTTGGGACCCTCCATTGTGGGTACCATATTCTTCTATGATGATAGGTGCTGCATTAATGATTTTACAATATATAGCAGAGATTATTAAACTTACAGACGAAAGGGATGCTAGCTAATGGATCCATTAATAATTGCAATAATCGTTGCCGTTTTTACTTTGATAGTTTTATTTTCGGGAATACCAATTGCTTTTGGTTTAAGCTTTGTATCAATAGCTCTTTTAGTTGCTTTCGAAGGTTTCCAAATGTTAGATGTCTTTGCTGAAACTTTTTATGCAGGATTGAATTCGTTTGTTCTTCTTTCAATACCAATGTTTATTTTAATGGGAATGGCAGTTGCTAATTCTCCAGCAGGAAAAGATTTATATACAGGATTAGACAGATGGTTATGGAGAGTACCTGGAGGACTAGTTATCTCTAATATAGGAGCTTGTTCAATTTTTGCTGCACTTAGTGGATCAAGTCCTGCAACCTGTGCTGCAATTGGTACAATGGGAATTCCTGAAATGAGAAAAAGAGGATACTCAGACCAAATTGCAACAGGCACTATAGCAGCGGGCGGAACATTAGGAGTTTTAATACCTCCAAGCATTGTGTTAATTGTTTATGGTATTGCTACCGGAACATCGATTGGAAGATTATTTTTAAGCGGATTGATACCAGGATTTATGCTTGCAGGTATGTTTGCTATCTGGGCACTGATACATAGTTACTTTATAGATAAAGATTCAGCTAAAGCTTTAAAAAATAGAACACCTCCAACTTTCAAAGAAAAAATTGAAGTTTTACCAAGAATACTTCCTTTCCTAGCAATCATTGCTGGTGTCTTATATGTTTTATATGGTGGTGTTGCTACTCCATCAGAAGCTTCGGGAGTCGGAGCTTTTTTAGTTTTTGTTTTGATTGCAGTTGTATACAAAATTTACCAACCAAAAAAAATATGGAATATTGTTAAAGTTTCCATGAAAGAAAGTGTGATGATAATGTTTATCATCGCAGCTTCTTATCTTTTTGCATTTACATTGTCACAACTTTACGTAACTCAATCATTAGCTCAAAGCATGGTGGAGATGAGCTCTAATAAATGGGTGGTATTTATTTTAATAAATATATTTCTGTTGATAGCAGGTTTCTTTTTACCTCCAGTTGCCGTGATTGTTATGACTTCAGCAATATTATTGCCAGTCATAACTCAACTGGGATTTGATCCGTACTGGTTTGCAATTGTATTTACAATTAATATGGAAATTGGTCTCATTACTCCACCCGTTGGATTAAACCTATATATAATCAAAGGCATAACACCAGATGTTAGTCTTTCAGAAATTTTAAAAGGATCTATACCATTTATGATAATTATGGCTTTAGCTATACTTATTTTATGCATTTTTCCTGAGATTGTAACTTGGCTTCCTGACAAAATAATGGGTAAAAGTTTAGGTTTTTAATATATAAAAAACACCATGTTAAATATAAAAAGAATATTTGAGACAATTGCTGATGCTGGTCAAAAAATTTTAGAGAAAAAATCATTAAAAAAATTCTCTAAAAAAAGAGATTTAATTGAACTATGTGATGACCTGTTATCATCTAAAGGTGCAGCATTTGGAATTACATTAGCAAGAGATATTCTTTTTAGATATCATAACTTATCACATGAAGATAAATTAAAATTCTTACTTCAAGTAAATGAAAAATATAAACCTGATACAGCTAATATTGATAATGCTATAAAAGATTATACAGAAAATAAAAATAGTAGGTCAATTTTAAATTTATCAAGAATTACATCGGGAACTAGAAAAGAATTGTTTGTTAGATTAAACATGGCACCAAATGGAACTGCAGAGATTGTTTCTTTAAGAGAAGATTTACAAACGTTTTTAATTAAAAATCCTGAATTAAAAGAATTAGATTATGATTTGATTGATATATTTAAAAACTGGTTCAATCCTGGATTTTTAAAATTAAGAAAAATTACTTGGGATACAAAAGCTGCAATATTAGAAAAATTATTAAAATATGAAAAAGTTCATTCAATGAAAGACATGAATGAATTGAAAATTAGATTAGGAGAAAATAGAAGATTTTTTGCTTATTTTCATCCAGCATTAGAAGATGAACCAATAATTTTTGTTGAGATTGCACTAACGAAAGGTTTAGCAAAATCTATTCAAGAATTGACAAGACCTAATGATGGAAAAAACGAAAATTATGATACAGCTACATTTTATTCAATTAGCAACTGTCAAGAGGGTCTTTCAAGAGTTACGCTTGGTAACTTCTTAATCAAGAGAGTGGTATATGAGTTACAAGAAGAGTTACCTGATGTTAAAAATTTTGGCACCTTATCTCCCATGCAAGGTTTTGCAGATTGGGTAAAATCTTCAGAAAATGAGAAAATTAGTGAAATAGTTCAAAAAGATAATTTTGTAAAAGTTGAGTTTTTAAAATCATTAGATCTTAAAATTGGAGATAGAAAATTTATTGATAATAAAGATTTACTTACAAAACTTGCTTTAAATTACTTAGCTGTACAAAAAAATGATCTAGGTTTTCCCATTAATGATGTTTGTAGGTTTCATCTAAAAAATGGAGCTGAAATTGATGATATTGTAGTTAATGCTAACGTTTCTGATGTAGGATTTAAAAGGTCATTTGGAGTCATGGTTAATTACAAATATGAACTTGGGAAAATTGAGCAAAATCATCAAGAGTATGTAAACGAAAAGAAAATTAATATATCAAGCAAACTCAAAAAATATGTCTAGATTAAATAGAACTGTTTCTGTTGCTCCAATGATGGACTGCACAGACAAACATGAAAGATTTTTCTTAAGACTAATTAGTAAAAACGTTCTTCTCTATACTGAAATGATTGTCTCAGAAGCTATTGATAGAGGAGATAAAAAGAAACTATTAGAATTTGATATGAGAGAAAAACCTGTTGCTCTGCAACTTGGTGGTTCTTCTCCAAAACTATTAGGAAATGCAGCATATTTAGGTGAAGAATTTGGTTATGATGAAATAAATTTAAATTTAGGTTGTCCAAGTAAAAAAGTTCAGAAAAATAGATTTGGAGCTTGTTTAATTCAAGAACCTAATCTTGTAGCTGATTGCTTAAGTTCAATGATTTCGAAAACGTCACTTCCTGTAACAGTTAAAACTAGAATTGGATACGATAATGTCGATCAATATGAAAATTTATATAATTTTATAAATATTTTGAAAGAAACAGGTGTTAATACTTTTATAATCCATGCCAGAAAAGCAATGTTGGGAAAATTTACACCTAAACAAAATTTAAACATTCCACCTTTGAAATATGAATACGTAAATAGATTAAAAAAAGATTTTCAAGATTTAGAAATAATAATTAATGGAGGCATAACTTCTACTGATCAAATCAAAGAACATTTAGATAATGTAGATGGTGTCATGATTGGAAGGTCAATTTATCATTCACCTTACATGTTAGCAGATATTGAGAACCAAATTTTCAATAATAGTGAAGTTTTGACAAGACAAGAAGTTGTTGAGAAACTAATTGAGTATGTAAAAGAAGAAATTAAAAAGGGTACAAGATTAAATCAAATTATGAGACATACTCTTGGTTTATTTCATGGACAAACAGGTTCTAGTTTTTGGAAAAGATATTTAAGTGAAAATATGTGTGTAAGAGATGCCGATGTTAAGAAAATTGATCACATAATGGATAAAGTAAAATTTAATCCACAAAGTATATCGGCAGGTCAAATTGAATAATACTCTTTTAGAGATTAATAATATTTATTTTATTTTTTTAATGATGGCAGCCGCTGTTCCGGTTGGTTTTTTTGCAGGCTTTTTTGGTATCGGTGGAGGATTAATTTCAGTTCCATTTTTATTTTTTGTATTTGAAGCATTTAACGTGGATAAAGATTATTTAATGCATTTATCTGTAGGGACAGCTTTCTCAATAACAATTTTAACTGCTACAGCCTCAGTATTAACTCATAGAAAGTATAATGCCGTTGATTTTAATATTATTAAAAATTATGGAACATTTGTAATAATTGGAGTTTTCTCTGGAACATTGATGGCAGCATTGATGAATACTAAAACATTATTATTCTTTTTTTCTGCAGTTGTTTTCTTTTTTGGAGCTTACTTGTTGTTACAAAGTGAAAAGAAAAAAAAAATTAAAAAAAAATTTAATATTTTCCCAAGAATAATATTCGGATTTTTGTCGGGATTAATTTCTGCACCCATGGGTATAACAGGAGCTATGATGAATGTTCCTATACTAAGGTACTTTGGTTATCCTATTAACTTAGCAATAGGAAGCTCTGCAGCTATTGGATTTATAATAGCTTTATTTGGATCAATTGGATTTTTTACATCTGGTTTGATGTTAAAAGCTGATATCCCATTAAGCATAGGGTTTATTAACATACCTGCATTTATAATATTTGTTCCAATAACAACATTCATGGCAAGGATCGGAGCAAAAACAGTTCAAGACCTAGATAGAGTTAAAACACAGAGATTATTTGGTGTTTTTTTATATGTTATTGGTACTTTATTTTTATATAGATTTTTAGTGACCTAGGAGACGAGGTGGTTTCAGTCTCCCTCCGCCACCTCAGTTACATATTAATCGATTCTCTAATTTTTTCTTAACTCTTTATAGTTGAATTTTAAATTTTTTGATCATAATCCCCAACCTTACCAGTTTGTTGAAGGAGATTATCAATAAAGTCAAAAATCTTCTTTTTTCTGTCTTCAGAGGTTGGACTTTCAGTTACTACAACTAAAGAGGGTTTATTAGAAGATGCTCTTATTAATCCCCAAGACCCATCATCAAAAGAAAATCTTACTCCATTAACAGTTAA
>CABYRT010000009.1 GCA_902521355.1 uncultured Pelagibacteraceae bacterium
AACTTTAAAACCTTTTTTTGTTATTGTAATTTCATTAATAATTACATTAGAAAAAAAAAACCTTTATATAAAATATATCTTGAGTTCAGTCGTTTTAGTGCCAATTATAATTTTACTCTTATCTCAACCAGACTTAGGACAAACATTATTAATAATATCTGTTTGGCTTGCCATTATTTTTGTTTCAGGAATAAATTTATTACTTTTCGCAATTTCATTATTGGCTGTGGGTTCATTAACTCTATTTTTAGTCTTTTTGGTGCCAAAGTTTGAATACATAAGGATAAGATTAATGTCATTTTTAGATAATTCTAGCGGCAATAATTACCAGGCTGATAAAGCAAGCGATGCAATATCCAGCGGAAGTTTTTTTGGAAAAGGAATAGGTGAAGGAACTTTAAATTCAAGAATACCAGAAGCACATACAGATTATATAATTTCTGTAATTGCAGAAGAATTTGGAGTAATCATCTTAATAGGTATAATATTACTTTATTTAATATTATCTTATAGTGTTTTAAAAAAAATAAATTTTACAAAAAATAATAATTTTAAACTCATATTAGTTGGAAGTATCTCGATAATACTATTGCAAACTTTTATTCATATTGGTGTAAATATAAGAATGCTTCCTACTACTGGCATGACTATGCCATTTATTAGTTATGGCGGTTCTTCAATAGTTGGAACATCAATTTTAACTGGAATAATATTAAATTTGACGAAAAGAAAATTAAATTAGTATGAAAAATATACTCATAGTAACAGGTGGTTCTGGTGGCCACGTAGTACCATCTACCTCTTTGTTTGAACATTTAAAAAACAAATTTTCTGTAAAAATGGTATCTGATTTGAGAGGAAGTAAATATATAAATACTGAAAAATTTAAATATGAATTAATAGATGTACCTAATTTATTTGTAAAACCTTATTTACTTCCAATAAATATTTTTAAATATTTTCTAAATATTTTTCAATCTATTAGATTTTTAAAAAATAATAAGACAAATATTTTGGTTAGTACTGGTGGGTACATGACATTTCCATTTTGCTTAGCAGCATTTATATTACAAAAAAAAGTTTTTTTGTTTGAGCCTAATAGTGTTTTAGGTAGATCTAACCGCTTTGCTTTGAAATTTTCAACAAAAATAATTTGTTACGATGAAAATTTAAGAAACTTCCCAATAAAATACAATTCTAAAAAAGTTATAGTCAAACCTATTTTAAAAAAAGAAATATATAACTTAGAAAAAAATATAATTAATTTAAAAAAGGAAATAAAAAAAATTCTTATCATCGGTGGCAGTCAGGGCGCATCGTTTTTTGACGAAAATATTACTGAATTAATCATCGAAATTTCAAAAAAACGAAATTTCGAAGTTATACAACAAATATCAAATATTAATAATTTATCTTCAATAAAAAATAAATATGACAAATCAAATATAAACTACAAATTTATTGAATTTACCAATGATAGTCATGAACTCTACAATGGTATAGATTTAGCAATTACCAGAGGAGGCGCAAGCACATTAAGTGAACTTTCATTCTTAAACATACCGTTTATTTCAATACCTCTTCCATCTGCAAAAGATAATCACCAATTCTATAATTCAGAATTTTACTATAAAAAAAATTGTTGTTGGTTAATCAAGCAAAAGGAATTCGAATTTAAAAAATTTTCAAAGATGATAATTGAAATATTTAACGATTATAAAAATTATAACGAAAAATTTAAAAATCTTGAGGAAATTACTAAAAAAAATACTTGGAATAATATAAACAATAAGATTATAGAAATTATAGATGAAAATTAATATCGGAAAAACTGAACTAATTCATTTTGTTGGAATTGGTGGTATTGGTATGAGTGGCTTAGCATTAATAATGGATAGTTTAGGCTTTAAAATACAAGGAAGTGATAAATCAGATAATAAAAATCTTAATTTACTAAGAAAAAGAAAAATTCCAATTTATTTAAATCATAACAAGCAAAATATAAAAAATTGTACTGTATTAGTAGTTTCATCAGCTATAAAAAAATCAAATCCAGAATATAGGCATGCTAAAAAATTAAACTTACCGATATATAAAAGAGGAGAATTGTTAGGTCATATAGTTTCTTTAATGAAAAATATTGTTGTGACAGGATCACACGGCAAAACAACAACAACATCAATTTTGTCAAACATTATGAACTACGCAAAATTAGATCCGACAATAATTAACGGAGGTGTTTTGAATTCAATAGGAAGTTCGGCAAAATTAGGAAAAAGCGACTGGAGTTTAGTTGAGTCAGACGAATCAGATGGAAGTTTTCTTCAAATACCTTTTAATTATTCAATAATAACCAACATTGACAATGAACACTTGGATTATTACAGAACTATGAAAAATTTAAAAAATAAATTCATAGAATTTATTGATAAAACACCTTCTTTCGGAAAGGCTTTTCTATGTTTAGATGACAAAAATGTAAAAAATATTTTACCAAAAATTAAAAATAACAATTACTATACATTTGGTTTAAATAAGAAATCAAATTTTCATATTTTCAATATAATTCAGAATAAAAATTATTCAAAATTTAATATTAAAATAAAAATACCGGGTAAAACAAAAATTATAAAAAATATTTCAATACCTTTGTTAGGTTTACATAATATAAAAAATGCAACATCTGCATTGGCAGTAGCTTTTTCAATTGGTGTATCAGATAAAATAATTAAATTAGGTCTCAAAAACTTTAATGGAGTCCAGAGAAGATTTAATTTCTTATTTGAAATTAATAAAGTACCATTTTTTGATGACTACGCACATCATCCAACTGAAATTTCATCAGTATTAGATGGTGTCAGTAAAGTATATAATAAAGAAGAAATAGTTTGTATTTTTCAACCACATAGAATTTCAAGAGTAAAAAATTTAAAAATTGAATTTTCTAAATGCTTTAAAAATGCAAACACAGTTTTACTTTGTCCAATTTATAAAGCTAGTGAAAATATAAAATTAGGATTCTCATACACTTCATTTGCAAAATTAATTGCAAAAAATTCTGAAGTTAATCTGATAATGCTTAAAAATGAAATAGATTTAAAAAAAATTACTAAAAACATTGCATTTGGAAATAAAATTTTTATTGCTATGGGAGCAGGATCTATCTCAACCTGGGTAAGAAATTTAAATTAATATGGATATCAAAGACCTTGAAAATTTTAAAAATAAATATAACTCAGATTTATTCTTTAATTTTGATATAAAGAAACTAAATTGGTTTAATATTGGTGGTAAATCTAAAATATTTTTTAAACCAAAAAATCTAATAGAATTAAAGCAATTCCTAAAAATATATAATAACAGAGGAAAAATATTTATATTGGGTATGGGTTCAAATGTATTATTTAAAGATACTATCTATGAAGGTGTAATAATTAAACTTAGCAACAATTTTAGTACATTATCAAAATTAAAACCCAACACAATAATAGCAGGCTCAGCTTGTTCACAAAAAAAACTCTCAGAGTATGCACTAGAGAATGAAATAAGTGGTTTTGAATTTATGTATTGTATTCCTGGCTCAGTTGGAGGCGGCCTGCAAATGAATTCTGGTTGTTTTGGAACAGAATTTAAAGATAAATTAATTTCACTCCAGTGTATTGATACAAATGGGAATATTAAAATTATACCATCAAACAAAATTACATTTAAATATAGAAAGATAGATTTAAATGAAAACCTAATTTTTTTAAGTGCTACATTTGAAGGCAATCTATCAAATAAAAATAAAATAAAAAATTTAATGGAAGAATTAAAGATAAAAAAAAATAATTCTCAACCTTCAAAAATTAAGACTGGAGGGAGCACCTTTAAAAACCCAATAGATCAAACTACAAAAAAAGCTTGGGAACTAATAAAAGCATCAGTTCCTAAAAATATAAATTTTGGAGATGCCTGTATATCAAAAAAACATTCAAATTTTTTTGTGAATAAAAATAACGCAACCTTTGAGGAAATGTATTCATTAATAAATTTTGTAAAAAAAAACGTTAAAGATAAGACAGGTGTAAATATAAATTTAGAAATTAAAATTGTAGAATAGTGAAAAAAATATTAATTCTTGCTGGAGGATATTCTAAAGAGCGGGAAATAAGTTTGAAAACCGCAAAAAGTGTTTATTTAGAATTATTAAATGAAAAAAAGTATAAAATTAAAATTATAGAACCAAACGGTTATTTAATAAAAAATTTAAGAAAATTTAAACCCGAAGTAGTTTTAAATTTATTACATGGTAGGTATGGTGAAGATGGTTATATTCAAGCATTACTTGAGTCTGAAAAAGTTAAATATTCTCACTCTGGAGTTCTTTCTTCTGCTTTGGCAATGGACAAGGATTTATCAAAAAAAATATTTATAAAAAATAAAGTTTTAACACCCAAATATATTAAATATTCATTTACAGAAAGAATAGATAAAAATAAATTTCTAAATAAAATAAAAAAAAAATTAGGATTTCCTATAGTAATTAAGCCTTTAAATGAAGGATCAAGTGTAAATGTATATATTTGTACTGAAAAAAATATATTTCATTACTTAGAAAAAGTTAAAGAGTATGGAGAAGTATTATTAGAAAAATTCATTCCTGGTAGAGAAATTCAAGTAGCAATATTATCGGAAAAAATTCTAGGTGCTATAGAATTAAAACCAAAAAGAAAATTTTATGATTATGAAGCTAAATATAATCCGAAAGCAAAAACCGAACATTTAATACCTGTTAAAATTTCTAAAAAAAATTATCAATTAGTGTGCAATATTGCTCTTAAAGCACATAGATTGTTAAAGTGTAGAGGAGTGACACGATCTGACTTTAGATATTATAAAAATAAGTTTTATTTGCTAGAAACTAATACTCAGCCAGGAATGACATCATTATCTTTAGTACCAGAAATTGCAAAATTTAATAACATTACTTTCAAAAATTTGATAAAAAAAATTTTGGAAGATGCTTCAACAAAAAAATAAAAAAATCTATCTATATATTATTTGTTTTTTGTTCTTATCAACAGTAATGAATCATAAATTTTCAAAAATTCTTAAAGATAATTTCTTATTAAATAATATAAAGATAAACATAGAATCTCCTTATATAAAAAATCAAATCGAACTAAGTCTAAATAATTTAATGAACAACAATATATTTTTTTTAGATAAAAAAAATATTGAGAATAGATTAATGAAATTTGATTATTTAGAAAATGTTTTTGTAACGAAAAATTATCCCTCGACTTTAATCATAAATGCAAATATGACAGAATTATTAGCAATCACATTTCTTGATCAAAAAAAATATTTTGTTGGGAATAATGAGAAATTTATTTTAGCTAAAGAATTTAATAATGATAAAGAATTACCATTAATTTTCGGTAAATTTTCAATTGAAGATTTTATTAAAATAAAAAAAATACTTGCAAATGGAGGCATAGATCAAAAAAAAATTAATAAATTTTATTATCATAAAAATAAGAGATGGGATATTTTTTATAAAAATGATATTATAATAAAATTACCTGATAAAAATGTTAAGCATGCAGTAAAATTACTTAAACAGTTTTTGAAATTTAACGAAATCAAAACAAATTCAATAATAGATTTAAGAATTAACAATAGATTAATTTTATCAAATGAGTAAAAAAAAAAATTTTAATGTTTTGGATTTTGGATCATCTAAAATAAGATTTTCAGTATTCGACAATGAATTATCTAAAGTACACTCAGAGTCAAAATCAATTGAATTTGAAAACAATTTTGACGATTATTTTGATGAAATTAAATTAATCATTAAAAAAGCTGAAAAAAAAATTTCCAATCATATCGAAGATTTGATTTTGTCTTTAGATTTAAAAGATTTATTAACTATTGATATTTCATTAAAAAAAAATCTAGATGGAAAATCTAACATAAAAAAAATTTATAATTTTTTTATTTTAGAACTAGAACAAATAGTCGATACTTTTCATGATAGATACCAAATTATACATACAATTTTCAATAAATGCATTATAAACAATAAGGTATATTATGAAATCCCTGAAGATATAGAATTAATAGACAATATCAAAGTCGATTTCAAATTAATCTGTTTTCCAAGAATTTTTTTAAAAAGAATTATTAATTTTTTTAATAAAAATAATATTAATGTTAGTAATATCTTTTGTACTAGTTATATAAAATCAAAATATTACTTACCAAAATTAGGTAAAAAAAATATATCATTCTTGGAGATAGGTTATAAAAAAACTATTTTTATTTGTTACAAAGAAAATAAACTTAAATTTATTCAAATTATTCCAATTGGTGGATTTCATATTACAAGTGATATTTCAAAGATCTTTAATGTAACATTTGATGAAGCTGAGAAAATAAAAATATCTTTTTATGAGACAGAAAGTGAGTTTTCTTATAAAAAAGAAAATAACAACAGTTTAGTTGTACAAGAAATACTAAGCAAAGATATATCAATTAATGATTTAAAAAGTGTTATATTGTACAGAGTTCAAGAAATAATAGATTTAAATTTTAAACAGAAAAATTTAAATAATAATGAAATTAATCTTAATGACTCTGAACTATTTCTTATCGGAAATGGATCCCTATTATTTAAAAATAATTCGTTTCATTTAAGTGATAAATTTGAATTTAAATCTTTGAATTTTTATGATGAAACAGATAGCCAAATTTGTAAATCAAGTCTTGTTTATTATTTAAACAATTATAAAATTTTAAAAAAAAATACTAAAAAGCTTGGTTTATTTGAGAAATTCTTCAATTATTTTAGTGAATGATTGTATTTTTATGTAATATTTCTTGAGTATTTAAAATTATAACATTTTATATATTAGTTATGTGTCTATTTTAAACCAAAAAACCCTATCAAAAAAAATAAGTTTTCAAGGTATTGGAGTTCATACTGGAAAAAATTCAAAAATAAATATTTACCCAGCTAAACCTAATACAGGAATCATATTTAAAAGAATTGATTTAAAAGAAAATAATATAATATATCCTAATTATTCGAATGTAACGGATACAACTTTGTGTACCACAATATCTAATCAATATGGGGTTAAAGTTTCCACTATAGAACATTTAATGGGTGCTTTTTATGGTATCGGACTTGACAATGCTATTGTTGAAATAGATTCGCAAGAAGTACCAATATTGGATGGATCTGCAAAATATTTTTTAGATGAAATTAATAAAACTGGGTTAACAGCAAGCGATGTACCTATAAAAATAATTAAGATTAATAAAAATATTCGAATTGAAGAAGGAAATAAATTCATATCAATAGAAAAATCAAATGTAACTAGTGATATTGAGTTTGAAATTAAATATAAAACCAAGTCAATTGGAACACAAAAAAATAAAGTTAATATTTTTGAAGATAACTTAGTAGATATTTACAACTCGAGAACATTTTGTTTGTATGAAGATATTGAAAAATTAAAAAAACTTAATTTAGGAAAAGGTGGCAGCTTAGACAACGCAATTGTTATAAAACAAGATAAAATATTAAATGATGGTGGACTTAGAAATGACAAAGAGTTTGTGAATCATAAAATACTCGATTGTATGGGAGATTTATTTTTATCAGGTCATAAGATTATTGGCTCAGTTCATTGTTCACAAGGTGGTCATAATTTAACAAATAAGTTATTAAGAAAAATATTCAGTGACAAGGCAAATTATTCACTTATAGAAATTAAAGGAAAACAATTACCCCACACATTTGCAAATTACCAAATTTTAAAATCTATAGCATAAAAGTTAGAATTTTTAGATTAATCTGATAAAAATATAAAATGGTTTTAAAATTCAATTTTATATATTTAATTATATTCACTTTAATTTTTGCTTGCTCAAAAAAAGATGAAAAAGTTACTTTGCTTGAAGAAAAAGATTTAGAAACTCAAATGATAGAAGTCTACAACCAAGGTCTCGAAGAATTTGAAAAAGGGGATGTAATTTATGCAGGTAAAAAATTTAATGAAGCAGAATTATTATACCCTCAGTCTGTTTGGGCTCCTAGAGCTGTTCTTATGGCTGCTTACGGATATTTTTCTCAGGGATACTATGCTGATTCCATAACAAATTTAGAGCGGTTTTTAGTTAAATATAAAAATCATCCTCAAACTGATTACGCTTATTATTTATTAGCATTGTCACATTATGATCAAATAGTAGACGAGAAAAAAGATTTAAATGAAATATTACAAGCAAAAAAATATTTTGAATTAATAATTAATAATTTTCCAAAAACGGATTATGCGGAAGACTCAAAGTATAAGCTTGAATATATAATAGAAATTATTGCATCAAAAGAAATGTATTTAGCAAGATATTACGTTCAAAGAGAAAAATGGATTCCAGCAATTAATAGATTTAAAAAAGTTGTAAATGATTATGATACGACTATATATGTAGAGGAGTCACTTCATAGATTGGTTGAACTTCATTATAAACTTGGTTTAGTAAGTGAGGCAGAGAAATATGCATCTTTGTTAGGTTATAATTATCAATCAAGTGAATGGTATGCTGCAAGCTATAAATTATTAAATAGTGACTATGAAGCAAAAAAAGTTGTTAACAAAAATGAGAAAGAAACTATTCTTAAAAAATTTAAAAATCTATTCAAATAAAGTAAATTTATGGATAGAGAATATTTAAAAAATAAGTATCAATCAAAAATAAAAAACTACATAAAACATAATAAATTTTATTATGAAAATAGTGATCCAAAAATTACTGACTCAGAGTACGATGAATTAAAAAATGAAATATTAGAACTTGAAAAAAAATATAAATTTTTAAAAAGTAAAAATTCACCAACTAAAATTGTAGGTTATAAACCTTCAAAATCTTTTGAGAAATATAAACACAAAAATCCTATGTTATCTTTATCAAATGCTTTTTATGAAGATGACATAATAAATTTTAAAAAAAAAATATATAATTATCTAGATAAAAATATTAAATTAGAATACAGCGTTGAGCCCAAAATTGATGGTATCTCTGCTTCCTTAACATATATAAATAAAAGACTACATTATGGAGTATCCAGGGGAGACGGAAAGATTGGTGAAATAATTACTGAAAACTTAAAAACAATTAAAGATATACCCCATTTTATAGAAAGTAGTGATTTTCCAAATGAAATTGAAATAAGAGGAGAAGTTTTTATAAAAAAAAAAGATTTTTTAAAAATAAAAGATAAATTTGCAAATCCTAGAAATGCTGCATCTGGTTCGTTAAGGCAAAAAGATCCTAGAGAAACAAAAAAAATACCTCTAAATTTTATTGCGTATACATTTGGCTATTCTAAAAATACTAATTATAAATATCAATCAGAATTTTTAAAAAATTTACAGAGATGGGGATTTAAAATCAACAAAGACAATAAGATATTATCTGACATAAAAGATTTAATAAAATTTCATAAAAATTTTGAAAATAAAAGATTTGATTTAGATTATGATTTAGATGGTCTCGTATATAAAATAAATGATTTAAAACTTCAAGAAAGACTTGGATTTACATCAAATGCACCTAGATGGGCAATCGCTCATAAATTTTCAGCAGATAATGCTGATACCAAAGTATTAAATATTGAAATTCAAGTTGGTCGTACTGGCGCATTAACACCAGTTGCTAAAGTTAATCCTGTAAATATTGGAGGTGTTGTTGTTTCAAATGCTACTCTTCACAATGAGGATGAAATTTTGAGGAAAGATATTAGAATTGGTGATATAGTTAAAATAGAAAGAGCAGGAGACGTAATACCACATGTTATAAAAGTTGATAAAACAAAAAGAGATAATAAATCAAAATCCTTCGTTTTTCCAAAAAAATGTCCTTCTTGTGGATCAGAAACAATTAAAGAATTTAACAAAACTACAAAAAAATTTGATGCTGTAAGACGTTGCATTAATGATGGATATACTTGTGAAAAAATAGCTATTGAAAAAATTAAACATTTTATCTCAAAAGATGCACTTAATATTGATGGTTTAGGAAAAAAGGTTGTTGAGAAATTTTGGTATTTGGATCTTATAAAAAAACCACAAGATATATTTTATTTAGATTACAATAAAATAAAAAAACTTGAGGGATGGGGCGAGATATCTGTAAACAATTTAAAGTTATCTATCGAAAATTCAAAAAATATATCTTTGCAAAAATTTATTTACTCAATAGGCATAAGACATATAGGTATAGAGAATGCCAAACTAATTTCTGAAAATATTAAAAACATTCAACAATTTTTAAAAATAATAAAAGATAAACAATTTAACAAATTGTTAAATATTGATGGCATTGGTGAAACACAGGTGGTTTCTTTATCAAAATTTTTCAATAACAAATTAAATTTATCAATTTTTGTAGAATTAATTAATATTTTAAATATTGAAAAAGAAAATTTGATTAAAAATGGTCCACTTATAAATAAAACATTTCTTATTACTGGCAAGCTTAAAGATATTAGTAGAGCTGAAATTAAATCCTTAATAGAAAAAAATTCAGGAACAATTTTAAGTTCTGTGAGCAAAAATTTAAACTTTTTAATTGCTGGTGAAAAACCAACTAAACGAAAAATAGATCATGCTAAGTCTTTAGGAATAAATATAATTTCTCAGAGTGATTTAATAAAATTAATTAATTAAATTAATTAACCATTTTTTCTCAGACTTACTAAGAAACTTAGATGTTATAGCGTACGTATTTAAATGATAATTAAATAAATACTCTCGCTCTTTTTTTGTAAGTAGTTTAAAATTAATCATATCAATATCAATAGGCACAAATGTTAAATTTTTAAATGTTAAATTTTCTTTTTTGCCATCAACATAGATAAGATTTTCAATTCTTATACCGTACTTATTATTTAAATAATATCCTGGCTCATTACTTAAAATCATTCCCTTTTTTAATTTTACTTTATTATATTTCGAGATTGCTTGAGGACCTTCATGAACATTCAGAAAAAAACCTACGCCATGGCCTGTTCCATGCGAGTAATCAAGACCCACACTTTTTAGAGATTTTCTGGCCAATTTATCTAATAAATAACCTCTACATTTTCTCTCTAAGTTGGCAGTAACAACTGCAATATGGCCTTTCAAAACTCTTGTAAAATTATTTTTTATTTTATCTGCAATTTTTCCTCTACCAATGGTTCTTGTTACATCAGTTGTGCCCCATTTATATTGTCCACCAGAATCAAGTAATAATATATCATTAATATTAATTTTACGATTTGTCCTTTTATTTGATTTGTAGTGAATAATTGCACCGTTTGGTCCTGATCCCGCTATAGTATCAAAACTTGGATATAGATAATTTTTAGAATGTTTCCTAAAAGACTCTAACTTATCTTCAATTTTTTTCTCTGTTAGTAAACTCTTAGTAAATTTGAACCAATATATAAATTTTGTAAGTGCCACTCCATCCTCGACGTGAACCTTAAGTGTGTTATATATTTCTGTTTTGTTTTTTATTGACTTAAATTGATAAATTGGTTCATTGATTTGTAATATCTTAAATTTACTATTTATTAATTTTTTCTCAAATATTGAACAGGTATTTTTATCTATACAAAATAATCCTTTTTTCAGATTACTAATAACTTTAAATAGATCATCTTCCCCATAAAAAATTATATTTTTAAAATATTTTTTTAATTTATTATTTATCTTTTTTGAATTTATAAAAAGGTATAATTTTTTTTTGTTAGTTATAATCAGCTTACAATTTACCACTGGACTATTTGGTAAATCTCTCCCTCTAATATTTAGTAGCCAGTTAACATTTTCACCTGCACTTATATATAAATAACTAATTTTATTTTTATTCATGTAATTTATAACTTTATTAATTTTCGAATTTGAACTTTCTCCGACAATTTTATTGTTTAAATGGAATATTTTATTTACTTTTTTTTGAGAATTTATTCTAAAATTAAATTGAATCGGTATCAAATGAGTTTTATCGTCAAAATAAGTTTTGAGTGTTGTTTCAGTAAATAATTTTGGATCAAAACCAATCTTAAATTTGTGAATTTTTAATAAATTTTTTGGTAATGTATAGGGAGTTTCAAATATTTTAAAATTTTTTCCTGACTGTTTTTTAGCTTGAAGCGTATATCTTCCATCTACAAATAAATAATTAGTTTTTTTTAATATTATTGCAAATCCAGCAGAACCATTAAAAAGAGTAACTTTTTCTAAATTATTTATTTCTGAATATTCTGTAAAAAAAGCATCATTCTTGGGAACAATATAACCATCTAAATCATTATCCTTTATAAATTTTTTTATATTTTTTATCACTTTAATTTTTTTTGATATCTTATCCAACCAGGGCTTCTTATTTCACTTTCAAATTCTATATCTTGATTAAAGTGAAATTCATCATCTTCCTTTTCTTCATAACTAGTATTTTTTTTGATATAATCGTCTGGAAGCTCATCAACAAATCTGGAAGCGATGCTATCCATCCAATCACCTTGATAAAATCTATTCATAGAAAATGAAATTTTTGCAATCTTTTTTGCTCTAGTTATTCCTACATAGGCTAGCCTTCTTTCTTCTTCCAATCCATTTTCTCCTTTTTCTTCAATACTTTTTTGATGAGGAAATAAACCCTCTTCCCAACCTGGTAGATAAACTATATTAAATTCTAAACCTTTAGATGCATGCAAAGTCATTAAATTAACCTTTTCACTTTCCCAGTCTTGGTCTAATGAGGTTGCTAAAGCAACGTGCTCCAAAAAACTCTCCAAATTATCAAAATCTTTCATTGCATTTAAAAGCTCCTTTATATTTTCGAGTCTATTTTCATTTTCTAAATCTTTCTTATTTTTTAACATTTCACTGTAACCAGACTCATCCAATATTATTTGTAAAAGTTTGTTATGATTTATTTTTTTTTTTAAATCGTATCTCCATTTTTCTAACAAATTTAATAAAGAAATTAATCCAAGTTTCGTTTTTGGCTTTATTTTATTTAATTCAATTAATTTTCTAGAAGCAATTTCTAGAGTGCAATTATTAGATTTTGCAAATTCTGAAATTGTTTTAATGGTTGAGTCTCCTATTGATCTTTTTGGAACATTAATTATTCTTTCAAAAGACAAATCATCCATAGGCTGATGGATACATCTTAAATAGGCTATACAATCTTTTATTTCTGCTCTTTCATAAAATTTGATTCCACCAATTATTCTATAGGGTATTCCAACCTTTAAAAATCTTTCCTCAAATTCTCTAGTTTGAAAAATTGCTCTCACTAAAATTGCTATTTCATTTAAAGAATTATTTTTTTTAAAATTTTCTATAGTAGAACTGATTTCAACCGCCTCATCTTTTACATTCCTAAAGCAATCTAATGTAATTAGATCACCCTTTTCTTGACTTGTATACAATGTTTTACCAACTCTATTTTGATTATTCTCTATTAACTTTGATGCAACATTCAAAATGTTCTGAGTCGATCTATAGTTTTTCTCTAATCTAATTATTTTAGTATCTTTATAAATTTTATCAAAATCTAAAAAATTTTTAATCTCGGCACCCCTCCAACTATAAATTGATTGATCATCGTCTCCAACACAACATAAGTTCATATTTGTTTCTGACAAATATTTTAGCCATTCACTTTGAATAAAATTTGTGTCTTGATATTCATCTACTAAAATATATTTAAATTTTTTTGAGTAAATTGCTTTAATATCATGATAGTTTTTAAAAATTTTGACCGTATGTAATATCAAGTCACTAAAATCTGTTGAATTTAGATCTATTAATTTTTTTTGGTAAATTTTATATATTTTTAAAAAATTTTTCTCTAATGTTTCATTTTTTTTTAAAATAACTTCATCTGGATAAAGTCCTTTATTTTTCCATTTATCAATAATAGACAAAATATACTTTGGTGAAATTTTTTTAATATCAATATTTTCACCTTTACAAATATTCTTAATAAGTCTTGCCTGATCATCTGTATCAATTATTGTAAAATTTGATTTTAAGCCAACAGCATCAGCGTGTTTTCTTAAAATTTTTGCACTTATAGAGTGAAATGTTCCTAGCCACGGTAAACCAGTTGCTTCTTTTTTAAGAAGTCTTGATACTCTGGTTTGCATTTCTTTTGCAGCCTTATTTGTAAAAGTAACAGCTAATATTTGATTAGAAAAAGCTTTATGACTTCTTATTATATGAGCAATTCTTGAAGTTAAAACTTTTGTTTTACCTGAACCCGCTCCAGCCACAATAAGAAGTGGCCCATCAAGATGAAGCACGGCTTCTTGTTGCTTTTCATTTAAGTTTGTCAAATAATTAGAATTTATCATATTTTTTGTTATATAAATCTTATTAATTTAATGAATAAAATTAAGCAAAACAAAATAGCATTCACTTTAATTTTATTAGCAATAATTACAATTTTTTCATCATTTACTATTTTATCTTTACCAGTTTTATTTAATTATAAAAGCAAAGTTGCAATAATAGAAAAAAATTTTTATAAAAGTTTTAAAATTTATCTATTTTCATCAGGAAAAATTTCTTACAAACCATTCCCAAGACCGCATCTTTTAGTTGAAAATGCTTCTCTCAATTTAAATAATACTCAAGAAAAAAAAAATCTAATAAATACGTCAAATTTGAAAATTTTTATTTCATTAAAAGATATTTATTCAAAATCATTTAGTAATTTTCTATCTACTCAAATTTCAAATTCAAATTTAGAAATAAATATGTCTGATATTAAAGAAATAAGGGATCACTTATATCAGAAAGTTCACAAACCCATTACTTTGCAAAATTGTAAAGTTTTCCTAAAAAATAAGAAAAATGAAGTTATATTAATTTCTCCGATAAAAAAAATTTCATTTAAAATAAACAATGATACAAGAATTAAAAATTTTTTATTAAATGGAATAATTTTTGGATTAAATTTTAAGTCTGAGTGGAAAAGAAGTTATGACATTCCAAATTTAACTATGCACAATATAAATCTATTTAATCCAAATATTGAAATTAGAAATAAATTTAAATTTGAAAATTCAAAAATATTCAATGGCAATTCACAAATAGTCTATGCACATAACAAACTTGAATATGATATTAAATTTAATGATAACAGAATTGAGATTCTTTCTCCGAATAAAAAAAAAACAAATTTTAATCTTGATAGTAAAATTCAACTTAACCCATTTTATTTTGAAGGTGATTTAACAATTAAGAAAATAAAAGCTGATAAGATTTTCAATACAATTTTGATGAGTCTATTCACATTTGATGAAAATTTTGTTGGCAATTTTAATGGTAAATTAAAAATCAAATTTGATGATTTAAAAAATAGGTTAATAAAAAAAGGTGAAATTGATTTTGAAATAAACGAAAAAAAAATTAAATTTGAGAAGGCAAAGTTTTACTTAGACAAAATTGGCATTATTAATTCAAATATAAGCTTTGTTGAAGATGATGATAATTTAAAATTTATATTAAATAATCAACTAAATATCGAAAATCATATTGAGTTCGCGAAAATGTTTCAAATTGGATCAAATAAAATAAAAAAAGTTAAAAAAATATACTTTGATGCAGAAAAAACTATTGGAGATAGAAATCTTACTATTTCAAATGTTAAAATTGGTACGAATTTAAGAAAAAATAAATCAAACGAAATTTTTTATGTTAAAAATATACAAAATTTAAGATCATATATTAGAAAAATAATCGATTAGCTTGGCTTAATCATACTCATAGGATCAATCAATAAATCATAATCTTTCTCATTTATCAAACCCGACTTAATTGCTTCTTTTCTCAACTTTGTACCATTCTTTAATGCTTTTTTTGCAATCTTTGCTGCATTATCGTAACCTATCTTTGGTGCTAAAGCAGTAACTAGCATTAGTGAATTATCTAAATGTTCTTTAATTTTTTTTTTGTTAGCTATTATCCCTTTTATGCAATAAATACTAAAATTTTTAACACTGTCCGCTAAAATATCTATTGATTGTAAAATATTATAAGCAATCAAGGGTTTAAATACATTTAACTCAAAATGTCCATGACTACCTGCAACAGTTATACCAGTATGATTTCCAATTACTTTTGCACAAACCATTGTAACTGCTTCACATTGTGTCGGGTTGACTTTGCCAGGCATAATTGAGGACCCTGGTTCATTTTCTGGTAAGATAAGTTCTCCATAACCAGCTCTAGGACCAGACCCTAAAAATCTTATATCATTTGAAATCTTCATTAATGCAACAGCACAAGAATTTAAAGATCCAGAAAAATTCACTATTGCGTCATGTGCAGCTAATTCTGAAAATTTATTTGGTGCAGGTCTAAATTTTATTTTACAAAATTTTCTAATTTCACTAACTATTTTTTTGTCAAAATTTTTTTTGGAATTTATACCTGTACCAACAGCAGTACCACCTTGAGCTAAAAAATAAATATCTTCTAAACAATATTTTATTCTAGCAATACTCTTTTTGACTTGTTCATGATATCCAGAAAATTCTTGACCAAGAGATAATGGAGTGGCATCTTGAAGATGTGTTCTTCCAATTTTCACAATTTTTTTAAATTCTTTACTCTTTTTTTTTAATGAATCTTCTAACAATTTTAAACTAGGTAAAAGCTTTTTGATAGTTTCTGTTGCTACAGATATATGCATTGCTGTTGGAAAAACATCGTTTGTTGACTGAGATTTGTTTACATGGTCGTTTGGATGAACAGGTTTCTTTGATCCTTTTTTACCCTTTAAAATTTCTATAGCTCTATTTGCTATTACCTCATTTACGTTCATATTAGTTTGTGTTCCAGAACCAGTTTGCCATACCTTTAAAGGAAAATTCTCTTCCATTTTGCCTGAAATAATTTCATTTGAGGCCTTAATAATTGATTTAGCAATTCTAGGAGAAATTAGCTTATCTTTTTTATGAACTATGGCCGCGCTTCGCTTAATGATTGCAATAGATCTTATTATTGATTCTGGAACATATATTTTGCCAATATTAAAAAATTTTTTAGATCTTTGAGTTGACGCACCCCAATATTTATCATTTGGTACTGCAATACCACCTATACTATCAAATTCTTTTCTAGTTTTCATTTGTTTGAAAAAATAACCAATTAATTTATATACTAGTTTTTAATAATCTTACAGGAGTAAAATGACAAATTTTCAAAAAGTGAAAAATTTTATGGAAACTTTTGGGCAAGAAGTTAAATCAAAACCTTCTTTAAGTTCTGATAAAATTAATATGCTAAGATACAATTTGATTAAAGAGGAATTGGACGAGTTTAAACAAGCCTTAGATAACAATGATCTATTAGAAGTAGCTGATGCTTTGACAGATATTTTATATGTAACATATGGAGCAGGTCATGCATTTGGAATTGATTTAGATGCTTGTTTCGTTGAAGTTCAAAATTCTAATATGAGTAAACTTGGATTAGATGGCAAACCAATCTTTAATGATCAAGGTAAAGTAATGAAAGGTCCAAATTATTTTAAACCAGACTTATCTAAATATATTAAGTAATTTGAAGCCAATCAGGTTTTATGACTTTTATCTTAGCAGAACCACAAGTAAATGTTTTATCAAAATCAAATTTTTCATTTTTTACTTTGATAAGAGCGTAGGGATAATTATCGTTTATTAATACTTTTCCTATTTCATCTTTCTCAGTTGTTATGATATCATTCTCTAAATCGCCCTTTATTACCTCAATTGGTAAAAGACGTTTGTTTAATTTGTCTTTTAATTTTATTCTTGCAGTATTTTCTTGTCCTACATAGCATCCTTTTTTAAAATCTATTGCATTTAACTCATCAAAGTTACACTCAATACCAAAAAGTTTATTTTGAAGTTTTTCAGTATTATTTTGCGGAATACCAATTTCATGACTTAATTTGTAATATTCATTTTTATCTGCACTTTGAAGTCCAAGTTTTTTTAATGATAAATATAATTTTTCTAAATTGATTACTATTCTTGCTCCAAGCTCGATATTTCTAGGATCTAAAAAAATACTATCTTCTCTAAATTTTATTGTATTACCAGCTCTAGAATTTGAATTTTCCATATCAAAAAATCTTTCTTTACTAATAACTGCAATTACAAATTCATTACTTAAATTTAAAATTTCTACTTTTGATCTAAGTTTATATAAATTTAATTGTTTAAATAAATCATCGATATTTTTTTTCTCACAATCTAAAAAATATCCAGATTTATGTTTTAATATAATGAAGTCATACAAATATTTTCCCTGCGGAGTAAGTAAAGCGGAATAACATGAATTATTTTCATCTACTTTGTTGATATTATTTGTAACTATATTTTGAAGAAATTCTTTACAGTCTTCACCCGAAACATATAAAAGTCCTCTGTCCTCTAAAATATAAACATTATTTTTTTTCATCATTGATAGATACTTTAGAATAATATAATAACAAATTCTCAAAATGTTAGATCTTATTATAAAAAATGGAGAATGTTATATCGAAGGAAAACTTACTAAGACTAATATTGGCATTAAGAATGGAAAAATCTCAATAATTGGCGATTTAAATAACGAACAGAGTAAAGCATTTATTGATGCAAGTAATTTACTAGTTTTACCTGGCTGTATGGATACCCAGGTTCACTTTAGAGAGCCTGGATCAACAAATGCAGAAGACTTACATACTGGAAGTAAGGCAGCTATTGCTGGTGGTATAACAAGTGTTTTTGAGATGCCAAATACAAATCCCCCAACAGCAAATATGAAAGAATTTAATAACAAGCTAAGTCTTGCTAAAAATAGGATGTATTCAAATTATGCTTTTTATTTTGGAGCAACTCCTAATAATTCAACTGATTTAGCAAAGCTTAAAGGTTTAGATGGATGTTGTGGAGTAAAGCTTTTTGCGGGTTCCTCAACTGGAAATTTATTAGTTGATAAAGAAGAAGATATTGAAAAAGTATTCCAAAATACTTCAAAAATAGTTGCAGTACATTCTGAAGATGAAGAAATAATTAACTTGAGAAAAAAATTAATTGAAAGAGGCAATGTTCATTCACATCCTGTATGGAGGAATGAAGAATGTGCAATGTCATCTACAAGAAGAATTGTTAGGATTGCAAAAAGACTTAATAAAAAGGCGCATATATTACATGTTACAACAAAAGAAGAGGTAGATTTTTTATCGCAAAATAAAGGAAATATTACTTTTGAAATTACTCCACAACATTTAACGATATATGCACCAGATTGTTATGACAAACTTGGGACCTTTGCACAGATGAACCCTCCTTTAAGGGATAAATCACATTATGATAGACTATGGTATGCTATTAGAAATAACTATAACGATACTATTGGTTCTGATCATGCACCTCATTTGAAAGAAAATAAATTAAAAGAGTATCCTCAGTCACCATCTGGTATGCCTGGAGTACAAACATTATTACCCGTTATGCTAAATCATGTGAATGACAAAAAACTTACATTGGATCAACTAATTAAACTTCTTTGTGAAAATCCAGTTTCGGTATTTGGCATTAAAAATAAAGGATTTATTAAAAAAGATTATGATGCTGACTTTACAATAATAGATATGAATCGAACAATTGAAATTAAAAACGAAAATATTCATAGTAAGTGTGGATGGAGCCCATTTGATGGCTATAAATTTAAAGGTTCGCCAGTTTATACAGTTATTAATGGTGATATTAAAATGAAAGAAGATGAAATTTTAGGAGACCCATCTGGTAAACCAATTCTTTTTGATTGATTTATATAGTTTTACTTGAATACATATTTACAAGTGTCACTCCAACTACAATAAGAAACATCCCCAATATAGCTTGCCAACTTAAAGACTGTTTAAAAAAAATATATCCCAATATCGCAATAGTAAAAATACCAAGTCCACTCCAAGTTCCATAAACAATCGCAATTGGTAATTTATCAACTACAAAAGTAAGTAAATAAAAAGCAGATAAATAAAATCCAGCTAAAAATACTGTTGGTGTTACTTTTGTAAAGTTTTGAGTAACAGGAAGAAGCATTGTTCCACATACTTCACAAATAATTGCTCCTACTAAAAAAAGATATGTCTTAAGCATTATTTTAAAATATTGCTATTTATTAAGTCTTCTTTTATCTCATCAAGGATTGCAGGATCATCAATCGTTGCAGGCATTTTATATTCTTCTTTATCAGCAATCTTTCTAATTGTTCCTCGTAGAACTTTTCCAGATCTCGTTTTTGGTAATCTTTTAACAACAATTGCTATTTTAAAAGCTGCAACAGGTCCAACTTTATCTCTAACCATTTGCACACACTCTTTTGAAATAGTCTCATTATCCTTTGAAACACCTGCTTTTAGAGCAATTAAACCAATTGGTAATTGTCCTTTTAATTGATCTTTTATTCCTATTACTGCACATTCAGCAACAGATTGATGTTCTGATAAAACCTCTTCTATTGCACCAGTTGAAAGTCTATGGCCTGCAACATTTATTATGTCATCAGTTCTAGACATAATCCAAATATATCCATCATCATCAATATGTCCTGCATCGTAAGTTTGATAGTAGCCACTATAATTCGACATATAATTTTGTTTATATCTCTCATCTGCATTCCATAAAGTTGGGAATGTTCCTGGAGGCAGTGGAAGTTTAACAACAATATCTCCCATCTCATTTGGTTTAGCTATTGTTTGATCTGGTTTAATTATTTTTACATCATAGCCTGGGACTGCTTTACAGGCTGATCCATATTTTGTTTCTTGCATTTCAATTCCAGTACAGTTTGAACTTATCGCCCAACTAGTTTCAGTTTGCCACCAATGATCAATTACAGGAACCTTTAGTAAATTTTCAGCCCATTTAATCGTATCCGGATCTGCTCTTTCACCTGCTAAAAATAGTGATTCAAATGAACTTAAATCATATTTAGAAAAAAATTTACCCTCTGGATCTTCTTTTTTAATTGCTCTAAATGCTGTTGGGGCTGTGAATAAAGATTTGATTTTGTATTCTGATATTATTCTCCAAAAAACTCCAGCATCAGGAGTACCCACAGGTTTACCTTCAAATAAAAGAGTTGCACAACCTTTGAATAATGGAGCATAGACAATATAGGAATGTCCTACTATCCAACCAATATCACTTGCTGACCACCAAATATCGTCTTGATCAATGTTATAAATATTTTTCATAGTCCATTTAAGAGCAACTATGTGACCACCAATATCTCGAACTATTCCTTTTGGAATACCTGTGGTCCCCGAAGTATAAAGGATGTAAGCATAATCATTGGCACTCATCTCAACGCAATCTTTATCATTTGCTCCAGATAGCGCTTCGTCCCAACTTATTTCTAAAGGTTTATTTAATTTTACTTCGTGATCTTTTCTTTGAAATAATATTACTTTTTCAACTTGGTGTTTTGCTAATTTTAAAGCCCCATCTACAAGTGGTCTGTACTCAACTGTCCTTCCAGGTTCAAATCCACACGATGCTGTAATTAAAATTTTAGCTTTACTATCATCAATTCTACTAGCTAACTCATTTGAAGCAAAACCACCAAATACAACAGAGTGGATTGCTCCAATTCTCCCACATGCAAGCATAGCAACCACAGCCTCTGGTATCATTGGCATATAAATTATTACACGATCTCCTTTTTTAACTCCTTGCTTATCTAAAGCGCCTGCAAATTTTGAAACTTTTTCTTTTAATTCTTTGAAAGTAAACTTTGATTTATTGCCTGTAATTGGGCTGTCATAGATTAAAGCAGTCTTATCACCTCTGCCTTGATCAATATGATGGTCTAAGGCATTGTAGCATGTATTTGTTACACCATCTTCAAACCATTTATAGAATGGAGGGTTGTCTTTTTTTAAAATCTTAGTTGGTTTTTTGAACCAAAACACATCTTCAGAAATTTTCTGCCAAAATTCCTCAGGATTTTTTAGAGATTCGCTGTAAATTTCTTTATAATTTCTGTTCATTTTGATTTGCTATTTGGTGTCATTTTTCTATTGAATTTATGCAACAGGTTGTATTTAATTTTAAAAAGTCAGTAAAATCAACACTTATAACGCGGCAAAAAGTCTTCAACAAACTAATTTAATTTGATATTAACCCCCTAACTTTGGATAAACCTTTGTGATTTGTCCGTAGTTTAAATTTAAACTAAAAAAAACTAACGAGAGGGAGTTTTTTATGAAAAAACTTAAAATGTTTGCATTAGCAGCAGTGGCTTTATTTGGTCTTACTGGTGCAGCAAACGCAGCAACTGCTATGTTAGCTTCTGACGACTTCGTTGGGATTTCCTTTTGGGTAATCGCAATGGGTATGGCAGCAGCTACAGTATTCTTCTTCATGGAAAGAAATACTGTTGCAGCAGGCTGGAAAACTTCAGTAACAGTAGCTGGTCTTGTAACTGGTGTTGCATTCATTCACTACATGTACATGAGAGATGTATGGGTAATGACTGGAGATTCTCCAACAGTATATAGATATATTGATTGGTTAATCACTGTACCATTACAGATGATCGAGTTTTACTTAATTCTAGCAGCAGTTAAGAAAATCCCAGGAGCAATATTCTGGAGATTATTAATTGGTTCGCTTGTGATGTTAATTGGTGGATACTTAGGAGAAGCAGGTTACATCAATGCTATGCTTGGTTTTATAGTCGGTATGGCTGGATGGATCTACATCTTATATGAAGTATTCTCTGGTGAAGCTGGAAAAATTGCAGCTAAAACTGGAAACAAGCCATTAGCAACTGCATGGGGCGCTATGAGAATGATCGTAACAATCGGTTGGGCTATTTACCCATTAGGTTACATTTTTGGTTACCTAGTAGGTGGAGTAGACGCTAACTCATTGAACGTGATTTACAACTTAGCAGACTTCATCAACAAAATTGCTTTTGGTCTAGTAATCTGGTCAGCAGCAGTTTCACAAGGTGGAGCACGAGCTAGATAATTAGCTTTTAATATTAAAAAGAGGCGGGTATGCTAAAACATACCTGCCTTTTTTTTTGGACTAAAAATAGAAAATGCTAAATTTCAAAAATTTGCCGCAGTCGCAAATTAGTTTATAAGAATTATTTATTAAATATGGCAAAAATCAAATACATAGAATTCAATGGTACGGAACATGAAGCAGATGTTGCAAACGGTCTTAGTGTAATGGAAGGTGCTATACAAAATGATATCCCAGGCATAGATGCAGATTGTGGAGGTGGAATGTCATGTGCAACTTGTCATGTATATATTAATGATGACGAATGGTTCAGAAAACTCCCAGAAAAAGAAATGGGCGAAGATGATATGTTAGATCAAGCCTTTGAACCAAAATCTAATAGCAGATTAAGTTGCCAATTAATCGTCTCTGATGATTTAGATGGATTGACAGTCCATATGCCGGAGAAACAAGTTTAATGATTAAAACAGATGTAGTAATTATTGGAGCAGGACCCACAGGTTTATTCTGTGCACACCAATTAGGGATAATCGGATTAAAATGTGAAATTGTAGACAATTTAGATAAAATTGGAGGACAATGTATTGAGCTTTATCCAGACAAACCAATTTATGATATTCCTGCAGTTCCTAAATGTACAGGAGAAGAACTTACAAATAATTTAATTGAACAAATAAAACCTTTTAATTTTAACTTTCATTTAAGTGACAGAGTTCAAGAATTAAAAAATGAAAACAATAAATGGTTAGTTAAAACATTAAATGGAAAAGAATTTGAAACACCTAATATTGTCATAGCAGGTGGCGTAGGTTCTTTTGAACCAAGAAAATTCCCAACTAAAAGTGCTGAAAAGTATGACGGAAAATCTGTTTTATATTCAATAAAAGACAAAACTATTTTTAAAGATAAATCAGTAGTTATTTTTGGAGGTGGAGATAGTGCTCTTGATTGGGCTATAGAATTATCTAATTCATCAAAAGTAACTCTTGTTCACAGAAGAGATGAATTCAGAGGTGCACCAGCCAGTGTTCAAAAAATAAAAGAATTAAGTGATAATAAAACTATTGATTTAATTACTAAATATTTAATTAAAGATGTTAAAGGAAATGGCTCATTAGAAAGTGTAGAAATAAAAAGTGAAACAGGTGAAAGTAAAGTTATAAAAGCTGATTATGTCTTGGGCTTTTTTGGATTAATAATGCAATTAGGACCTATCGCAGAGTGGGGTCTAAATTTAGATAAAAAAACAATTCCAGTAAATACAGAAAATTTTGAAACAAATAAAAAAGGAATATTTGCAATTGGGGATATCTGTACCTATCCAGGCAAATTAAAGTTAATACTTTCAGGCTTTCATGAAGGAGCATTAGCTGCAAGGGGCTGCTTTAAATATGCAAGACCAGATGAAAAATATAGATTTGAATTTACAACTGCATCCAGCACTATCAAAGATAGATTGGGTGTAAAAGAATGATAGAGCTCTTTACTGCTGATACTCCCAATGGCTGGAAAATTAGCATAATGCTCGAGGAAATTGATTTTAAATACAAACTTACAAAAGTTAATTTGAGTGGAGATCAATTTAAACCAGAATTTAAAAAAATAAGTCCCTTTAATAAAATTCCTGTAATTATAGATCATGAGAATGATAAGACTGTATTCGAGTCTGGAGTTATACTTATGTATTTGGGCGAGAAAAGTAAAAAACTATATCCGGAAGCAGATAGGTTAGAGATAAATCAGTGGTTGATGGCTCAAATGGCTATTGTTGGTCCAATGATAGGTCAACATCACCAGTTTCATTATTATCACCAAGGAAAAAGTGAGTGGGGTGAAGAAAGATACTTCAAAATCACCAGAAAGATTTATGAAGATCTTGAGGCTAGATTGGCTCAAAGTAAGTTTTTAGCAAATGATAAATACTCTATTGCTGATATTGCTACATGGTCTTGGATTGCAAGACACAAAAGACACGATATTGGATTAAATAATTTTGAAAACCTATCTAGGTGGTTTGTTGAAATTGCTCAACGTCCAGCTGTAGTAAAAGGGTTTAAAGCACTAAATAAAGATGCTGAAATAGATTTTCCTTAATCGTCAGCGTAAACTTTTTCGTCTTTTTCGTGTTTTTCTTGAGCTGCAATGCAAAGAGTTGCAACTGGTCTTGCCATTAATCTTTTTAAACCTATAGGTTCACCAGTTTCTTCACAAAATCCGTAAGTTCCATCTTGAATTTTCTTTAATGCACCATCTATTTTAGAAATTAATTTGATTTGTCTATTAATAGCTCTCATCTCTACATTCTTTTCAGTGTATGAACTTGCTTGATCAACTATGTCAGCTGATGCACTATTATCATCCATGGATGCTTGAAAAATCGCCTCATTATTAGATCTCTTTAAATCTTTTTTCCACTCCATTAATTTCATCTTAAAATACGCTAAATGCTTAGCACACATGTATTTCTCTTTTTCTTTTGGAGTATAAGTTTTTGAAATTCTTACCATACCTAGCTATTTTGAGTTGGTGAATATATTCATGAATAAATGAGTGTCAAGAACGGTTTATTCATATAGATTGATGAAAATGGCCTTAAACAAAAGAAATATAAATAATATTTTTTATATTTTTGTAACGACTCACTTAATTCTATGGACAGTTGTTCCAACTATCACAAACTCAAATTTACCTTTGGATACAATTGAAGCTTTGGCCTGGGGTAGTAATTTAGATTGGGGATTTAACAAACATCCTCCATTAAGTGCGTTTTTTCCAGAAGTTTTTTTTCAAATATTTGGACCACAAGATTGGGCTTATTATTTTTTAAGTCAAATTTTTGTAGTTGTGTCTTTTTTCATTATTTTTAAATTATCACAGGAAATTCTTAATGATGGCACTTTGAGTTTGTTATCAGTTTTTCTTATTGAAGGGATATACTTCTATAATTTCACAACTCCAGAATTTAATGTAAATGTTTGTCAATTACCTTTTTGGTGTTTGACGGTTTATTATACTTGGAAAATATATATTAGTAAAAAAATTGAGCTTTATGATTGCATCTTGTTAGGAGCTGTAGCAGCATTTGGTATTTTATCAAAATATCTTTTTGTATATTTATTAGTCACAATAGATTTATTGTTTGCATATTTAATATTTTTTAAAAAATCAAAAAAATTTGATTTTAAATATTTAGTTTCATTAGAAGTATTTTTTGTAATTTTAATTCCACATATAATTTGGTTATTCAACAACGATTTTATTACTATCAAGTATGGTTTTGCTCGTGCAGGTTTGGATGAAGGACAAATAATAAATCATCTTAAATATCCATTGATATTCACATTGAAACAAATTGGTATTTTAATACCATTTTTAATTTTAGTTTGGTTACTAATGAAAAAAATACCCAAAAAATTAAATTTAAAAGATGAGAAACTTTTATTTTTAATATTTATTAATTTAGTCCCTATAATATTAGTATTTATGACTGCGTTAATAACTGGATCAAAGATTAGAACCATGTGGATGACGCCTTTTTACTTATTCTTTGGAACTTTATTTATTTACCTTTTAAAAACTCAAATAAACATTAAGAAACTAAATTCTTTTTTAATAGGATTTATATTTTTATTTTTATTATCTCCAATTTTGTACGGTTATGTCTCAATATCTCAGACTGATAAGAGGACTGATTATCCTGGAAGAGATATAGCTATAAAAGTTCAAATGGCATGGTACGAACAACATGATGAACCTATTAAATATGTCCTTGGTGATGAATGGACAGCTGGAAATTTATCATATCACATTAATTCAAGGCCTATTTGGAAAGGCTTTGTTACAAAGGAAAAATTGAATTCATTTGATAAATATATGTGTATTGATAAGATTTGCGTTGGGTCATAGTTATGAAATTCAATAAAAACATACTATTCATCGTCTTTATTGTTGTAATAATAGAGTTGTCTGGACATGGAATTGTAGCCTCATTACTGAGGTTGCTTGCAAGTTAAATAAATGAAAATTACTATTTTAACACCAGTTTATAATGACTGGAAATCAGCTTCAAAATTAATTGAAGAAATAAATTCAATTGTAAAAGACTTAGATGCAGAATTTTCTCTTGTCATTGTCAATGATGCATCAACTGAGGAAAAACCAACCTCTATCTCCAATACAGAAAATTTATTATCGATTGAAATTTTAAATATTAAAAACAATCAGGGACATGGAAGATGTATTGCAACAGGACTTAAACATATATTTCAAAATAAAGAATTTGATTACGTAATTCCAATGGATTCAGATGGTGAAGATAGACCCGAAGAAATCAAAAGTTTTCTAGAATACATAAAATATGACGAAGGAAAACCAATTGTAGGAGAAAGAGTAAAAAGATCTGAAAATTTTATTTTTAAAATTTGTTATCATTTCCATAAAACAATCACTTACGTTTTTACTGGTCACTCAATAAAATTTGGAAATTATACTTGTCTTCCAAAATCAACTGTTGAGAAATTAATCAACGATAAATCTACTTGGTGCAGCTTTTCAGGAGCATTAGCAAAATTAGAAAAAGATAGATCTTCATCTCCTTCAGAAAGAGGGGCAAGATATTTTGGTCCTTCCAAGATGAGTTTTAAAAATTTGATTAAACATTCTTTAGCAATCATAGCTGTTTTTAAATCTACAGTTATTATTCGATCAATTTTATTTTATGCTATTTATTTAATATTAATGGCTGATTACATAAGCATTGTTACAGCTATTCCATTAGGTCTAATTATAGCTTTTGGATTATCAGTTGTAATGATTGGAAGAAGAGAAAATTTGGAGGAATTAAATAATTCTTTAAATAATATTGGAAGTATAGATACTATAAAATAAATTAATATAAAAAATTATGAAAAAAACTTTACTAATATTATCTGTATGTTTGTTCTTATTTTCAAATTTTTCATACGCAGAAAAACAACACACAAAAATGAAAAAAAAAGAGAAAAAAGATTTTGCACATTTCGTGCTTAAGGCCCAATTAGATAATAAAATGGTTTTTACTAAAAGAAATGTACCTAATCGTAAAGGTCTGTATAAGTTTTTTGATAAATTCGAGGATAATATGGGTGTCTCTGAAAAAGGAATTGAATTTAATTTAAGTTATTCAGACATAGGTGACAAGAATGATTGGGTCAGATGGGGTAAACCTGGTTTTGCTCAAAGGTTTCAAATTATGGAGCCTTACAAAGAAACTACAAAAAAAGGCAAAACAAAATGGTATAGGATTGCTTATTTTATTCCCAATGAAATAGATACTGAGCAACACAATATCTCTTTATTTGATTTTAAGATGCTTTACGGAAAACCTGAAAAAGCAGTAGGACCTAGTTTCAACTATAACAATAATAAATTTATTTGGTTATTTAATGGTCCTAATTATAGAGTCGCTAAAAATGAAGTTGGGGAGCAATATTTCTTTGAAGGTTATGTTGTTCATTTTGATCAAAAATTTAAACCACTAAAAGGAAAATGGGTAAATATTTTAGTTAATGCTAAATGGGCAAAAGATGGATTTTTGCATTTATGGATTGATGGAAAGTTAAGATCTAGTTATTTTGGAGATGTATTAGGTGGAGCTTCTAGTGTGAGATTTAAATTTGGACCGTACAGAAATTATATGACTGCTGCCACAGATAAAGGTTTAAAAATAAAAGATGCAATTATTCGTTATTCTAACGTTGGTAAAGCTGATACCTGTGATGAGTTATGGAGTGGCTGTGACGAAGTAAAAGGACAACTAAAAAATCAATCTCAAGTTCATGGTGTAATTGGTGTTGCTCTCTGTAAACCAGCTGACGAGGATAAAGAGGGTACTTGTGAAGATCTCGGCTATCCAGGAAACCCCAAACCTTTTTAATTAAGCTCTAATTGTCGGCAAACAATAGAAATCAGCAGTATCTATCTTTGAGTTATAATCCCTTTTCATGCTCCATGATTTTCTAACGCCAGCACTTGCAAGACTTAGTGTAGATCTACCATATCTATAATTTGTATTATCAATTGATCTCATTAATCTATTAATTCTCTCATCTTTCGCTGATGAAAATAAGTTTTCATTATTTTCAGCATCTGTTAATCCAGTTAGCATCACTCCTGCTTTTTGATAACGATGTCCTTTTCTAAAAATTACTTTTAAGACAGATAAAGCATTTTTTACTATCTCTATACTATTGTTAGTTGCTATAGGAAAATCAACAGTTCTGGAGTTTGAATAAAAACCAAATTGTTTTTGAAATGGACTTGTTCTAACAAATACCATAACTGCTTTTGCAACAAGGTTTTCAGATCTTATCTTTTCTGATGCATTTAAACAATAACTAGCAACAGCTTCTTCAAGTTCCTGAAATCTCTCTATTCTTTTTCCAAATGATCTCGATACTACACAGCTTTTTCTTTTTGATGCAGTTTTTTCTAAATCAATACAAGGTACACCCCTAAGTTCCATTGCAGTTCTTGAACTTAGAACATTTGAGGATTTTTTAATCCAGGTGTTTGATTTATTTTTTAATTGTTTAGCATTATAAATTCCATTTTTTTGATAAAACTTTGTCATCTGTCTTCCAACACCCCAAACATCGTTAATATCAATTTTTTCAAGAATAGGATCGAGATTTTCTATTCCAATTAAACTTGTAACACCTGATTGTTTTTTCTTAGCTATATGATTTGCAACTTTGCTTAAAGTTTTAGTTTTAGCTATTCCTATACTTGTTGGAATACCAGTCCACTTTAAAACTGTTTCTCTAATTTCTCTTCCAACTTGCTCTACTTCATTATCAGAAAAATTTGATAAATCCATAAATGCTTCATCAATTGAATAAACTTCAATATCGGAGTTAAATCTTTTTAAAGTTCTCATTACTCTTCTAGATAAATCTCCATATAAAGAATAATTTGATGAGAATACTTGTACATCATTTTTGATAATAATATCTTTTGCTTTAAAGTAAGGTTCACCCATTTTAATTCCCAAAGCTTTTGCTTCAGTGGATCTTGAAACTATACAGCCATCATTATTAGATAAAACCACAACAGGTTTTTTTCTTATTTTTGGATTAAATAGTCTTTCACAAGAAACATAGAAAGAATTACAGTCAACTAGTGCTAATTTTTTAGTGTACTGAATGTATGACATAGGTGACTACTCCCCAAATAAAAATATCTTGTTCTTCATTAATTAAAATTCGATCAGAAAATTCTTTAGATCCTGAAGTTAAAAATTGTTTGTCTTTTTCTTTAACTAAAGTTTTAACAACGAGTTCATCGTGAACATTTGCTATGACAGTTGAAAAATTTTTTGGAGTTAAGCTTTTGTCTACAACTAATAAATCACCATCATTTATTCCAACATCCACCATTGATTTTCCTTGAACTCTTATGATGAAAGTTGCCGGAACATTTTTGATTAGATGTACGTTTAAATCTATATCTTCTTCTATGTAGTCAGTTGCAGGGGAAGGAAAACCAGCTCCTGCTTTATGTAAATAATAAGGTATTGTTAGCTTCATAAGTGTTCTTGTTTTGTTCTTATTAGTACATGAGTTATACAATAGTGTCAATTAGGTTGTATTTTGAGTCTGTAAGTGAATCAAAAGTGAATCAAAACGTGAACATCCAAAACCATATTTTGTGCTATTGTGGATAACTTAAACCATTAGTAGTCTATAATCCTAATTTAATTATAAAAGGAGAGAAGCATGAGTTCAATTGAAGTTAAAAGTTTTGATAATCCAGATGAAAGCAATACCAGTTTCAACAATGCCAAAATGGATATCGTAAAAGTGGGAGATCAAAGAGTAATGAGATTAGTTTTGCAGCCAGGATGGAAATGGTCACAAGATATTAAACCAACTGTAGGAACTGATAGCTGTAAAGCAAAACATCTTGGAGTAATAGTTTCAGGAGCAGTTTGCGCCAAACATGATGATGGAACAGAATTAACATATAAAGCAGGTGATGCATATTCAATTGACCCAGGTCATGACGGCTGGGTAGTTGGTGATAAGCCAGCAGTTGTTTATGAGTTTCATGGAAAATGGGGAGAATAATTAATGCCGAAACTAACATGTCATTGTGGATGTGTAGAAGCAGAAATTAATGTTCCAATTAATGAATTACCAAAAATTGTAAGATGTAACTGCTCTATATGTAAAAGAAAAAATGCAACAATGGGAATGGTTAAAAATGAAGATTTTAAAGTTACTAAGGGAGAAGATAAATTAAAACTTTATCAGTACCATACGAAAGTTGCTAATCATTACTTTTGTATTGAATGTGGAATTTACACACATCATAACCCAAGAAGTGCACCCGCCATGACTGGATTCAATTTAGGTTGTGTAGACGAAGTTAAAGTCGATGATTTAAAAGACGTTGTTTTCTTTGATGGTTTAAACCATCCACTTGACCAAAAATAAAATTAAATGAATTTTGTTGAGGATTGTTTAAATAAAGTAAAAAAAGATTGCTACAAGTTTATAAAAACACAAGAAACATATTCAGATAAATTTAAAAACAAAGACAAGATGTTAAAAGATTATCTTGTTCCAATGAGTTTTTGGATTGCAAAAAAAACAAATATAAAGAAACCTTATATAGTTGGTTTAACAGGAGGACAAGGAACTGGAAAAACTACTATAAGCTCTATCTTAATGATAATTTTAAAAAAATACTTTAAGTTAAACGTTTTCAAAATATCAATTGATGATATTTATAAAACCAAGAAAGATAGAATAAAATTATCCAAGAAAATTCATCCATTATTATTAACAAGAGGTGTGCCAGGAACTCATGATATAAGTTATATGTCTAGTTTTATTAAAAAAGCAAACTCTAGAAAATTTAGATCAATTTTATTACCCAAGTTCGATAAGGCAATTGATGACAGATTTACAAAAAAAAATTGGTACAAAGTAAATAGCACACCAGATGTAATTATTTTTGAAGGTTGGTGTGTCGGAGCAAGACCTGAAAGTTTAAAAACATTAAAAAAAAGTGTAAATATGATGGAAAAAAATGATGATAGTAAATTAATCTGGAGAAAACACGTTAATGACCAGCTAAAAAAAGGATACAAGAAACTTTATAGTAAGCTTGATTGTTTATTATTTTTAAGAGCGGAAAATTTTAGTTTATTACAAAAGTGGAGAGTTATTCAGGAAAAAAAACTTAAATTAAAAAGTAAGAATAAAAAAACAAAACAAAAAATCATGACAAAAAAAGAAGTTTTAAACTTTATGCAAACTTACCAGAGAATTACACAGAATATGTTTAAATATGCGCCAAAATACGCATCTATAGTAATTAAATTAAATTCTAATCATCAAATTAATTCTGTAAAGTACAACTAATGAAAAAAATATTAATAATAATTGTTAGTTTTCTTTGCTTAACAGCTCAATCGCTAGCTGTCACATTATATGAAGCATTAAATGAAACTTATAACAATAATAAACAATTAAATGCTGAGAGAGAAAATATAAAAGCATCCGAGGAAGATCTAAATATATCTAAAGCCGATTATATGCCTTCCTTGAGTTTAAGTGGTTCTAAAAGCCTTGAAGAAACAAATAAACTTACAAATCAGAGCGGTGGTGATGCAAGTATCAGTGATTCTGATCCATTCACAACATCCATAAAATTAGAGCAAACCTTATTGGATTTTGGAAGAGACCTTAATTATGAAAAAAATTTAATAGGTTTAGAACTTTCAAAAGCAAAATTATTTAAAAAAGAACAGGATGTTCTTTACAGTGCTATAGAAGCTTTTACATCTGTAATTTTATCAAGAGAAAAAGTTGCGATTAATAGACAAAATTTAAATTTACTTATTAAACAACTTGAAAATGATAAAGTTAGATTAGATAGAGGACAAATAAAAACTGCAGATTTATCACAAACTGAATCCTCACTTGCAGGAGCAAGCGCTCAACTAACTCAAGCAAGAAGTGAATTAATGATTAACAAATTAAATTATGAAAACATCATTGGTAAACTTTTAAATACCAATGAATTAAAAAAGACAAATAGAGCAATTGTAGGAGTTCCAAATGAACTTAGTACAGCAATCAATTTAGCAAGAGAGAACAACCCAGATATAATGATTGCTAAAATAGAATTAAATCAGTCCGAAATGGATATTGCAATTGCTGAAAGTGACTTAAAACCTAGCGCATCTTTATCTTTAGAAAGATCATATGCTGAGGATTTTAGTTCAACTTATGACCAAAGAGAAAAGGATACACTTAAAGCAACAATTAGCTGGCCATTTTACTCAGGTGGAAGTAAACGTGCAAAAATAAACAAGAATACAAATCTAAAAACTAGAAAAACTTTATTATTTGAGGATGCAGTAAAAACAGCTGAAAAAAATGTTGGAAGTGCTTGGTCAAATCTTGAAGCATCTAAAAGTTTTTTAAATTCTGTACGATCTCAAGTTAGAGCAGCAAAAATTGCCAACGAAGGAATAGCTGCAGAATATGAAAGAGGTTCAAGAACAACGCTAGATGTTATTCAATCAAACTCTTTGTTGTTGGCTGCAAAAATTTCTCTAGCAGAATCTGAGAGAAATAATCTTATCGCCCAATATAATGTTCTAAAAGCTATTGGTTTATTGAATAGCGAATACCTAAAACTTAAGTAATTTAACGATTTTAAGCTATTTTGAGAAATATATTGCCAATGAGAACAAAATGTGTACATTTAAATCCATGATTCGAGTGTTAAAAAAAGCAAAAAAAGAGGCAAAAAATGACTAAAAATAACCTAAAAGTGGTGAAAACCGCAAAAGATAAAGAATTGGAAAACAAAGAAAAAAATAAAGCATTAGACGCAGCAATCAGCCAAATTACAGATAGCTTCGGAAAAGGCTCAGTAATGAAGCTTGGTGAGCAAAAAGCTATGGATGTTGAGTCTATCTCAACTGGATCTTTAAGCTTAGATCTTGCTTTAGGAATTGGTGGATTACCAAAAGGAAGAATTATTGAAATTTACGGACCAGAGTCTTCAGGAAAAACTACATTAGCATTGCAAGTAGTTGCAGAAGCTCAGAAGGCAGGTGGAATTTGTGGTTTCGTTGATGCAGAACACGCTTTAGATCCAGTGTATGCAAAGAAATTAGGTGTAAATACAGAAGAGTTACTAATTTCTCAACCAGACACAGGTGAACAAGCTTTAGAAATTACTGATACATTAATTAAATCTGGCTCAATGTCAGTTCTTGTTGTGGACTCTGTTGCAGCATTAACGCCAAGAGCTGAAATTGAAGGCGACATGGGTGATACTCATGTTGGTTTACAAGCTAGATTGATGTCTCAAGCATTGAGAAAATTAACAGGCTCAATTTCACGAACTAATACAATGGTTATATTCATTAACCAAATTAGAATGAAAATTGGTGTTATGTTTGGAAGTCCAGAGACAACATCAGGTGGAAACTCTTTGAAATTCTATTCATCAGTTAGAATGGACATTAGAAGAATTGGAGCTATCAAAGATAAAGATAATATCGTTGGTAACACAACAAGAGTTAAAGTTGTGAAAAATAAAGTTGCTCCGCCATTTAAAGTTGTTGAGTTTGACTTAATGTATGGAAAAGGAATTAGTAAAGTAGGGGAACTAATAGACCTAGGTGCCAAAGCAGATATCGTAGAGAAATCTGGTGCTTGGTACGCTTACAAAGGTGAAAAAATTGGTCAAGGTAGAGAGAATGCGAAACTTTACCTTGAACAAAATCCTAAAGCCGCTGCAGAAATTGAAATGGCAATTAGAGAAAAGGCTGGTGTGATCTCAAAGAAAATTGAGGGAAATCCACTAAGTGAGGAAAAAGTAGAGGCTCAAAAAAAAGAAGAAGAAATTCCTACTAAAAAAAATTAGCAGATAACTTTTAGTTATTAAAAAGGCGCTCGAAAGGGCGCCTTTTTTCCCTTCAGAGGTGTAGACATCAATAGAAAAAGCTGTATTTTAACAAAATATGGCAAAAACATTAAACGAGATCAGATCAACTTTTTTAGATTATTTTGAAAAAAATGATCACAAGATAGTTGAGTCTAGTAATTTGGTTCCAAATAATGATCCAACATTAATGTTTGCAAATTCAGGAATGGTCCAGTTTAAAAATGTTTTTACTGGATTAGAAAAAAGGGATTATCAAAGAGCTACTACTTCTCAAAAATGTGTAAGAGCAGGAGGTAAACACAACGATCTAGAAAATGTTGGCTACACTCCAAGACACCATACATTTTTTGAAATGCTTGGGAATTTTTCTTTTGGAGATTATTTCAAGGAAAGAGGAATTGAACTTGCTTGGAATTTAATTACTAAAGATTTTGGATTAAATAAAGACAGATTATATGTAACAGTATTTCATGAAGACGATGAAGCCTTCAATTTTTGGAAGAAAATAGCGGGTTTTAGCGACGATAGAATTATTAGGATAGCAACTTCTGATAATTTTTGGTCAATGGGCGAAACGGGCCCTTGCGGACCTTGTTCAGAAATATTTTATGATCATGGAGATCATTTAAAAGGTGGTTTACCCGGAACCAAAGATGAGGATGGCGATAGATATATTGAGATATGGAATTTAGTCTTCATGCAATTTGAACAAGTTTCAAAAGATAAGAGAATTAATCTTCCAAAACCTTCTGTAGATACTGGAATGGGTTTAGAGAGAATTGCAGCATTACTTCAGGGCACACATGATAATTACGAAACAGATCATTTTAAAAAATTAATTAGTTCGATTTCTGAATTTACAAAAGTAAAACAAGATGAAAATAATTTATCAAGCTTTAGAGTAATTGCAGATCACTTAAGAGCTAGCTCATTTCTTCTTGCAGAAGGAGTATTACCTTCAAATGAAGGTAGGGGCTATGTTCTTAGAAGAATTATGAGAAGAGGAATGAGACATTCTCATTTGCTAGGTTCTAAAGAACCAGTCTTCAATAAAATATTTGATACATTGAAAGATGAAATGAGGGGAAATTATCCTGAATTAGAAAGATCAGAGACTTTAATTAAAGAAACATTAAAAATGGAAGAGGAAAAATTTTTGGTATTACTTGATAGAGGTATTAAAATTTTGAACGATGAAATTTCAAAAATTAAAAAAGTTTTACCAGGTGAAGTAGCGTTTAAATTATATGATACTTATGGTTTCCCGCTAGACTTAACAGAAGATATTTTAAAAAATAAATCTTTGACCGTTGATCAAAATAAATTTGATGAATTAATGAAAAAGAGCAAAGAACTTGCAAAACAAAACTGGAAAGGTTCTGGAGATGCTTCTGAAGAAGAAATCTGGTTTAGTATAAAAGATAAAATAGGATCTACAGAGTTTCTTGGGTATGAGTTTAACCAATCAGAAGGAGTGGTGTTATCGATAATTAAAAATAATAAAGAAGCACAAAATATTTCAAATGGTGAGGAAGGGATAATTATTACTAATCAAACCCCTTTTTATGGAGAGTCTGGTGGACAAGTTGGAGATCAAGGAACAATAGTATCTGGTAACTCAGTATTTGAGGTTACAGATACTCAAAAAAAACTTGGAGATTTGTTTATACATCATGGAATTCTAAAATCTGGTGAGATTAAGATTAAAGACGTCGTAGAAATGAAAATAGATATTGAAAGACGTAACAATCTCAAGGCATATCATTCTGCAACTCATTTATTACACGAGTCTTTGAGAAGAACATTGGGAAAACACGTTATGCAAAAAGGGTCTTTGGTTGCGCCTGATAGACTAAGATTTGACTTTAGTCATATGAAACCAATTACTGAGGATGAATTAACAATTATCGATAAATTAGTTAATGAATACGTACAAAACAAAACTGATGTAACTACAAGAATTATGACACCAAAAGCTGCCATTGAAAAAGGTGCTTTAGCTTTTTTTGGTGAAAAATATGGAGAAGAAGTGAGAGTAGTTTCTATGGGAGTGAAAAATAACTCTTACTTTTCAACAGAATTATGTGGTGGAACACATGTTAAAAATACAGGTGATATTGGAAAATTTAAAACTGTTAGCCAATCCTCAATAGCTGCTGGAGTTAGAAGGGTTGAAGCTTTAAGGGACAAACAACTCGAAATATTCTTAAAAAATAAGGAAAAAATGTCAAACCTTTCTGCACAAAAGGATGAAGACAGTATTAAAGAGGTGTCTGCTCAAATTATTAAATTAGGTGGAAAACCAAATCTAGAAAATAAAGATACGAAAGGATTAATTAAAGACCTTAATAAACAATTAGAACAATTAAATGTTCAATCAGTTTTAGCTGATAAAACAAAAAACATAATTAAAGATGAAAATATAAATGGCACTCAAGTTAGATTACAAAAAATTCAAGATTTATCTCCAAAAGACCTAAGAAAACTTGTTGATGCAGGTAAAAAAGAATTGGGTGAAGGAATAGTAGTAGTATTTGCAAATAAGGATGAGAAAGTTGGTCTTGCTGTAGGTGTAACAGAAAATTTAACAAATAAATACGATGCAGTTAAATTTGCAAAACTAGGATCTGAAATTATAGGTGGAAAAGGCGGTGGAGGTCGTAAAGACTTTGCACAGGCTGGAGGCCAAGACTCAAATAAAATCGATGAAGCTTTAGAAAAATTAAAAACCTTAATTTAATTTTTGTTTTAAACTTCCATCAATTACATCTAAAAACTGGTTAGTTGTTAAATATTTTGTAGAAGGACCAATAAGTATTGCCAAATCTTTGGTCATTGAACCTGATTCAACTGACTCAACACATACTTCTTCAAGTGTTTTGGAAAATTTAATTAATTCATCATTGCTATCTAACTTTCCCCTGTGCGCCAAACCTCTTGTCCAAGCAAATATAGATGCAATTGGATTGGTCGATGTTTCTTTACCTTGCTGATGCATTCTAAAATGTCGAGTTACAGTTCCATGAGCCGCCTCTGCTTCCATTGTTCTGCCATCAGGCGCTAATAGAACACTTGTCATTAAACCTAAAGAACCATAACCTTGAGCAACAGTATCTGACTGAACATCACCATCATAATTTTTACAAGCCCAGATATATTTACCGTGCCACTTCATTGCACAAGCAACCATATCATCGATTAACCTGTGTTCATAAGTTATACTATTTTTTTCGAATTCTGATTTAAAATCTTTTTCAAAAACATTTTGAAATATATCTTTAAATCTACCATCATATTTTTTTAGTATGGTATTCTTTGTTGATAAATATACAGGCCATTTTTTTATTAGGCCGTAATTGAAACATGATCTTGCAAAGTCCTCTATTGATTTATCTAAATTATACATTGAAAGAGCAATACCTGGTCCTGGGAAATTGAATACTTCATATTTCTTTTCATCACTTCCATCTTCTGATGTCCATTTAACTTCTAATTTACCTTTTCCTGGAACTAAAAAATCTGTAGCTCTATATTGATCACCAAAAGCATGCCTTCCAATAATTAATGGATCTGTCCAAGATGGGACAAGTTTAGGAATATTTTTACAAATTATTGGCTCTCTAAATACTGTTCCTCCAATAATATTTCTTATTGT
>CABYRT010000010.1 GCA_902521355.1 uncultured Pelagibacteraceae bacterium
ATATAAATTGAAAATGAGAACTTTTTCCTATCTGATTCGGACTAGTTTTAGTCTATTTTTGTTCTTTTTGAGTAACAAAATATAGTAGGCTTAAAAAAGATCATACTAAAAGTTGATATGTCAAAAAATAAGATCACTGCAGTTCTTGGACCTACAAATACTGGTAAAACTTTTTTAGCCATAGAAACGATGCTTTCATTTGACTCTGGAATGATAGGATTTCCTTTAAGACTTTTAGCAAGAGAAGTGTATGACAAGATTATACAGAAGGTAGATGTATCTCAAGTTGCTCTTATTACTGGGGAAGAGAAAATTATACCAATTAATGCAAAGTATTTTTTGTGCACTGTCGAGTCAATGCCTGTAGATAAAGTTTTAGATTTTGTGGGAATAGATGAAATTCAAATGTGCTCAGATCATGAGAGAGGTCATATTTTTACCGATAGATTATTAAATCTCAGAGGTGAGAAATTAACAATGCTAATGGGTTCGAATACTATAAAAAGTATTATTCAAAAACTTGATGATGATATTGAGTTTATAAATAAACAAAGATTATCAAAACTCTCATTTGCTGGACACAAAAAAATTTCAAGAATTGACAGAAAAAGTGCAATTATTGCTTTTTCTACTGAGGAAGTTTATGCAATTGCAGAACTCATAAGAAGACAGAAAGGTGGAGCGGCAATTGTTATGGGATCTCTCAGTCCTAAAACAAGAAATGCTCAAGTAAGTTTATATCAATCAGGAGATGTTGATTATCTTGTTGCTACTGATGCTATTGGAATGGGTATAAATATGGATCTAAATAATGTTTATTTCTCAAATATAAAAAAATTTGATGGAAAAAAAATTAGAAGGTTAAAAATCTCAGAAATTGGGCAAATTTCAGGAAGAGCTGGTCGATATTTAAATGATGGAAGTTTTGGCATTACTGGAGATTGTGATGAAATTAATCCAGAAGAAATAGAGTTTTTAGAAAATCATAATTTTCCAGAAATACAAAATATATTCTGGAGAAATTCCAATCTAGATTTTAAAAATAAAGAAACTCTTTTAAAATCATTAGATGAAAAACCCAATAAAGATTGGTTGAGGAGAGTAGGAGAATGTGAAGATGAAAAAGTTTTAAAATATTTTTTAAAAGAAAATAACAACGATATAGAAAATAATTCAAACATTTTGAAAATTCTCTGGGAATGTTGTCAAATACCTGATTTTGTCAAAAAAACTTATGGTCACCACTTGGAAGTTGTAGATAAAGTATTCAATTTTTTGACAGGTGAAGAAAGAAAAATACCTAACTATTATATGAAAAAACAACTTTCTATGCTTGATAAGCTGGATGGAAATGTTGACTCAATTTCAAATAGAATATCGAATGTGAGAACTTGGTCATATGTTGCAAACAAATCTAATTGGGTTGAAAATCAAGATTATTGGGTCGAACGAACAAAAAACTTGGAAGACAAATTATCAGATAGACTTCATGATGAATTAACCAAAACTTTTATAGATAAAAGAGCTAGCGTGTTAGCCAAAGGATTAAAACAAGATATTGAGCTAAAAACCCAGATTCTTGAGGAAGAAAAGGTATTAATTAATGATCAATATATTGGAATTTTAAAAGGTTTAAAACTTCATTTAGATTTAAAAGTAGATGCTTTAGATGCAGATATTAAATCATTAAAAAAAGCTGCAAGGCAAAATGTAGGTCCAGAAATAATCAATAGAATACAACAAATAATGGATACTGGACTTATAGAATTGAAAGATGACTTTAAGATATATTGGAGAAGTGATCCAATAGCAAAACTTACAGCTGGATCTGATTATCTTAATCCAAAAATTGATTTGATTATAGATGAAATGATTGAGAATAATGAAAGAAATAATTTAAACGACTACCTAAATAAATGGATAATTAAAAAAATTGAAACTGAACTTAATAGTTTGATTGAATTGAAAAATATTAAAGAGGAGAATCCAGAACTTAGAGCTTTAGCTTATAGACTTTATGAAAATAATGGTGTTATAAAAAGATCATTCATTTCTGAATACCTAAAAAAAATAAACCAAAATGATAGGAAAAAATTAAGAAAACTAGGTGTTAAATTTGGAAGATATCATGTCTTTTTATTTAAGCTATTCAAACCAAGTTCAGTTTCTTTAAGAATATTATTGTGGAAAAATTATAATAATAATTTTTTAAACCTATCGCCACCAACATTTGGATTAAATTTTTTAAATGACATGAGATCTGCAAATAAAGATTTTATGTTACTTTGCGGTTTTGAGAAATTTGATGATATTTATGTTCGTATAGATATACTCGAGCGGTTGTTTTTATTAATATTTAATTCAGAAAAAGATGATAAAAAAGAGGTAAAAGTTGTACCTGAAATGTTAAACTTGCTTGGTTGTTCTAAAGAAAATTTTAAGAAACTTTTAAAAAAAATGGATTACAAAATTTATGAGAAAGAAAAAGAGTATTTTATAAAGTATCTTCCAGCAAAGAAGAAAATTTCTAATAGGCAAGACAAAAAAGACTATTCTAATAATCCATTTAATGTATTACATCAATTAAACTTAAAATAATGTTTAACTTATTTACAAAAGAAAAAGAAGCTGAGAACGATGATAGTCATTTATCTTTAATCAGTATTGCTGCTCTTTTAATTCATTCTGCAAAAATTGATCAAAACTTCACAGAAAAAGAAAAAAATATAATAAAAAATGCTTTAATAAAAATGGGGGCTGCTGAAGATACTTTAGATGAAATAATAAAGGATGCAGAGATAAAAGAGAAAGATGCAAATCAAATCCTTGATTTTACCAAGGAAGTAAAAAATAAAAGTTTTGAAGAAAAAAAGATAGTTATAGAGGCTTTGTGGACCATTATTTATTCAGATGAACAAGCTGATATGTATGAAACAAATTTAATGAGAAGATTGTCTGGGCTACTATATCTTGATGCGAAGACAGTTGGAGATATAAAAGAGAAAATTAAATCAAATCAATGACATATTTAGTTAACGATAAATGCATCAAGTGCAAACACACAACCTGCGTTGATGTTTGTCCAGTTGATTGTTTTTACGAGGGAAAAAATATGCTTGTAATTAAACCGGATGAGTGTATAGATTGTGGCGTTTGTGAACCTGAGTGTCCAATAGATGCAATAGTCTCGGACACGGTGTCAGGTAGCGAAAAATGGCTTGAGGTTAACAAGAAATATTCAGAAATATGGCCTAATATTTCTGAAACTAAAGAACCTCTTCCTGATCACGAGAAATATAAAAATGAAGAAAATAAGTTTGATAAATACTTTGAAGAAAACATTTAAAACTAAAAAAAAAGATAAATCAAAAAAAAAAATTGCTACCACAAAAAGAGAAAAAAATATTTCAAAAATAAAAAAGACCAAAACTAATTCTAAATTAAAAAAAGCTAAAAACTTAAAAAAAACCATCTAAAACAAATATTAAAATCAAGGTATCTAAGACAGAGAAAAAAGAAAGTTTAGAAACAAATTCTAATTTACTTCGTATTCCGAAAAATAATGAACAAAAACCAGAAATAAAGAAAGTTAAAAAACAAGACACTGAGAAAAAAGAGTATAAAATTAAAGATTATGTAGTTTATCCAAAACACGGAGTCGGCCAAATAACAGAATTTAAAAAGATGAATATCGGTGGAATTGATATTGAAACTTATATTTTAAAATTCGAAAAAGATAAAGCTAATGGAATGGTTCCGGTTAACAAACAATCGCACTTAAGACCATTAGCAACTATCAATCAAGTGAATAAATGTATCAGTATTTTGAAAAGCAAACCAAAAATTAAAAGGAGTATGTGGAGTAGAAGAGCTCAAGAATATGAAGCCAAAATATCATCAGGTAAAATTTACGAACTAGCTGAAGTAGTAAGAGATCTGAACAAAGGAGATGATATCATGGTAGATCAATCATATAGTGAAAGACAACTTTTTGAAAAAGCATATGATAGAATCCTCACAGAATTTCAAATAATTTTAAATATTAGTTCAGAAGATACTCAAAAAAAACTAGATAAAGCTTTAAAGAGAAATTTGGAAAAACAAGTTCAAAAAGTTGAGAGTAAACCTACTGAAGAAGTGATTACTGAGGAAGCCGCTAAATAAAAAACGCTCCCCACGCAAGCGCCATGAGAAGCGTTATTTAATAAAAAGAATACTAAACTATTTTCTTCTTTTCTTTTTAGCTTTTTTCTTAGCTTTTTTCTTAGTTTTCTTTTTAGCAGCTTTTTTTCTTCTTTTAGCCATCTTTAGCTCCCTTTTTTAATTACGAATCTTTTTGATTCGTTTAATTACCTTTTTTTATTTTTTTTGAATAGTTATGTCAATTACATAATTTTTTGTTTTTTTTTAAATTTTTTTTTAAAAAAAATAAAAAATTAATAATGAAAAAAAGTTAAGTAAAATAAGGATTATTAAACAATTTTTTTCAATTAATTGTAAAGATTTTCAAAATTATTTTTATATTTATTTATAATTTTATATCTTTTTAACTTTAATGTTGGTGTTAACATTCCATTTTCAATTGAAAATTTTTCATAAATTAAAAAAAACTTTTTAATATTTTCTATTTTTGAAAGATTATTATTTAAATTATTTATTGCATCGTTAATCTTTTCATTTGTAATATTAACAAATTCTTCATTTAAAACTAATAACGCTACCAAGTAAGGTTTATTATCTCCATAAACTACAGCTTGATCAATAAATTCCAGATTTACTAATTCATTTTCAATTTTTAATGGAGAAATATTATCACCTCCAGGAGTAATCAGAATATCTTTTTTTCTATCAGTAATTTTTAAAAAATTATTTTCAAATACCCCAATGTCTCCTGTATGAAGCCAGCCATCTTTTAAGACTTTTTCGGTCTCATCTTTATTATTCCAATAGCCCAACATTACATTTTCACCTTTTACTAAAATTTCACCATCCTCAGCTATTTTTACTGCATTTCCTTTAAAAGGTGGGCCAACAGTATCAATTCTAATATCATCTATTGGATTACAACTTACCACTGGAGATGTTTCCGTTAAACCGTAACCTTGTAAAGTTGGTAAACCAATAGCATTCAGAAAATATCCAACTTCTTTATCAAGTGCACCCCCACCAGACACAAATGTTTTAAGAGATCCACCAAATTGTGATTTTATTTTTTTTCTAACTAATTTCTCTAAAATACTATCCTGTATTTTTTCAAAAATGGTTAATTTTTCTTTTTTTATTTTTTTTAGACCTAATTCTAACATTTTATCTAATAATTTTTTTTTCAATCCTGTAGCTTTTTTAAAACTTGCATTAATTTTTTGATAAAGATTTTGATAAAATCTTGGCACAGCTGTCATAATTTCCGGCGAACAATCACTCATATTTTTAACTAACTTATCAATGCTCTCTGCATAAAAAACTCTAGCTGCAACAGTAATTTGAACAAATTGAACAGTATGTTCATAAGAATGCGAAAGGGGTAGCCATGTAAGGAACCTTGGTTGTTCTTTAGACAATAATGGTCTAAGGATATCGATTGCACCTTCACAATTATTTAAAATGCCTCCATGACTTAAAATCACTCCTTTAGGATTTCCTTGAGTACCTGAAGTATAAATTATGCAAGATGGATCTTTTCTTAAAGCTGCAGATTTATGAATTAAGGAATTTTTTATATTATTATTTTGGATTAAGTCTTCAAAATTAATATATTCAATTTCAACATTATCTAATTTTTCAAAAGAAAATATTTTTTTTATAAATTTTTTATCCTTAATAATATTTTTTAATTTGTTGAATTGTTCAATATTTGAAACAAAAATTACACTTGGAGTACAATCATTAAGAATATAATTATAGTCATTTTCTGCATAAGTTGTGTAAGCTGGAACAGTAATGCCATCTGATAACATAATAGATAAGTCTGTGATAAACCATTCAGGTCTATTTTCAGAAATCAACATACATCTATCACCTTTTGATATTACTTTTCTTAATTCATTTGAAACTAAATTAATAAAATTATGTGTCTCTTGCCAAGAATAATTTTTTTCTTTATCACCTAAAGTTGACAGTAAAATTTTATCTTTATTAGTTTGTTGATTATATTTATTAAAGAAGAGTTCAGTTAAATTATTAATTTGTTTTAAGTTCATATCTATTTTGGTGGGCAAAGAGAGAATCGAACTCTCACAGTATTGCTACTATTGGATTTTGAGTCCAACGCGTCTACCAGTTCCGCCATTCGCCCATTTATTTTTGGTTTCATAGAATTTAAATAATAGTATTAAAACACTATTTATATTAAAAGAAAATATGTTTAAGGAACTATTTAATAAAATTATTAAACTTGCGGGACATAAAAATTCTAAAAGAATTTTAGGATTTATATCTTTTATTGAGAGTTTCATATTTCCTATTCCGCCAGATGTTCTAATTATTCCTATGACTATAGCTGATAGACAAAGGTGGATAAAAATAGCAGTCATTGCCACAACAGGATCAGTTTTAGGTGCATGTTTGGGATATTTCATAGGATATGTTTTTTTCAATGAAATTGGAGTTAAGATTTTTGAACTTTATGGTGTTGATAATACCTCATTTTTAAAAGACAAAATTTCATCAGATGGAGGAGTTTTTGCATGGGCAACATTACTAGCTATAGCAGGTTTTACGCCTATACCATTTAAATTGCTGACAATAACTAGTGGGTTTGTTCAATTTAATATTGTTTATTTTATAATTGTCTCCTTACTAACAAGAGGATCTAGATTTTTTATAATAGCTTTTTTGGTTGGAAATTTTGGTCCAGCTATGAAAACAATAATCGAAAAAAAACTGCTTAAAGTTTCAATTATAATCTCAATTATTTTGACAGTTTTTGCTTTTTTTATTTATAAATTTTTAGAAAACTTTATGCAATAAGATGAATTTTATTTTAAAAAGAAAAAATATTTATTTAATAATACTAATATATTCATTTTTTGCCTTACTATTCGCGGTATATATTGAAAAAGTTCTTGGGTATTTACCATGTAAATTATGTATTTATCAAAGAATTCCTTTTTTAGTATCGGTCTTCATTTGTTTCTTAGGATATAATTATTTTAAATCTGATAGAATATTAATTGCTTTAATCATTACATTCACACTAAGCGTAGCTCTAGCAGGTTATCATTTTGGCATAGAAAATAGCATTTTTGAAGAATATGCTGGTTGTACAAACACAAATATTGATATCACAAATAAAGAAAAAATAATCGAAAGTCTTGGAATGGTTAAAAACTGTAAAGAGGTAGAATTCACTATTTTAGGCATCTCTTTATCTGGATTGAATTTTATAACATCTTTACTAATTGTATTAATTTCGCTAAGAGCACTTGTTTATGAAAAAAACTAACAAAAAAAAACTAGAAGAATTTATCAGAGTTGATCACGCTGGAGAGAGAGGTGCAATTAAAATATATGAAGGTCAACTTTTAGCACTTAAAACATTCAAAAAAGATCCTGAATTATTAAAATTAATAGAGGAAATGAGAGAACATGAGCAAGAACATAGCGATTTTTTTGAAAATGAAATCAGAGAAAGAAATATAAAACCAACTAAATTTTTACCACTGTGGGATTTATTAGGAGTGGGTTTGGGTTTTGGCTCAACAATATTAGGAAAAAAAGCAGCAATGTTGTGCACAGCATCAGTTGAAGAAGTAATTGACAAACATTACCAAAGCCAAATAGATCAATTGCAAGATGACGAGAAAAAACTTAAAGAAAAAATTAAAAAATTTAGAGCTGATGAGCTAGAACATAAAGATATTGCATATGAACACGGTGCAACAAAAAAAGGATTGTATTCAGTAATGGATAAAATTATTAAAACTGGCTCAAAAATTGCTATAAATATATCTGAAAAAATTTAACTTGGATCTAATTCTACATCCCAATATAAGTAATCCATCCAACTACTGTGAAGAAAATTGGGAGGAAAATTCTTCCCATTTCTGTGAAGATCTTCTGTAGTTGGTTGAAAAGGCCATTGATTTAACTTCATGCCCGAATTTTTTAGCAATCTTCCACCTTTTTTTACATTACATGCTGAACAAGCAGTAACAACATTTTCCCAATCAGTTTTTCCCCCTTTTGATCTTGGAAGAAGATGGTCAAAAGTTAGTTCTTCATTACTTCCACAATATTGACAACTGAACTTATCCCTCAAGAAAACATTAAACCTTGTGAAATTTGGATTTGAACGAGGTTTTATAAAAGATTTTAAAGCTATAACACTAGGTAATTGCATGGAGAAAGATGGACTTCTTATCATTCTATCATAATGACTTACAATTGATACTCTATCTAAGAATACTGATTTAATTGCATCTTGCCATGACCATAACGATAAAGGATAATAACTTAGTGGTCTATAATCAGCATTAAGAACTAGAGCTGGACATTTTTCAAGTGATAGATTTTCATTGATCAATAAAGTCATAATTATTTAATATATTATATATTGATATTAATCAATGTAACAAAAAAATTAATTAGCTTTAAGAATCAAAACTATCTTTGATAAATTTTAATGCATTGCTTGAAGCTTCTACTGGTATATGATGGTCGCAGTCTTTGATCATTAAAGTTTCTATACTAATATTATTGCGTGTAAAAAAATCTTTTGCCTCTAATAAATTATAAGGTGGAACTATTTCATCTTTTTCACCATGAATTAATAAAGTTTTTGATTTAGAAATTAATCTTAAACTAAGATCCTCTTTATCTATAATCTTTCCAGAAAATCCAACAATACAATTATAAGGATCTTTAGAAGTTAGGCCTAAGTTTATTGACATCATGCAACCCTGACTAAATCCAGATAAACATATCTTTGAATTTTCCAAATTATATTCTGCTTTAACTTCTTCAATATATTTTCTTAATTTATCTTCAGCTTTTTTTACTTCATTTAAAATATAATTTTTATCATTTGTTTCTAAATCAAACCATTGATAACCAATTGGATTAATTTTACATGGTTCATGTCCATTTGGACATAAGAATACTGTATTGGTTAAAAACCTTTTCCAATTCAGAGTTAACATACTTATATCTTTTCCATCTCCACCGTATCCATGAAGTAAAATTACTGCATTTTTGATGTCAGACCCATTTTCAGGTTTTATAATTGTTGATTCAAGGCAAAATGTCATAGATAAGTTATTATGTTTTTTTATTTTAAAAAGAAACTAAAATCAAAGCATGATTTCTGAAATATTTGTCAAAATTGCAGCGATTGTTTTGCTTGCAGCTGTAGCTGTAGTCTTAATTCTTGGAATTAGAACTCTTTTTAAAGGAGACGGAGATAAAAAAACATCTAATAAATTAATGCAGCTTAGAGTATTACTACAATTTGTTGCTATAATTGTGCTTGTAGCATTAGCTTACTTTTATAAAAACTAATTTAATTCATTTAACCAATTTAAAAATTCATCACTGTTAAAATCTATTGAGCCAACAATTCTTGCAAACTCATAACCATCTTTATCAATGAATATTGTTGTGGGTATTCCTCTTAATTTTAAATTTTTTGCAATTCCAGCACCATCACCAACAAAAACTTGTAATTCTTCTATGAGCAGTTCATCAAAAAACTTCTTAGATTTACTAATATTTTCTCCACCTATATTTATTGGGATAATCTTTAATTTTTTTTCATCCTTAAGTTTTTGAAGATTACTTAAAGATGGCATTTCCTCTTTACAAGGCGCGCACCATGTTGCCCAAAAATTCAGAATAATTAATTCGGATTTAAAATCTTTCAAATTAACTTTATTTCCACCCTCATTTAAAAAGTCAAAAAACTTAATTTTTTGTTTTTCCTCATAAATTATTAGATTTTTTATATTTGGCGCTTCTATTGAATATGAAGAGCTAAATGATATGAAGTAAAGAAATATTATTTTAATGGATATAAATATAAATTTCATAAATTTGTAATTGAATAACATGAGAAAAAATAAAAACAATAAACCAATTTGGGGTACAAGAATTAAGAAAAATGCCTCAACTTTATTTAAAAAAGTTGGTGGTTCATTGCCGGTAGATAAAAGACTATTTAAAGAAGATATCGAAGGATCAATTGCCCATGTCGAAATGCTTCACAAACAAAAAATTATAAATTTCAGAATAAAGAATAAAATAATCTGGGGATTAAAAAGAATTAAAAATGAAATTGTAAAAAAAAAATTCAATTTTGATTATGATTTAGAGGATATTCATATGAATATAGAAAACAGATTATTTGAACTGATTGGTGATGATGCTGGATATGTTCATACTGCTAGATCTAGAAATGATCAGGTAATTACCGACCTAAAATTATGGTTAAAAGAAGCAACAAAAAAAATAATAATTTTATTAGATAATACTAATTCAAATATTCTAAATCTTGCACAAAAAAATATCAGAACAATTATGCCAGGATTTACACATTTAAAAAATGCACAACCATTATCTTTAGCACATTATCTGCTAGCATATGTTGAAATGTTTAAAAGAGATAAGAAAAAATTTAAGAATAATTTAGAGTTTTTAGATGAAAATCCGTTAGGCGTAGGGGCATTATCTGGCACTTCTTTTAAAATTGACAGAAATTACACTACAAAAAAACTTAAATTTAAAAAACCTACAAACAATTCTGTGGATACTGTTTCTGATAGAGATTTTGTATTAGACTTTTTGTATTCTTCTCTATCTTGCTCTTTACATATTTCTAGAATTGCCGAAGAACTCATAATTTGGAATTCTGATGCATTTAACATGATAACTTTAAATGATAAATTAGTAACCGGTTCGTCTATAATGCCACAAAAAAAGAATCCTGACCCATTGGAATATTTGAGAGGTAAAACTGGAATATTTATAGGAAATATCAATTCAATGATTTCAATATTAAAAGGGTTACCTTTATCATATTTTAAAGATTTACAGGATGACAAAGAAATTGTTTTTAAAACAAATGATCAATTAAAAATATCACTGTCATTGTTGAATGATGTAATAAATAATTTGATAATAAATAAAAAAAGTATGCTATCCCTTGCAGGAAAAGGGTTTACTACAGCTACAGATTTATCTGATTATATTGTAAGAGAACTTGGATATCCATTTAGAAAAGCATACATACAAACAGCAAAAATAATTAATCTAGCTGAAAAAAAAAATAAAAAACTTCACCAACTAGAATTGAAAGAAATAAATCAAATTGAGCCAAAACTTACATTAAATGTTTATAAAATACTAAATCTAGAAAATTCAATTAATTCAAAAAAATCTTATGGCGGAACTTCTTTTGAGAACGTTAAGAAAATGATAAAAAAAGCAAAGAATGAGTAAAAAAATTTTAATTATTATACTTTGTTTATATTTTGTAGCTGCTTGTGGACGTAAAGGTGATCCAGAATATAAATCTGAATTAACTAAGAATGTTCAAAAAGTATTATGAAATATATAAACAATAAATTTTTTATTGAAGGAAAAAACATTAGGAGTCTAACAAAAAAATTTAACACTCCTCTATACTGCTACTCTTATAAAAATTTAAGAGGGAATATAGAGAATTTTAAAAAAGCTTTTAAGGAAATTAAACCTTTAATTTGTTTTTCTGTGAAATCTAATTCTAATATTTCACTATTAAAAGAAATAAAAAAATTTGGCCTTGGAGCAGATGTGGTTTCAAAAGGTGAATTATATGCATCACTTAAGGCTGGTATTAATAAGAACAAAATAGTTTTCTCTGGAGTTGGTAAAACAAAAGATGAAATTGAGTATGCAATTAAGCAAAAAATATTATTAATAAATTCTGAATCATTAAGTGAAGTTTTAGCAATTGAAAAAGCTGCAAAAAAACTAAATAAAGTTGTTGATATAGGACTAAGATTAAATCCAGATACAGATGCTGAAACATTGAAACAAATTTCAACTGGTAAGAGTGAAAATAAATTTGGTGTAGATAAAAAGACTTTTGTAAAAATTATTGATTTGATGAAACAATCAAAATTTATAAATATTAAATGCTTAAGCGTTCATATCGGTAGTCAAATCTTAAACCACAAACCTTACGAAAAAATGCTAAATGTTCTTGATAAACTTTTAAAAAATTTAGATTATAAATTTGAGATCATTGATTTAGGTGGTGGGATGGGGATAAACTATGATAATAAAACGAAAAAACTTGATTATACAAAATATAAAAAATCAATAATTAAATTTAAAAATAAATACAATTGTAAAATAATTTTTGAACCTGGAAGATCTATAATTGGAAATGTTGGTATACTTGCATCAAAAGTAATTTATTTAAAACATAACAAAACAAAAACATTTGTAATATTAGATGCGGCAATGAATGATTTGATAAGACCAGCTTTATATAATGCAAAACATAGGATAATTCCATCCCTAAGAAATATGTCACGATCAAAGAAAATATTAGAATTTGTAGGCCCAGTATGTGAAACAACTGATAAATTTTTAACAGAAAGGAAATTTCAGAATATAAAAGAAAATGATATTATGATTATTTGCGATACAGGTGCCTATGGTTATTCATTATCATCTAATTATAATCTTAGATTAAGACCTGCTGAAATTTTGATTAAAGGAAATAAAGTAAAGATTATAAGAAAAAGACAAAAAATAACAGATATTATCTAACTTAAAACTTATAATGAGAAATATCCTCTTTAAAAGTATATTTTTTTCTGGATTAATTTTAATATCTATTATTTTTCTTCCATCATTATTACTACCCAAGAAAATCACTCTTTTTGGAGGTAAACTTTTTGGACACTGGTCATCATTCTGTTTAAAAATTTTTTACTCAACCAGCATAGTAATAAAAGGTCAAGAAAACATAATTAATAACGAAAATTTCTTTATCGCATGCTCTCATCAATCGATGTTTGAAACTTTTTTTTTACAAACAATATTTAATTCACCAATTTTTATTCTTAAAAAAGAACTATTAAATATTCCGGTATTTGGTTGGTATTTAAGAAAGATAGATTCTATTTCTGTGAATAGAAATAAAGTTTCTAGAGAAAACCTTAATTTTACTGAAAAAATTAAAGAAGTTATGGAAAAAACAAAAAGACCTATAATAATTTTTCCACAAGCTACTAGAGTTCTACCAGATGAAATTATTCCCTTTAAAAAGGGCGTTGGAAGAATTTACAGAGAATTAAATGTAAAATGTCAACCCGTCGCTATTGACTCAGGAAGAGTATGGCCAAAATCTGGAAAGATGATGCCCAATAAAACAATTACTATTTCCATTTTAAAACCAATTAGTACTGGTATCGAGGAATCAGAATTTGTAAAATTATTGCAAAAAGAAATATATTCCGAGCTTGGTCTTGCTAACTAACCTTTCATAGGCATTACAACGTAAATACTATCAAAGTCTGCAGGATCTTTTATTAAAGCTGGAGATCCAGTATCTTTTAAATATATTTCAATGTTATCACCATTTAGTTGGGATGCTATATCAAGCAAATATCTAGAGTTAAAACTTATATCTAAATCTGTATCAAATTTTACTGATAGGCTTTCTTTACCATCACCACTGTTAGTGTTATTGACAGATAAATCTAAATTATCTTTAGTTAAATTAAATTTTACACCATCTTTTTTATCTAAGGAAACTGATGCTACTCTATCTACAGAGTTTAAGAAAGATTTTAAATCAATTTCTAATTTTTTTTGATTTTCTCTAGGGATAACTTGAATGTAATTAGGGAATTTTCCATCAATTAATTTTGATATCAAAATACTATTATTAAGTTCAAATTTAATTTTAGATTTGATATTTGAGACTTTAACTTCACCATCATAATCTTCTAAAAGGGAACATAATTGAAATATAGCTTTTTTTGGAAGTATTATTGGTTCAAATTCAATTTTATTTTTTAGTCTTACCTTTGAAATAGACATTCTGTGGCTATCTGTTGCAGCTGCAGTTAAAAAATTCTTATCATCTGTTTGTGTTTGATGGAAAAAAATACCACTAAGATAATGCCTTGTTTCATCATTCGAAATTGAAAATTTACATTTATTTAAAAGTTTTAATAGATCTTTTGAGTTTATAATAAATTCGTTTTCATTAAAATTTTCATCTGTAATTGGAAATTCAGACGCATTAATTGAATTTAAATTAAATAAAGATTTATTTGATTCTAATTGTAATTTACTTTCTCCAGTGTTTTCGAAATTTATCTGACTACCGGAGGGTATTTTTCTTACAATATCAAACATAATTGATGAAGAAGTGGTTGTTTTACCTTCATCAAAAATTTTAATATTTGAAATTTCATTTACAAAAATTAAATCTAAATCTGTTGCTGTAATTTTTAACTTTGAATTTACTGCCTCAATTAAAATATTTGAAAGAATAGGTAAAGTGCTTCTTTTTTCTATTACACCCTGACAGTAACCTAAAGATTTTTGCAAATCCTGTTGATTAACACTAAATTTCATTTTCTTGTTTGTATAATATTTTATTCTTAAGGCTATCTATGCTTAAATTTAATTCGTTATCATTTTTTCTTAATTTTTCTATTGTTTTAACTGAATGAATAACAGTTGTATGGTCTCTATTAGCAAATGATCGGCCAATCTCTGGTAAAGATTTAGAAGTTAGCATTTTTGCCAAATAAATAGCAGTTTGTCTTGGTCTTACAAGATACCTTGATCTCCTTGGTGACAACATTTCGTTTTTACTTATTTTAAAATATTTGCAAACTATTGTTTGAATATTATCTATATCAACTTTATTTTCTGTTAAATTTAACAAATCTTTTAAGATTACTTTCGCCTCTGACATTGAAGGAGTTTTTCCATAAATTCTTGAGAAAGATACTATTCTATTAAATGCACCTACTAGTTCTCTGATACTAGTATTAACTTCTGTGCTAATAAATTTTATAATCTCATCACCAATTTTGATATTACTTGGATCATGAATTTTAAGATCATCGTTTTTAGATTTTATTATATTATATCTTAATTCAAAATCAGCATTTTGGATATCAACTACTAGTCCTCCTGAAAATCTAGATTTAATTCTTTCTTGTATTCTAGTTAATTTGTTTGGTGGTCTATCTGCCGATACTATTATTTGAGATCCTTTCTCCAACAAAACATTAAATGTATGAAAAAACTCTTCTTGCATAGCTTCTTTTCCATTCATAAATTGAATATCATCTATCAAAAATACATCGGTATTTCTAAAATACTCTTTAAATTTTACCATATCATTGGATTTTATCGATTTTACAAATTGATACATAAACCTTTCAGCCGAAATAAACATTACTTTATTTTTTTCTTTCAAACTTAAACCAATTGCATTTAACAAATGTGTCTTACCCATTCCAACTCCACCATAAATATATAGAGGGTTATAGTGTGCTATTTGCTCTGAGACTTTTTTTGCAGCCTCAAAAGCTAGTTTATTACTTTTGCCAAGCAAGAAATTCTCAAAGTTTTTATTTGGATCAATTCGATTATATTGAAGATATGAATCTTTAATAAATGAAACCTTTTCATTATCAGATGAATTATTTTTTTCTATTTTATCACTATTTTTGTTCTTTATATTCTCGTTAATCACAAATTCTATTCTGGAAATATCTTTTTTATATGTTTTAATTATTTGTAATATTTGATCTAAATATCTTGAGGTTATCCAGTCTCTGATAAATCTTGTCGAAACGGATAATAAAACATAATTTTTAAACTCATCAACTAAATCAATTTTTTTTAACCAACTATCATAAATCTCAGAACCAAACTTATTTTTCATTTCATCTTGTAATAATTTCCAATCAATCTTATTAATATTGTCTGATTTAATGTTAGTGAGATTATTTTTCATCAGAGTCTGTTAAACTCCTATTCATAATTCAATGCAATAAATTTATTTTTATTCTCAAAAAAAAATAAAATTTACAATTGTATAAATTAATAATTGAATCTCTTTTTAGGGACTTAAAATTAGTAATCTTAAATTTACTTTTTTTATTTTATTTCGTCTTTGTACATAAAGATTGGAAAAATTCCTTTTTTAATTGAAAAAGTTATCTCTAGAGTTGTAATTTATTTAGGTAAACTAAAAGTTGTTATAAGGAATTTATTTTTTTTGTTATTCTAGAAATATTTCTTGACGCGTTTTGCTTTTTTATCACCCCTGTCTTTGCTATTTTCATCAATTCAGAGTTTAATTTTGGCAAGAAAGCTAAAGCTTCTTTTTTGTCCTTTTTATCAAGAATTAAATTCATTTTTTTTATTGCAGATCTAAACCTGCTTTTTCTAGACTTATTTACCGTTGTTTGACGTGATATACGTCTTATTCGTTTAATAGCTGATTTAGTGTTTGCCATAAGCGCGATTGTATATAACGAGAAATTTATACGGTCAATATAATAATTTTTTATTTTTGACAAATATAACAAAAAAATGTTGATCTATTAGTAATAAATTTTTTTTTTATTGTCCCTTTGCATCCTGGTGAAAGACAACTCTTATTTTCTCTATTGTATACTTTAAAGTTATCTTGAAAAGATCCATTTTTACCAACTATATTTTTAAAATCTCTAATACTAGACCCACCTTTTTTTATCGCTAAATTTAAAATTTTTCTTGAATATTTAATAATATTAATACAATCGTTTTCACTTAAAGATTTTGCTTTTTTTTTTGGATTTATTTTAGAGCTGAATAAAATTTCATTTGCATAAATATTCCCCAAACCTGAAACAAACTTTTGATCTAAGAGAAAATTTTTTATATTCTTTTTCTTTTTATAAAAATATTTTTTTAAGTAGTTGAGATTAAATTTTGAAGAAAAAGGCTCAGGACCATAGTTATTTATAAAATTTTCTAAATTATTTTTATTTTCAAATAATTTGAAATAACCAAATCTTCTGGGATCATTATATATAATTTTTATGTTATCAAATTCCAAAAATACGTGGTTATGTTTTTTTGGTAAATAAGGACTATGATAAAAACTTGCATTTGTTTTTTGATTTAAAATATTTTTTCTTAAGAGATGTATAGTGCCAGACATTCCAAGATGAATTAAGCAAAATTTTTCATCATTTAAAGCTAGTATGATATATTTTGAAAACCTCTTAACTTTTTTTATTGATTTTGATTGAAGTCTTGTTTCAAAACCTTTTTTTATTTTGTACCTTAAATTCCTATTCTTTATACTTACTTTTTTTATTTTTTTTCCTGTTATTGTTCTACTTAGTGACTCTTTAACAACTTCTACTTCTGGCAATTCTGGCATTTATTATTATATTAATTAATATTATTTATTTTATGCAACAATATCTTCAAAATAAAAAAGGTCTAGTCCAAGGTGTCTTTGATAAAGTTTATGATAAATACGACATCATGAATGATTTGATGTCACTTGGAGTTCATAGAATCTGGAAAAGAAATTTAATAAATTGGATGAACCCAGGTAAAAATAAAATTCTAGCAGATGTTGCATGTGGGACAGGTGATATAGCAAAACTTTTTATCGATAATAGTTCAAATAAAAATATAGAATTATTTTGTATTGACCCCAATGAAGGAATGATGAAAAAGGGAAAAAATAGACTATCAAATTACAAAAATATCAAGTGGATTAAGGGGTCGGCAGAGAAATTGCCTTTAAAATCTAATTCATGTGATTATTACACAATCAGTTTTGGTTTAAGAAATACAAAAAATATTAATAAATCCTTAAGTGAAGCGTACAGAGTTTTAAAGTCAGGAGGTAGATTTTTTTGTTTAGAATTTTCAAAAATTCAAAATTTAAACTTAGATTTAGTCTATAAAAGATACTCTAAATTAATTCCAGAAATAGGAAAATTTGTGGTTGGTGAAAAAGAGCCTTATGAATATCTAATAAAAAGCATCCAAGAATTTGTTAATCAAGAGGAATTAAAGGGTTTAATGGAGAAAAATAATTTTATTAAATGTGAGTATAGAAACTTTTCTGGTGGAATAGTAGCTATTCATTCAGGTTGGAAAATATGATTAAAAAATTATACATACTTTTTAGGCTTGGTAGGAAATTAGCAAAATCTGACGCTTTAAGTATATTCACAAAGTTTCATAATCCACCAATTGGAATAAAAATTTTATTCTATTTGTTGTCTTTATCATTTTCAAAAAAAGATAATTCTTTTGTAAATGAAACCGAAGGTGAAAGATTATCAAACTCCTTGCAATCTATGGGCACAACATTCATTAAATTAGGTCAATTTCTGGCAACTAGACCAGATATAATTGGAGAAAAGTTATCAAAGCAACTAGAGAGTTTACAAGATCGTTTGCCTCCATTTGAATTATCTAAAGCTAAAGAAATAATCAAAAAAGATCTAGGGGAAGATAATTTTAATTCAATTATAAATCTATCTGAACCAGTGGCAGCAGCATCTATAGCTCAAGTTCATAAAGCGCAAATAAATGATAATGGCACAATTAAAGAAGTGGCTATAAAAATTTTACGACCAAATATAAAAAAAATATTCAACGAAGAAATTGATGCTTTGATGCTTTTTGCTTTTTTAACTGAGTCAATTATCAAAAAGACAAAAAGACTTAAGTTAGTTGAGGTTGTATATTTGCTAAAAGAAATAACCAATTTAGAAATGGATTTAAGATTTGAAGCCGCTGCAGCTAATGAGTATTCTGAAAACACTAAGAATGACAGTGGATTTCAAGTTCCTAGAATTTATTGGAATTTTACAAGTGAAAATGTAATGACTTTAGACTGGGTTGAAGGTGTCTCTATAAGAGAAACAGAAGAGTTAGAAAAAAGAAATATAGATACCAAAAAAATCGCATCAGATATTATTCAACATTTTTTAAGACATGCTGTTAGAGATGGTTTTTTTCATGCAGATATGCATCAAGGTAACATTTTTATAAATAATAGTGGTCAAATAGTTCCTATCGATTTTGGTATAATGGGAAGGCTCGATGATTTGAGTAAAAAATTTCTTGCTGAGATTTTATATGGATTTATTAAACGAGATTATAAAAAAGTGGCTGAAGTTCATTTGGCTGCAGGGTTAGTTCCAAAAGAAGTGCCTGTTGATGATCTCGCCCAAGCACTAAGATCAATAGGAGAGCCAATATTTGGTCAGTCAATTAAAGATATATCTGGCGGTAAACTACTCAAACAACTTTTTGATGTGACAGAAAAATTTAATATGCAGACTCAACCACAGTTACTAATGCTACAGAAAACCATGGTAGTAGTTGAAGGTGTTGCAAGAAGATTAAATCCAGAGACAAACATTTGGGAAACGTCAAGACCTGTTCTTGAAAAATGGCTTAAAGAAACAAAAGATCCTATAACAACATTAAATGAAACTCTAAAAAATTCTGCAGAAGTTATAAAAAGATTACCAGAAATGCCGCAAATAATGGATAAAGCAAACCAAGCATTAACATTTCTTGCAAGTGGACAAATTCCACAAAATACTAATACGTATAATGATCTAAATACAAAAAAAAATGAAATGGTAGCTTTCAGAAATCAATCAATCATTGGTTTATTATTACTTGTAATTTTAGGATTAGTAGTATTTTAATCTCGACGATGAATTATTTTGAGAATAAAAAAATACTGTTAATTATATGTGGTGGAATTTCTGCTTACAAAAGTCTTGAGTTAATAAGATTATTTAAGAAAAATGGTGCTCGTGTAAAAACTATATTAACAAAAAATGCAAAAGAATTTGTAACTCCACTATCTGTTTCGTCTCTTTCTCAAGAAAAAGTTTATGACGATATATTTAGTGCAGAGAACGAAGCTGAGATGGACCATATATCTTTATCAAGATGGGCTGATGCAGTATTAGTTGCACCAATTACAGCTAATACTATATCTAAAGTAGCCTCAGGAAATGCAGAAGATTTGGCGTCTACTGTTTTATTAGCCTCTAACAAACAAATATTTTTAGCACCAGCAATGAATGTAAGAATGTGGGAGCATCCTTCTACTAAAGAAAACATATTAAAATTAAAAAGCTTTGGATACAAAATTATTGGACCAGAGATAGGAGATATGGCATGTGGTGAATATGGAGAAGGAAAAATGACAGAACCAAATGAAATAGTCAATACGCTTAAAAATTATTTTTCTAATTTAGATAAAAATAAAAAATTAAAAGCTTTAGTTACTGCAGGACCAACTAATGAATATATTGATCCTGTAAGATTTATTACAAATAAATCCAGTGGCAAACAAGGATATGAAATAGCCAAATGTCTTAGAGACAATGGATTTGATACGACACTTATTTCTGGAAAGACAAGCATTAAACCTTTGGACGGCGTTAATTTTGTAAGTGTTGAAACTGCTGAAGAGATGTTCAAAGAAAGTTTAAATAATCTACCAACAGATGTAGCTATTTTTTCTGCAGCTGTTTCTGATTTTAAAGTGAAAAATTATAAAAGTACAAAGATTAAAAAGAATGAAGAATTTAACTTAGAGCTAGAAAAAAATATCGATATTTTAAATCATATATCTAATCACAATTCATTAAGACCAAAAATAACAATTGGTTTTGCAGCAGAAACAAACAATCTCTCGACAAATGCAAAAGAGAAGTTGAATGAAAAAAATTGTGACTGGGTAATTGCAAATGATGTCTCAGATCAAACTATAGGATTTGGATCAGATTTTAATAAAATTTCTATATTTTACAAAGATAAACCTGAAGAAAATTTTGAAAAGATGAGCAAATCATTGGTCGCTGAGGAAATAGTCAAAAGAATAATTCAACAGATTAATTAACTTAATGGTTAAAGTCTTAATTAAAAAATTAGACAAGAAAGTTAAACTGCCAGAATATAAAACAACAGGATCATCTGGACTAGATTTGACTGCATTCATTAAAAAGAAAATAGTAATTAAACCGGGCGAAAACGCTTTAGTGCCAACAGGTATATCCATTGCAATACCTGAGGATACCGAAGTTCAGATCAGGCCGCGTTCAGGTTTAGCGGCTAAAAATAATATAAGTGTATTAAATACTCCTGGAACAATTGATAGTGACTATAGAGGAGAAATAAAAGTAATTTTATTTAATCATGGAGATAAAGACTTTACAGTAAATAACGATGATAGAATTGCTCAAATGATACTAATGCCAATTCTAAAAGTAGATTTTGAAACTGTAGAAACTTTGCCTGAGACAATTAGAGGTTCGGGTGGATTTGGATCAACGGGTAAGTGAAAAATTCATTATCTAAACGAAAGCTTGAGAGATACTCTAGACAAATAATACTTAAGGATATTGGTATATTAGGACAAAAGAAAATAATTAATTCAAAAGTTTTAATTGTAGGAATTGGTGGATTAGGTAGTCCAGTTGCAGATTTGTTGGCTAGATGCGGTGTAGGGTATATAGGTGCTATTGATCACGATAAAGTAGATATTTCAAATCTTCAAAGACAAATTTTGTATACTTCAAAAGATGTTGGAAAATTTAAGGTTGATATCTTTAAAAGAAGAATAAAATTAATTAACAGAGATGTAAAAGTCAAAATTTTAAAAGAAAAAGCATCAGAAAAAAATTTAAATAAAATTGTAAAAGATTTCGATATAATTGTAGATGGAACAGATAATTTTAAAACTAAATTTTTAATAAATAAATTTTCATTAAAATATAAAAGAAAATTAATAGTTGGTGCTATTAGCAAATTTGATGGACATATTTTTTCATTCGATTTTAATAATAAATCAAGCCCATGCTTAAAATGTTTTTACCAGTCAGAACCTTCTGATGAAGTTTTAAATTGTGAAAGTGAAGGAATATTAGGAACTACATCAAATATAATTGGGAGTATGCAAGCAAATGAAGTTTTAAAAAACATAATTTCTTCTGATAAAAGTCTTCACTCATCAATTCTGGTGGTTAATCTAAAAAAACTAGAATTTAGAAAAATAAAATTTACTAAAAAAAAGGGTTGCTTGTGCAATTAATCTTCAAGATTTTAATCATAATATTTTTTACCTCGAATGCCATTTCGGAGGATAATGAAAAATTTTTAATGCTTAAAAATGATAAGGTAAACGTAAGATATGGCCCAAGTTTTGATTATCCAATAAAGTATATTTACAAGAAAATAAACTTGCCGGTAAAAGTGATTGATAAAAAAGAAAATTTTAGAAGAATAATTGACAATAAAAAGAATGGTGGGTGGATACACATTTCTCAATTGAAGCAATCAAAATCCTTTATAACTGTATCAAATAAAATTCTATTCAAAAAACCAACTAAATTTTCTAAACCCTTGGCTAAAATAGAAACAGGAAGATTATTGATAGTGAAAAAATGCGAGAGAAATTGGTGCTTAGTAGAAACTAAAAGTTTTAAAGGGTGGGTTGACGAAGAAAATCTTTGGGGAAAAATTAACTAACCCTGTAAGTTATATATATTAACTAATTATTTTTGTTGGACACAAACGTCTTTGATCACTGGAGCATTTGCACAATCAACACATTTAGTCTTTTGAACTATGCATCCATCATCAAGGACTTCAACATCAACTATTTTATCACACTTGGAACAAGTTGAAGAAATTGTTAATCCACATTTTTTACAATTATAATTTTCTATTTGCATATATTAAAAATTAAATATGAAAAAATTATTTTCAACAAATATCCTTGCGAATAATTATTATTTACGCATTTTTTTTGCGAATAATTATTATTACTACTAATTATCCTTATTAAATTTTTCTTAAATACTTATTGATAATGATTATTATTTACTTTTTGATCTACTTGCCCACCACTTATCTAAAATGAAATACCATATAGAATTGGCAATTGGTTCTACAATTGCATCAGTCAAAGCTATCATAAAAGATACATCAGCAACTATCATCAAAACAGTTATAGCAATTGCAAAATGACCAACTGTATAAACAATTGTTCTTAAAATAGAGCCTCTGTTATTGGAATAAATCTGACCGGCAGCTTTAAAAATACCGTTGGTAACTTCCATTATTCTTTAAACGGGCTTTCAAGAACACAAGCAACTAAGTGAACTCTAGCCTGTTCTCCTCCATTAAAAAAGTTATGATACTTTGTATTGTTAGTAATCCATACATGTCCATCTGCAGGCAAATGTTTTGCAACATTTTCAATGACCATTGAACAACCTGCATTAGTTACTATCGGAATATGTAATCTACACTCTGGATCTTTGTGCCAGCTTAGCGTTGATCTTGGCTCTTTTAATAAAAGCCTTACTCTTCCTAGTTTAAATTTTTTACTAAGAATTTCATAAACCTCTTTAAAATAAGTTTTCTCGAACTCTGGTAGCAACTGAGTATATTTCGATTCATCAATATCAATATCTCTTGAGACTTCTTTTCCTGTCTCATCAGCAATAGTCCAATATCTACCTCTGATATTGTTCCCTTCTATAGAGTCTTTGTTATTTGGAATTTGATTTAGAGGAATTGCACCAAAGTGAGTAACACCTGGCGAATTAAATTTCTTTTTCTCTAAAATAAGATTTAAATCATTTCGCAATCTATTTATATCAAACTTAATTTCAGGAACTTTATAAAAGTCTTCGAACGATAGTGATGTCATTTTTCCGCTTTCCTTAATACTAGTTTAATCTTAAATCAAATCTATCTGCATTCATCACTTTGACCCATGCAGATACAAAGTCTTTAACAAATTTGTCAGATGAGTCTTTGCAGGCATAGACTTCGGCTAATGCTCTTAATTGAGAATTTGAACCAAAAATAAGGTCAACTCTTGAACCTTTCCACTTAGTTTTTTTAGACTTTCTATCTTTGCCAACAAAATATTGTTCAGATTTGTCAGTTTCTTTCCAAGTGGTACTCATATCAAGAAGATTTACAAAATAATCTGTTGATAGAGTTCCAGGTTTTTTTGTGAAAACTCCATTTTTAGAACTATCATAGTTTGTATCTAAAACTCTCATTCCTCCTACAAGAACTGTCATCTCTGGTGCCGTTAATCCCATTAATTGTGCCTTATCAATTAATTTTTCCTCAGCTGAAACATTAGATTTACCTTTTTTCATGTAGTTTCTAAAACCATCCGCTTGCGGCTCAAGTAATCCAAATGAATTTACATCTGTTTGGTCTTGTCTTGCATCTCCTCTTCCAGGTGTGAATGGAACCTGAATTTTATGACCAGCTTTTTTTGCTGCCATCTCTATTCCTACATTTCCACCTAATACTATAAGGTCCGCCATTGAGACTGATTTTTTATTTGTATCAAATTTTTTCTTAATTTTTTGTAAAGCTTTAATAACCTTTGAAAGTTTTTTAGGGTTATTGACTTTCCAACTTTTTTGAGGCTCAAGCATAATTCTTGCTCCGTTTGCTCCACCTCTTTTGTCAGAACCTCTGTATGTAGAAGCAGAAGCCCAAGCCGTAGAAACTAAATCAGAAACAGAGATTTTTGATTTTGAAAGCTTTGATTTTAAATCTCTTATATCTTTTGATTTAAGTTTATATTTTGGTTTATCTATAGGATCTTGCCAAATTAATTGTTCTTTTGGTACTTCGCTACCCAAATAACATGCTCTTGGTCCCATGTCTCTATGAGTAAGCTTAAACCAAGCTCTTGCAAATGCATCAGCAAATTCATCTGGATTTTGATAAAAATGTTTTGAAATTGGTCCATAACTTTTATCCATTCTCAAAGATAAATCAGTTGTTTGCATCATTGGAGGATGCATTTTACTTTTATCATGAGCATCAGGAACCATTTTAATTCTCTGACCATTCTTTTTTGGAGTCCATTGAAATGCTCCAGCAGGTCCTTTTGTCAATTCCCATTCATGGTTAAATAAACAATCAAAGTAACCCATATCCCATTGTGTTGGTGTTTGTGTCCATGCCCCCTCAATACCACTACTTATTGCGTGTACACCTTTTCCTGATTTGTAATTACTATTCCAACCAGTTGCTTGATCTTGAATTCTTGATGCCTCTGGATCAGGTCCTTTATGTGATTCAGGTGCAGCACCATGAGATTTTCCAAAAGTATGGCCACCAGCAACTAGTGCAACTGTTTCATAATCATTCATTGCCATTCGTCCAAATGTTTCTCTAATATCATGAGCCGCTTTTAATGGATCTGGATTAAAATCTGGACCTTGTGGATTTACATAAATTAATCCCATGTGAGAAGCCCCCAATGGTTGTTCAAGATCTCTTTTTCCGCTGTATCTCTCAACACCCAACATTTCTTTTTCTGAACCCCAGTAAATATCATCTTCTGGTTCCCAGATGTCTGTTCTTCCCGCTCCAAAACCGAAAGTTTTAAAGCCCATTGACTCTAATGCTACATTTCCAACAAGTATAAATAAATCTGCCCAAGAAATTCTTTTTCCATATTTCTGTTTTATTGGCCACAAAAGTAATCTAGCTTTATCTAAATTAACATTATCAGGCCAAGCATTTAACGGTGCGAACCTTTGATTACCTGTTCCGGCTCCCCCTCTACCATCACCTGTTCTGTATGTACCTGCTGCGTGCCATGCTAATCTAATAAATAAAGGACCATAATGACCGTAATCTGCTGGCCACCAGTCCTGTGAGTCCGTCATTAATTTGTTTAAATCTTTTTTGAGTGCTTTGTAGTTAAGTTTTTTAAATTCTTTAGAATAATTAAATTTTTTCTCCATTGGATTTGATAAATTTGAGTGCTGACTTAAAATTTTCAAATTCAAACTATTTGGCCAAAAATCTCTATTTGTTTGTCCTCTTCCAGCACTAAATTTTGCTGGTGTGCCTGCACCCGTAAAGGGGCACTTACTTAATTCTGCTGATTTAAATGTTTTAATTTTATGAAATTCCGCACTCATTATTCTATATCTCCTTTAAAATTATAATTATTCTAATTCGTTGTTTATAATTATTCTAAAGAAGATTGTCAATAAGTCAGAATATTTATGATTTAATTTTGAACTTAGTCTTCTAATTTTACTAAAACTTCAACTGATTTAATTTTTTTTCCAGGTATAGATTTTTGTATTTCTATCGGTCCCACATCCTCATTTTTAAGATCAATAAGCTTTTCTTCTTTCACATCGAAAAAATGGTGATGATCTGTGACATTTGTATCAAAATAAGTTTGATTAGAATTAATAGGTATCTCTTTCAAATATCCTTTTTTGTGAAAAGCATGAACTGTATTGTAAACAGTTGCTAAAGAAACTTTTTCTCCAGTTTTGTCTTTAATTAAATTGAATAAGTCGCTTATTGTGAAATGGAAAGTTTTGTCTCTATTAAATAAAACCTCGCATATATTTATTCTTTGTTTAGTTGGTCTTAAACTAGAGTTTCTTAGTTTTTCAATAAATTCTTCTTTACTCTTCATAAGCAATTTAAAACTATTCTAAACTATTTCTATATTATAATGTTACTAAATCAAGTAATAAGATTACAAAATTATGAAAAAAAGTTCCTTTAATTACGACGAACTTATTGATTGCGCTAACGGTAAGTTATTTGGTCCAGGAAATGCAAAATTACCTTCTCCACCAATGCTAATGTTTGATAGAATTACTCAAATTACTGCGAATCAGGGTTTTTATAAAAAAGGTTCTATGAAAGCCGAACTTGATATTAAGGACAATTTATGGTTCTTTGATTGTCATTTTAGAGAAGATCCAGTAATGCCTGGTTGTCTTGGTTTAGATGCTATGTGGCAGTTAGTTGGCTTTTTTCTTGGTTGGCTTGGTAATCCAGGTAGAGGTAGGGCATTAGGCGTGAGCACTGTAAAATTCACTGGTGAAGTTCTTAAAAATGTCAAAATGGCAACATATGAGATAGATATTAAAAGAATTATTGTTAAAGGAGAAACAACTGTGGGACTTGCAAATGGAATACTGCTTGCTGATGGAAAAAAAATTTATAGTGCAGAAAATCTTAAAGTAGGATTATTTAAATAATGAAAAGAGTAGTTGTAACAGGACTTGGTGTAGTTTCATGTTTGGGAAATAATCAAGATGAAGTTTATCAAGCATTAGTTAATACAAAATCAGGAATAACATTTTCTGAGGAATATAAAGAACATAATTTAAAGAGTCATGTTCATGGCAAACCTAATATAAAATTAGAAGATTACATTGATAGAAAAGTTATTCGTTTTATGGGTGCTGGATCAGCATATAATTATGTTGCTATGAGTGAAGCAGTCAAAGACTCTGGATTAGAGGAGAATGAAGTTAGTAATATTTCAACTGGGATGGTGATGGGATCTGGAGGCCCATCAATTGAAAACGTGATTTTAGCTTCAGATAAAACTAGAGAAAAAAATCCAAAAAAGATGGGCCCATTTATAGTTCCAAGAACAATGGCAAGTACTGCTTCTGCCACTTTAGCGGTTCCATTTAAAATAAAAGGCACTAATTACACAATAAGTTCTGCATGTGCAACAAGTGGTCATTGTATTGGTAATGCTATGGAACTAATTCAATTAGGCAAACAAAATATTATTTTTGCAGGTGGAAGCGATGAGGTTCACTTTGCAATGACTGCGATGTTTGATGCAATGACAGCACTATCATCAAAATATAACGATACCCCTGAAAAAGCCTCAAGACCATATGATAAAACGAGAGATGGTTTTGTTATAGCTGGTGGAGGTGGAGTTCTTGTTTTAGAAGAATACGAACATGCCAAAGCAAGAGGTGCTAAAATATATGCGGAATTAACTGGATATGGAGCAACCTCAGATGGCTATGATATGGTCGCACCATCTGGTGAGGGAGCGGTGAGATGTATGAAAATGGCTCTTGCAACTTCAAAAAATAAAATTGACTATATTAATACTCACGGGACATCTACACCTGTAGGAGATATCACAGAATTAAAAGCAGTTGGTGAGGCTTTCCCAGATTATAAACCTAAGATAAGTTCAACAAAGTCTTTGTCAGGTCATTCATTAGGTGCAACTTCAGTTCACGAAGCAATTTACAGCTTAATAATGATGAAAAACAATTTTATCTCAGCTTCAGCAAATATTTCAGAAATGGATGACGAAGCAAAAAATTATCCAATTGTTACACAAGTTGAAAAAGATGTAAATCTAAATGCAATTATGTCTAACAGCTTTGGTTTTGGTGGAACTAATGCAACATTAGTGTTTGAGAAAGTTTAGATCTATGAGTTTAATGAAGGGAAAAAAAGGTCTTATCATGGGCGTTGCTAATGAGAGGTCAATTGCATGGGGTATATCGCAAAAACTAGCCGAAGCTGGAGCAGAGTTAGCTTTTACATATTTGGGTGATGCTTTAAAGAAAAGAGTTGTTCCACTTGCAGAAAAACTAAATTCAAACGTAACATTTAGCTGTGATGTAGAAAAAAAAGAAGAAGTTGTAAAACTTTTTGAAGACGTAAAAAGTCAATGGGGAGAAATTGATTTTATTGTGCATGCAATTGCATTTTCAGATAAGTCCGAGTTATCAGGAGAATATTTAAATACAACTAGAGAAAACTTTTTAAGAAGTATGTTAATATCTTGTTTTTCATTTACTGAAGTTGCTAGAGAGGCATCTAAAATAATGAAGCAAGGTGGCAGTATGATTACCTTGAGTTATGAAGCAAACAAAGCCATACCTAATTATAATGTAATGGGAGTATGTAAAGCTGCACTAGAGTCTAGTGTTAAATATCTTGCAAGGGATCTGGGAGCAAAGAATATTAGAGTTAATGCAATAAGTGCCGGTCCAATCAAAACACTGGCTGCATCTGCCATTGGCGATGCTAAATTTCTTTACAAGTGGAATGCTGATCATTCGTTCTTAAAAAGAAATGTTGATAATCTTGATGTTGGAAATTCAGCATTATATCTTTTAAGCGATATGGCAGGTGGTGTTACTGGTGAAATTCACTACGTGGATGCTGGTTACAATAAAGTTGGAATGCCAGATCCTAAGAATATTACCTGAAATTTAGTTAAATTATAATGGAACAAATTAGTATTCATCTAACAAGTATTATATTGGGAATTATGCTCTTCTTTTCTTTTGTTGTAGCGCCCGTTACTTTCACTGCATTAAATGAGGAAAATGCTAGGAAATTTATAAGAAAAATATTTCCTTACTACTACACTGTTAATTTAGCTATTAGTGCTTTAGTTTTAATTTTATTTATAATTCTAAAAATTTTTTCCTTTGATTTTTATTTAATTTTGGGTGTAGCGGTATTATTTGCTTTATCTAATTTTATACTAATGCCGCTTATAAATAAGTATAGAGATGAAAAGCAAGATTCTAAATTTAAGTATTCACACTTGATTTCAGTTGTAATTAATTTCATACAAATGATATTTTTAGTGATTATTCTATTTTAAAATAGTAATTTTCATCTTAATTAAAATTAAATATAATATTAAATGTCATTGGCATTAATTACAGGTTCAACTGGTTTAGTAGGCTCAGAAGCGGTCAATTTTTTCTGTGATAAGGGTTTTGATGTCATTGGTATTGATAATAATCTTAGAAAATATTTTTTTGGTTTAAATGCTTCCACCAAAATTATTAAGAATTCCATTATTAAAAAAAATAAGAAATATATACATCATAACTTAGACATAAGAAATTCTAATGGTATTGAAAAAATATTTAAAAAATATAAAAAAAAAATATCTATTATAATTCATTGTGCTGCGCAACCATCGCATGATTATGGTAAAGATTTTCCTAAACTAGATTTTGATGTAAATGCCTTTGGAACTCTAAATTTATTAGAGCTAACAAAAAAATATTGTTCTGATGCAGTTTTTATTTTTATGTCCACAAACAAAGTTTATGGGGATAATCCTAATAAACTCAAATTTATAGAAAAAAAGGATCGATGGGAATTGAGTAAAAAAAATCCATTTTACAATGGTATAACTGAGAATTTCTCAATAGATGAGTGCACACACAGTTTTTTTGGAGTCTCAAAAACTTACGCAGATTTAATAGTACAAGAATATGGAAATAATGTTGGACTTAAAACAGTTTGCTTTAGAGCAGGATGTATAACGGGACCTAATCATCAAGGTGTACCCTTGCATGGTTTCCTCTCCTATTTAGTAAAAAAATGTTATGAAAAAAAAGAGTATGATTTAATTGGTTATAAAGGCAAACAAGTTAGAGATAATTTGCATAGTCTAGATTTAGTAAATTGTTTCTGGGAGTATTATAAAAAACCAAAACCTGGTAAAATATACAATATAGGGGGAGGGAGATATTCAAATTGTTCAATAATTGAAGCCATTAATATTGTTCAAAAATCAACAAATATAGAAGTAAAAAAAAATATTATTAAAAAACCAAGAGTTGGGGATCATATCTGGTACATATCCAACTTAAAAAGATTTAAAAAAGACTATACTAAGTGGAAACAAAAATATGACACGAAAAAAATAATTGATGAATTACTTTCAAGTCTTTAATTTAAAATTATCAAGATTATACATTTAAGTTTTTCAAATATTTTAAACTTTGATTTTTTCCCACTCTTTCATTCCACCAACGATATTTTTTACATTTTTAACCCCCATGTCTTTCATAGTTTTGGTTGCCAATGTTCCTTGACCACCAACGCCACAAAAAACTACATACTCTTTATTAGGATTATTTTTAAACATATCATTTTCTAAAGGACTGCCTTCTGCTAAATAAAATTCTAATAAACCTCTATCCAAATGAATTGCATTACCGATAGTGCCTTTTGAAAAGCTTTCTTTATCTCTAACATCAATAAATTGAACATTTGGGTCATTTAGTTTTTCTTTTGCATCACTGGCGGTAATATTTTCTATTTCATCACTCACACTCATCAAATCATCAAATTTTTTCATATTTTTACCATGATTTTAAATTGCGGCTTGTTTAATTGATAACTTAACTTTTCCTCTATCAAAGCCGATTACTTTAACTTTAACTTCATCACCTTCTTTTACGACATCAGTTACCTTGCCTACTCTTTTGTCGGCTAGCTCTGATATGTGAACAAGGCCATCTTGTTTTCCTAAGAAATTAACAAATGCACCAAACTCCATAATTTTCATTACTTTGCCGTTATAAATTTTATTGAGTTCAGCCTTGGCCGTTAAATCTTTTATCATCTGCATAGCTTTATTCCTAGATTCTTCATCTGGAGCTGCAACTGTGACTTCACCCTCGTCATTGATGTCGACTTTCGCTCCTGAAACTTCAACTATTTCTCTTATAGTTGCTCCACCTTTCCCAATAACTGTAGCAATATCTTTCTTATCTACAGTGATTTTTTCCATTTTAGGTGTATGTTTTCCAACATCTTCTCTCGATTTGGATAAAGCTTTATTCATTTCACCTAAGATATGAATTCTTCCGTCTTTTGCCTGTTTTAAAGCTTGCTCCATAATTTCAAATGTTATTCCTGTAATTTTAATATCCATTTGAAGAGATGTTATTCCGTCTTTAGTACCAGCAACTTTAAAGTCCATATCACCTAAATGATCTTCATCTCCTAGAATATCTGAAAGAACGCTAAATTCTTCTCCTTCTTTAATTAACCCCATTGCAATACCAGCAACTGGTTCTTTAATTGGTACACCAGCATCCATCAATGCTAAAGATGAACCACATACAGTTGCCATAGATGAAGATCCATTTGACTCAGTTATCTCTGATACAATTCTAAAAGTATAAGGAAAACTCTCCTTTGTAGGTAAGGAGGAATTTATTGCTCTCCAAGCTAATTTCCCATGACCTATTTCTCTTCTTCCAGTGCCTATTCTTCCAGTCTCTCCAACAGAGAAAGGTGGAAAATTATAATGAAGCATAAATCTCTCTTTTTGTAGACCCTCTAAACTTTCAATTTTTTGTTCATCATCAGATGTTCCAAGTGTAGTTGTAACTATTGCTTGTGTTTCTCCCCTTGTAAACAAAGCAGATCCATGCACTCTTGGAAGAATTCCAACTTCGCACATGATGGGTCTAACATCTGCAAGACCTCTACCATCTATCCGATTTTTGTTTTTAAGAATATCTGTTCTGACAATTCTTTTTTCTAAATTTTTAAGCTCAGAATTTACGTCAAGATCGGTATAATTCTCATCTTCTTCATAAAGCTTTTTTGCTTTATCAGTTATTTCTGAAATTAAATTCGATCTTTCTTGTTTATCTTTTATTGAAAATGCTTTTTTAAGTTCCTCGGTAAATTCGCTTTCCAATTTATTTTTTACTTCTGAAAGATCTTTTTTCTCAACTACCCAATCAGGTTTTTTACATTCTTTGGCTAGATCTTCGATCATCTCGATTATAGGAACAAACCCTTCGTGCCCAAACTTAACAGCATTTAACATTTCCTCTTCAGTTAAACCACTTGCTTCGGACTCAACCATTAAAACCGCATCTTTTGTTCCAGCCACCACAAGATCTAACTTAGAGTCTTTAAGTTGTGCTTTGGTAGGATTAAGAACGTATTCTCCTTTAATAAAGCCAACTCTAGACGCACCTACAGGACCCAAAAATGGCATTCCTGAAATTGCTAATGCTGCTGATGAAGCAATTATTGATAAAATATCAGCTTCGTTTTCTTTGTCATAAGATATCACAGTTGGCAGTACTTGAACTTCATTTTTAAATTCATCTGGAAAAAGTGGTCTGATAGGTCTATCAATTAATCTTGAAATTAATGTTTCACTATCTGTTGGTCTTGCTTCTCTTTTAAAATATCCACCTGGAATTTTACCAGCAGCATAATATTTTTCTTGATAATTTACTGACAAAGGAAAGTAATCCATATCTGGATTAACTTTTTTAGCTCCGACTGCTGTTGCTAAAACTAATGTTTCTCCACATTGAGCTATGATTGCACCATCTGCCTGTCTTGCTATTTTACCTGTTTCTAAACTTATTTTTTTTCCTGCTACTTCTATTTCTTTCTTTAAAACTTTAAACATTTACTTCCTTAAATTTAATTTTGATATTACTTCTTTATAAGACTCCATTTTATTTTTCTTTAAATAGTCTAATAATTTTTTTCTTCTATTTACTGCTCTCAAAAGTCCAACAGATGAATGTTTATCTTTTTT
>CABYRT010000011.1 GCA_902521355.1 uncultured Pelagibacteraceae bacterium
TTATGCGTCTTTGAGACGCAAATTTATAAATTAAATTTATTATAAAATTTGTTTAACATGTTATAGACCTTATAAGAAAATAATAATGGATTCATTTGAAATAAATAAAATTATTGCAGCTGTACTTCTTATAGCACTACTAGTAATCGGAATTGGTAAAATTTCAGATATAGCTTTTCATGTAGATAAACCAGAGAAATCAGCTTACAAAGTAGATATTCAAGAAAGTAGTCAAATTTCAAGTTCAATGAAAGAAAAAGTTGAAGAAAAAGTTGATATTTCTGCATTACTCGCATTAGGTGATGTTGCTCATGGAGAGAAAGTTTTTAAAAAGTGTTCTGCTTGCCATTTGGTAAATAAAGGTGGTGAGAATAAAATCGGTCCTGCGCTGTATGGTGTAATAGGAAGAAAAGTTGCGTCAAAACAAGATTATAAATATTCAAAAGCAATGGCAGCATATGACAAGGATTGGACATTTGAAGAGATGAATGGTTATTTAAAAAAACCTCAAAGTTATATTAAGGGTACCAAAATGGCATTTGCTGGATTAAGAAAAGAAAGAGACAGGGCATCTGTTATTCTATATCTTAACCAAAATTCAGATAATCCAGTACCTCTACCTTAGTTTCCCAAAACAATACAATAGAATACTTTTTTGAACATGAACTCTGTTTAATGCCTGTTGCCATACATGGGAATTTTTTCCAAGAAAAACATTCTCTTCAACTTCATCACCTCTTGGCAAGCAATGCAAAAAAATACAATTTTTTTTTGTATAATTAAATATCTCTTTTTTAATTTTAAATTTTTGAAAATGTTTTTTTTTTCTTTTTTTGTTCACTTTGTCATTTAAAGATATTACTTTGTCGGAAAAAATTACATCTGCATCCAAAGCTGCTTTTTTTGGATCATGATAAATAAAGATTTTTTTCTTGTTTTTACTTAACCAATCTTTAACTTTCTTGCCTGGTGCAAATTTTTTTGGACATCCAATACTTAATCTAAAGGAAAACTTAACAGATGCTGCAATTAAACTATCCAAAACATTATTGGAATCTCCAATCCAACAAATTTTTAACTTTGATATTGGTTTTTTTTTTATTTCTTCAACAGTAAAAATATCTGATAATACTTGAGTTGGATGAGAGGATGGACTTAAACCATTTATTATTGGTATTGTTAAATGCTTTTGAAAATCTTCAATTTTTTTATCATCATCAGTTCTCAACATAAAGCCATCACCATATGTAGATAGAATTTTAGCAGTATCAGCAATTGTCTCGCCACCTAGCCCAAGATGAAGTTCATTAGATCTAAGTGTCAATGTCCCACCTCCAAGCTGTTTAATGGCTAAATAAAAGCTTATTCTCGTTCTTGAACTAGCTTTTTCAAACATTTGTATTAGCATTTTGCCTTTAAGAGGCGATCCTTTGTCTGGCTCCAAAGTATTTAATTTTTTTCTTTGTTTTTTTCTTTTTTTCGCATCAACAATTATTTTTCTAAGATCTTTGCCAGGAATATCTTTTAAATTTATAAAGTTTTTCATTTTATCTCATTACAAACTTTATTGATAATTTTTAGAGCCATATTAATTTCTTTTTTTTTTACATTTAATGGCGGTAAAATCCTTATTACATTTTCAGCTGCCCTAATAGTTAATAATTTATTTTCCATTAATTTTTTTATAAACTCAGTTTGGTCTTTAAAAAGTTGTAAACCAATTAATAATCCTACTCCTCTGACTTCTTTAATTACCTTTGGATATTTAATTTTTATTTCATTAAGTTCATGAATAAAATATTTTGACATTTTATTTACATTGATCAATAAAGTCTTATTTATTTGATCTAAAACAGCATTACCTACTGCCATTGCAAGCGGGTTGCCACCAAAAGTCGAACCGTGTGTTCCTGGTACCATAGCTTTAGCTACTTTTTTTGTCATTAGGACTGCACCAATAGGAAATCCACCTCCAATTCCTTTTGCTATTGGAACTATATCTGGTTTTACGTTTGCGTAATCAAAAGCAAAAAATTTTCCTGATCTTCCAATGCCACACTGAACCTCATCAAGAATTAAAAGTATTCCTCTTTGATTGCATATTTTTCTAATTGCTTTTATACACCAATTTGGAATTACTTTAATACCACCCTCACCCATGACTGTTTCAATCATAATAGCTGCTGTATTTTTATTAATTAATTTTTTAAGTTTTTTATGATCACCAAATTCAAAATGGTCAAAGCCAGGAACTTTTGGCCCAAATCCCTCTGTCATTTTTTTTGAACCACTTGCATGTATTGCCGCAATTGTTCTTCCATGGAATGAATTTTTGATGCAAATAATTCTATTTTTATGTTTTTTGCCTATTGAGTAAAAATATCTTCTTGCAACTTTAATTGCTGCTTCTGTAGCTTCTGCTCCACTATTTTGGAAAATAACAGAGTCCGCAAAAGTTTTTTCTGCTAATCTCTTTGCTAATCTTTCTCCCTCAGGTATTTTAAATGCATTAGATACATGCCATAGTTTTTTTGATTGTTTATTTATCGCGTTTACTAGAATCTGATTTGCGTGGCCAAAAGAATTAACTGCTATGCCTTGAACAAAGTCCAAATATTTTTTGCCGTCAGCAGTTATCAGAAAACTGCCCTTTCCTCTAACAAACGACAAATTTTTTCTTTTATAATTTGGGGCTAAAGCGCTCATATTTTCTTATATTTTTTTTTTATTTAATTGACAGTTTATTTTGCAACCTCAAGTTATAATTAAATTTTTTTGTTGAAAAATATTAAATAAAACTTGTTTTAAATTTCAATTATGCAACATCATGTTATATATATAAAATTATATACCAAATGTTGTAATTATTATGAGTTGGACTGAGGAAAAAGTAAATAAATTAAAAGAATTATGGGGCAAAGGTCAAACTGCAAGTCAAATAGCTACAATAATTGGTGGGGTTTCTAGAAATGCAGTTATAGGCAAAGCTCACAGACTTAATTTATCATCAAAAATTAAGGCAAGATCATTTAAGGCAACTAATAAAGATATTGCTAAAAATAATGAAGTGCAAGTTCGCTTTAAAGGAAGAAGAGCAAAATTTAAATCGATGGTTTTAGATAATAATTTTGAACCAGCAAGAAATTTGCATCTAGAACAATTAACAGAAGATACTTGTAAATATATGGAAGAGCATCCAGATGAGAAAAGTGCAAGTTTTTGTGGAAGAAAAACTGTAGAGAAATTCTCGTATTGTCCTTTACATCTAATGATAGTCTTTCAACCAAAAGGTAAAAAAGATGATATTATAGACAAAGAAGATGAAATGCCAAAGTTTATTGAAAAAAAAATTAAATCAGCTTAGCTAAGGAGTTTTTCTTTAGCTTTTTTATATTCTTCTTCGGTTAGAACACCATCTTCTTTTAATTTATTTAGTTGCATCAATTCATCAGATAAGCTTAAGTCTTTTGAGTTTTCATTAAAAGTTTCGACATCTTCATTTTGGCTATTTTCATCTTTTAAGTTTCTTCTAGCCTCTATTCCCATACTTATTGGTTTGGCCGAAACGTAAATAACTAACAATAGTAAAAATAAACAAATTCCAATTACCAAATAACTAATCATTTTGTATTTATTGTATTTTTATTTCTTGAAAACTGTCCCCCAGTTTTCCAATTATAACTATATTTTTCAATTTCGTTTTTGAATAATTTATTAGAACCGAGACCTAATTCGAAATTTGTTTTAAATTTTCCAGATTTTATATTATCAAATTTTAGTAATTCTAATTGATCTTCAGTTAGTAATGGTTTTGGTAAAATTTGTAGAATTTTTGCAGATATTTTAGCTAAAGTATTTGGTAGTGGAACTAATATTCTTTTTTTATTAATTGATAACAATATATTTTGTATGATTTGTTTAAATGTTAATACCTCGGGTCCGACACACTCTAATATTAAGTTATTATTTTTTTCATTAATTAGACTTATCAAAATATCTATAATATCAGATACGTGTATAGGCATAAATTTTGTTTTGCCATGATAATAAAGAGGCATAAAAGGTAATCTACTCAATAATGTCATAAAGTTAGTTGTGAAATTATCATCTACAGAATAGACTATTGAAGGTTTTACAATAATTGAGTTTTTAAAATTTTCTAAAACTTTTTTTTCACCATTTAATTTACTAACTGCATATTTACTTTTAACAGCATCTTCGATACCAAGGGCAGAAAAGTGAATAAATTTTTCAATTCCTGCTTTATTAGCAATTTTGGATAACATATCAGGTAAGTCGGTATGATAAGTTTTAAACTTTTGATTTTTTGTTTCATATAATATACCTATTAAATTAATACATATTGAACAGGATCTCATAATTGACTCAATTTTATTATTGTCGAAATTGTTTAACTCTATCAATTCTAAATAGCCTGGGTTAGCTTGTGTTTTGATTTTATATCCAGCTCTGTGAATATTCCTTGTTACAGCAATGATTTTATAGTTGTTTTTAGTTAATCTTCTTATTAAATTTCTGCCAATTTGACCTGTCGCACCGAAAAGTAGAATTTCTTTGTGTTTCATATATATATAATTTTAAATGAATATAGATATTAAATTACACAGAGATGATTTGCCAGATCATTTAACTCTAAGTGACAATATAGCTATTGATTGTGAATTTATGGGACTTAATGTTGACAGAGATCGCTTATGTTTAGTGCAAATATCTACAGGTAATAATGATGCGCACATCATTAAATTAAATAGAGAAAATTATAATGCTCCAAATTTAAAAAAATTGTTGGAAAACAACAACGTTGTAAAAATTTTTCATTTTGCTAGAGCAGATTTACTATTCATTAGGAAGTATCTGGGTGTAAAGGTTAATAATTTAAATTGTACAAAAATAATGAGCAAAATTGCTCGTAGTTATAGTGATAAACATGGACTTAAAGATCTAGTTAAAGAATTTACTGGTAATGATATAAACAAAAACCTTCAATCCTCAGATTTTGGAGGTGAATTATCCGATAAACAATTACAATATTGTGCTAGAGATGTAATTTACCTTCACAAAATTTATGAAAAACTGAAACAAATTTTAGTAAGAGAAAAAAGGGATATTTTGTACACTGAAGCAATTAAATTTATAAACTGTAGAGTAGACTTAGACTTAGCATCATTTAAAGAAGATATATGGTCTCATTAAATGAGAAATATTAAATCAAAAAAAATTGGACGAGATGTTATTAGTTTAGAAATTGATGCGTTAAAAAAATTAAAAGCATCAATTAATCAATCTTTTGATAATGTGGTTAAAACAATTTTAAATTGTAAAAATGGGAAAGTCATAACATCTGGAGTCGGAAAAAGTGGAATAATAGCGAAAAAGTGGTCAGCGACTCTTTCATCAACTGGTACTCCATCTTTTTTTTTAGACGCATCAAATGCTAGTCACGGAGATATGGGGCAGATTACATCCAATGATATTGTTATTTTATTAAGTAACAGTGGCGAAAGTGAAGAATTAAAAAATATCATTCAATATTGCTCAAGAAATAAATATATCAAATTAATAGGCATAACATCAAAGAAGGAATCTATATTATATCGGAATTCGAATATTGTTTTCCTCATGCCGTTCAGTAAAGAAGCGGGTTTAGGAAAAATAGTTCCCACATCTTCAACCACGTCTCAATTAGCATTAGGAGATGCAATTGCCATTGCTTGTATGAATCATAAAAACTTCACGAATTTTGATTTTAAAAAATTTCATCCAAGTGGATCTCTGTCTGTGAAACTAAAAACAGTGGGTGATTTAATGATTAAAGGTAAAAAGATTCCAGTAGTTAAAGAAGATATTAAAATGAAAAAAGCTTTGAAAATTATTAGTAGAAAAAAACTCGGTGTTTTGATAGTTCAGAAATCCTTTGGAAAAACAGTTGGCATAGTTACAGATGGAGATTTAAAACGAATTGCTCAAAAATATAATAAGTTTGATGATCTAGAGATAAAAAAAGTTATGACTAAAAGTCCTTTAAGTGTAGATGAAAATACTTTAGCTGCATCAGCCTTGTCTTTAATGAATTCAAAAAAAATAACATCACTCTGTGTTCACAAAAGTAAGAATAAAAAAAGAACTATTGGCATAATTCACATGCATGATATTTTGAGATCAAATATTAACTGATGTCTATTAAATCACTGTTGCAGATTATTCTTTTTTTATTAATTCTTCTAATATTAGGTGGAATTTACTATTTATACTTTTATTCAGAAACTTTAAATGATCAAATGAATTTGAGTGAAAAGGAAAATACTGTAAATCAAATAACTATTTCTCAAAATAATTTTGATAAGGATATTATGGAAGAAATAGATGAGAAAAATTTTAAAAATGAACAAATTGAAGATAATAAAATTACTGATAAAATTTTAGAAGAAAATAAGAATGAATATAACGATATTAAAAATAACAATCTAACTAAAGAAATTGAATATATTACTACAAATAAAAACGGTGATATTTTTAAAATTATAGCAAAATTTGGTAGCACTAATAAAAATGATAATAAAATTTTGGACTTAGAGGAAGTAATTGGGACAATATCGTCAAATAAAAAATCGACAATAAATATTTCATCTAAGTTTGCGAAGTATAATTATACTAACCAAAATTCTAAGTTTTATAATAATGTTAAGATAGATTATGATGGAAAAACAATTAATTGTGATAATCTTGAGATAATGATTAATGAAAATATAGCATTAGCATATGATAATGTGATTGTAAAATTAGAAAATTCTTTAATTAAAGCACAAACAATTTCATTGGATCTTATAACAAAAGATATAGAAATAAATTCTAAAAATAAAATAAAAATTAGGAGTGAAGAAAATTAATGGCACTCATTAAAAAATTTAGAATTAAAAGTTTTAAAAAAGAAGAAACAATTGTTGAATTAAAAAATACTTCAGTTTTTTACAACAAAAGGCAGATTTTAAATAACTTAAATCTGTCAATTAAAAAACAAGAGATACTAGGAATGTTAGGACCTAATGGTGTAGGTAAATCAACTATCTTTAATTTAATAACTGGATTAAAAAATCCGAATTACGGAGAAGTTATAATAGAAGGAATCAATGTAACTAACTTTCCAATAAATGAGAGGTTTACAAAATTCAAGTTGGGTCTTGTTCCACAATATGGTGGGGTTATTCATGATTTAACCTTGATTGATAATCTAAAACTTGTATCAGAGATACACCTAAAAGAAAAAGAGTTAAGAAACCAAAAAATAAATAAGATTGTTTCACAATTTGAATTTGAAGCATTACTTAATATAAAAGCTAAACACTTGTCTGGGGGTCAGAAAAAAAAGCTAGTGATAGCAATGGCACTTATAAATGATCCTAAGATTTTGCTTTTAGATGAACCATTTGCTGCTTTAGATATTTTAACTATAAGAATGCTTCAAGAAATAATTTTAAATCTTCAGTCGACAGAAGAAATTTCTATTGTAATTTGTGATCACCAAGCTAGAGATTTACTTAATTGTGTTGATAGAGCTATAATTTTATCTAATGGTCAAATTATAGCATCAGGCAGTCCGAATGAAGTTATCTCAGATACAGCTGCAAAAAAACAATACTTTGGAGATGAATTTAATATAAATTAAATTTATCTATGAAAAATCATATAATTATCTCTAAAATTATAAAACCATTTAAAAAAAAAATTGGAGTGGACGGAGATAAAAGTATATCGATTAGATGTGTTTTAATGGCATCTCAGGCTATTGGCACATCAAAAATTTATAATTTACTTGACTCTGAAGATGTTAACAATTCTTTAGTTGCAATAAAAAAACTTGGCATAAATTACAAAAAGTTTGATAATTATCATAAGATCTTTGGTCTTGGTATTAATGGATATGACCAGAATAAAAGTGTTAAAATTTATGCTGGAAACTCAGGAACATTAGCAAGACTAATTTTGGGATTACTAGTCAATACAAAAAAAAAAATTATAATAACTGGTGATAATAGTCTTTCGAAAAGAGATTTTTCAAGAGTTACTGAACCATTAAAAGGTTTTGGAGCCAGTATAATTTCAAAAAATAATAGTTTACCTGTACAAATTTTAGGATCTGAGTTTTTAAGACCTATAAATTATATAGAAAAAAGAGGAAGCGCACAATGTAAAAGCTCTATTATGTTGGCTTCTCTCAAAACATCAGGCACAACATTTATTAAAGCAAAAAAATCAAGAAATCATACAGAATTACTTTTCAAATACTTAAAAATTCCAATAATTGTATCTAGTAGAAAAAAATATGATTTAATAAAAATTAAAGGACCATCCAATTTTAAGGGATTTGAATATAAAGTTCCTGGAGACATGAGTTCTTGTTCTTTTTTTATAGTATTAGCTCTGTTGTCTAAAAATTCAGAAATATTGATCAAAAATATAAATATAAATGAGACGAGAACTGGAATCATAAAAATTTTAAATAAAATGAATGCTAAAATTTTATTTAAAAATAAAAAAAAATACAAAGGAGAATTAATTGGAGACATATTAGTTAAAAGTAAAGAAAATCTGAGAGGTATAGTTTGTCCAAAAAAGTATAATAGCTCAGCGATAGATGAATTTTTAATTATATTCTTGGTGGCTGCTAAAGCAAAAGGAGTATCTTCTTTTAAGAATTTAGAAGAGCTTAATAAAAAAGAAAGCCCTAGACTTGAGATTGCCCTAAAATTTTTGGATATGATTGGTATCAAGTATCTCAGATATAAAAATGATATCAAAATTTATGGAAATCCTAATTTAAATTTAAGCGGCAATTATATAATTAAAAATTTTAGGAAAGATCATAGAGTTTTTATGATGTCATGTATTGCCGCCCTAACATTTGGTGGTAAATGGAAAATTCATGATAAAGATTCAATTAATTCATCATTTCCAAATTTTTTACACAAAATCCAAGAACTGGGCGCAAAAATAAATTGAAAAAAAGAAAAAAAATTATCACAGTTGCAATAGACTCGCCCGCCGCGGCTGGTGCAGGAACACAAGCAAAATTAATAGCTAATGAATATAATTTGTTATATTTAGATACTGGAAAAATCTATCGTTTAATTGGTGAACTAAATCTTAACCAAAAAAAATTTAATTATAAATTAGTAAAAAAGAAAATTAATCTGATAAATTTAGCAAAATTAAATAAAAAATCACTTTTAACAGATAAAGTTGCGGTATCTGCTTCTATAGTCGCAAAAGATTTAAAAATAAGAAAAATTGTAAAAAATTTTCAAATAAGGTGTGCATATAACCCGCCAAAAAAATTTTTTGGTTCTGTACTTGACGGTAGGGATATAACTTCTGTTATCATGAAAGATGCGATGTTTAAATTTTACTTCACCGCAAGTATTAAAGTAAGAGCTAAAAGAAGATATAAGGAATTTAAGAATTTAAAAAAAAATATTACTTATAAGGAGGTCCTAAAAAGCATAAGAAATAGAGACAAAATGGACAAAAATAGACTACACAGTCCTTTAAAAAAAACTAAAGATTCAATCTTGATTAATACTAGTAAATTAAGTAAGAAAGCGTGCTTTTTAAAAATTAAAGCAATTATGGATAAAAAAATATTAAATGGAAATATATAAAGACTTAAAATCAGCAAAAAATCAGCAGTTTGAGAAGCTTTTAAATTCTCAGTTATCAAAGAATAAAATTGAAGAAGGAAAAATAATTGAAGGAAAAATTACAAAAATAACAGAAAAATTTGTTTTTATTTTCATTCCTGGTTTAAAAAGTGAGCCAATCATTGATATCAATGAATTAAAAATTATTGGCTTAAAAGATAATGTTGATGTTGGAGGAACGGTTCCAGTTCTTCTTGAAAAAATTGAAGATAGAAATGGAGAAGTAGTTGTTTCAGCAATAAAAGCTCAAAAAATTAGAGGCTGGTATAAACTTGAGGAAGCTTACGAGAAAGAAGAATCAATTATAGGAAAGATTACTTCTAAATGTAAAGGAGGTGTAATTGTTGAGCATATCGAAACCGGCTCTCTCATGTTTTGTCCTGGATCTCAAATAAGTGATAAACCGTTAAAAAATATTGACCATTTAATTGGAGTTGAACAAAAGTTTGCAATTATCAAATTAGATAAAATACGAGGAAATGCATGTGTTTCTCGTAGACAAATAGTTTCATCAAATAAGAGAGAGGATAAGGCTAAGATAATAGAAAAATTTAAAGTTGGAGATATTATAAAAGATGCCGTAGTTAAAGGTTATTCATCTTTTGGATGTTTTTTTGAAGTTAATAATGAAATTGATGTTCTGGTACATATCCAAGAAGTATCATACTCGAGAGTAAATCATCCAGACGAAATATTTAACATAGGCGAGAAACACGATTTAAAAGTTATTTCAATTGATAAAGAAAAATTACAAATTGGTTGCTCAATTAAACAGCTATCTCCAGATCCATTCGAACATATATCAAATTATGAAATTGGAAAAAAATATAAAGTAAAAGTTGATAAAATAACTGAGTATGGTTGTTTTTGTTCACTAGAACCAGGCTTAAGCACATTGCTTCACAGTAGTGAAATGAGTTGGACAAAAAGAAATATTGTTCCAAAAAAACTTTTTAAGATTGGAGACTTAATAGACTGTGTGATTACAGAAATTGATAAGGATAAAAGACGGATAGCTATATCTCATAAATTAACGATAGATAATCCATATCAGCTACTCATGGATAAATTTCCTGAAGGAAGTGAAGTTGACGGTATAGTAACAAGTCAAAACGAATATGCTTTATATGTTAGGTTGGGTGAATTTGATATCGATGGATTTTTGCACGCGAATGACTTAAGTTATACTGGTAATCCAGATGAAGAACTAAAAAAATACAAAAAAGGGGATAAACTTAAAATTAAAGTTTTAGAAATCAAAAAAGACGAACAGAAAGTAAGAGTAGGGCTAAAACAAATAGGGAATGATCCATTTAATTGGTTTAAAGATAAAAATGTTAACGATATTATTACTGTAAAAGTAATTTCAACTGATAACAAAGGGCTGATGGTAAAACCAGAAGGATGTGAATTAGAATTTTTAATAAAAAAAGCTAATATTGCAGTAAACTCATCAGATGCAAGACCATCGAGATTTGTCGGAGGAGAAAGAATAGACACAGCAATTTCAGAGCTAAATATTGAAAAAAGGAAAGTAAGTCTTAGCATAAAACTTCTTGAAGAATTACAAAATAAAGAGGCTGTTACAAAATTTTCAAGTCCATTAAGTGGAAAAAATCTCCCTTTTTCATCCCTTTCTGAAAAATTAGAGGATAAAGGTAATAAAGATGATGAGTAATTAGTTGCCAGCCAATAAGTCAGATATTATAAAAATTCTTTGTAAAAACTATCCAAACTTTTATCAAAAAGATTTAAAAAAAATTATAGATATATTTACAAAAGAAGTTGGAAATTCTTTAAGAAGATCTGAACGAGTAGAATTAAGAGACATTTTTACTTTAGAACCAAAATTACAAAAAGCCAAATATGCAAGAAATCCTAAAACTAATGAAAAAATCTATGTCAAAGAGAAGTATTCAATTAATTTTAAATTGTCAAAAACGTGGTCAAAAAAAATAAATGAAGAAGCATAAGGTTTTTATAGCTTGCGATACAACAAAAATAAGTCAAATAAAGAAAATAATTAAAAATACTAAAAATAACAAAATTAATATTGGTTACAAATTTGGTTTAGAGTTCTTAAATTCAAAAAACGGAAGAAAATTTATTTCAAATTTAAAAAATCAAATTACATTTGGAGATTATAAAATTTCAGATATACCTAATACATGTGTAGCAACAATTAAAGCTATTAAAGATTTAAATTTTAATTACATAACAATTCATACTAGTTGTGGTTTAGATGCCTTAAAAGCCGCAAAAAGGGTCGCAGGGAGGAGTAAACTAATTGGTGTCACTACTCTTACATCTTTAAATAATAAATCTCTTAAAGAAATTGGATATAGTGATATTGTAAATAAAATAGTTTTAAAACAAGCTATTCTAGCAAGGAAAGCAAATTTGGACGCAATAGTTTGTAGTCCTAAAGAAGTTAAAATCGTAAAAAAAGTTTTTAAAAAAGAAATTATAACTCCGGGAATAAGATTTAACTCAAATTCAAATGATCAAAAAAGAGTTTTAACTCCACAACAAGCATATAAAAATGGTAGTGACTGGTTAGTAATAGGACGCCCTATAACTAGAGGAAATATCAAAAAAAACATTGAAAAATTAGTTGATCACTTAAATCAATGAAAAAAAGTTTAAAAATTTGCGGGGTCTCTGATCCTAAAACATTAAATTATATTTTAAACCATCCCAATCCACCGAAATTTATTGGATTCATAACAAATTATAGAAAAAGCAAAAGATTTGTTGAATATGGAAAGCTAAAAGAACTAATTGATGTCGACAAAGGAGATATAAAATTTGTTTCTGTTCTTGTAGAACCAACTGATAAAATTTTAGAAAAAATAAAGAATTTTAATTTTGATTACTATCAACTTTATGATGTAGATCCTGAAAGAACAAAAGAAATTAAGTCAAAATATAAAATAAAAATAATAACTGCAATTACCGTTTCTAGTAAAGATGATGTAATAAAATATAAAGAATATTCAGATGTATCAGATGTGATTTTATTTGACTCAAAAGGTTACCACAAATCTGAAAGTTTTGATCATAATTTACTAAATGAAGTGCCAAACGAATTGAATAAAATGATTGCAGGAAATATCCAAATAGATGATATTCCTAGTTTTAAAAATAAAGACTTCATAATCGATATTTCTGGAGCATGTGAAAATGAAAGTGGAAAAAAAGATATAAGTAAAATTGATAAATTGTTAAACTTGTCTGCAAAAATATGAAACTTAAAAAAGGAATTCCTGTAATAGACCAAGGTAATAAACTTGGATTTTGGGGAGGAAAATTTGGAGGAAACTTTGTTCCTGAAACATTAAAAAAACCTATCGAAGATTTAGAAGTACTATTTAACAAACTTAAAAAAGATAAAAAATTTATACAAGAAAGAGACAGATATTTTAAAAATTGGATTGGTGTACCTACTCGATTTATTAAATTAGAAAATTTGACAAGACATGTTGGTGGAGCTCAAATTTGGTCTAAAGTTGTTTCAGATGCAAATGGTGGGGCACACAAAATCTACAATGCAACTGTTCATTGTTTACTTGCAAAACGCTCTGGTAAAAAAGTTATAATTGGGGACACAGGCGCCGGGTATGCGGGTAAAATGTTAAGTATGGCTGCAAAAAAGTTTGGTCTTAAATGTAAAATTTTTATGGGTGCAAAAGATATTGCAAGACAACAACCAAATGTAAAAGCGATGAAAAAAAATGGTGCCGAGGTAGTTCCAGTTTACTCAGGAAGTCAAACGCTTGTGGATGCAGTTTCAGAATGTATGAGATTCTGGGTTGCTAATTGCGATACTACAGCCATGTGTGTTGGAAGCACAGTAGGGCCAGCTGTTTTTGTTCGTATTTGCGGATGGAGTACTAGTCAAATTTCAAGAGAGTTAAAAGTTCAATTAATTAAAGAGTTTGGATCAATTCCTAAAAAACTTAAACTTTATAATTGTGTGGGTGGCGGAAGTTCGAGTTTTGGATTTTGGAATGAATTTATGGATTATGATAAAAGACAATGTGAATTTATTGGTGTGGAAGCTGGAGGACCTGCAAAAAGTAAAAAACATGCAGCGCCATTGACTTATGGTTCTAAAATTGGAATTCTACATGGTGCAGCCCAATATGTTAATCAAAACTCAGATGGACAAATAGAAGAAACAGAATCAATTTCAGCAGGTTTGGATTACCCTGGAATTTCTCCGCTTCATTGTTTTTTAAAAGACACAAAGAGAGCTAGATATACTGCTGCAAGTGATGAACAAGCATTAAATGCTTACAAACTTGTTACAAAATTTGAAAAATTAAGACCATCTCTTGAACCTAGCCATGCATTTGCTGTTGCAATATCTGAATCGAAAAAATTGAGCAAAGATACCATCGTAATAGTTAACAGTTGCGGTGATGCGTATAAGGATCGAGGAATTTTAGAGAAAAAATTAGGAAAAAAGTATGTTAAATCCAATTAGCGTAGCATTTATAAAAGCAAAACAAGAAAATAGGCCTGCTTTACTAACTTATACAGTTGCTGGTGATAGCTCAAAAAAACAATCTTTAAATATATTAAAATCAATTTCTAAAAATGCTGATATTTTAGAAGTAGGCGTACCCCACAACACCCCTGTAGCAGATGGAAGTCAGATTCAAACAAGTGCGTATAGAGCAATCAAAAATGGAATTAAAGTAAATGATATTTTTAAAATTGTGAAAGACTTCAAAAAGTTTGATAAAAATAAACCTATAATCTTAATGGGCTATTACAATATGATCTTTCAATATGGTGAAAATAAATTCTTAAATAAATGTAAGTTATCTGGGGTAAATGGATTGATAGTTGTAGATTTACCTTGGCCAGAAAATAAGGATTTCGCAAAAAAATGTAAAAAAAAATCTATCTATTTTATTCAGCTTTTATCACCAACAACAACAAAAATTAGGCTAAAAAAAATTATAAAAGACTCTCATCCGATGAGTTATTTTATTTCAATGTTAAGCACAACTGGAGGCAAACTAAAAGTATCACCTAAAGAGATAATAAAAAATTACATCAAAATAAAAAAAATCAATCCAAAAAAAAAGGTAGTTATTGGTTTTGGAATCACAGAAAAAACAATTGGTAAATTAAAATCTGCAGATGGATTAGTTGTTGGAAGTGCTATTTGTAAGGAAATTAGCAGGAGTTTAAAGCATAGACAAAATCCTGTCATAAATGTAAGTAAACTGGTAAAAAAATTAAAATATAAAATAGCATGAATTGGATTACAAAAGCTTTAAGTTTTGGCGAAAAAATTAAAAAAGTATTAAAAAAAAGACCATCAAAAGAGGATATTGCAAATTCAGACTGGACTAGTTGTTGCAAAGGTCCGATATTAAAAAAAGATCTGGAAGAAAATTTATGGGTTTGCAACTCGTGTGGAAAACATCATAGAATTAATTGTAGACAAAGATTTGATATTATTTTTGGAAGAAATGCTTATGAAATAATTGATACACCGATTCCAGCGGAAGACCCCCTTCAATGGATCGATACCAAGTCATATAAAGATAGATTAAAATCTGCACGAAAGAAAACTAATCAGAATTCAGCTGTGATGATTGCTAAAGGTAGAATAAATGGAATCGAAGTGACAGCAGGAGCTATTAATTTTGAGTTTATTGGTGGCTCTGTTGGTGCAGCAGAGGGCGAAGCAATTATTTATGGTGTTCAACACGCTATTGACAATCAAACACCATTTGTTTTCTTTCCTTGTGGTGGAGGACAAAGAATGTTTGAGTCTCCTATTGCCCTTGCAAATATGACAAGAACTACACTAGCTATTAATGAACTTAAAAAAAATAATCTTCCTTATCTAGTTTGTTTTACAGATCCAACAGCTGGTGGAATTACTGCATCTTTTGCGATGTTAGGCGACATTCATTTTGCTGAACCTGGTTGTTTAATAGCCTTTGCGGGAAAAAGAGTTATACAAGCAACAGTTAAAGAAGAACTTAGTTCAGACTTTCAAACCTCAGAATTCGTCGAAAAGCATGGATTTGTTGACAGAATTGTTGAACGAAAAGATTTAAAAACCGAAATAAGCTTACTATTATCAATATTGTTAAAAAAAGATAACGCGGTAAATGAAAATCAGATAAATGAAGCTTCAGACAATATTGAACCGCTTGCAAAAGCTGCATCCTAAAGAAATCGACCTAAGTCTTGATAGAGTTAAGAACCTTTGTAAAAAATTAGGCAATCCACAGAATAAATTAAAATATATTTCTGTGGTTGGTACAAATGGTAAGTATTCAACTATACAGGCGGTAAGATCAATTTTAAAAACAGCTAATATAGATTGTAATATTTATACTAGCCCACATATTCAAAAAATTAATGAGAGATTTATTTTTAATGATGAAGAAATATCTGACGATAACTTGTCTAAGTTATTAATAGAAGTTGAAAATGTTAATAATGGAGAGCAAATAACTTACTTCGAAATATTAACTGCAGCGTATTTTTATCATTCAAGTAAATTCAAAGACAATATAAATATTATAGAAAGTGGTCTATTTCATAGATTTGATGCAACAAATATTATAGATACTAATTTATCGAGTATTGTTACTTCAATAGGTCTAGATCATTTAGACTGGTTACCAAAAAATGAGCAGAATATTGAAAAAATTGTTTATGAAAAAACTTCATCCCTAGTAAATTCTACTATTGTAGTTAGCAAACAAAGCTCAGATGAAACATTAAATTTAATAAAAAAATCAATTATTAATAATCAATCAAAAAAAATCATTTATAAAGATGATTTTAATTATTTATTAAACGAGAATGGTTTTATTTATTATGAAGATGAATATGGTGGTTTAAAATTACCAAAACCAAATCTTTTAGGTAATTTTCAAATTGATAATTGTGCAACTGCTATTGCTACAGTGAGAAATTTAAAACTGGGAGTAAAAGATGAAAATATTAAAGAAGGTATTACTAAGATAAAAAGTATTGCAAGACTACAAGAGATTAAATCTGGAAAACTTAAAAATATATGTAAGAATAATAGATTATATTTAGATGGTTCACATAATCCTTTAGGTGCTAGAGCGCTTAATGAATATTTAAACACTCTTGATTGTAAAAAGCATTTAATTCTTGGAATGATGTCTAATAAAGATCACGAAGAATATTTAAGCAATTTTATTAATATATCTTCCATAACAACAATTGATATTCCTAACCAACCAAATGCTATCAAAGGAAAAGATTTAAAGGAAAAATTAAATAAATATCCTAATGTTAGTTACAAAAAATCTATTGAAGAAGCTCTTGACTCTATAAATCCAGGAAAAGATGATTTGATAATGATAACTGGGTCTTTATATCTTGCTGGTGAGATACTTAATTTGAATTAAATATTTTCTTTAATAAAAGCAACAATATCGCTCTTAGGTGTAGCTCCAACTTTAGTTGCTTTTAATTCACCACCTTTAAATAAAAGCATTGTAGGAATTCCACGAACACCATACTTAGTAGGCATGTTAGGCTCAGAGTCTATGTCATGTTTTGCAATGACAATATCATTTGCCATCTCCTCTGAAATTTCCTCTAAAATTGGCCCTACCATTTTACAAGGTCCACACCATTCGGCCCAAAAATCTACTAATACTGGTTTTTCGTTTTTTAAAACTTGTTCTTCAAATTTTTCGTCTGTAACTTTTAATGTTGCCATAAGCTTTATATATAAATTAAAATTTTTTTATCAATAGTTAAAAGAGAAATGTTAAAATTATCCACATTAAACATTTTCATACTTCTTCTGTATTGACATTGCATACTCATTAAACTCGTCTAGCAGAACAAGCTTTTCATTGTCATTTTCATTAGTATATTTTTCTCTAAGTGTATCAATTTCTGTATAAAGTGTAGGAATTGTCCACCATTTTTCTTTCTTTTCACTCAAAATTCGCTTTGCAATTTCTCGTTTTATTGTTTTAAGCATGCTCTCGGGCAGAACTTCTGGTGCCTCTTGATATATGATTTTTTTTCCAAATCCTACTAAACGATCATCCTCAAATTTATCTAGTAATTTAAGTTTATCTTTCCATGATGCTGCATGCCATGCAGAAAATAAGGCGGTATCTTTGTTTGATGTAAATTTAGTATAAATACTTTCTTCAGCATATATATCTTCTTGTGTTTTAGACTGTTCTTTTTCTTCAGCTACTTCTCTTAATGCATGAAGTATATTTTGAGAAAATTTCTCATTATTTTTAACAATATCTGCTCTTTTATTGATTAATGACTTATCCATAGCACTATAAGGTTCTACTTGCATACCGTATTTTGCATCTACAATAATTGGAGCCTTGTTAGATCTAATAGTTCTCAAGAACTTAGGAGACTTTTTCATTTCAACTTTTAGCTCATTTATTGATAAATTTAATAAAGGTTCTATATCAATCCTTAAGTCGAATGCATAATACCAACCAGCATATATTGGATGCATGCAGTATTTTTGATGAAGAGGTGCAACTAGATGAAGTCTAGATTTGCCATAATAATACTCATTTAGAGTAATAATTTCCCCTTTCTTAATTATAGTTTCAGTGTCAGATTTGTTTGCAGTTTTAAAAAAAGACTCCCAAGTATATGGTTGTTTTTTTTTAACAATATTTAAAACTTTAGCTGTCATTATACTATCACTTAAAGCACTATGGGCGTCAGTTGAATCAATACCTTGCATTCTAGCTAAGGATTCTAATTTGAATACTGCATTATTTTTTTCATTAAATTCTACTTCTAAAATTGAAGGATCAATTGCATAAGCTGCACGAGCAATATTAATACCATCATGTCTTTTGTTCGGAGCGGAATTTGTTAAATATGGATATCTAATCCCCTTAAAAAACTCTTTTCTTATCATTTCATCATCAAATCCAATATTAGACCAACCAAGAAATACTGCGGGACTCCACTTTTTAAATATTTTTTCAACTTCTGCTAACATTTGATAATGAGAAAGATTGGTTTGAGTTAATTGCTTTATTGATGTCTTATTAACAATAAGCGCCATGGCCTGAAAGATTTCTCCTTCAGGTAAGCTGCATCTTAAATTAAATCTGTCTTTCTCTTTAAAATTCTCATCAACTAAAACCCCGCCAATTTCAATGATGCTCCCGAAGTCAGTGCTTGCGCTCGATGATTCTATGTCCCAAATTGCTAAATTCATAATTTTATCCTCAAATTAGCTAATATTTTATGAGTTTTTGGAAAGTTTTTTAAAGACTTAACCATTAGCATATAAACGATTAGCTCAGGTAATAATAACTCTTTTATGGATTGGTTAGTTAAAGTCAAGATATATTATTCAATTCGTAAAACTTTTTAACCCTTCCTAAAAATAAATTTTGATACATTTCTAATTCAGCTCCCTCAATTTTAAATTCTTGGAATAAAATATCTTTAGTACATAATAATATTATACCCGCTTTCATCTTAGTTCCATGGACAGTATCATGTGCTAATGTATATGCTCCTAATTGCAAAAAATAATCTTGAATGTAATCTACTTTTTTCGGTTTATTAGACTGTTTAAAATCTACAATGACATCTTTACCTTCGTATACTGCTATCATATCAGCTGTTCCAGCATATTGATCTGGATAATATAAAGTTTCTTCCATTCCATATACTTCGTTGAGTCTTCCAGTAATTCCTTTTTGAATTATTTCTTTAGCCATGTTTTTATATTGTTCATTACTCTCAAAAAAACTCTCATTAATTCTTCCTCTTAAATAGTCCTCAATATAAGAGTGCATAGAAGTACCCCTCGATGACGCCTCTGTTTTAATTCTATTTGCTTCCTTAACACCTACTCTCTCTTTCCAATTTGCAAGAGCTGCCTTCTCTTCTTCAGACTTTGTATTACTTAGAATAGTAGTAACACTTGGTAGCTTGTTCTCTCCTAATAAATATTTTCTGTATCCATCTTCAATTGACCTTGAAGACTTGGGATAATTAAATTTATTATTCCATTTCATTAAATTTTTTGTAATAGAATTAATTTAATTTTTTGCTTGTCTTGGAATATCCTCAAATTTCTCGACATTTTCTGTTTCAATAGCTTTTTCAATTTGCTCGGGATCTTTTATATTTTCTAATGTTCTTTTAATAGATCTTGCATCTGTTCCAAATTTATCAACAGCTGTCATTGCCTCTTCTAATTTTTTTCTGAGATTAACAATTCCATCAAAGTGTTTTGTAAATCTAGTACTTATTGTTTTTAAATGATTATATATTTCTGTTGCGTGTTTTTGAACTTTTAATGTTTGAAAACCCATGTGTAATGATTGTAGATACCCAGATAAATTATTTGGTCCCATAACAGTTACTTTATATTTTTTCATTAATTCTTGGCTCAATAATTCTTTAGTATTTGGATCTTGATAATTAGCTAACTCTAAAAACAAACTCTCTGTTGGCGCATACACAATTGCAAAATCAGTGGTTTTAGGTGGAACAATATATTTTTCATTTATACTCTTGGCTTTTTCTTTAAAAGCTTTTGCAAGTTTAGTTCTTGCATCTGCAATAGCTTTTTTATCGTCTTCTTGATGAGCATCTTGAATGGCTTTAAATCTCTCAACAGGAAAATGGCTATCAACCGGAACCAATACACCCTCTTGAAGTTTAATAGCAAATTCAACATTTTCGCTAGTTTCTTCCTTCATTTTAACATTTGAAAGGTACTGTGAAGAAGGTAGTAAATCCTTAATAAGTGAGCCCAGGCTGAACTCAGCTAAAGTTCCATACTTTTTGACTCCAGCTAAAATTTTATTAATGTCTTTCTGACTTTCGTTTAAATTTTCAACCTGGGAATTAAAAGCTGCAACTTTCTCATCAACTTTTGTCAGAGCTGCTGTCATATCTTTCGTAACACCAGTTGAAAGATTGTTAAAAGATGAAGACATCGAACTTAAAGATGTATTTATAGTAGTATTTAAACTATCTTTTAATTTAATTATTTCGGCATTTAGATTGGCTATTTCATCAGCTTTGTTTTCATCCTCTTTTTTTATATTTGATTTAATATTTAAATAAAGGATAGATAAAGTCGCTATTAATATTGAAGCTAAAATAATTATTAATATTGTATCCATGATTCGTATGTTACACTTACTTAATAATATTTAAAGTTTATTTAAAACACTTTTAAGAGTTCTGCCTCTTTATTTTTTTTTGGGGTCATTAAACATGCTTGGGATTTAAGAATTATTCCGTCTTTTAATATCCTTAATTTATTAGCTTTTAAGGTTGCTCCTGTTGAAGTTATATCAGTTATAATTTCTGATGATCCAGTAAATGGATATATCTCTGTTGCGCCGAGACTCTTTACCAATTTAAATTGTGTAACTCCTCTTGAGAACATGAATTCTCTAGTTAGATTAGGATATTTTGTTGCTATACGTAATCTATTTCTTTTTTTATCTTTAAATTCAAAAGCTATTTCTTCAAGATCAGGCATTGTCTGTACATCTATCCAATCATCTGGAATTGCAACTACCAATGTAGCCTCTCCAAAATTGTACTTTTTTTTTACAATCACCTTTTTTTGAATATTAATTTCACTTTCCTTTAATAAATCATAACCAGAGAAACCAATATCTAAAGATCCATCTGCAAGACGTTCTACTATCTCTCTAGCATGAAGATAATAAATAACTATATTTTTTTTTCCTTTGATAAATCCAAATAAGTCTCTCTCACCTCTTTCAGATAGAATTTTTAATTTCTTTTTTTTAAAAATATTTAATACTCCAGATCGTAAACGACCTTTACTTGGAATTCCAATTTTAACAATGTTGTTACTCATATTTATATTTTACTAATTCTTCTTGAAATAAATTGTTCATTTTGTTTATTAAATTCTCATTAAGTAATTTCCTATAATCATTATCTTTTCCTAAATTAAAAAATTTTATTTTTTCGTCAGAACCTTTTTTTGTAATTGCTTCTGCAAAACCTTTTTCGTCCTCTAGTTTTTTCAAATTATTAAAATTACAATTTTTTATACATTTTAATGCTTTTTCTTTATTAAATTTTTCATCTGATTTAGAAATTTTATGAACGAAGTTAATAACATGTTTAAAAGTATTTAGTGCATCACTTTGTAGATCTTCATACCTTACAGTTAAAACTGGATATAATTTATTATCTACCCATGATTTCTGATTTAACTTCCATGAAAAAAGTGCTTGAAAGCCTAAAAATCTCTCTTTTTCTTTGGAAACAATTCCTCTTTTTTCATCTGTCATAAATTGAAAAGCTTCATCGACAGAAATTTGATAATGGTTTGATAATGAAGAGATTACATTCCTTGGATCTCTAACTATATAAATAACACCTACTGTATTTTCTTTATTAGTAAATTGATTACCATCTATTTTACAAAGTGCATTATGGGTTTTAAAAAATTTCAAACCTTTGGTTTGATTAATTTTTTCTTGCTCCTTTATCCAATACTTTGAAGTATCGTGAGGCTGGTTAAATTTATCTAAATACTTTCTAAAATATTTGTTACTTGGAAAAGAGTCTATTTTTTTTAAAAGTTCAAAATTAAAATCACCTGTTTCTGAAAAATAGTAATTTGCTATTAAAGATCTCAACCAAGTATTTCCACTTTTAGGATATGAAGCTAACCAAATTATCATATTTTTTCTAAATTAATAGCAGCTCCAACAGCTGGTATATTTTTTTTAAAGCCAAGATCTTTAATTAAAGTATCGTATCTACCACCTCTAATATTTAATTTCTCAGACTTCGATTTAATATCGATCTTAAATACCAAACCAGTGTAATATTCGAGATGTCTGCCAAAAGAAGAATTAAATCTAACATTTAATTTATTAATTTTATTTTTAGTTATTGGAAAATAATCATCCTGAACTCTAAGATTAATTTTATTTTTTTTAAAAAATAAATTTAACTTTTTAGATGCTTGATTAATAGGACATTCAATTTTTAAGTACTCTTTTAAAATTTTTACAACATTACTACCTTTTTTTGTTCTTCTTGGATCTTTAATTTTAGTGTCAAATCTTAATAATATTTCTTCTATTGATCTTCCAGCAACTTCTTTTTTTTGATTTCCATTAATCATTTTAGAATATTTTTTTTTATCTATTTCTACAATTGTTGGATCGATATCAGAATTCGTCTCCAATCTTTTTAATAAATCATTAAAATATTTTTCTCTCCAAAAATGACGTTGCAATCTTAGTTTCCATCTTGCTGGACAATCCAATTTATCTAACAAAATCCTAAAAATTTCTATGTTACCTATTACTAAATTTCCGCTTTTATATTTAATTTTTGATAATGCTTTAAGTGAAGTTTCTATAATTTTTTTATCGTCACTTTTTTCAGTAAAAGATCCTAATATTTCAAAACCAATTTGACTTCTGATAACAGAATCTTTTTTATTTAATCCTTTTCTAAATGCTTGACCACTGTAGAAAATTTTTTCACTAGTTTTCTTATTATTATTTAAATATCTAACACAAGATGCAATTGTTAAATCAGGTCTTAAACAAAGTTCATTTCCTAATTGGTCATTGAAAGAAAATATAAATCTTCTGAAATTTTCTCCTGATCTTTCCAATATTAAATTGGTGTCAATAACTGTATCAAGATCAATATATTTATATCCATTTGACTTAATTACTTTTAAAATATTTTCAGATAAGTTTTTTGATTTCATCAATCAGGTTCTCCTTATCAAATGTAATTTGAGTATTTTCAGATTTTTTCCATTCTTCTCTAGATAAATTTCTTGATGTTTCTTCAAAATTGGGGACTAATTTTTTTATAGTAATTTTATTATTTTTAAATTCATCATCTCCACAAAGAATTACAGCTGGCGAACTTCTTTTATCAGCATATTTTAATTGAGATTTCAAACCTGAGTCTCCCAGATAAACTTCAGATCTTATATTTTGATTTCTAAGTTTTGATAACAATTCATAATAATTAGAGAGATATTTTTCATCTAAAACACATATTATTATTGGTGAATTATTTTTTACTTCAATTTTGTTTAACTGAACTAAAGCGTATAACAAACGATCAAGACCTATAGATACACCTGTCGCAGATAGGTCTACTTTTTTAAACCGTGAGACTAAAGAATTATATCTTCCACCTCCGCCAACTGATCCAAACTCCACCTCTTGGTTTTTTTGATTTTTAACTTTAAATGTTAAATTTGCCTCAAATATTGGGCCATCATAATATTCAAGTCCTCTAATAACTTCAGGAGAAAAAATTATTTGATCAAAATTAGATGAATAACTTATTCCATCTAATACTTTATTTAATTCATCAATACCATCTTCAACTAATTTGTTTGGTATTGCTGACCTAATTTCATCTAAAGATTTAATATTTATAAAACTGACTATAGCTTCAGCTTGATTATCAGAGAGGTTTGCTCCAATAGTTTTATCACCAGATTTGTCTTCACGTCCTGTTGTAAGCAATTGTTTAACACCATCAGTTCCAACTCTATCAAGTTTATCAATAGCTCTCAAAACAGTAAGTTGTTGTTTGCTTTCTGAAATTTTTAAGTTTTCAATAAGTCCTTGAATTAATTTTCTATTACTTAATTTGATTTGATATTGATTTTTTTCTAAGCCACAGAAATATAATGTGTCAGCTAAAAGATTGCACATCTCAGCATCTGCTAAAGAATTACTAGATCCAACAATATCACAATCTGCTTGTGTAAACTCTCTAAATCTACCAGGACCGGGTTTCTCATTTCGCCATACATTACCAATCTGATATCTTTTAAAGGGATTTGAGATATTTAAATAATTTTGAGATACGTATCTTGCTAATGGCGCAGTTAAATCATAACGTAATGATATCCAGCTATTATTTTCCTCTTGAAAACCAAATACACCAGAGCTTGGCCTATCTTCATCTGGTAAAAATTTTCCTATATTTTCTGATATTTCAAAACTTGGGGTTTCTAGCTTGGAAAAACCAAATTTTAAAAAATTTTCCTCAATCTTAGCAATTAAATTTGCTTTTAACGCTAATTCTTTTCCGTATCTATCAACAAAACCCGAAGGGTTATTTGCAGATAATTTTTTTTCTTTATTCATTTTTTGGTACACGGGGACAGATTCGAACTGTCGACCTTCGGTTCCACAAACCGCTGCTCTAACCAACTGAGCTACCCGTGCTCCTTCTACTGTTTTATACTAAATGTGGATAAAATTAAATTTATAAATAATTAAATAGCTAGCTTGCAGCCAGCATGAAAATGATGTCTATGAGTTTCTCTGTTGATAATAACGAATTTATTCATTGCTGTGTAATTAGCATTTTTTTTTTTAAATGCAAGCAAGAAAAGGTTTTGCACAGGAATAGCTATGTTTTTTAACATATCCTATTCCTATACAAATATTTTTGATGAATTAAATTTTATTAACCTAATTTTTTCAAATTTACAGCGCTTGGACCTTTTTCGCCATCTTGAATTTCGAATTCTATAGCATCGTTTTCATTCAAAAATCTTAGCCCAGCTTCTCTAACTGCGCTCGCATGAACGAAACAATCTTTTTCTCCGTCTTCTCTTTCAATAAAACCGTAGCCCTTCTTACCGTTGAACCACTTTACTTTGCCTTTTAATGTACTCATACTTTAGTTACTCTTTCTTTGTTATTATAAAATTAGCTATAAATAGCTGATGGATAGGTATTAGATTTTAATTTTGAATGCAAGCATAATGATGGATATTAATACCACATGGGAGTGGTGGCTTCGGCGGGACTCGAACCAGCGACACAAGCCTTTTCAGGGCTCTGCTCTACCAACTGAGCTACGAAGCCATATTAAGATCTAAAAATTATACGACCCTTTGATAAATCGTATGGAGATACTTCCAATTTCACTCTATCTCCTTGTAAAACACGAATACGATTTTTTCTGAGTTTTCCTGCCGTGTGAGCCGTAACATTATGACCATTGTCTAGTTTAACTCTAAACATAGCATTAGGAAGAAGATCTGTTACCACACCTTCAAACTCCAACGTATCCTGTTTACTCAAATTATTATCTCCTCATTCTAGATTTAATACTTTGAGCATGATTATCTAGTTCTTCATACTCAGCGAGATGTGTAGCGGATTCTCCTAATTTCTCAATACCTTTTTTTGTAAGAGTTATATGGCTAATTTTTTTATAAAATTCACTAAGATTTAGTCCAGATGAAAATTTTGCAGATCCTAAAGTTGGTAATACATGGTTTGAACCAACATTATAATCTGAGACAGCCATTGGAGAATACTTTCCAATCATAATACTTCCTGCATTATGAATTTGATTTAAATACTTTTTATAATTAGATACATTAATTTCTAAGTGCTCTGGAGCAACCTCATTAATTGCTTCTATTATTTGCTTATCACTTTGGGCTAACACAACTAATCCATTATTTTTCAAACTTTTTAAAACAACTCTTTTCCTTTGAACTTTTTTGATACTTTCTTTTATTTCTATATTAAATTTATTTGCTAATTTTTTATCTTTCGTAATTAAAATACACTGGGAGTTTACATCATGTTCTGCTTGTCCAATCATAGATGTTATAACTTGATTTAGATCAGTTTTACTATCTGCTAAAACACAAATTTCACTAGGCCCAGCGACCATTCCCTCTGTCCCAACATCACCAAAGACTTCGCGTTTGCTTCTTGCAACATAAATATTTCCAGGCCCAACGATTTTATTCACTTTTTGAATATACGCTAAACTTGCTATAGCTTGGGCACCACCCATTGAGTAAATTTCATTAATTCCAACTTTTTTAGCTGCATAAAGAACAGCAGGATTTAGTTTTCCATTAAGTTTTGGATTGGCCAAAACTATTCTTTTTACACCAGAAATTTTTGCAGGCACTGCATTCATTAATAATGTGGATGGTAAATTAGCTGGTACATAAATACCTACAGACTGTAGTGGCACATGCTTATATTCAAGTTTATTTTTAAAATTATCTACATACTTAATATTTTTTGGTTTTTGTAGTGAATGAAACTTAAAAATTCTATTATAGGCTAAATCGATACTTTTTTTAATCTTAGGCTCTAATGTATTAATTGCTTTGTTTACTTTATCTTTTGAAGGAACTATCTCTGTATTTTTACTAAATTTTTTCTCATACTTTAAAAGTGCTTTTCTTCCATTAATTTTTATGTCTTTTAAAATTTTTGGAACTATCGAAGTGTCTACTGCTTTTCCAGATCTCCTTTTATCCAAAAAAGATGTTAATTCTCTTTTATAATTTTTTTTCTTACAATTAATTACTTTTATCATTTTCAATTTTTTGGTCTTCTAAAGTTACATCAATAACTTCTGTGGAAAGTGTTATAATTCCATTTTTTGAAAATAACAGAACTATTTCAAAATTTTCTTTTTTTTTAAAAATATCAATTGCAAATAATTCTAAAGTTAAATCTGCATTGGATTGTTTAATATTTTTAGACTTGGAACTTTCAATAAATTCAAATTTTATAACACTATTAATAGGTTTGCTACTATCTGTTTCCTTATCTATTCTTAAAACAGAAAGTAAAAAAATTTTTGTAGATGGCAAATATTTTATATCAGAAATTTTGACTTTAGACTCTGCACATATAGCTGATATAATTTGTAAGTCATCTGGAGATTGAGCGATTACTTTCTTTAAAAAATTATTCACTAAGATATTCTTTTTATTTTTACTCCAATTTTTTTTAGCTTATTTTCAATTTTTTCATAACCTCGATCTAAATGATATACTCTATTTATAATAGATGTTCCTCTTGAAATAAAAGCTGCTAAAACTAAAGCTACTGATGCCCTTAAATCACTAGACATTAACTCAGCTCCATCTAGATTATTAGTTCCTTCAATAATTGCCTTGTTACCTTTAATATTTATTTTTGCGCCTAATCTTTTTAATTCTGGAACATGCATAAATCTGTTTTCAAATATATTTTCTTCAATTGTGCTTTTCCCATTTGCTCTAGTTAACAATACCATAATTTGAGCTTGCAAATCAGTGGGGAAATTTGGATATTCTCCAGTTTTTAAAAAATTTAGACTTTTAATTTTTTTTGGTCCCTTAATTTGAATTATATTTTTTGTGGTTTTTATCTTTGCACCAATTTTCTTAAGTAAATTTATCTCTGTATTGATAATTTTTGGGTCAAAGTTTTTAATTTTTAAGTTTCCACCATTCAAACATGCGGCAACACAAAAGGTACCTGCTTCAATTCTATCATTCATAATTGAGTAAGTTATACTTTTTAATGTTTTAACACCTTCTATTTTTAAAGTTCTTTTACCAATCCATTTTATCTTGGCACCAGCTGTTTTAAGAAAATTTGTCAGATCCTTTATCTCAGGCTCTATTGCACAATTTTTTATTGTTGTTGTCCCATTAGCGAGACAAGCAGCAAGAATTAAATTTTCGGTAGCTCCAACGGATATTTTTGGAAATCTTATTTCAGAGCCAGCTAATCCTTCTTTAGCTTTTGCATTAACATATCCTTTTTCAATTTTTATTTTAACACCTAACTTTGATATAGCCTTTAAATGTATATCTATTGGTCTTACTCCTATACTGCAACCACCTGGGCTACTTACTTTTGCTTTTTTATTTTTTGCCAATAAAGGACCTAGAACTAAAATTCCTGCTCTCATTGTTTTAACTAGAGAATAAGGTGCAAAAAAATTATTTTTTTCTCCTTTTGAGATTGTCGCGATTTTTTTATTATTTTTAAAGCTAATTTTTCTTCCTAGCGATTTCAGCAAATTAAGCATTGTATCAATATCCTTAACTCTTGGAAGATTTTTAATTGTTACATTTTTATCAAAGAGTAAACACGCAGCAAGTATTGGTAGAGCAGCGTTTTTACTTCCAGAAATTGATACCTCTCCTCTGATCTTAGAGGGACCATTAATTTTAAATTTATCCATTTTAAATTTTGGGAAGCGTTACCCCTTTTTGACCCATATATTTTCCATTTCTGTCGGCATATGAAACATCAGGTTTCTCATTCCCTTTTAAAAATATAAATTGAGCCACACCCTCATTTGCATATATTTTGGCCGGTAATGGAGTTGTGTTAGAAAATTCAAGAGTCACATGGCCTTCCCATCCTGGTTCCAAAGGTGTTACATTAACAATTATTCCACATCTAGCATAAGTAGATTTACCTAAACAAATAACTAAGACGTCGCTAGGAATTTTAAAATATTCGATAGTTCTTGCTAAAACAAAAGAATTTGGTGGAATAATGCATTCATCAGTCTCTTTTGTTACAAAATTTGTTGGTTTAAAATTTTTCGGGTCTACAATTTCAGAGTTAACATTAGTAAATATTTTAAACTCATTAGATACTCTCGCATCGTACCCGTATGAAGAAACTCCAAATGAAATTTTCCCTTCCCTTATTTGTTTATCTTCAAATGGTGAAATCATTGCTTGTTCTTTCGCCATTTTGATTATCCACTTATCTGATTGCACTGACATTTATTTATTTTTTTTATTTTTTTTTTGAAAAATTTTTCTTTTTCTTAAGTTTTTACGCAAAGCTTCTTCGAGTTTAGCTTTTTTATCCTTCTTCCTGTCCATCTTGATTATTTTTTGTCTGGATTGGTGAGGTGATCCAAAGTAATTACTTGATCGATTGGTATTGTTTTATCCTCTGGACTTTTGGGGTCGCCTTGTTTGGCTATTTTCTTTGCTCTTTTTTCAGCAAGCTTTTTTTCTCTTTTAGCCTGCTTTTCCATAGCCTTAGCTCCTCTTGTAGATTTATAATCGTAGTGAATTCCCATATCATTTACCTAATTTAGATATACCTGATTTTCGTAAAAAATTAAGGCATTTATTTGAAAAAAACAATTTTATACACTAATTATAATTAAAAAATGCCCTCATAGTTAAATGGTATAACACATCCATGGTAAGGATGAGTTTCCAGTTCAATTCTGGGTGAGGGCACCGGTTATTTGTAGAATTTTTTTCTGATTATAAATCCAACTAAAACCAAGATTATCATACCAATTATTGGTAAATAAATATCTGGAGTTAAAATTATATCAAACATGCTTGGAGGTTCTTGATTGTTTTCAATTACTTTATTTAGTCCTGCGCCAAGTGAAGCTCCAACGAATAACTGAGGTGTCATTCCAATAACAGACCCAAAAAAGAAATTTTTAATCTTAACATTAAATAATGTCGGCAAAATGTTTGATATAAAAAAAGGTATACCACCAACAAATCTATATATCAGAAAAAAAGTAAATTCATTTTTTTTAAATTTTTCAGTAAGGTTAGAAAACTTTGGTGAAAATTTTTTTTTTATTAAATCTTTAAAAAAATAATTTGCACAAATATATAAAAGCGTTGCGCCAATAGATAAAGCAAATACAATAAGAATTGTCCCTATCCATTTTCCAAATACAAATCCTCCAACTAAAAAAACTGGTGCACCAAATCCTAAGAGCATAACCCAAATAATCACTCCAATAAAAAATAATATGCTAGCAATTAAAAGATTGGAATTTTTGATATCATATAGTTTGTTTCTATTATTTTTTATGAGTTCAAAACTTGAAAAGTCGTCAAATGAAAAATAGCTAAAAAAAAGCAACAAAAAGCCAGTAACTATTGAAAGATATATAATACCGAGAATAATTTTTAATTTATTTTCATTTTCCATTTTGATTTAATTTATTAAAAATCGCTGTACTTATATACATTAAATTGTATAACTACCGAAATTTAACAAAAAAGAAGCCTTAATATGAAACGAACATATCAACCTAGTAAAAAAGTGAGAAAAAGAAGGCATGGTTTTAGGTCTAAAATGAAAACTAAAGGCGGAAGAAAACTAATTAGAAGAAGAAGAAGTAAGGGTAGAAAAAAACTCACTGTTTAATGCAGGTTAAATTAAAAAGTTTATCTAAAAATGAAGATTTTAAATTTATTTTAAATGGTAAAAAAATTTCAAAT
>CABYRT010000012.1 GCA_902521355.1 uncultured Pelagibacteraceae bacterium
TTTTTTTCCAATCCAACTTCCTTTAATTTTTAAATTTTTAAGAGCTAAATCAATAAAATATTTTACTGAGTGAGCTTTTCCTGTAGATATAACATAATCTTCTGGTACTTTTTGTTGCAACATTTTCCACATAACTTTTACATAGTCCCCAGCAAACCCCCAATCTCTTTTTGAATCTATGTTTCCAACTTCAATGCACTTTTGTTTGTTATTTAATATATTAATCAATCCTTTAATAATTTTTCTTGTTATAAATTCTTCTCCCCTCAATGGAGATTCATGATTGAATAGAATACCAGATACTGCAAATAGTTTATCATATTCCCTTACGTTTTTTGTAATCAAGTGAGCAAATAATTTGGAGATAGCATAGGGATTCTTAGGTCGATAATTAGAATTTTCATTTTGAAACTTTGTATTTGAGTCCCCAAAAATTTCTGAGGTTGTTGCTTGATAAAATTTGATATTTCTATTATTTTTTTTTATTGCTTCTAAAATTTTTAATACACCCATAGCAGTAGTATTTGCTGTTTTTAATTTATTTTTGAAAGAAGTGGTTACTATTGAGTGTCCAGCTAAATTGTAGAATTCGCTAAATTTATATTTTTTAAAAATTTTATCTATGCTATTTTTACTATTTAAATTTAATTCATCTAAAATAATTTTCTTGTCTATTTTTAATCTTTTTAGTCTCCAGACATCTACCTTTGATAAATTTTTTGTTGTTCCAATGACCTTATAATTTTTCTTAATTAAATATTTTGCCAAATACGATCCATCTTGCCCTGTAACTCCTGTTATTAATGCTGCTTTAGTCATCTTTGCTAAACGCTATAATTTATAATTAGATAAGACAATAAATAAAATTTTGGTTGCGGGGGACGGATTTGAACCGCCGACCTCAAGGTTATGAGCCTTGCGAGCTACCAGGCTGCTCCACCCCGCGATTTTTAAATTCTATTTTTGAGTTTGTTAAGTTTTTTTACTCTTTTAATGTTTTCTTGAAGAATTCTTTTTTTCTTTTCCGACGGTTTTTCATAATTGTTTTTTAATTTTATAATTTTGAAAAAGCCGTCTCTTTGAAGTTTTCTTTTCAAAACTCTCAAAGCTTGCTCAACATTATTATCTTTTACCTCTATTTTAATAACAACCTCCAAAAAAATGACTTGTTAACATTTTAAGTAATATTTGTCTATAATTTAGAAATTTAATTTTTATTTACTAAATTTAATTTTTCCTTATCCTTTTTTTCTTTAATAGCCTTTTTTTCTGCTTTGGCTAATACATCTAATAAATCTTTTTGTGTAAACAAGCCCATTGCAACAGGATCTTTTGCATTAAGACTATTATAATTCCAATAATTTTTATTTCTTATTGAGCTAACTGAATTTTTTGTTATTCCAACCAGTCTAGCTATTTGTGAGTCTTTTAATATCGAATGATGTTTTATCAACCATAAGGCTGAATCTGGTTTATCCTGCCTTTTTGATAAAGGTATATATTTTTTTATTTTATTCTCTGGATTTTTTATTTCAACTTCTCTATCTGTAATTTTTAGAGATCTGTTTTCGTCAGATGAGGATAATTCTATTTCTTCCCTTGTTAGTTGTCCAGAGATAATGGGATTGTAGCCAACTATACCTTTTGCAACTTCACCATCTGCAATACCTTGTACTTCTACCTCATGTAATTTACAAAAGTTAGCTATTTGTTTAAATGTTAGTGAAGTATTTTCTACTAACCAAACTGCTGTAGCCATTGGCATTAATGGTGCTTTTGTCATTAGTCCTTTTTCTCTGATCTAAAATTTTGGAACTTCTTGTTAAACTTACTAATTCTTCCTTTATCCAAAATTTTTTGTTTGCCTCCTGTCCACGCAGAGTGTGACTTAGGATCAATTTCTAATTTTAAAATTTCGTTCTCTGCACCCCATGTTGATTTAGTTTCAAAATGTGTTCCATCAGTCATTTCGACTTTAATTTTATGATATTTTGGATGAATGTTTTTTTTCATGGCCAGCCTTATAACAAAAATTTGTTATAAAACAATTAAAAGTTATCTATTAATTTAATCATTTTGTCGTAAATATTGGAATTTCCAGCTCTAATATTTATCTTATTTAATTTATAACCATCTATATCATTTACTTTTCCACCAGCTTCTTCAATAATTATTTTACCAGCTGCAACATCCCACAAATTAATGTTGTTATGAAAATATCCATCGAGTCTTCCACAACCCACATAAGCCAAATCTAAAGCTGCACAACCCGTATTTCTTAAATTAAGTCTAGGATAGACTGATTTTATTCCATCATTATTTGAAGCAAATAAACACTTTTCTAGGTTTGACTTTTTGGAGACTCTTATCCTGCTATTATTTAAATAAGAACCATTATTTTTTTCTGCATAAAAAATCTCATTTTTAATTGGGTCAAAAATTAAACCAGAAATAATTTCATTGTCTTTTTGTAATGCAATTGAAATTGCAAAATGCGGTATACCATGTAGAAAATTTAAGGTTCCATCTATCGGGTCAATAATCCAAAAAACATTATTATTTTTATTAATAATTTTTCCAGTTTCTTCAGTTATGAATGAATAATTTTTTTTTGATTTACTAAGTTGATCTATTAAAATTCTTTCTACATTTTTGTCAGTTATAGTGACAAAGTCTTTTGGGCCTTTTTTAGAAACTTGAAGTTTTTCAATTTCTCCAAAATCTCTGATTATAACCTTGCATGCTTTTTCACATGCCTTAATCATCAAATTTAGATCTGGAGAAATAGAATTCATTTAAATTTTTTTCACATACTCCATCGTTCTGGTATCTACAATAACAGTATCCCCATTTTCTATAAATGGTGGCACTTGTATACTAATTCCATTATCTAGAGTTGCCGGTTTATAAGAGGAAGAAACTGTTTGTCCTTTTAAAGCTACATCAGTTGTGTTTATTATACATGTTATTTGATTTGGTAGAGTTATATTTAATGGATTGTCATTGTGAAAATTAATTGTTACTTCTAGATTTTCACTAAGCATTCTACCTTTATTACCCACAATATTTTTATTTAAATTAATTTGTTCAAATGAATTAGGGTTCATAAAATAAAAATCGTTTTCGTCTCTGTATAAAAAATTATATTTTTCTTCTTCTATTGAAGCTTTTTCTACGGTTTCACTTGATCTAAATCTTTCATTAAGTTTTGTGTTTTTTAGTAAACTTTTCATTTCTACCTGCGTAAATGCACCACCTTTTCCTGGTTTAACATGATTTGTTTTTAATATTTCCCATAGATCATCTTTATACTCCAAAATCATACCTACTCTTATTTCTGTTGCATTTATTTTCATATTAAATTCTTTATTGCTTGGTGTGGTTTAAGTTTTTTATTATTCCAAATGTAGCCTGAAATAGCTAAAAAATCTGCTTTATTCAATAATAGTTTTTTGTAATTTTTATGATTAATCCCACCAATAGCTACAACAGGTATTTTAACAGACTTTTTAATTTTCTTTAAAGTTATAAAACTTGCTTTATGAATAATTTTTTTTGTTTTAGTTTTGTAGAACGCACCTAAAGCAATATAATTTGCACCATTTGATGAGGCATATTTGGCTAATTTAATTGAATTATGACATGTAACTCCTATGATTTTGTTTTTTAAAATTTTTTTTGCTTCAGAAATCTCCATATCGTTTTGACCTAAATGACAACCATCTGCATTCACTTTTGTTGCAAGATAAGGATTATCATTAATAATCAATTTTACATTATTTTTTTTGCAAATTTTTAAAATTCTTTTTGCAATTATAATTTTTTTTTTAATACTTCCTTTTTTAAGTCTTAATTGAAAAAACGTTATTTTTTTTGATCTCAAAACTAAATTTAGTTCATTGTAAAATAAATTATTTATTATTTTATTTGGTGATATTAAATAAATAAATTTTTTATTGCTAATTTTCAAGATTTTCTGACCATTTTCCTTGTGCTGCTAGAGTGCACATTTTAGCCCTATGATCGAATATTTTCTGGGTACCAATTATATTTTCTGTATCTTTAGACCAAAATTTCAGTGCACTTTGTTGAAGAGCTCTACCATAAGAATAAGTCATTATAAAATTCGTATCGTTTTTTATATTTATTTGATTTAAATTTGCTGTAGCTTCTATTTCTGTTTGACCTCCAGATAGAAAAGCTATGCCAGGGACTGATGATGGTACATTATTTTTTAAACACTCTAAAGTCAGCTCTGCAATTTCTTCACTTGATATTTTTTCATCACAATTTTTTCCTGGTAGAATCATGTTTGGTTTTAATATCGTTCCCTTCAAATCAACATTATTAAATTCTAACTCTTCATAACATTTATTTATTACTTCAGATGTTTTGATCAAACAATCTTTAGCAGAATGATCACCGTCCATTAAAACTTCGGGTTCAATTATAGGAACCATTCCTGCTTCTTGAACTAATGCAGCGTATCTTGCCAAAGCGTGAGCATTAGACAAAATAGATAATTTGCTAGGATATTTATCAGAGATTATGTAAACACCTCTCCATTTTGTAAATCTTGCCCCAAGTTCATAATAATCATTAAGTCTTTCTCTCAAACCATCTAAACCTTCTGTAATCTTTTCTTCATTAGATCCTGCCAATATTTTGGCTCCTGTATCAACTTTAATCCCTGCTAACGAACCACTTGACTTTATTAGCTCAGGTATAGTTTCTCCATTAGACGTTCTCTGTCTTATTGTTTCATCATATAGTATTACCCCTCCTATACATTCACTCATTGATGAAGATGAGAAAAGAGTTTGTCTAAAAAGCAGTCTATTATTTTCATCAGAATGTACCTTTACTGAATCTAATCTTTTTGTCATTGTGGCTGTACTTTCATCAGCTGCAAGTATACCTTTGCCATTTGACAATATTTGAAGAGCTATTTTGTTTAATTCAGACATTTAATTTAATGCTTTTATACCAGGGAGATCTTTGCCTTCAAGATATTCTAAAAATGCTCCACCTGCAGTTGAAACAAAATTAAATTTATCTTTCATATTTAGTGAATTAATTACCGCAACGGTATCGCCTCCACCAACAACGGAAAATATTTTGTTCCCTCTATTTGCTATATATTTTGCAACTTCTAAACTTCCTAATGAAAAATTCTCATTTTCAAAGTAACCCAATGGTCCGTTCCATAATATTGTCGAGGAATCGTCAATAATCTTTTTTATTTCAACTAATGTTTTTGATCCTACATCAAGTATCATATCATCATCTTCAATTTCTTTAAAATCTTTTTCAAAAGATTTATCGTTCAATTTTTTTCCAATTTTAACATCTTTAGGAAAATATATTTTACATTTATTTTTTTCAGCATAGGTGAAAATTTCTTGAATTATGTTATCAATATTTTTTTCATATACAGAGCTACCAATTTTTAAACCTTTGAATTTCAGTATATTATTTGCCATAGCACCAACTATTATAATGCTATTAAATTTTGGTATTAAATTTTTTATTATATTTATTTTCGAAGATATTTTAGATCCACCAATTATACATGTTATAGGTTTTTTTATTTCAGAAGTTATCTTGTTGAGAGCATTTACCTCTGCATTAATTTGAATTCCACTGTACGATGGAATATACCTTGTTATTTTTGATACAGAAGCATGATCTCTGTGTGAACACGAAAATGCATCATTAACATATATTTCACCTAAGCTTGCTAATTTCTTTGAAAATTTATCATCGTTAGCTTCTTCTTCAGGATAAAATCTAATATTTTCAAGTAGTACCAACTTATGATTTGAATTCTTAAAAATGTTTTCTTTATTTAAATTAAAAATGTTTTCTTTAAGTAATGATACTTCTTTTTTAATTTTACTTTTAATATACAACGATACCAATTCTAGAGAGAGTTCCTTAACTATTTTACCTTTTGGCCTTCCAACGTGAGAAATTATTATAATCTTTGCTTTTTTTTTTAATAGAAATTCTAGTGTAGGCATAACCTTATCAATTCGGTTAGTGTCTGTTATTTTTCCATTTTTTATTGGAACATTTAAATCAAGTCTAAGAATTACTCTTTTATTTTCAATATTTTCTATGTTTTCAATGGATTTCATTATTTGATCTTGCTTACATACTCAGCAATATCACACATTCTATTCGAGAAACCCCATTCATTATCATACCAAGCTGAAATTTTACCCATTTTATTACCAACTACATTTGTAAGTGATGAGTCTACGATAGCAGATGCACTGTTATGATTAAAATCAACTGAGACTAGCTTCTCATCTGTAACATTTAGAATATTTTTAAGCTTCGTTTTAGAAGCTGAAAACAAAGAGTTATTTAATTTTTTTACGGTAATATTTTTTTTTACATTAAATATAAATTCTATTAATGAAACATTTGGTGTTGGCACTCTCATAGCTATTCCCTCTAGCTTACCTTTCAATGAGGGTATAATCTCACCAATAGCTTTTGATGCTCCAGTAGATGTTGGTACAATTGATTGACTTGCAGATCTCGCTCTTCTTGGATCTTTATGAGAATTATCTAATATTCTTTGATCACTTGTAAAAGCATGTATGGTTGTCATAAAACCATTAAGAATTATAAAATTTTTATTAATTACGTCTGCAACAGGAGCTAAACAATTTGTTGTGCAAGAAGCTGCTGAAATAATACTATCATTCTTCTTGATCTTGTTATGATTTATGCCAAAAACTATAGTTTTATCTGCCATTTTACATGGGGCTGATACAATAACTTTTTTTACCCCATTTTCTATATGTGGCATTAATTGATCTTTAGAATTAAAATTACCTGTGCACTCAAAAACATAATCTACACCATATTTTTTCCACTTTATCTCATCAATTATAGAGTGTTGCGTGTAAGATATTTTTTCTTTATTTATTTTTATGTAATTTCCTCCAGATTTTACTAGAGAACTAAAATTACCATGAATTGAATCATGTTTTAATAAATTTGCACAAATTTCAGAACTCGATCTATTATTAATATGTTTAATAATTATTTTACCTTTGTAATTTTCATAAATTGACCTCACAATCATTCTGCCAATTCTTCCCATACCGTTAATGCCAACTTTTATTGTCATTTTTTTAAATAAAATTTAATTTTTTTACTAATTTTTTCACTACTTAAACCAAAATGATCATAGACTTTTTTATAAGGAGCGCTCTTACCAAAGTCTTCTATTGAAAAAGATAAGCCTTTTTGAATATATTTTTCCCAAGGCATTTTTGATCCTGCCTCAATTGAAAAAGTGTTTTTGCTTTCTTTTAAGATTTTATCTTTATAGCTCTTGTTTTGTTTGTCAAAAATTTCTTGGCAAGGCATTGATATTACTTTTGAATAAATTTTTTGTTTGGCCAATTTATGACTAATCTCAATTGCAAGATTAACCTCTGATCCTGAGGCTAAAATAGTTAAATTTATGTTTTTTCTGGTCCTTATAACTTCGTAAGCTCCCATAGAGCATTGATTTTTTTTGCTAAAGCTATTTCTTATGGGTTTTAAGTTTTGTCTGGTTAAGGCTAATACGCTAGGTGTTTTGTTGCTATTTAAAGCAATATCCCAACATTCAATTGTTTCAGTTTGATCCGCTGGCCTTAAAACATTTAAGTTTGGAATAGATCTTAATGCAGCAAGTTGCTCTACAGGTTGATGCGTAGGTCCATCTTCTCCTAGTCCTATTGAGTCATGTGTCATAATATAAATTACCTTCTGTTTCATTATAGCAGACAGTCTTATTGAAGGTTTGCAATAGTCTGAAAATATTAAAAAAGTACCTCCATAAGGAATAAAATTACTATGAAGAGCTAATCCATTCATTATTCCACTCATAGCGTGTTCCCTAACACCATAGTGAATATAATTACCATCAAAGTTACTTGAATTAATAATTTTATGTAACTTAGTTTTTGTATTGTTTGATCCTGCTAAATCAGCAGAGCCACCAATTAAAGTATTTCTCTCTTTTAATATAGCTGATAAAAACTCTTCTGAGGATTTTCTTGTAGCTATAGTCTTAGAATTTTTTATCGCATCTTTTTTTTGTTTTATAATTGAACTTGAGAATTTATTTTTTATAATATTTTTAAATTTTATTTTGTGTTTGCTAAAAGTTTTATTCCATATTTTTTCCTTTTTAATACCTTTTTCTCCAATTTTCCTCCAATCAATTAAAATTTTTTGAGGTATTTTAAATGGTTTATAATCCCAATCTAATTTTTTTCTAACTAACTTAATTTCATCTATTCCAAGAGGACTTCCATGAGAAGAGGCCTTTCCACTTTTGTTTGGAGATCCAAATCCTATTTTAGTTTTACACGAAATCACAGTTGGTTTTTTTGATGTTTGCGCTTTTTTTAACGCATTATAAATTTCTCTGTAATTATGCCCATTGATTAAAATATAATTCCATCCATAGCTTTTAAATCTGTTTTTATAATCATCTGAGACTGCTAAACTAGTAGGACCATCTATTGAAATAGAATTATTATCAAAAAGCATTATAAGATTCCTAAGTTTAAGGTGACCGGCTAGACTCATTGCTTCATGACTTATTCCTTCCATAAGGCATCCATCACCAGCTAAGACATAGGTTTTGTGATTTATTAAATTACTTCCTAATTTTTTCTTTAAGATTTCTTCTGCAATTGCAAAACCCACAGAATTTGCAATTCCTTGACCTAAAGGACCAGTTGTTGTTTCAATACCTGAGTTTGGGTGATACTCTGGGTGTCCAGCACAAATTGAATTTAGTTGTCTAAATTTCTTGATGTCGTTTAGTGATACACTTTTATACCCAGTTAAGTACAAAAGCGAGTAAAGCAACATTGATCCATGTCCAGCTGATAAAATAAATCTATCTCTATTAAGCCAGTTTGGATTTTTTGGATTAAATTTTAGAAAATATTTAAATAAAATTGTTGCAACGTCAGCCATACCCATTGGCATACCTGGGTGACCAGAATTCGCGTTTTGAACCGCATCCATTGATAAAAAACGAATAGCATTTGATAAATTTTTTTCTATATTTTTCAAAAAGTATCCTATCTAGACTTAGGTGATTCAATTTATTAATATAGATATATATATGAAAAACATTGATGAAAAAGAAAAAAAACTAAAAGATACTTTAAAAAAATTAGGAGAGATAAACATTCAACATAATGAAGAAGTAGATAAGGTTGAAATTTTAAAAGATCAAAAAAATCAATTAGAAATTGAAAAAAAACAGATAACCACATCTCTCCAAAGCTTAGAAGAAGAAAACTTAAAACTTAGAAGTCAAATAAATGAATTAAAAAAGGATTACGAAACTTCGAAAAGAAAAGAAAATCAATTTAATGAAAAAATTGATGAATTAAATCAAGAAACAGATAATTTATTGGAAGAAATAGATAAATGGCAAATGTAAATATAAAATTTAATGGTAAAGAATATTTATTATCTTGTGAAGATGGTCAAGAGGAACATTTGGAAGAATTATCCTTGAGTTTAAATAAAAAATTTAATGATCTAAAATTTGATCTTGGAAATATTGGAGAGAATAAATTATTACTAATATCTTCTATAAAAGTCATGGATGAGTATTTTGAAACCAAAAAAAAAGTAGATGCGCAAAAAAAAGAGCTTCAACAATTAAAAGAAAAATTTAAAGAATTAAAATCTTTAGTTTATCAGTACAAAGATAACAAAGAAAATGAAATTAAAAATTTAAACTCATCACAAGAAGAACTTGAGAATGATATTGAAAACTACAAAATAAGTTACGAAAACTTAATAGACAAAGTAACTTTAGAAATAGAAGACTTTGTCAAAAAAAATAGCACAAATTCTTCTGCTTCATAAAATATAAGTGTCAAAATTTAAATTAAGAAAAAAAATTATTAACTTAAGAAAAAAAAAATATTTTGAAATCAAAATAGGCAATAATATTATAGATAGTTTTCATAATAAAATTAATCTATCAAAAAATAAAATTGTTGGAGGCTATTTTCCAATAAATTTTGAATTTGATTGTTTGCAAATACTAAAAAAATTTTATTCTAACGGTTATAGTATTTCGTTGCCAATTATAAAAAGAAATCATCAAATGGATTTTTATAAATGGAGTCCAAATGATCCTTTAACAATAAGCTCATTAGGAATTCCTGAGCCACTAAAATTGAAAAAAGTATACCCAGATATAATATTTGTACCAATAGTTGCTTTTGATAAATTAGGGAACAGAATTGGCTATGGTGGTGGATTTTATGATAGATATTTAGAAAAAATTTCTAAAATTAAAAAATGTACAACAATTGGACTGGCTTTTTCACATCAAAAAGTTAATAAAATTAATATTGAAAATTTTGATAGAAAATTAGATTTAATTTTTACAGAAAAATTAATGTAAATATGAAGATTTTATTTTTAGGTGATATAGTTGGAGACGCAGGCTTTAAATCAGTAAAAAAAAACTTGCCAAATATAGTCTCAAAAAAAAGTATAGATTTTGTGTGTGTTAACGGTGAAAATGCAGCCAGTGACGGTGTGGGTCTAACTGAAAATATTGCTAATGAACTTTTTAATGTAGGTGTAGATGTAATTACAACCGGCAATCATGTTTGGGATCAAAAAGAAATTTATGAATATATAAAAACTGAAAAAAAATTATTAAGACCAATAAATATGAGTGGAAATTTACCTGGCAAGGGTTTTTCCATATTCAATTCAAAAAAAAATCTGAAAGTTGGTGTATTAAATCTTATGGGAAATGTTTTTATGAAAAAATGTGATGATGTTTTTAAAATTGCTACTGAATTTATTGCAGAAAAAAAAAAATCTAAAGATTATGATTTTTTAATAGTGGATTTTCATGGAGAAATAACAAGTGAAAAAATGGCTATAGGTAATCTATTTGATGGATATGCAACTTTAGTTGTAGGTACCCATACGCACGTGCCAACAAATGATGCAAGAGTCCTAAAAAATGGAACTAGCTATATTACTGATGCTGGAATGTGTGGGGACTATGACTCGGTAATTGGTATGAATGCACAAAATTCAATTAATAGATTTCTAAAAAAAGAAGCTGTAAAACATTTTCCTGCCAATGGAGAAGCATCTCTGAGTGGGGTAGTTGTAGATTGCGATGTAAGAAATGGACTAGCAAAAAATATAGAAAGCTTCATTTTTGGTGGAAGTTTAAAAAACATAAATTAATTATGGCTGGACACTCACATTGGGCGGGTATTAAACATAAAAAAGGCAAAGCTGACAAACAAAGATCAAAAATTTTTTCTAAACTCTCCAGAGAAATCACGGTAGCCGCAAAACTAGGAGATAAGAACCCAGATATGAATTCGAGATTAAGATCAGCAATTCAAGCAGCAAGATCAGCAAATATGCCAAAAGAAAATATTGAGAGAGCAATTGAAAAATCTTCTAACAATGATCAATCAAATTTTGAAAATATTAGGTATGAAGGTTTTGGACCAAGCAAATCTGCTGTAATAGTTGAAGCATTGACTGATAATAAAAATAGAACCGCTTCTAATATAAGAACAATTTTTTCAAAAAATAATGGTTCTTTAGGAACCCAGGGCTCTGCATCACATAATTTTCAAAGATTGGGTGTAATTAAAATAGACAAAAAAGAAATTGAACAAGATAAAATTTTTGAATTAGCAATCGAGTCGGGTGCAAATGATTGTATTTCTCGTGGTGAATTTCATGAAGTACATACAGATATCGATGAAATATATGAGGTAAAAAAAAAATTTGAAAAAGTTATAGTAAATTTTCTCTCTACTGAAATTGAGTGGCTACCCATTAATAAAGTATCTCTTAAAGGCGAAGAAAATCAAAATATGTTAAAATTTTTAGAAACCCTTGAGGATGAGGATGATGTACAAAATGTTTATACAAATGTTAACTTCGAAGGTTGAATGATAATTGTTGGAATTGATCCAGGAATAGCAGGTGCTATCTGTTTTTTTTCTAGTGGGAATGTTATTGATGTAATCGACATGCCTACAATGGCTGAAGGAAAAAAAAATAAAAAACAAGTCAATGGTAGGCAAATTTATAATGAAATAATGCTAATAAAAAATAAATTTAAGAACGAAAAAATGAGTGTAATAGTCGAACAAGTTTCTGCTATGCCAGGACAAGGTGTAACAAGCATGTTTAATTTTGGACAATCATTTGGAGTAATTAAGGGCATATGTTCTGCAATGGAGCTCCCCATTTTTTATGTTAGACCAGCAAAATGGAAAAAACATTTTAATTTGATTAATTCTGAAAAAGATGCCAGTCGAACTAAAGTAATAGAGATGTTTCCTAGAATTTCTAATAAGTTATCAAGAAAAAAAGATAATAATAAAGCAGATGCTATTTTAATTGCTCAATATTTTGAAAACACAAGGGAAAACAACGATAACTAGACTATTAGAATTTTATGAAGTCAAATTAATGACATATTTTAATGGGAAACGAATGAATGGATGCAGATATTGCAACACAAAGTTTAGGTTTAGCAAGTAACACAGATTTTTCTTTAATTAGTTTGTTTTTGCGCGCGGATATAATTGTCAAGTCTGTAATCATAATACTAATTCTAAGTTCTATTTATTCATGGGCAATAATATTTGAAAAAATAAGAATGTTTAGAAAAATTAATAAAAGTGCAGAGGAATTTGAAGAAAAATTCTGGAAATCAAAGTCTGCAGAAACATTTTATAACAGTCTGCCTTCAAACATTGAGGATCCTATGGCAAAATTATTTAAAAGTTCTATGCAAACAGTTATGAAAACTAGATCAAAATCAAATTTATCTGAGAGACTCTCTAGTGTTTTGGAAGTAAATATTGAAAAACAAATGGTGGCAGTTGAAAAGTATAATAGTTTTTTAGCAACTGTTGGATCGACAGCTCCATTTATAGGATTGTTTGGAACTGTTTGGGGAATTATGAATTCATTTCAATCGATTGCAATTTCAAGAAACACTAGCCTTGCAATAGTTGCCCCAGGTATTGCAGAAGCCTTATTTGCAACTGCACTTGGATTATTAGCTGCAATTCCTGCTGTAATTGCGTATAATAAATTTAATTCAGACTCTAGAAAATACTCACAAAAATTAGAAAATTTTTCAAAAAGATTCTTATCAATTATTTAAATGGGATTTAAGCTCAAAAGTTCAAAAAACGATCCAATGAGTGAAATTAATGTAACACCATTTGTTGATGTTATGTTGGTTTTGCTAATTATATTCATGGTCACTGCACCATTGCTTACAGTTGGAGTCCAAGTAGATCTGCCAGAAACTTCTGCTGATACACTTCCTGAGGAAAATGAACCATTAACTTTAACAATTAATTCTAAAGGTGAAATTTTTATTCAGGAAACAAAAGTTGAGTTTAACAATTTGATTGTAAAAATATTGGCAGTGTCAAATAATAGAACTGATACAAGAATTTATGTTAGGGGAGACAAAGCTATTAACTATGGAAGAGTTCTTGAAATTATGGGAATGCTTTCAGGGTCGGGATTTACAAAAGTTGCTTTAATATCTGAACCGAATAAAGAGAGATAGAGATTATGTATCGAGGTCTTTTAATCTCATCTGGATTTCATGTCGCTATTGTTATGGTAAGTATTTTGGCTTTACCTTTTGTTGCAAAAAAACCTCTGGATATTCCACCTCTTATCTCTGTTGAGCTTATTCAAATAGCTGAAAAGACAAATATTCCTTTCGCGCCAAAAGCATCAAAAATAATTGAGAAGGCAAAAAAAGAAAATGAAAAGCTTTTGTCTGAACAGGCTCCTCCTAAAAAAGTAAAAAAAGATGAAAAAAAAGAAGTTCAGACAGATAAAAAAAAAAATGAAATTTCTAAGGTTGCATCAAAAAAAACACCAACTACTGAAAATAAAATAGAAAAGTTAAAAAAAGAAAAATTAAATGCTGTACCTATGCCAGATGAAGATAAACAAAAAATTCAACCTAAAGAAGAAAAAAAACAGAAACCTTCAAAAGAAATCAATGACGAAAACATCAAAAAAATTGTTCAAACTAAAAAACCTATTTTAGATGAAAAAAAAGTTAAACAAGTTTCTGAATTTGAAAAAAAAGAAAAATTGGATTTAAATGAAATTGCAGCTTTAATTGATAAAAAAAAGGAAAATTTAGCAGAAACAAAAAAAGAAGTTGATAAGATTTCTCAATCAAATGATGAGACTATGGATTATTCAAAATTAACCCTAAGTGAAGAGGACGCGTTAAAGGCCCAAATATTTACATGCTGGAGTGTTCCCATAGGTTTGCCATTTAGTGAAGATTTATTAGTTAGAGTTAAACTCCAATTAAAGCCAGACGGAACAATTGAAAAACTTGAAATGTTAGATCATGCAAAAATGAACACACCTGGTAAAGAAAAATTTAGAACACTAGCAGATAGTGTAAGACGAGCTATTCAGTTGTGTAATCCATTAAAAGTTCCCACAAGTGGTTATGAAAGATGGAAAAATATGATTTTAAATTTTGACGCTCGTGATATGCTTGGAGGATAATGATTAGAATAATTAATTTATTTTTTATTATATTTTTTTTATTGTCATCTAAGGCTTATTCATTAATAGAGATTGATATAACAAGGGGTAATTTAGATCCTTTACCAATTGCAGTTTCTCCATTGTTTCAAGATGACAATTCAAAAAGAAATTCATTTAATGAACTTAAAATTGAAAATGTTGGATCTGAGATTTCATTAGTTGTGGAAAATAATTTGAAAATTTCAGGTTTATTTAATCCTCTTAGTAAAGAAGCATTTTTACAAAAGCCAGATATTGCTCATTTAAAACCAAGATTTGAGGATTGGGCATTGATTAAAGCTCAAGCTTTAATTACAGGCAAAGTAACAATTGAGGACAAAAAATTAAAAGTTGAATTTAGACTATGGGATATTTTAGCCGGAAGAGAAATGATGGCTTTAGCATTTACAACGGTTCCAGGTAATTGGAGAAGAGTTGGACATATAATTTCTGATAAAGTTTATGAAAGATTAACTGGAGAAAAAGGATATTTTGATACCAGAATTATTTATGTATCTGAAGAAGGACCTAAGACTGCAAGAGTTAAGAAGCTAGCTATTATGGATCAAGATGGTTTTAACACAAAATATTTAACACTAGGAAATGAATTAGTTTTAACTCCTCGATTTAATCCGACAAGTCAAATGGTGACTTACCTATCTTATTTTAAAAATCTACCAAGGGTATATTTATTAGATATTGAAACTGGTACCCAAGAAGTAGTTGGTGATTTTCCGGGAATGACATTTGCTCCACGATTTTCACCAGACGGAAAAAAAATTATTATGAGTTTTGCAAAAGATGGAAACTCAGATATTTATACAATGGATTTGGAAAATAGAATTGTTGAAAGAATAACTAATCATCCATCAATTGATACATCGCCTTCTTACTCACCTGATAATCGATTTATAACATTTAATTCTGATAGAAGTGGATTTCAACAAATCTATGTAATGAAATCTGATGGTTCAAATGTTAAAAGAATATCTTTTGGCAAAGGATTATATGGCACGCCTGTATGGTCTCCAAGAGGTGATTTAATTGCGTTTACAAAACTACATAAAGGAAAATTTTATATCGGTGTTATGCGAACCGATGGTTCTGGGGAAAGATTATTGACTGAAAATTACTATCAAGAAGCTCCTTCTTGGTCTCCAAATGGAAGAGTGTTAATTTTTTATAGAGAGACCAAATCTAACGATAAAGGTGAAGGATTTAGTGCCAAGTTATGGTCTATAGATCTTACAGGTTATAATGAAAGGCAAGTTCAAACAGAGACGGATGCCTCTGACCCATCTTGGTCGTCTTTATTAAGTAATTAGGGCTTTTTTATTAATTTTTAATATAAATTAAGTTGATTTTTATGCTTGAAACATCTAATTAGTTGTGAAAAAGTTCTAATAAATTATTAAGGAGCATTAATGAATTTTAGCAAATCATTTAGAAATACTTTTCTAGTTATATTATTAAGTTTAATCGTATCGGCTTGTGCTACGAAAAAAACCACTACGACAGTTGAGGGTCAAATGCAAGGTGATGTCTACACAGGAACTGATACTGTTAAATATTTAGCTGACGGTGTTCCGGACAGAGTATTTTTTGCGACAAACGAATCTATTTTAACAACTAAATCAAGAGACACATTAAGAAAACAAGCAAATTGGTTAAGAGAAAATTCAAGCATCAATGTTGTAGTCGAAGGTCATGCCGATGAAAGAGGAACAAGAGAATATAACTTGGCATTAGGCGAAAGAAGAGCAAATGCTGCCAAAGATTATCTGATCACTTATGGAATATCCGCAGATAGAATTTCAGTAATAAGTTATGGAAAAGAAAGACCAGTTGACTCAGGTTCAAATCCGCTTTCTTGGTCTAAGAATAGAAGATCTGTTACTGTAAAAGCTAATTAAAGCTATTTTAAATATTTTAAAGACCCTAAAATTATTATAAATAATTTAAGGGTCTTTTTTTTGCCATCATTATAATTAAAGAATAATTTAATGTTTAAAAAGTTTATTAATATTTTTATTTATATAATTTCTATTTTTTTTATTACATTTAGTTCAGGTTCAGAGGAATTGAATATGAGAGAAATCTTAGAAATTATTCAAAAAGATCTTAGAACTTTGGAAAGAGCAGTTTATTCAGAGTCATTTCAGAAAAAAACTGGAGCAGAAAACTCATTGTCAAATAAAGAAACTGAAGATGCCTTAACAAGACATTTGTTAAAATTATCTGAAATAGAAAAACAATTTCAAAATTTGACTAACAAATTTGAGGAAATTAATTTTAAAGTAGACAAATTATCGTCTAGACTGTCCAAAACACAAGCTGATAACCAATTAAGATTTCAAGATTTAGAAAACAATTCTAGCCTTGTTCAAAAAAATGAAATTAATGAACAGAATTTATTAACAAATGAAAATTCAGAGACAAATTTAGCCAGCAAAAAAATTATGCCAGGCACATCTCAACCTCAAGATTTAGGAACAATATCGTATAAAGATATGACAGACACAAGTGAGACACAAGCAATTCAATCTGTTGAGACAACTAAAACTATTTTAACAGAAAATTTTATTAATGAGGAAAAAATTTTACCTGATGCATCTCCCTTAGAGCAATATGAATTTGCAACAAGTTTTTTAAAAGTTGGAGATTATAATATGGCAGAAAGAGCGTTTAGAGAATTTGTGGACACAAATCCAGATAATGATCTTTCTGGAAATGCACAATATTGGTATGCAGAGACTTTTAGAATAAGACAACTCTATACAGATGCGGCATCTGCTTATTTAGAAGGTTATCAAAAATATCCAAAAAGTGAAAAAGCACCTATTAACCTTTTGAAGCTTGGTGTATCTTTAGTTCAAATAGGAGAGAAAGATCAGGGTTGCTTGATGATTGCTGGTGTTAAAAAACAGTATCCAAATGCTACTCAATCAGTTCTTCAAAAAGCTAAATATGAAGAGAAAAAGTTTGAGTGTAACAAAGAAAACTCTTAATTTTTACCAAACAAAATTAAAGGACCCTCAGGTAAGAAAATTATATAACCTTTTTTCAAATAATCTCGCATCTATGAATTTAACCAATAAAAAAATAATGGTTGGGGTATCTGGTGGTGCTGACAGCTTAGCTGTTTTATTTTTCTCTCAGTGCTATGCTTTAAAACATCATACTAAATTGTACCCTGTAATAATAGATCATAAACTAAGAAAAGAATCTACAATCGAAGCTAAAAACTTGAAGTATAAACTTAAACAAAACTTTAAAATTAATTGTAAAATTCTTTCAAAAAAAATTGTTAAAATTAATAAAAATATACAGTCTTATGCAAGAGACTTAAGATATGATTTATTTTTTGAAGAGTGCAATAAACAAAAAATAGACTATCTTATATTAGGCCATCATAAAGATGATCTAATTGAAAATTTTTTTATAAGATTTCTGAGAGGCTCTGGTTTAAAAGGACTTGTTTCTTTTGAAAAAAAAGTGATAACTTATAATGGAATTAATGTTATTAGACCATTCCTATCTACCTCAAAAAAAGATCTATTTAAAATAAATAAAAAAACTTATGGATTTTTCATAGATGATCCCACAAATAATGATGATAAATTTTTAAGGAGTAGAATTAGAAAACTTCTAACAAAACTAGATAAAGAAGGTCTAAATTTTAATAAATTCTATTTAACTTTAAAAAATTTGTCAAAAAGTGATCAAGTAATCGAATTTTATGTTGATAAAAATATTTTAGAAAACTCAAAGTATTTTGAGAAAGATAAAAAAATAATATTAAATAAATCCTTTTTTAATAATCCTGAGGAAATTATTTTGAGAAGTATTATGCAAGTAATTAAACGCATTAGTTGGAAAAAAAACTATCCAAGAGGCAAAAAGGTGAATAGTCTTATAGATTCTTTAAAGTTTACAAACAAAAACGTAAAATTGACACTTTCTGGATGTATTATTGAAAAAATTGCAGATTCGGTGATTATTTACCCAGAAAAACGATAATTTTTTTGTTAAATGATCAAAATGACACTTGTTAATTTACTAATAATTCTTAATTTAATGCTCTATGAATTTTAAAAACTTGGCCATGTGGGGAATAATCGTTATTTTAACGATTGGTCTTTATAATATGTTTAAGAACCCACAAGGTTCGATTTCTCAAAAAAATAAAATTATTTTTTCAGAATTCTTAACAGAAGTCGATAATGGAAGAGTAGTTAAAGTAGAGATACAAGGAAAAAATATAAAAGGGGTATTATCAAATGGAAATCAATTCACCACTTATGCTCCTGAAGATCCAAACTTAATCCAGAAACTAAGTGATAAAGGTGTAAGTATCTCAGCAAGTCCATTAGAGGAAAAAATGCCTTCATTATTAGGAATACTTCTTTCATGGTTCCCAATGCTTTTATTAATTGCTGTTTGGATATTCTTTATGAGACAAATGCAAGGTGGAAAAGGTGGAGCAATGGGCTTTGGAAGATCGAAAGCAAAAATGATGAATGAAGTAAAAGGAAAAGTTACTTTTAATGACGTTGCTGGCGTTGAGGAAGCTAAAGAGGAAGTAGAAGAAGTAGTTGAATTTTTAAAAGATCCAAGAAAGTTTAGCAGATTAGGTGGCAAGATACCAAGAGGTTGTTTACTAGTAGGTCCCCCAGGGACTGGCAAAACATTACTAGCTAGAGCAATTGCAGGTGAAGCTGGAGTTCCTTTTTTCACTATATCTGGATCAGATTTCGTTGAAATGTTTGTTGGTGTTGGAGCTTCGAGAGTTAGAGATATGTTTGAACAAGGTAAAAAACATTCTCCATGTATAATTTTCATTGATGAGATTGACGCAGTAGGAAGAAGCAGAGGAGCAGGTCTAGGTGGTGGAAATGATGAAAGAGAGCAAACGCTTAATCAGTTATTAGTTGAGATGGATGGTTTTGATACTAATGAAGGTGTAATTATTATTGCTGCAACTAATAGACCAGATGTATTAGATCCAGCTCTTTTAAGACCAGGAAGATTTGACAGACAGGTTGTTGTCTCTAATCCAGATCTAATCGGTAGAGAAAAAATTTTAAAAGTACATGCAAAGAAAATATCAATGGCACCCGATGTTAATCTAAGAACAGTAGCTAGAGGAACACCTGGATTTTCTGGTGCAGATTTAGCAAATCTTGTAAATGAGGCAGCATTACTAGCCGCAAGAAAAAATAAAAGAATTGTTACATATCAGGAGTTTGAAGAAGCTAAAGATAAAGTAATGATGGGGTCTGAAAGAAGGTCTATGGTTATGTCAGAAGAGGAGAAAAAATTAACTGCTTATCACGAGGCTGGACATGCAATTGTAACAATAAATGAAAAGGCTGCTTACCCAATACATAAAGCAACAATAATACCAAGAGGAAGAGCTTTAGGAATGGTTATGCAACTACCTGAAAGAGATGAAGTTTCTCAAACAAGAGAACAACTTCATGCACAAATGGCCATTGCTATGGGCGGAAGAGTTGCAGAAGAAATAATTTTTGGTGATGATAAAGTAACTACAGGAGCAGCAAGCGATATTGAACAAGCTACTAAGAGAGCAAGAGCTATGGTTATGAGAGCTGGATTAAGTAAAGAAATGGGACCAGTTGCTTATGGTGAAAACGAAGAAGAAGTATTTTTAGGAAGATCTGTTGCAAGACAGCAAAATATGTCAGAGGAAACAGCAAGGAAAGTTGATAGTGAAATTAGAAAATTTGTTGATATGGGCTACGAGAGAGCAAGAAAAGTATTAACTGAAAAAATTGATGATCTGCATAAACTAGCAAAAGCTTTATTAACCTATGAAACTTTGACTGGTGCAGAAATTGAAGATTTAATAAATAAGAACATATATCCAAAAAATAAAGAAGATCTTAAAGTTGAAGATGATGACCAAAGTTCAGCACTTGGTTCAATGGGCTTAAAACCAAAGATAGTGCACTAAGCACTAATGAATAAATATTACACAAGAGCGTGTAATTTTTATTTTGGATCAGTATCAAAAATAAATATAAAAAAAAATAAATCAATTCCTCTTCATGGTAATACTCAAATATCATTTGATAAAATAGAAATCATAGACAGAAAAAAAAACAAAATCATCAATATTAAAGATATTAGTAAACTTTCACCTAAATTAAAAAAAAAAGTTAATAGAGATTTAAAAAATATAAAAAAAAAGAAAATTTTTAAACGACTAGATTTATCTGATATTCCTATTTTGATGGGCATAGTTAATTTAACTCCAGATAGTTTTTCAGATGGTGGCAAATATAATAAAAAAAATTTAGCGTTAAAACATGTGAATAAGTTATTATCAAACGGTGCAATGATAATAGATGTTGGTGGAGAGTCTACAAGACCAGGTGCAAAAGATATTAATCCTAAAAAAGAATGGGATAGAATAAAATTTATTTTTAAAGTTTTAAAAAATAAGAAAAGTTTTGTTTCACTAGATACTAGAAAAAGTTTTGTGATGAAGAATGCCTCCAAAACAAAAGTAGATCTTATAAATGATGTATCAGGACTAAGTTATGATCCTGAGACTATAAATTTTTTAAAAGAAACAAAAAAACCTTTTGTCATTCATCATATGAAAGGAATACCAAAGAGCATGCAATTAAATCCATCATATAACAATGTATTGCTTGATATTTATGATTTCTTTGAAAATAAATTAAAATATTTAAGAAAACAAGGTATTAAACATAATAATATTATATTGGATCCTGGTATTGGATTTGGAAAAAATTTGAAACATAATATTACTCTTTTAAAGAATATTTCTATTTTTCATTCTTTAGGCCTTCCTGTAATGTTAGGCTTATCTAGAAAAAGATTTATTAAAGAGATTTCAAGAGAAAATGATACTAAAGAAAGGATTGGTGGAACTGTATCTTCATGTATTCAAGCATATCTTCAAGGAGTTCAAATTCTAAGAGTTCATGATATTAAAGAAATTAATCAAGCATTTAAAGTATTTAAAGAATTACAAGATTAAAAATGATTAAAAAATACTTTGGAACAGATGGAATTAGAGGAAAAGTTAATGGATCTAAAATAAATGGAGAAATGTTTTTCAAATTTGGCTTAGCAGCGGGAACATACTTTAAAAATTTAAAAAAAAGTAAACAAACAGCAATTATTGCAAAAGACACTAGATTATCAGGTTATACGCTTGAACCAGCTTTAGTGTCTGGATTGGCATCAGCAGGAATGCATATTTATACTTTGGGACCCCTTCCAACAAATGGTTTAGCGATGCTAACAAAAAAAATGAGAGCTAATATGGGTATAATGATTACTGCATCTCATAATCCATATCACGACAATGGATTAAAGTTATTTGGACCTGATGGACTTAAATTATCTGATAGAATTGAGAAGAAAATTGAAAAACTAATTGATTCAAAGATTACTAAAAATCTATCAAAACCAATAGAATTGGGGAGAGTTAAAAGATTAGAGGATGCTAACGACAGTTATATTAAAATATTAAAACAAAATTTCCCATCCTCATTTAGTTTAAAAGGTATCAAAATTGCTTTAGATTGTGCTAACGGAGCTGGCTACAAAGCTGGTCCATATTTATTTAAATCATTAGGTGCTAAAGTATATGCCACCGGCACATCTCCCAATGGTTTAAATATAAATCTTAAATCCGGATCTACTTACCCAAGTAAAATTTGTCAAATGACAAAAAAAAATAAAACTCATATAGGTATTTCATTGGATGGAGATGCTGACAGAATAATTGTCTGCGATGAAAAAGGAAAAATTATCGATGGAGATAAAATTCTTGCAATGTTAGGCGAGAGATGGAAAAGAAAAAAGATTTTAAAAGGAGGTGTTATCGGTACACTAATGTCAAATTATGGCTTAGAAAATTTTTTTAAAAAAAAAATGGTATTAAATTTTTAAGATCAGATGTGGGAGATAGATATGTAAAAGAAAAAATGAGAAAAAATAAATTTAATTTAGGAGGGGAACAATCTGGTCATATAATTCTTGGAAAGTTTGCGACAACTGGTGATGGGTTATTAGTCGCACTAGAAATTCTTTTCTCTTTAAGAAAAACAAAAAAAGCAAGTGAGCTTTTTAACAATTTTAAACCCACCCCTCAAATTTTAGAGAATGTTGAAGTTAAAGATAAATCAATTATTAATACTCCAAAATGCAAAAAAGCAATTAACGAAGCAAATAAAATAATTAAAAACAGAGGTAGAATTTTAGTTAGAAAATCTGGTACTGAACCAAAAATAAGAATTATGAGCGAGTCAGAGGATTCAAAGTTAAATAAACTATGCGTTAATATAATTAAAAAATCTATTCAGTAAATTGAAAATCAAATCTAAAATATTAATTATTGCAGGATCAGACTCCTCTGGAGGGGCGGGCATCCAAGCAGATATTAAATCAGTTACTTCTCTTGGCTCTTTCGCTATGACGGCAATAACAGCAGTTACAGCTCAGAATACTACTGGTGTAATGTCTATAATACCAGTGCGGAGTAAAGAAATTTCTAATCAAATTGAATTTACCTCAAAAGATATCAGACCAGATTCAGTAAAGATAGGAATGCTTCACTCTACTGAGGTTATAAATTCAGTATTAAAATCAATAAAAAAATCAAAATTAAATAAAATAATATTAGATCCTGTCATGGTGGCTAAAGGTGGAACCAAGCTTATAGACAATAAAGCAATTTTAGTGTTGAAAAAAAGGCTAATAAAAAAAGTTGATTTAATAACACCAAATATTCCTGAAGCAGAAATACTAACTAAAATAAAAATTAAATCTATAACGGATATGAAAAATGCTGCTAAAATATTATTAGATTTAGGTGCTAAGAATGTTTTAATTAAAGGCGGTCATTTAAGCTCTAAAAACTTAAAAGATATTTTTGTAAATAAAAAAGAAACTGCAATATTTGTTAATAAAAAAATTGATACAAAAAGTACTCACGGAACTGGTTGTACATTATCAAGTGCAATTGCAACATATTATGGATGTGGAAAAACTCTAAAGAAATCTTGTGAGTTAGGTATTAGATATGTAAACAATGCCATTAAAACAAGACCAAACTTTGGAAAAGGAAATGGACCAATTAACCATTTAAATAGTTTTACTATAGATAAGAAATTTAGATGAATAATGTAGTTGTTGTTGGATCGCAGTGGGGAGATGAAGGAAAAGGTAAGATAGTTGATTGGTTATCAAGCGAAGCAGACGTAGTTGTAAGATTCCAAGGAGGACATAATGCTGGTCATACGTTGGTAATAGGTGGTGTTACTTATAAATTAAGATTATTACCATCTGGAATTGTAAGAAAAAATAAAATTTCAATTATAGGAAATGGAGTTGTTGTAGATCCTTGGGCGCTTTTAGATGAAATTGAAGAAGCTAAATCTAAAGCTGTAAAAATCAATGAAAATAATCTGATTTTATCTGAGGCTGCCACACTAATTTTACCATTTCACAGAGAGATGGATGAAATAAGGGAAGATACTGCTGGTAAATCAAAAATTGGAACTACAAGAAGAGGAATTGGTCCAGCTTATGAAGATAAAGTCGGACGAAGATCTATAAGAGTAATGGACCTTGCATCCAAAAAAAATCTAGAAAATAGATTAGCTGTGGTTTTAGAACATCATAATGCTATCCGAAAGGGATTAGGTAAGCCAATATATGAAAAAGATAAACTAGTTGAGGACTTATTAAAAATAGCCCCAAATATATTAAAATATTCAGCTCCTGTTTGGAGAAAGATAGATCAATTTAAATCAGAAAATAAAAAAATATTATTTGAAGGAGCTCAAGGGATATTACTTGATGTAGACCATGGCACTTATCCATATGTAACTTCATCCAATACAGTAGCAGCCTCAGCAGCAACAGGATCTGGATGTGGACCAAACTCAATAAATTATGTTTTAGGAATTACAAAAGCATATACAACAAGAGTAGGCGAAGGACCTTTCCCTACAGAATTAACAGATGATATTGGTAATCATTTAGGTGAAAAGGGACATGAATTTGGAACTGTAACTAGTAGAAAAAGAAGATGTGGCTGGTTTGATGGAGTTCTAGTGAGACAAACTATAAAGATTTCAGGCATTAATGGTATAGCATTAACAAAATTAGATGTATTAGATGAACTTGATGAAATAAATTTTTGCGTAGCTTATGAACTAAATGGAAAAGAAATAGATTATTTCCCTGCTGCCGTTGAAGATCAATTAAATGTCAAACCAGTATATAAAACATTCAAAGGCTGGAAATCTAAAACCCAAGGTATTAAAAAATTTGATGATTTACCTAATAATGCAAAGATTTATGTAAAAGCTATTGAAGAGTTCATTGAGACAAAAATATCAAGTATTTCAACAAGTCCAGAGAGGGAAGATACTATTCTTTTAATAGATCCATTTAATTAATATTAGAATTAATTTAATTAACTATGTAATCCATCATATACTACTAATATGATCAATAAATATATTCACATATTTATTATTTTTTTTGTTATTTTAATCAATCCTAAGCATGTATACGCTGTTGATTTATCATCAACTACTCCTTCAGATAATGCAACACAGATTGCTGTAAATACTTCTATTACACTTGTATGGGCAGGCAGAGTAACTACAAATAACGGAAATGTAATTTTAAAAAAAACTTCTGACGATAGTACAGTAGAATCATTTGCATCAAATTCAATGTTCTTAATTTTGGATATGTCTGGAAATGCTTCAGTAATAATAACTCCTTCATCAAATTTAGATGAAGATACCGAGTACTATGTTTTAATAGATAGTTCTGCATTTAATGGATTTGACGGTATAGCAAGTAAAACAACTTTAAATTTTAAGACAGTTGACAATAATAATCCTACTTTAACATCTGCTTCGCCATCTGATGACGCATCTAATGTTAGTGTATCATCAAATATAGTTCTTACATTTAATGAAGCTGTAGATGCTGAAAGTGGAAATATTGATATAATCAATACATCAACAGGCGAAGCGATAGAGATTGATGTAACAGGATCTTTATTATCTGGAAGTGGAACAACTGAAATTACTATTAATCCATCATCTGACTTAGAAAATGACACATCTTATCATGTAAAAATAGATTCAACCGCATTTGATGATACAGTTGGAAACTCTTACGCTGGTATTTCAAACACAACAACTTTAAATTTTACTACTGCAAAAGGACAAATTTTTAACGATACTGTAAAAACTTTAGTAAAAAATCAAACAACAGCTTCAATTCAATCAATGACACAGTCATTAAATAGAGTAAATAGCCGCTTAAATTTTATAAGACCAATTCAAAATAGCAACACTTCAAAAAATAAAATAGCATTAAATTTTAACGACCCGTATGCAAACAAATTAGTTGATGCTTTAACCGCCAACTTAATAAAATACGAAAAAAAACAGAGAAAATTTGCTTTTTGGAGTGAAGGCAATCTTTCTTTTGGTAGAATAAACAACAAAGGTAAAGACTTAGGTCAAGATCTTAGCACCAAAGGTTTTACAGTAGGACTTGATAAAAAAATTACAGATCTAAAAACTATAGGTTTAGCATTAAATCAATCTGAGCAAGAAACTCAAATTGGAAGTAATGATGCACATATGGATGCAACAGCAAAATCTTTATTAATCTATGGAAGCAACCAATTTTTTGAAAATCGATATTTCGAGGCTGCCATTGGATTTGGAGAAACGGAAATCGATATCAATAGAAAAGTATCTGGAGGAAATAATAAAGGCCTCAGAGATGGAAAACAATTATTTGGAAGTTTCACTTACTTGTACGAACCATTAGAACAAAAAGAAAGTAAAAACTTAAATTACTATTCTAGGATAGATTTGGGTTATACGATATTAGATCATTACATTGAAAGTGGTGATGGTGATTCAATTAATTACAATGATCAAAATATTAAAAGTTCGTCATTATCTTTTGGATTTAATTATTCAAATATATTAGAGATAGATCAAGGATTTATTACACCTTTAATACAGTTTGAAATTGGTAAAAATAAAACAATAAATTCACTATCAGAAGCTTATTATGTAAATGATTCTTCAACTATTTATGCTAATGCAATATCTGATCAAAATACATCACATGCAAAGCTAACCCTTGGAATAGGGGCTACGTTGGAAAATGGTTTAAATTTAAGTTTCATGGTCGATCATTATAGAAATGATAACGAAGCGTTTAACACCAGTTTAACTGCAAATATTAGAAAAGAATTTTAATAAGCTTAATTAGCTGGTAATAAATTTTTTGATTTAGCAGAGTTCAGCATATGTTTTTGAAGTTTTTCAAAAGCTTTATTTTCAATTTGTCTTATTCTTTCTCTGCTTATTTTGAATTTCTTACTTAAGTCCTCCAAAGTTATTGGATCATCAGTCAATCTTCTAGAGTAAAGAATTTCTTTTTCTCTTTCATTTAAAATTTTAATAGAATCCTGTAGAAGATCTTTTCGTTGTTCCATTTCTTCATTTTGTGCAAATTTAAGTTCTTGATCCATATCATTATCCACAACCCAATCTTGCCACTCATCACCGTCCTCTCCAATTGGCGCATTTAATGACTGTTCTTTACCTGATAGCCTTCTATTCATAGATACTACCTCTTGTTCACTAACATCTAATCTGTTTGCTATATCTTTTACGTGTTCATCACGTAAGTCACCTTCTGTTCTAGGTGCAATTTGATTTTTTAATTTTTTCAAGTTGAAAAAAAGTTTTTTTTGAGCTGTTGTAGTTCCAATTTTTACTAAGCTCCATGATCTTAGAATATATTCTTGAATAGAAGCTTTAATCCACCACATTGCATAAGTTGCAAGTCTAAAACCTTTTTCTGGTTCAAATTTTTTAACAGCTTGCATTAAACCTACGTTACCTTCTGAAATCATTTCATTAAGAGGCAATCCATAGCCTTTGTAACCCATCGCTATTTTAGCAACTAGCCTTAAATGACTTGTAACAAGTTTTTCAGCTGATTTAACATTTCCTGTAGTTTGCCAATTTTTAGCAAGCATGTATTCTTCTTCCGCATCTAGCATAGGAAATTTTTTAATTTGGGCCAAATATGCTGCTAAACCACCTTCA
>CABYRT010000013.1 GCA_902521355.1 uncultured Pelagibacteraceae bacterium
GCTGTTACTTTTAAATCTGAGAATTTTTTTGCAATTATTGATGCATTTTCAAACAAATATTCCTTACTAATATCTATAGGAATGTATTCTTTGGGTTCATTTAATGATTTTATAAATTTATTTATTTTTTTATTTGAGCCACTACCAAATTCTACAATTGTTGAATTAATTGGTAATTTCTTTCTTATCTCTTTTTGTAAGTTACCTAGTATTTCTAACTCTTTATTTGTTGGGTAATATTCTTTAACATTTGTAATTTTATTAAATAACTTTGAACCTTTTTCATCATAAAAATATTTAGGTAATAAATATTTTTGTTTTTTATTTAATAATCCTTGTAAGATTAATTTTTTATCGTCTTGAATTTGATTGTTTATATTTATTAGTTTTAAATTAGTCACTAGATGTCATCAGCTAGTCTGACACCACAAAACTGCCAAGTATCACTTGGATAAAAGAAATTTCTATAAGATGCTCTAATATGATTAATAGATGTAGAATGCGAACCGCCTTTTAAGACAAACTGATTGCACATAAACTTGTTATTATATTCTCCTAAATTTCCTTCATATGGTTTATATTTTTTGTAAGGTGTGTAATTACTGCTTGTCCATGCCCATAAATTTCCATAAACATCGTCTGCTTTTTCTTCAACTTCATGAAAAATTTTATTTTCTAAAAAATTACCTTTTTTATCAGATTGTTTTAAAAAATACTCTAATTCAAATTCAGTTGGTAATCTTTTATTTTTGTATCTTGCAAAAGCATCTGCTTCATAGAAACTTATATGAGAAACTGGTTTTTCATTATCAATTTTTTTTAAACCATTTAATGTAAAATAATTATTATTATCTATCCAATACATTGGTCTTTCTAATTTATTATTATTTACAAAGTCCCATCCATCAGATAACCAATATTCATGGTTTTTATATCCACCATCATTAATAAATTCTTTCCACTCTCCATTAGTTACAAATGAATGTATTTTAAAAGGATCTAATTGTGTTTCTGATACTGGTAATTCATTATCGTAACAAAAAATATCCTCGTTGTTTCCATATTTAAATTTTTTACTAGTTTCTAATGTCAATTCATTTTCTTCTTTAGCAGTTGGTTTATCATTGTTAGAATTATAAGTCGGCATCAATGGATTGTTGAAAAAAATATTTTTAATATCCATTAACATTAATTCTTGATGCTGTTGTTCGTGATTTGAACCTAGTTCAACTAAAAATGATGTTCTATTATTTTTTGTCCTTTTTAAAAAATCAATAATATTTTCAGTTACATAATGTCTGTATTTTACAACATCTTTTAAGATGGGTCTATTTAGTGAACCTCTCTTATTTCGAGGATTGTACTCACCTACAGAATTGTAATAAGAATTAAATATGTAATTATAATCCTTGTTAAATGGTTTGTAACTTTCATCCAATTCTGACAATATGAATTTTTCGAAGAACCATGTGGTGTGACCAAGATGCCACTTAAGAGGACTAACATTTTTGCTGGGCTGTATGACCATATCCTCAGCCTCTAAGTTCTCGCACAGAGATAGAGTTTGTTGTCTTGTTTTGGAGAATAATTCTGTAATTTGAGATAATTTATTTTCCATGACTAAACTTAATTAAATTTTCAGATCATGACAATGGGTTACAATGTGTTTATCTGTTTAATATTTTTATAGACACCGAATATAAAATAATTAAGAATTTACTTATGAATTTTTCTTTAGAAATAGGTCCTAAAACTGATTTAAGCACGTTGCCAAAGGTAAAAGATGTTTATGTTACAATGCTACCTGGGGGTGATTATAAAGAGACCGCTCAACAATCTGGAGAGTTAGTTAAAGAGGGATTTAATCCAGTTCCTCACTTCCCAGCAAGGTCAATAAATGATGAAAATCAGCTAAAAGATTATGTTTCTAGATGTAAAGATTTGGGTGTTAAGCAGGTCTTGGTGATAGGTGGAAGTCGTGACCCGATCGGAAAATTTGATAGCTCGTATCAAATGTTAGAGACAGGATTTTTTGATGGTATTAAGATTGGAATTGCTGGACATCCCGAGGGGAGTCCTGATATATCCGACTCTGATTTAGAAAAAGCTATGATAGATAAAAAGCCTTATGCTGATTATATAGTTACACAGTGGCTAATGGATACTCAGCCTATTATAGATTTTATATCAAAACAAACAATACCAGTTCATGTTGGAATAACTGGGCCAATGAAAATATCTAGCTTAATTAAATTTGCTAATATTGTAGGGGCAAAAAATTCCATTAACTTTCTTAAATCTAATTTTAGTAAGGCGTTAGATTTATTGAAACCTAAAGACCCTAATGATTTAATTGGGAAAGTTAAATCGCATACTGATTATTTCCACATTTATACATTCGGCGGCTTGAAGGAAACTAACAAGTGGTTGAAGGAGAATAACTATGTCTAATGAATTTGACTATAGTAAAATAAGACATACAACATCAGTAGATCAGTCTGATAGAAAAGTACCATACAATTTAAGACAAAGCGGACCTACTAAAGTTGAAATGCTAATATCAACAAGAGTAAGGAAGTCTCCATACTGGCATTTATCAATGAAAGCAGGATGTTGGAGAGCAACTGTATATAACAGAATTTATCATCCAAGAGGTTATGTTAAACCTGAAGATGGTGGTGCAATGGTGGAGTACGAAGCAATTAAAAACCATGTAACAATGTGGAATGTTGCAGTTGAAAGACAAATACAAGTTAAAGGACCAGATGCAGAAAAATTTGTTGATTATGTAATTACAAGAGATGCTACAAAAATTTCTCCAATGAGAGGAAGATATGTAATTTTGTGTAATGCATATGGAGGAGTATTAAATGATCCTATTCTTTTAAGAATATCTAAAGATGAATTTTGGTTTAGTTTATCAGATAGTGATATTGGATTATATTTGCAAGGAGTAAATGCAGATGAAAGGTTTAATGTTCAAATTAATGAAATAGATGCTTGTCCTGTACAAATTCAAGGTCCTAAAGCAAAAGCTTTAATGAAAGATCTTTGTGGAAGTGAAGTTGACATAGACAACATGCCTTTTTATGGATTGGCGTCTGCAAAAGTTGGTGGAAGAAGTTGTATTATTTCTCAAACAGGTTTTTCAGGCGAGTCTGGATTTGAAATATATTTAAGAGAAGCAACTTTATATGCCGAAGATATGTGGAATGCTGTTCTTGAAGCAGGTAAAAAACATAACTTAATGGTGATTGCTCCTGCACACCATAGAAGAATTCAGGCTGGAATTCTTTCATGGGGACAAGATATGGATCATGAGCATAATCCTTTTCAATGTAATCTTGGATATCAAGTTTCTTTATCTGGAAAAGGTGAATGGAACAAAAAAGGAGATTATGTTGGTAAAAAAGCCCTCGAGAAAATGAAAGCTGATTTAAAAGCAGGTCATAAACCTTACAAGCTTCAATTAGTTGGACTTGAATTAGGTGGAAAACCTATTGAAGAATACGCTCCAGATTTTTGGTTAATTTCAGAAAATGGCAGTGAGCCTGTAGGATTTGTAACTTCTCCTTGGTATCACCCAGAAAAAGGGAAAAATATTGCTATGGGATATGTACCTTTTGATGGCACGCTGAATGCAAATGGTTTTCCAAGAGGTAAAGTTGGATCAAAATTTAAAGTCCACCTACCAGAAAAATATTCTGATAAACCTGGGGAACCAGTTGATGCAGTTGTAGTTGATATTCCATTTACAGAATCTTACAACGCAAATACAAGAGAAGTAGTCAGTAAGTGATAAAAATTTTTTTAGGGGGAATTTAATTCCCCCTAAATATGACGAAAACCTTTTTCATAGTTGTTTGCATTATAATCGCTATTGCTCTAATAATATTCCCATTAATCGTTTCATATAAGGCGCAAAAAAAAAATAAAGATAATTAATGTTTGCTCAGTTTTTAGAAATTGTTTTTAAATCGTTAAAGCTTGATAAAACTCTTTATAGAACTCCAAGATATTATGGAGAAGCTGGAATTTATTTTGCAATTCTTATCATGATTTTAGATGGGGTTGCTGGTGCTATCGCAGCGAACACAATTGTTAAAACGTCTGTTGGTATATCTGGTTTAACAGCATTATTAACCTGGCTGGTGTGGGCAATTTTTATATTTGTAATTGGAGTTAAAATTTTTCCTGATAAAGATAGAAAAATTCCATTTAAAAGAGTTCTTATAGCTGTTGGGTACGCACACGCTCCAGGCCTTATAAGATTTTTTGCTGTCACACCAGAACTGGTTCTTTTAATTATTTTTCTTACTCAATTTTGGATTTTTGCTTCATTAATCATTGCAACACGACATATTTTAAATTTAAAATCAAATTTAAAAGCATTTGGAATTGTATTTTTGTCTTTTTTAATTATTTCTTTTTTGACAATTTCATTTGTAATGACAAAAATTAATTCATTACCTATAAGTACAAATATTTAAAGCGGAAATAAAGTTTTAGATGTTCTGCAGGAGTTACAAAGTTTATATCCTGTGAGTATTAAATTTTGAGTTACTGTCTCATCTTCTTTTTTACATTCATCACAAATATCATTTAATTCATTTTTATCTGATTTGTCCGATTTATATTCAAAGTTATCAGTCATTATCTGTTAATCCTGCTCCTGCGGTTTTTTGTTTTAACTCATCTGTTTCTTCAACAAATGTGTTTTCAGATAATTTTGTTAATTCTTTCCAATCTTCTTCGGAAAAATTATTCTTGTTTTCTAAGAATTGGATTTTAATTACATCAGCTTTTTCTACAACCTCACTACTTAAATAATTTGAATAAATTGATTGATTGAAATTTAATAAAAATTCTTTTTGATCTATCTTTAAAAAAATTCTCTTTCCTGTTATTTCCGAAGATCTGCTGACAAAAGGCAAAAATATCAATGGGTAAGCCATTTTTTCAATTTCTATATCATTTAGTTCTTGGATAGAGATAGATTGATCAAAAAAACTTAATCCAAGTTTAATTGGACAGTAAAAGTTTTGAGGTCTGTTGCTTTTGTTAAAAGATTGGCAATTTTCAAACTTCTCATTATTAAAAATCTTAAAATATTGGTTTATATTTTTTATTCCTGGTAAACCAAATAACTCGAGTTGCTTAATATTCTTTCCTATTTCTTCTGCAACTCCCCAGGAGAAACCTTTCGATTTTGTTGAACGTTTAACAATCGTATCAATTTCACTATAACTTCTCATTAATTGCTTTAGTTATATATCCAATATTGATTAAATGAATTAAGTTCATTTGGTAATGGAGCTCCTTGAAACATACAAATCCTTAACCATTTGTCAGATCTTGGATCAAACTTTACTGCCCCAAAAAAAGATAGTTTAAGTCTTAACATATCTATAGGAACTAATTTTGAGCCGATAGTGTTATCTTGAATTTCAGAATATGGATATTTCTCTGTTATAAATACTCTTCTTACAATATGTCTTAAATCATTGTTCTGTACTAGAAATTTACCAATCTTTAAGCTGTTTTTTAAATTAAAAATAGTTTCATAAAGTTTTTTTATATCTCTAGCAATAGCCGTAGGCTGCTCGAGTTCTGAACCATTATCTTCAAACCGATCTCCAATCCTAGGTTCTTCTTTATTTTTTGATATGAACCAAAATTTTTTATTATTTTCATTTTTTGAAAAATCAATTTTTAAAATATCTGAATAATTTTTCTCAATTATTTCTCTTAGGTCATTTATATTTCTGTCTACAGGTATATTAAAACTACTATCCTCGTCTGAACTCATTTGAGAAATTAAAGGATCAGTTATTTCATTATATGGCTCCATCATTACAGAAACCAAATACTCAACTCCTTCTTCAGATAAATTTTCCTCTGCCCAGTTATATAATTTATCAAATATATAAAAATTTGATTTATCAATATTATCTTTCAAATAATTAATTAAATTTTGTAAATCATTAATTAAATTGTTTATTTTTTTCTTTTGGTATTCGCTATCAGTATTCCATGAAGTCACATTTTTTAAAGATTTTGTTAAACAATTGTAAAAAATTTTAAACTCTTCTTCTGATACTTTTTCTATTTCTCTTATTTTTTTTAAAGCTGTCTCTTTAGCTAGTATCCAATTATTTAATAATGAGGGATGGTTAACAATAAATGGTGCCATTCCTAATCCAGTTGAATTTCCAATTCCTAAATTTCTGCAAATATCCAATTCTAATTCTACAGCATCTTTAGGATTTTTATGTTTTGCTATATGATTGACTTGATCGAAAGTGAATTGTCTTACAAGGTAAACTAACATCATTTCCAATCTAAAAGGACCATTTATTTCATCTCTATTTTTAATTCTAAACCTGTCTGCTAATCCAAATTTTCCTGAGCCATATACTGCAGTTGTTCTGTACAAATATCCAACTTTAGAAAGCTCATTAGTATTGGGCTGGATACCTTTTGATAAACACTCAACCACATAATTAAATGCTCTAACCGATCTATTTGCTCTTGAGAGAGTTAGTTCTTTATAAGAAAGTCTCCCTACTTCTTGTTTAGGGACATTTTGTGAGAGTCTATCAATATCAATTTTTGAAGGAATGCCATCATATAAAGCAAATGCAGCATCCCATTTAGTTGCTATTACTCTATCAGATCTTTCCTCATCTTTAAGCTCATTAGCAAAACAAACTAAAGAATATGTTTTTTTATCTTTTGAAAATGAATAAATAGCTACTCCATATCCCCTATCATTCAAGTCAAACAGATCTCTGTTATATTTCCAATCTTTGAACTCATTTAAAAATGATCTTAGAAAAGATAATTTAGATTGATGAAACGATCCAAGCCTAGAAAGTTTCATTACAATTTTAGGATCTCTTAATGGAACTTGCATTAATTAATTCCTTTATAAAAATTAAACCAATTATTGCCAAGTATCTTATTTATCTCTTCTTCCTGAAAACCTTTATTTTTTAGTTCTGTATTTATATTATTAAATCCTCTTGCATCCAAAAACCAATCTGGTTGTTTTGGAAAACCAGGTTTATCTTTACTACCTTCACCAAAATTTTTTGATTTTGACCAAGTTCCATTTCTCATCCACTCAACTACACTGTCTGGTTGGTTCAAACATAAGTCTGATCCTATACCAACATTATTAATACCCATAATTTCAACTGTTCTTGCAACCATTTCACAAAAACTTTCTATTTTACAATTCGTTCCATCTTTTAAATGGTGAGCATACAATGACAATCCTAACATTCCTCCACTATCGGATAAAACTTTTAATAATTCTGTAGATTTATTTCTTTTTGCTTCAAACCAAAAAGTTGGATTTGCATGAGTTATAGCTATAGGTTTTTGACTAATTTCAATTGCATCAAGTGTACTTTTTTCTGCCGAATGAGACATGTCAACAACGATACCTACTCTATTCATTTCTTTAATAGCCTCTTTTCCAAAGTTGGTAACTCCGCTATCATTTTTTTCATAACATCCAGTGGCTAATAATGATTGGTTGTTATAAGTTAATTGCATAAATCGACAGCCTTGTGAGTGTACTTTTTCTATAAGACCTATGTCATCTTCAATTGGTGAACAGTTTTGAAATCCAAAAAAAATTGCAGTTTTATTTTCTTCTTTTGCTTTTGTAATATCATTGTAGTTATTGCCTAGAAATATAAGATCTTTATTTTCTTCGAAATGTTTATCCCACTCTTGTATTCTTTGTTGTAATTCATCATAGTCTTCATGATAAACTAAAGTTACGTGAACTGCATTCAATCCAGCTTTATTATTTATTTCAAAGATTTCTCTAGACCATTTACAATACTGAAGATTATCAATTCGATAATTCATATTTGATATACACTATTATTATTATTATGATTGTCACTAACTTAAACTGTCCTTAGCTAAAAATTGCAATTTAAAGGAAATATCTGTAAATTAATATTAGTTTCATGAAATACAAAAAAAAATCACATAAAGTATCAATTGTAATGGGCAGTCAGTCTGATTACAAAACAATGAAAAATTGCGAAAAAGTTCTTAAGATTTTAAAAATTAATTATGAGACAAATATCGTCTCTGCACACAGAACGCCTGATAGACTTTATACTTATGCAAAGAAAGCAGAAAATAACAATATTTCTATTATTATTGCTGGGGCTGGAGGATCAGCGCATTTGCCTGGTATGATTGCTGCAATAACTAGCATTCCAGTTATAGGTGTTCCCATTGAAAGTAAAAAGTTAAAAGGTTTAGATAGCCTTCTATCAATTGCTCAAATGCCAAAAGGAATTCCTGTTGGTACAGTTGCTATTGGAGAAGATGGTGCAATCAATGCTGGTTTATATGCTGCTTCAATTATAGCTACGTATGATAACAATGTAAAAAAAACACTTTTAAATTGGCGAAAAAAACAAACATCAAAAGTAAAAAAAAAACCAAAGTAATTAATGTCTAAACCTGATCTAGGAATAATAGGCGGTGGACAATTAGGAAGTCTATTAGCATCCGCAGCAAAAAAACTAAATATTAAAACGGTTATTTTATCTGACGATAAAGATGCACCTGCAATCAATTTTGCTGATGAATTTATTTATGGAGATTACCAAGACATAAATATTATCAATAACTTTTTAGAAAAAGTCGATCTTGTAACATATGAGTTTGAAAATATTCCATATGAAATATTGAAAAAAATTAATGAAATAAAGTCTGTATTACCTAGCCCTGAAATAAATAAATTAATCCAAAATAGACTAACTGAAAAAGAATTTTTAAATAAAAATAATATAACTACAACTCAGTATGTAAGTATAAATGATTTAGATGATATAAAAATAAATGATAAATTTATACCTGGTTTATTGAAAACTTGTACACTAGGTTACGATGGAAAGGGCCAATATAAAATAAATAATGCAAATGATTTAAACAATGATTTCGATTTTTCAAAAGGCTACATCTTAGAAAAGATAGTAAATTTAAAAAAAGAAATTTCAGTTGTGGTTACAAGATTTGGTCACCAAAAATATGAAATTTATGATCCAATTGAAAATTATCATGAAGACCAGATTTTAAAACACTCCAAAATTCCTGCTGATATAAGTGATGAAATTAAAAATAAAGCATTGGACTGGGCAAAAAAAGTAGCTGAAGAGCTTGATTATATTGGTACTATGTGCGTTGAATTCTTTATAGATAAAAATAATAATTTATATGCTAATGAAGTTGCGCCAAGAGTGCATAATTCTGGACACCTAACTATAAATTCACACAACATTAGCCAATTTGAAAATCATATAAGAGCTGTATGTGGACTTGAAAAATTAGAAACAAAAAAAATTTATAATGCAAAAATGCTTAATTTGATTGGTGAGGATATATTAGAATATAAAAATAAAAAATTTAAAGAAAATGAATTTTTTTATGATTATTTAAAAAAAGAAGTTAAAGCTAAAAGAAAAATGGGACATTTAACAACTATTGAAAAATAGTTTTAAGATATAGTTTGTATCAAAGAAATATTATTGTTTGTAGGTTTATTAACTTCCTTTGAAACTTCATGAAAGTTTAATTTTGTTTTTTTACACTCTTTAAGAAAACTCGATCCTGTTAATTCAAGATTTAAATATCTATTAACATCATTTTCATTAATTATAACAGGTTGTCTATGATGTATTTCTTTAATATTTTCATCTGCATCCTCGGTTATTAAACAAAATTGATCATTATCATAAATAGCCGCTAAATACATAAGCTTTTTATCCTCTCTTAAAAAATAATAAGGTGTTTTATTTTCTTTTTCTCTTTTCCACTCATAAAAACCATCTGCTACAGCTACACATCTATGTAGTCGAATTAATTTTTTGAAAGAAACTTTTTCATCTATAGTTTCTAGTCTTGCATTTATTAAAGGTTTAAAATCTTTTTGCTTAGCCCAGCTAGGTACTACTCCCCACTTTAAATTTTCTAGAGTATTTCCATTATTATATTTTTTAATTACAGGTAATTTTTGAAATGGATGTGCATTATAATTTTCAGTATCTTCAACTTGTATAGCTGACTTAACAAGTTTTTTTGTTTTTGTAACAGGGCTAGTTATTACGTATCTTCCACACATATTTAATTTTCTTGGTTTAATCTAAATTTAGATTATATGTTTTTCAAAACTATGAAATCAATAGAAAATAATTTTGATGATCCGCAGGTAAATGAGTTGCTAACTAATCATTTTATTGAATTGAGATCAGTTTCTCCTGAGGGGAGTTCTCATGTATTAGATATTCCTGGATTAAAGGATCCAAGTATAAAATTCTGGAGTTTGTGGGAAAATAATGAATTAATTGGTTGTGGAGCTTTAAAATTATTTGATGAAACGCATGGAGAATTTAAATCTATAAGAGTTTCAGATAAATTCAGAAATAAAAAATATGGTGGAAAAATAATTTCACATCTTATTGAAAAATCTAAACAAATAGGAATTACTAAACTAAGTGTCGAAACTGGTGCAGGTGATTTTTTTGCACCCGCTAGAAAACTTTTTAAAAGTTTTGGTTTTAAAGAGTGTGGGCCTTTTGCGCACTATAAAGATGATCCTAATTCATGCTATTATTCAGTAGATATTTGAGGAGTTTAGTTTGGAAACTGATAAATCGAGACCATTTGTATTATATGTTGCCGAAATCATTTATCAAAAGATATATGAAATCAAAATTAAGAACCCTAATTTAACTAATATTCAAGCTTTTGAAATATTTATTGCATCAGATGATTATAATGAAATTAGTTCAGGAAATTTTCATGATAAATGGTTTAAAGAACTTGAGAGCAATGACTACGTAGATAAATCTACAAAAAAAAAGATTAATCAAGAAACTATAAGACTTTTACAAATACAAAAAGATACTATGATTAAACAATTAATGAAAATCCCAAAATTATATTATGCAAAAAGTCACTTTCCTTTGGAATTATCTCAAAGAGCATTTGATCATTTGTGGAGAGTTTGTGAAAGTTATGAACTTTGGTGTAAAGAAACTAAACAAAATGGATTAATATTATTAAATTTAACAGAATAATTTATGAGTAATAAAATTTTGAGATTTATAGATAGTACTTTAATAGATTTAGGAAGACAGTTTAAGTGGACCTATCTACCACCATTGATGATTTATCTTGCTGCTGGTATTTCAGGACTAACAGGTATTGTTGGAACTTTTTTTGTTAAAGACTATCTAAACTTATCTGCTGCTTTTCTTGCTGGACTGGGTTTTTGGGCTGGAATTCCATGGGCACTGAAGATGCCTTTAGGTCATCTTGTTGATCTAATCTGGAATAAAAAAAATTACATGGTTTTTGTTGGAGCATCCTTAATCTCATTAAGTTTAATTATAATGTACGGTTTAATAATTCATACTGAATGGATGTCCTCAATTCTTTCAGTAGAAACATGGTTTGTGATCAGTGTTTTACTTGCTCCGATTGGTTATGTTGTTCAAGATGTTGTGGCTGATGCTATGACTGTAGAGGCTGTTCCTTTAGTTGATGACAGTGGAAATAAATTTTCAAGAGATGAAATCAAGCTTATGCATACAACAATGCAAACTCTTGGAAGATTTGCAATAATTGGTGGAACTGTTTTAGTTGCTTTAGCTAACGTTATCCTCTTTAAAGGAGTAGACGATCTTGAACAAGCAGATAAGATAAGTTTATACGGTTCAATCTATATATATGCTTTAATTATACCAATTGTATCCGTTCTTGGAATATTTCTCGCTTCATATTTAAAAAATCAAAAGAAAAGAAAACTTATTGAACAAGGTCTTGAGGGTGATCAAGATTATGCTCCTTCAGAAAAAACTGAAGTAAACTGGTGGATATTAGGTGGAAGTTTAGTTTTTGTTATTTTCACTTTAGGTATTGGATCATTCAAAGTGCCATTTGCTCAAGAAATTGTTTTTGTAGGTTCAATGGCAATTATTCTATTTTTAATGAATAAATTAGTTAAAGAACTTCCTCAGGATTTAAGACTTACTGTTGTAGGGACAGCAATAATAATTTTTATTTTTAGAGCAATGCCAGGACCTGGTCCGGGTTTATCTTGGTTTGAAATTGATGTACTTGAATTCAATGAACAATTTTTTTCTGTATTATCTCTTATAGCCTCTGTTTTAACGCTTGTTGGTATTATTTTATTAAGACCATTTATGGCAAACAACTCTATAGCTAGAATAATAGTAATTTTATCTGTTGCAGGCGCCATTTTATTTTTACCAAGTGTTGGTATGTATTATGGATTTCACAATTGGACATCATCAATTACTAATGGAGTTGTTGATGCCAAGTTTATTGCAATATTAAATACTGCACTTGAGTCACCTTTGGGACAAGTCTCAATGATACCTTTGCTCGCGTGGATTGCTAAAAATGCTCCGTCGCACTTAAAAGCAACTTTCTTTGCAGTATTCGCTTCTTTTACAAATCTTGCTTTATCAGCAAGTGCTTTAGGAACTAAATATTTAAATGAAATTTATGTTATTACTAGAGAGGTAAAGGATAAGGTAACAAACGCTATTCTTACCACTGCCGATTATTCAGATCTAGGTATTTTGTTGATAACAGTAACACTAATAACTTTAATAATTCCAATTGTGTTTGTGGTTATTATTCAAAAAACTAAATTTAAAACTTCAGAATAATTTTTATTCAGCTTTATAGCCAAATTCTAAACAAGCATCAGTTATTGAATGATAAAGAGATTCACCAAAACTTCTTAAAGCGAATATTCTTACTTTTCTTGGATTTGAACTAATAAAATCAATAGTTATTGTAATTGCATGAAAAGCAGAATTAGAACATTTTCCTTCATCAAGGCCATCTAAATTTAATGGACAACCTTTTTTCAATACTTCATCTACCAAAGAACCTTTTAATTCAAGGATTGTTCTTGAATGAGATAGATCAGTTAATGCAAAATCATCATGACTTAGGTTTTCTAAAATAGATTTTTCTATTTCTTTATTCGTTGAAACGACTAACCAATTATCAGGTCCCATCCATAAAATTCTTGTATTAGGATTTGAAGATACCAAAAGAGTCTGAGGTAAATTTAAATTATCTATTTTTATTTTATCAATACTAATTGAAGATTTTTTATATTTAACAATTTGATAAATCAAAATATCTTTGATTTCTCTAATATTTATTAGCTCATCTTTACTATCGTGATTGCCAAACAATCCATGTTTATGAATATTTTCTAGTGCAGAAACATTTTTCATGATCTAACTCTTTTTCCTTCAGGATCAACATAATGAGAAGAAATAACTTCTACTTCAATTGATTTATTTTTTAATGGTGATACCGCAAAAAACTTTTTACCTATCATATTTTTTCCATCTTTCATAATTGCTAGTGAAAATGGATTATTATTTTCTACACTCCAACAAGAAGAAGAAACATGGCCAAGTTTAGGGTTTGGTAATTTTGCATTCTGATCTTGGACGATATGAGATCCTTCAGGAATACTAGACTTTCTATCAATTGGAATAAGTCCAACAATTTTTTGTCTGCTCTCAACATTAAATGCTTCTCTTCCTAAAGAATTTTTGCCAATAAAATCTTTTTTCTTTGAAACTAATCCATTTAATGAAACATCTGATGGGATTGTTCGGCCATCTAATTCTGGTCCTGCAACGTGTCCCATTTCAATTCTTAATGTTGATAAAGCTTCAGTTCCGTAAGGCTGATTTCCAAATTCTTTTCCTACTTCCATCATTTTCTCCCACATGAACATACCATGATCTGATTTGACATTAATCTCATACGCAAGCTCACCAGAAAATGAAATTCTAAAAATTCTTGATGGAACACCAAAAAATTCTGCTTCTTTATAGCCCATAAAAGGCAAAGCTTCATTTGATACGTCTAAGTCTGGATATAATTTTGATAACATGTCTCTAGATTTAGGTCCAGCAATTGCAGCCCCTGCCCATTGCTCAGTTGTAGAGACAACATTTACATTTAATTCTGGCCAAACAATTTGAAGATAATATTCTAAGTGAGACAAAACATTTGCAGCTTGTGCAGTTGTTGTTGTCATATGATAATGATTTTCTGAAATTCTTGTTGTTGTTCCATCGTCCATGACAATTCCATCTTCTCTAAGCATTAATCCATATCTTGCTTTTCCAATAGGTAATTTCATCCAAGCATTTGTATAAACTCTATTTAAAAATTCTGCTGCGTCTGGACCTTTAATATCAATTTTTCCTAATGTTGTTACATCGCATATACCAACATTCTCTCTAACGTTTTTTGCCTCTCTCTTTGAAGCTTCAAATAAAGTTTCATTTCCTTCTTTATAATATCGAGGTCTTTTCCAAGCACCTGCATCAACAAATACAGCATTATTTTTCTCATGCCATTCATGCATTGGAGTTTTTCTAGTCGGCATATATTCCATACCTACTTCACGACCAACTATTGTGCCGATTGTAATTGGTGTGAAAGGTGGTCTAAATGTTGTGTGTCCCACTTCAGGAACTATTTTATTTTCTATATTAGATACCAACTGAAGACCATTTAAATTACTTGTGCGGCCTTGATCTGTTGCCATTCCAAGAGTTGTATATCTTTTGACGTGCTCTATTGATCTGTAACCTTCTCTTATTGCGATTTCTATATCAGAGACAGATACATCATTTTGAAAGTCAACAAATCTTTTTGGATTTTCATTTTTAGGTAACGGCATACACCAAAATTTATCATGAGCTCCGTAATTCTTTTCATTTACATTTGGAATTGAGATTTCTGTTTTAGTCTCTGTAATTTTTGCGGAAAGATTTGAACCATTTTCAAAACCATGTTTTAAACTTTCTTCTAATGTAAATGATCCATTTGCTGCACCAACTGATGTCTCATGTTGTTTTTTCTTATCTGGAATAAATGCATCAATTTTTTCTTCATACTTAAGTTTATTTCCTGATTGTGATGCTAAATGAACAGATGGTGTCCAAAATCCAGATACACAAATACAATCACAATCTACAGTCTCTATTTTCTCAAAAGAATTTTTATCTTTATTTAGTTTGCCAATTTTTGCAGATTTAACTTTTTTGTATCCATTAGCGACAATAACACCGTGGGAAAATCTTATATCAATTCCCTTTGATTTAGCTTCATCAATTAATTCTGATGAATGTTCTTCTCTTGTATCTAATATAATTGGTTCAACATTATTTTTTTTGAATTCTAAAGCTGTTTCATATGCACTATCGTTATTTGTAAATATTACAGGTTTCTTTCCAACTAATACTCCGTAGACTTTCATATATTCTTTCGCAGCTGCTGATAAAAATATTCCTGGAGTATCATTGTTGCCAAACACAATTGGTCTTTCAATTGAACCGGTTGATAAAATTGTTTCTTTGGCTCTAATATACCAAAGTCTTTGTCTTGGAGTGAATTTTGATTTTTTTTCTAAATGATCACTAACTCTCTCAAACATAACCAACATGTTATGATCATAGTAACCAAAAACTTGAGATCTATTTTTTACAGTTACATTAGGCATAGATTTTAATTCAGTAATTATTTTTTCTGCCCAATCTTTTCCTGATAAATTATCGATGCTTACGTCATCAGTTAAAAGCGTTCCTCCAAATCTTGGCTTATCCTCAGCTAAAATTACTTTTGCTCCATTTTTTGCAGCAGCATAAGCACTTGCTAATCCAGAGGGTCCGGATCCAGTAACTAACAAATCGCAATACTCAAATTTATGTTCATATCTTTCTTTATCTTTTTCTATCGAAGCAACCCCTAATCCTGCGGCTTTTCTAATGAAAGGTTCGTAAATTTTATACCAAAAACTTTTAGGCCACATAAATGTTTTGTAATAAAACCCAGCAGGGAAAAACATTTTTAAAAAATTGTTAATTGCACCGACATCAAAATTTACTGATGGCCAACAGTTTTGGCTTGTTGCAGACAAACCTTCAACCAGTTCCATTTCTGTTGCATTAACATTAGGTTCTGAATGACCATTGAATTCTACTTGAAGCTTTGCGTTTGGCTCTTCTACTCCTGCACCAAAAAAACCTCTTGGTCTATGATATTTAAAACTTCTACCAACTAGGTGTATTCCATTTGCAATCAAAGCAGATGCAATTGTATCACCTTCATATCCAAATAATTTTTTACCATTAAAAGTAAAAGATATTTTTTTGTTTCGATTAATTAATCCCTCTTTATTTAATCTAAATGGTTGGCTCATCTTATTTCTTCTGTGACTTTTGCTGTTTGGAAAATTTCATGTGTAGCGGTGTCTCTTTGCACCTTAATCCATTGTCTACATCCAGCTATATGTTGCCATAACTCTATATGTTTCCCTCTTGGACTTTTTCTCATATAAACAAAATTATCCCAATCCTCGCTTGATACTTCTTCATTTATATTAGGTCTTTTTACAGTTGCATCACCTCCATATGAAAATTCTTTTTGTGCTCTTAAACCGCAATAAGGACATTTGATGTATAACATTTTTTAACCAATCCAGGTTTTAGTTCCTAAACCTTTTTCATCTAAAAGATGGCCTGTAGAAAATCTATTTAATCTTAATTCTGAATTTAATTCATGAACTTGATCTTGCGCAATTGTGTGAGCAAATGTCCAACCTGAGACAGGAGTTGATTTAAAACCTCCATAACACCATCCGCAATTTAAATATAAACCTTCAATATGAGTTTTATCAATTATTGGTGAACCATCCATAGACATATCCATGATCCCTCCCCATGTCCTTAACATTTTTAATCTACTTAAAAATGGAAACAAAGCTAAGCCACCTGTCAATACATGTTGTATAGTTGGCAAGTTGCCTCTTTGAGCATAACTATTATATCCGTCAAGATCACCACCCATTACCATCTCACCTTTATCTGATTGACTTATATAAAAGTGGCCTGCACCAAAAGTTACTACTCCGTCTAATAATGGTTTTACAGGCTCAGAAACACAAGCTTGCAGTACATGAGTTTCTATTGGCAATGTCATATTTAATTTTTCAGCTAATATATTTGTGCTACCTGCAACACATAATCCAACTTTTTTTGCTTTAATATCTCCTCTTGAAGTTCTAATTCCTTTTATCTTTCCGTTAACAACATCAAAACCAGTGACCTCACAATGTTGTATAATATCTACTCCCATATCATCTGCTTGACGTGCATAACCCCAAGCAACAGCGTCGTGTCTTGCGGTACCAGCGCTTGGTTGCATTAAGCCTCCAAAAATTGGGAAACGTACTTCATCACTAAAGTCGGCCATTGGAATTAATTTTTTAACTTCGTCTCTATCCAATAATTTTGCATCTATTCCATTTAATCTCATAGAATTTCCTCTACGAGCATATGCGTTCATTTGAGCATCTGAGTGGGCTAAGTTTATTATTCCCCTTGGAGAAAACATCACATTAAAGTTCAGTTCTTGACTTAAGTTTCTCCATAGATCCATTCCAAATTCATTAAATCTTGCATTAGCATCGTACATAAAATTTGATCTTATGATCGTTGTATTTCGACCAACATTTCCACCACCAATCCAGCCTTTTTCAATGATAGCTACATTTCTAATATTATGTTCTTTTGCTAAATAATATGCAGTAGCAAGACCGTGTCCTCCGCCTCCGATGATGACTACATCATATTCACTTTTTGGAGTTGGATCTTTCCAAGCAACTTCCCAATTTTGGTGATTGGAGAAAGCGTTTTTGATTAGACTAAATACTGAATATTTCTGCATCTGTAAGTTTTATAAAATTAAATATAAGTTTTTGCTAATTTTTTTTATATATATTTTTTAGATGTTTAAATACGTGACAAAAAAGGATAGTAATTCTGCTCATTAATAAGTAATTAGATTTATGTCAAAATCAGATATCCAAATTGCACGAGAAGCAAAAATGAAACCCATAAATGAGATTTTGGGTAAAATTAATGTTCCAGACGAACCAAGTGCTTTTAGCCCTATGGGACGTCATATTGCTAAAATAAATTTAGAATATTTAGATAGTTTAAAAGATAAACAAAATGGAAAATTAATTTTAGTTACTGCTATTACTCCAACGCCTGCGGGTGAGGGAAAAACTACTACGTCAGTTGGTTTAAATGATGGATTAAATAAAATTGGTAAAAATTCTATAGTGTGTTTACGTGAACCTAGTTTAGGTCCTTCATTTGGAATGAAAGGTGGAGCAGCAGGAGGAGGATATGCTCAAGTTGTTCCAATGGAACAAATCAATTTACATTTTACAGGGGATTTCCATGCAATTACATCTGCTCACAACTTATTGTCAGCGTTAATTGATAATCATATTTATTGGGGAAATAAATTAAACATAGATGTAAGAAGAGTAGTTTGGAGAAGAGTTATGGATATGAATGATAGGTCTTTAAGATCTATCAATATTAATTTAGGTGGAATTGCAAATGGTTTTCCAAGAGAAGACGGTTTTGATATTACAGTAGCATCAGAGATAATGGCAATCTTTTGCTTAGCTAATGATCTTGAAGATTTGGAAAAGAGAATAGGTAATATTACAGTTGCTTATACTAGAGATAGAAAGCCTATTTTTGCAAAAGATTTAAATGCTCATGGACCAATGACTGTTTTGTTAAAAGAAGCAATTAGACCTAATGTAACTCAAACTTTAGAAAATAATCCTGCCATTATTCATGGTGGTCCTTTTGCAAACATTGCTCATGGATGTAACTCTGTAATAGCAACTAAAGCAGGTTTAAAACTAGCTGATTATGTTGTAACTGAAGCTGGATTTGGAGCAGACCTAGGAGCAGAAAAATTTCTAGATATTAAATGTAGAAAATCAAATTTAAAACCTGAGTGTGTAGTTATTGTTGCAACAATTAGAGCATTAAAAATGCACGGTGGTGTAGCTAAAGATGATTTAAAAAATGAAAATGTAGACGCGTTAAAGAAAGGTTTAGTAAATTTAGAAAGACACATTGAAAATGTAAAAAAATTTGGTTTACCGGTAGCGGTTGCTGTTAATCATTTTGTTGCTGATACTGATAATGAAGTAAAAGAGTTAATAAATGCTTGTGATAATATGGGAGTTAAAGCTACTTTATGTACTCATTGGTCAAATGGTGGTGAGGGAACAAAAGAACTTGCCACTCATATTGTAGATTTAATTGATCAAAAACAAGCAAATTTTAAATTTTTATATGATGAAAAAACACCTTTACTAAAGAAAGTTGAAATTGTTGCAAAAGAAATATACCGAGCAAACGAAGTTGTTGCAGACAGTAAAATAAAAGATCAATTAAAATCTTTTGAAGAAGCGGGTTATGGAAATTTACCGATATGTGTAGCCAAAACACAATATAGTTTTTCTACTGATCCAAATGCAAAAGGTGCTCCAACAGGCCATTCATTACCAATTAGAGAAGTAAGATTATCTTCAGGTGCAGAATTTATTGTTGTTATATGCGGAGCAATCATGACAATGCCTGGACTTCCACGAGTTCCTGCAGCAGACTCTATTAAGCTTAATGAAAAAGGTGAAATAGAAGGCTTGTTCTAATTTAAATTATTTAGCCAATTTTCTAATTCTCTCATCCTTGCATCTTTATTTGAAATTTTATTTTCATCTTCTATAATTTTTACATGAGAGTCTATTTCCATTTGGTCAATAAATGCTTTTTTTTCTAAAAGTCGATCTCTCCTAAAATGAATTAAGCTTATCATTTTGGCATAAGTTATCTCTGGGTGATATTGTATTCCCCATACATTCGTTGAACCAACATTAAAATTTATACCCATGACTTTATTTATTGGATTTGATGAAAGTAATGTAGAGCCCTCAGGTAATTTTACAACTTCATCGAAATTAAATGCAGGGGTATTAAATTTTTTATTTTTATTTTTATAAAGCGGATGTTTAAGACCATTTTCGTTTATTTCTATGTCGTGAGCTATTCCCCTGTGAGCGCCATTAGGGCATTTCTTTACTTCACCACCAGCAACGGTCACAGCAACTTGCATTCCCCAACATATTGCGAATATATTTTTTATATTCTTTTGACATTCCCTCATAAAGTTTAATTGTCTTCTTATTTCTGGAGTATCATTGTAAATATTTAAACTACTACCACCCCATATCATTCCATGATATTTAGTTAAATCTTTAGCTACTTCATTAATATTTTCATCTGATGAAGGATTAACAACATCAATATCTAATTGATCTGTAAAATAACTAATACTGTCTTTTAAACTTTCAGTATGAGTTTTAATTCCACCATCAGTAAAGCTTTGATTTTCTTCTCTAAGGTTACCTTCAACTATCAGAATTCTTTTCATTAAAATAATTTACCTGAAATACTATGTTCATAAAGTGCTTTCATGTCATCTTTGCTCATTGTTCTTGGATTGGTAGAAGTTGAAGGATCTTCTAATGCCATAACTGATAACTGCTCTAAATTTATTTTATTTACATCAACAATTTCTGATAATTTATGCGGTATATTTAATTCTTTTCTTAGTTCTAAAATCCACTTTAAAAAACTATCAAAACTTTTATCGAGTTTGAGATAATCACATATAGAAATTATCCTTTTTTCAATCATATCTTTGTTAAAAGTTAATACATAAGGCATAAAGATAGCATTTGATAAACCGTGGTGAACATTAAATTGTGCGTTAATAGGGTGGCTTAAAGAATGAATAGCACCAAGCCCTTTTTGAAAAGCGGTAGAACCCATGCTAGCTGAAGCTAATAATTCTGCTCTAGCATTTAAATCTTTACCGTTCTTAACTGCTTTAATTAATGAGTTTTTAATTAACTTCATTCCCTCAATCGCAATTCCATCAGCCATCGGGTGAAATCCAGGCGCACAAAAAGCTTCTAAATTGTGTGCCAAAGCATCCATGCCTGTCGCTGCAGTCAATCTTGGAGAAAGATCTAAAGTTAAATTAGGATCTAAAATTACAATTGAAGGTAAAAATTTTGGGTGGAAAATAATTTTTTTTATACCTGTTTGTTTATTGATTATAGCTGATGCTCTTCCAGTTTCTGATCCTGTCCCTGCTGTAGTGGGTACAGCAATGATCGGTGCAATGTTAGTTTCATCTGCTCTTTTCCAATAATCACCTATATCTTCAAAATCCCATAATGGTCTAGACTGTCCTGTCATAAAAGCAATAGCTTTACCTACATCAAGACCGCTGCCACCACCAAATGCAATAACTCCATCACAACCTAATTTTTTAAACTCCCCCACTCCCTCTTCCACATTCTCGCCTACAGGATTACCTGAAAAATTTGAAAAAACTTGAAGATGATTAAAGGTTTTTTTTAAATCTAAAATAATATCTTGAACCATTTTTAGATTAATTAAATCCTTATCTGTGACAAATAATGGTTTATTAATTTTCAAATTTTTACATGCTATGCTTAAATCTTGAATTCTGTTCTCTCCAACCCAAATTGTAGTAGGATAATTCCAATTAGTTTTCATATTAAAATAATATTTAATTTTTCTATTTTTCTTAGTACAATATATTTATAATTTTAATTGTAGAGGAAAAATTATCATGACTAAAGTCGCTATTATCGGTGCTGGACCTTGTGGATTATCAATTCTGAGGGCTTTTGAACATACCGAGAAAAAAGGAGACAAAATACCTGAAATAGTTTGCTTTGAAAAACAAAGTGATTGGGGAGGTCTTTGGAATTATAGCTGGAGAACGGGATCTGACCAATATGGAGATCCAGTTCATAATAGTATGTATAGATATCTTTGGTCAAATGGACCTAAAGAGTGTCTTGAATTTGCAGATTATTCTTTTGATGAACATTTTGGAAAGCCAATTCCTTCTTTCCCACCTAGAGAAGTACTTTATGATTATATCACTAGTAGAGTAAGTAAAGGAAATTTAAGAAATAAAATTAAATTTAATACAAGAGTAGTTAATACAGTTTTTAAATCAGACAAATTTGAAGTTAGCTATCAAGATAAAGAAAATGATAAAATTTTAACTGATCATTTTGATTACGTTGTAGTGTCCACTGGTCATTTTTCAGTTCCTTTTATACCTGAATATAAAGGTATGAGTTCATTTCCTGGAAGAATAATGCACTCACATGATTTTAGAGATGCAGAAGAATTTAGAGGAAAAAATATTATAGTTTTAGGAAGCAGTTATTCCGCTGAGGATATTGCGCTTCAATGCAATAAATATGGAGCAAAAAGTGTAACAATTGGCTACAGGCATAATCCTATGGGTTTTAAATGGCCTGAAGGAATGAAGGAAGTATTCTATTTAGATAGATTAGAGGGAAAAAAAGCAATTTTTAAAGATGGCACGGAACAGGATGCAGATGTAATAATACTATGTACTGGTTACCTACATCATTTTCCTTTCTTGGAAGAAAATTTAAAACTTAAAACAAGAAACAGACTTTATCCTCCAAAATTATACAAAGGTGTTGTTTGGCAAGATAATCACAAACTTTTGTATCTAGGAATGCAAGATCAGTTTCATACATTCAATATGTTTGATTGCCAAGCTTGGTACGCAAGAGATGTTATAATGGGGAAAATAAATATACCAAATGGAGGGGATATTGAAAAAGATATTAATAAATGGGTTGCTTTAGAAGAAAAACTAGAAAATCCTGATCAGATGATTGATTTTCAGACTGAATACACAAAAGAATTACATGAGATGTCAGATTATCCAAAAATAGATTTTGAACTAATCAGAAAACATTTTAAAGAATGGGAACATCATAAGGTTGAAGATATATCAACGTATAGAAATAAATCTTTTTCATCTCCAGTAACAGGGTCAGTAGCTCCTGTTCATCATACAGCTTGGGCAAAAGCAATGGACGACTCCTCTGAAACATTTCTAAATAAAAACTAAAAATCTAATCTAATTTTCTAGAACCAGGTCTAAATATAAAGCTGCGCTCCATGAGAAATTATTTGCGCCCATAACTGATCCATCTTTATAACTGTAATATTCATGAAAACCTTTTTCTTCAATTAATTCTAAAGTTTTTTTTTTGATTTCATTTGCATATTCTGGCTCTTTTTTAATAAGTCCTTGATAAATCAACCAATTACAATTTATCCATATTGGACCTCTCCAATATCTTTTTTCTTCAAACGAAGGATGATTTGGTTTTATTGTTGAGAAATAGTAATTGTCATTAATATTATGATTTTTTAAATTATTAATAATTTTTTTTATTTAATTGATCATTTTCTAAATTTGCAAATAAAGTAAAATAATTTGTTATTGATGGAACAACGATATTCAAATTAGTTTTTAAATCTTTTGAGAAAAAATCATTAATATTATCATCATATAATTTTAATATTTGATTTTCAGTTTTGGATACGAAATTATTTAAATCATCGAAATTTAAATCTAAATTTTTAGCTAAGGTAAGTAGATCTTTATTTGCTCTCAAAAATAAAGCATTAAATCCAACATCTACTACATTAAAATCAGAAATCTCATACAATTTATGTGGATCATACTGAACATCCCTAAATTGATCTCTTAAAGTTACATATCTATCATAATCAGTTTTTAAAGGTCTCTCATCAGAGTTTGAAACTTCAAGGTCTCTTCTTTTATAATTAAGGTCTTTATCTACTTTGATATTGCTCATTGGCTGATCCCAAATTGGAGAATTATCATACCCACTTTCCCAAGGATGTAATATGGATACAAGGCCCGTTTTATTAGGATCTCTGAATTTTATGAACCAATCATGATAATTTTTAATTTTTTTGATTACTTTAATTATCCTTGAGTTTTGATCATTATTTAATTTATTTTTTTCAACAATTTTTCTCAAAATACTGGCTAAAACTGGTGGCTGAGTAATACCAGAAGAAGGTATATTTTTTCCACATTGCCAAGTTGTGTGATTTGGAAAATAAGATGTGTCTTTTTCATGAAAAAGAATGTGGGGTACCATACCATCGTCCCACTGACCATTAAGCAAAGTTTCAATTTCTATAATTGAAAAATCTAAATTAAAGTAAGAATAGCCTAGAGCTATAAAAGCTGAATCCCAATTCCATTGAGCAGGATATAATTTGTTATTAGTAGGAAGTGTGTAGCCATTTTTTCTGTTGCCTAATAATATTTTTTTTGCCTCTTCTACTTTATTTTGCATTATCCTTTAACGCTTCCTGCAGTAAGACCACTTACTAAATATTTTTCAAAATAAACAAAAATTATTAAAATAGGCAAAGTTACTACTACAGACCCTGCCATCAAATATTGTCTAGGTGTTTCAGCTCCAACATTCAGAAACTGAATAGCTCTTGATAATGTGAATGTATTTGGCCGGTCTAAAAACATTAATGAAAACAAAAATTCATTCCAAGCTATCATAAATACATACAAAGCTACTGATGATATTGCGGGTAAACTAAGTGGGAGTATAATTTTAAAAATTATACCAAGCCAATTTTGACCATCTATTATCCCTGCTTCTTCTAATTCTTTTGGTATACTTTTAAAGTAACCTTGCAGCATATAAATTGCTACAGGTAAGGTTGTAGCTGTATAAACTATTAGTAAACCCTCAATAGAATTTCTTAAACCAAGTTGACTAAAAATTGTGTACAAAGGTATCACTAAAACTATCGCTGGAAACAAATAAATTATCAATATGGATGTTGATAAAAAATTTTTTCCAAAGAAATTAAGTCTTGCAACAGCGTAAGCAGCTGGTATTGCAAATATTAATGTTATAATGACTGTGCCTAAGGAGACTATTGTGCTCGTTAGCATATATCTTCCAAAATTATAATCTTTGAATACTATAAAATAAGATTTGAACAACTCTGGCAATCCTTGTGCAAAATTAATACTAAAGTCTAAGGGGTTCAATAATAATAATGCTTGTGTTTTAAAGCTTGTAACTAACATCATGTAAAAAGGGAAAAGAATTACAAAAGAAAACAGCGTAATACCAAATAATGTTAAAAAATTAAAGAATAATTTTTGAGACGAATGATTTTTTGACAAAAAGTTTTTGTCGTAGTTTTTTATGTTATTGAAAAAAAATAAT
>CABYRT010000014.1:0-17500 GCA_902521355.1 uncultured Pelagibacteraceae bacterium
AAATTAACAATTTAGAAGATTTAATTGAATTGTGCTTTGAAAAAAGAGAGTTAAAATTAAAATATGAATTAGAAAACAATGTAAACCTTGTGTCTTTTTCAAATATGAATATTGAGATTTCATTTAATGATAAATTAAATAAAAGTTTCGTAAAAGATTTATCTGAAAAATTATATGATTGGACTAAAAATAGATGGCTTATTTCTTTTTCAAAGGGAAAAGGCTTGATGAGTGTGAAAGAGAAAAAAAATATTTTAAAAAAAAAAAATATTGCAGAATACAAAAACTCAAATGAATATAAAAATTTGTTGAAAGCACTTCCAGATATTGAATTAATTGATATTGAAAAAAAAGATGACTGATTTTAATAAAATTTTAGAAAAAGCAAAAGAGATAGAAAAAAAAATGAAAGAAAGCCAGGAGAATCTTAAAAAGATTGAGGTTAACGGTGTTTCTGGAGGAGATGTAGTTAAAATTACACTTAACGGGAATGGGGAAATGACAAAAATTTTATTGAGTGATAAAGTGCTAAAAGAAGAAAAAGAGATAATTCAGGATTTAATCGTAGCTGCACATAATGATGCTAAAAATAAATTAAAATCAAAAACTTCTGAAGAAATATCAAAAGCAACTGGGGGATTAGGTGTACCTGGTTTTAAGTGGCCTTTATAATTAAATGCAAAATCTTCCTGAAATAGATAATTTAATTAAATTGATATCTAAACTTCCAGGTCTTGGACCAAAGTCTGCAAAAAGAATAATTTTAAAAATGATTAATAATCGCCAGGAAATATTAAAACCTTTAGCTAATAATCTAAGCGATGTGTTTAAAAATATAGAACGTTGTAAAATTTGTGGAACATTAAAATCTAATAGTAATCCCTGCAATAATTGCGAAGACAAAAATAAAAAATATAGCAAAATATGTGTTGTTGAAAATATTTCGGATCAATGGGCAATAGAAAGTTCATCTATTTTTCAAGGTTATTACCATATTTTAGGTGGTACGCTCTCTGAAAACGCTAACGGCAATAATAGAGAAAATTTGCTTATTAATTCTCTCGTAGAAAGAATAAAAAATGACAATATTGATGAAGTAATTTTAGCAACTAGTGCCACAATTGAAGGACAAACTACTGCTTTTTATATTCAGGACAGTTTAAAAAATACAAATGTAAAAATTTCAAAATTAGCCCAAGGTTTACCAGTTGGCGGAGAAATTGAAACTTCAGATGATGGAACACTTATATCTGCTTTCAAAAATAGAAGAGATTTATAAATTTATAGAATTAACTTTTTTTAATTAATCTATTTAAATGTAATAGAGGTTCAGTATAACCTGATGGTTGCGATTTACCATGGAAAATCAATTCACATGCTGCTTTAAAAGATATTGACTTGTCATAATTCGGAGACATGCTTTGATATTCAGGATCTCCTTGATTTTGTTTATCGACTATCTTTGCCATTTTTTTAAGAATTTCTAAAACCTGTCTATTTGAGCAAATACCATGATGTAACCAATTAGCTATATGCTGTGAAGATATTCTAAGTGTTGCTCTATCCTCCATTAATCCAACATTATTAATATCTGGAACTTTAGAGCATCCTATTCCTTGATCAACCCATCTAACAACATAACCTAATATTGTTTGAGCCGAGTTACACAACTCATTATTTATCTCCTCTTTGCTCCAGTTGGGTCTATCTGCAGTTGGAATGGATAACAAGTCATCAATGTAACTTTTTTTATTACTATTTAATTTTTTGTGTTTTTCAAAAATGTTTAACTTGTGATAATGCAGTGCATGTAAAGAGGCTGCCGTAGGAGAAGGTACCCACGCACAGTTTGCGCCTGCCTCAAGATGTGATATTTTTTGATCTATCATATCCTTCATTCTATCTGGCATAGCCCACATACCTTTACCTATTTGTGCAACACCTGAAAATCCACATTTTAAACCAACATCAACATTGTTATCTTCATAAGCAGCGATCCACTTTGATTTTTTCATGTCACCTTTTTTTATCATAGGTCCTGCTTCCATTGATGTATGCATTTCATCCCCAGTTCTATCTAAAAAACCTGTATTAATGAAAAAAACCCTGCTTTTTAATGTTCTAATACATTCTTTTAAGTTTACAGATGTTCTTCTCTCTTCATCCATAATACCACATTTAATTGTATTCTTTTCAAGTTTTAATACCTCTTCAACTCTTGTGAATATTTTATCTGTAAAAGCAGTCTCATCAGGTCCATGCATTTTCGGTTTTACAATATATATAGATCCAGTTCTTGAGTTACCTTTTCTTTTTAAATCATGAATTGCTGCAGCAGTTGTAATAAATGCATCCATGATACCTTCCGGGACTTCAGAACCATCTTCTAAAATAATTGCTGAATTGGTCATTAGATGACCGACATTCCTAATTAAAAGTAAGCTTCTACCATGTAATTTTTCTTTTTTATTATCTTTTGAAATATAACTTCTATCTGGATTAAGTTTTCTTTCTAAAGTTTTTCCATCCTTTTCGAAGACAGATTTTAGAGTTCCTTTCATCAAACCTAACCAATTTCTGTAACATAATATTTTATCTTCTGAGTCTACTGCTGCAACACTATCTTCGTTATCACATATTGTAGATATTGCAGATTCTATAATTATGTCACTTATTCCTGCAGCATCTTGAACAGCACTAAATGCTTTTGGATTAATTATTATCTCAATTTTTAAATTATTATTTTCTAAAATTATTGTTGTTGGATTATTAGGTTCTCCTCTGTATCCAATAAATTTATTTTTATCTACTAGCTCAAACTCTTTATCATCTTTTAAAATTTTTAAGCCACTTCCCTTTATTTTAAATCCATTTATATCTTTCCAATGAATTTCATTGATAGAGAAATGTTCATTTAGAAATTCACGTGCATATCTTATTACTTCTTGTCCTCTTAGAGGATCATACTTTTGACTTCCAGTTTCTTCTGATTCAATTAAATCTGTTCCATATAAACTATCGTAAAGACTTACCCATCTAGCATTAGCGGCATTTAATGTATATCTAGAGTTCATTATAGGAACGACAAGTTGAGGTCCTGCAATGCTTGAAATTTCACTATCAAGCTTTTTGGTATCTATTTTAAAATCATTCCCCTCTTCTTTTAAATATCCAATTTCTTTTAAAAAATTCTTATACTCTTGATGATTAAATTCTTCATTTCTGTTTTTTTTTAACCATAAATCAATTTCAGATTGAAGAGTTTCACGAACTTCTAATAACTTTTTATTGATTGGCGCAAGTTCATTAATACTTTTATCAAACCCATCCCAGAAATCTTTTTCGTTAACGTCTAATCCTGTAAGAAGTTCATTTTTTACAAAATCAGCCAAATTCTTTGAAACAGATAAACTATTTATTTTAATAAATGAATCACTCATAATATTTAAAATTTAGAAACCGTTATATATGATAATCAATAAATTATGTCATTACTTTATTTAAAAAAATGTTATTTTTCATCCGAAAAGAATATAATTTTTGTAATTTGATCATTTTATCGCCTAAAAATTATATATAATAAAAAAATGAAAAATTATTTAAATTTTGAGACTGATATAAAAAACTTAGAAACAGAATTAGATAAATTAAAAGATCCTTATAATCAAGACGGCATTTCAGAAGTTGATACAAGTAAAATAACAGATTTACAAAATGAAATAGATAAAAAACTTAAAGATGTATATTCAAACCTTGATGCATGGCAGACAACATTGGTTGCAAGACATGAGGATAGACCTAAATCAAAATTTTTTATTGATAATTTATTTGATGAATTTATTTCACTTTCAGGGGATAGATTTTATGGAGAGGATAAATCTGTAATATGTGGTTTTGGTAAATTTAATTCTAAGTCAGTTTTAGTAATAGGACAGGAAAAAGGTGAAAATTTAGACTCAAGGATTGAGAGAAATTTTGGGATGATGAGACCAGAAGGTTACAGAAAAACAATAAGGTTGATGAATTTAGCTAATAAATTCAAAATACCAATAATAAACTTTGTTGATACGCCAGGTGCTTACCCTGGAGTTGGTGCTGAAGAAAGAGGACAGGCAGAAGCTATTGCAAAATCTATTGAATGTTCTATGCAACTGACTGTTCCAACTTTATCTATAATTATAGGCGAAGGAGGCTCTGGTGGTGCTATTGCATTAGCCTCTTCAAGTAAGGTGTTGATGTTAGAGAATGCAATATATTCAGTAATATCTCCAGAGGGATGTGCAACTATACTTTGGCGAGATCCAACAAAGACTTTAGAAGCTGCGAAAGCAATGAAACTTTCAGCGAAAGATCTTTTAAAACTTGAAATAATTGATGAGATAATACCCGAACCTTTAGGGGGTGCACATCGAGATAAAGATCTTATTTTAGATAATGTACGTAATGCTATTGATAGAAATCTAAGTAAGTTTCTTACATTAAATGAAGAAGAAATATTAAACCAAAGAAAGAATAAGTTTTTGGATATTGGAAGGAATAAAGGTTTCAGTACCAATGCAGCTCATCAAGATAAGCTTGCTATTAAACATAATCTCCTTCAAAATTTGATTTTGAATATAAAATTGAATAAAATACTATTTATCACAATTACATCAATTCTTCTATTATTAATTTTATTAACTGTGATTTTTTAATTTATAAGGCACCGCAGCAGTGTTTATATTTTTTCCCAGATCCACATGGACAAGGTTCATTTCTTCCAATTTTACTTTTTGCAATAGATTTTAAGTTTTCTTTTACTTTATATTGAGAATTATCTTCCTCTTCTTTTTGTACTATTTTTAAATTTAAAAGCATTGTTACAAGATCAATTTTTAATTTTCCCAGTAAATTTTCAAATAATAAAAAAGCTTCTTTTTTGTATTCTACTAAAGGATCTCTTTGTCCATAAGATCTTAAACCAATTACTTGTCTTAATTGCTCTAGGTATTGAATATGTGATTTCCAGTTTTGATCAATAATTTGTACCAATATTCTTTTTTCAATTTCTTTTCCTTGTTCAATGCCTAATAAATTATTTCTTTCATCTCTTTTACTTGCAAATTTATCCTTTATTTTTTTTTCCATTGTTTTTAAATCTGAATTTAAAATTTCACCCAATTCATCATCAGTTATTGATTTACCTAAAGTTTGCTTTAAAGCATTTGGAAATTCTTTAGAATTTGGAGATTTTTCGTATAATATTTTTTGTCTTTTTAAATTTTCTAAAACTTCCTCAAGAAATATGTCTGAATAATTTTCTTTTTCTTTTCCATTTATAACATTTTTTCGTTGTTCAAAAATTACATGTCTTTGATCATTTAGAACATTATCGAATTTTATAAGCGTTTTCCTTATATCAAAGTTTCTTGCTTCAACTTTTTGTTGCGCTCTTTCAATTGCTTTATTTATCCAAGGATGGTCTATACTTTCACCATCTTTAAGTCCAAGTTTTTCAAGCATTGAATTCATCGTTTCCGAGCCGAACAATCTCATCAAATCATCTTCTAGACTTACAAAAAATATTGAACTACCCTCATCTCCCTGCCTTCCAGATCGTCCTCTTGCTTGATTGTCTACTCTCCTGCTTTCCATCCTTTCTGTTCCAATGACAAATAAGCCACCTTTTTTTTTTACATCCTCCTTTTGAGATTGATCCTGTCCACCCAACTTAATGTCAACACCTCTCCCTGATATGCTTGTTGTAATAATTACAGAATTCATTGTGCCTGCATTTGCAATAATTTCTGCTTCTTTCTCATGATTTTTAGCATTTAAAACAATATGTTTTATTTTTTCTTTTTTTAACAAATTCGAGTAATGCTCTGATTTATTTATGCTAGATGTAAAAACTAACAGTGGTTGTCCAATTACATTACATTCTTTTATTTTTTGGATGATTGCATTATCTTTTTCTAAACTTGTCCTAAATATTTGGTCATTAAGATCATTTCTAATCATATCTTTGTTGGTTGGTATTTGTAAAACTGGCAAGTTATAAATTTCAAAAAATTCTGTGGATTCGGTCTGAGCTGTTCCTGTACAACCGGCTAATTTATCATATAATTTAAAAAAATTTTGATATGTTATTGACGCCAATGTTTGATTTTCAGCTTTAACTTCTATTTTTTCTTTCGCCTCTAAACTCTGATGAAGTCCATCACCAAATCTTCTACCAGGCAATTGCCTACCTGTCTGTTCGTCGATAATTATTATTTCATTATCCTTAACTATATAGTCTCTTCCATTCTCAAATAAATGGTTTGCTCTTAAGGCTTGGTTTACATGATGTACTAAATGTAAATTTTCTGGATCATAAAAATTGTTATTTTTTAAAATACCGGCATCAGAAAATATTTTTTCAACATTATCTATTCCCTCATTTGTTAAGAGTATATTTTTTTCTTTTTCATCTAATTCAAAGTCTGTTTTTTTCAAATTTTTAATTAATTTATCTACAGCAATATATTGCATAGTTTTATCCTCTGCTGCCCCAGAAATAACTAATGGAGTTCTTGCTTCGTCTATTAAACAAGAATCAATCTCATCAACTATTGCAAAATTATGCTTTCTTAAGACCATTTCATTTTCTGAATATTTCATGTTGTCTCTTAAAAAATCAAAACCTAACTCACTGTTAGTTGCATAAGTTATATCTTTGTTATAATTTTCTTTACGTTCAGTATCTGACTGATCTGAATTTATATATCCACAACTCAAACCCAAAAAATTGTATATTTTACCCATATTTATACTATCTCTTTTTGCAAGGTAATCATTTACAGTAACTATATGAACACCTTTTTTTTCCAGTGCGTTAAGGTATGCAGCAAGAACAATGGTAAGTGTTTTGCCTTCTCCTGTTTTCATCTCTGCAATCTTATTCTCATGTAACGCAATACCACCAATAAGCTGAACATCGAAGTGTCTTTCTTTGTTAATTCTTTTCGAAGCTTCTCTTACCAAAGCAAATGCCTCAGGCAATATATCGTTTAATTTTTCTCCTTCTTTCAATCTGGAGATAAATTCATTTGTTCTTAAAGGAAATTCATTATCCTCAAATTTGCCAACGTTACTTTCTTGAAGATTAATCTCTTTTACAATTTTTTGAATTCTATCTAATTCTTTTTGATTGCCACTTTTTATAAATTTACTAATAATGTTTAAAGGATTAAGCATATTTTTGATGTTTTAATAGTTATAAATTATATAGTTATTTATTTAAAAAATTAAATAGCATGGATTTTGGTATAAACAACTTTTTTGACAAGAAACACAAGGACTCTAAAATAGGACATTTTCAAGATCTTGAACATATTGATGGAGTATCTATCTCAACAATTAGCTGTGGTCTTTATGGTAAAAAGAGAGATGATTTAGTTTTATTTTATTTTAGGGATGGTGCAAATTATGCAAATGTATACACACAATCTAGTTTAGTCTCTGAAAATATAAAATGGAATAAAAAAATAAAAGATAAAAAAATTTATGGCATTCTAATCAATACAAGAAATGCAAATGCTTTAACAGGAAATGATGGCTATAACTCTCTTAAAAAAATCTCCTTAAATTTATCTAAATTATTAACATCAAAGCAAATAGAAGATGAGGAAAAGCCAAAAGAAATTAAACCAAACCAAATATTATTTGCGTGTACGGGAACTATAGGAGAAAAATTTCCAGAAAATAAAATTTTAAGCAGTACTAAAAACTTAGTTGATAAAATAAAATACAATCAAAATAAACTAATTTGGATCAAAGCAGCTCTTGGAATTATGACAACAGACACTAAACCAAAATTATCAATGGCAGAATGTAAAATAGGTGGTTCGGATATAAAAATATATGGAGTTGCAAAAGGATCAGGAATGATCTTTCCAAATATGGCGACAACTTTAGGATTTATTTTTACTGATGCCAACATTTCTTCATCAATTTTGAAACAGATACTTAATCTAAATATTAAGACTACTTTTAATGCTATAACATGCGATGGAGATACTAGTACTAATGACATGGTTTCAATATTTTCAACAGGTAAAGCAAATAACAAGGAGATAAAAAGTTTTAAAGATCCAAAATTAAAGCAATTCATTAATAGTATTCATCAGGTCATGCTAAACTTAGCAAAAAGAGTTGCGAGCGATGGAGAGGGAGCAACAAAATTTGTTACCATCAAATGCATTAACAGCAAAACCGAAAAAGATGCAAAAAATGTTTGTTTCTCAATAGCCAACTCACCATTAGTTAAAACAGCTATCTTTGGAGAAGATCCTAATTGGGGAAGAATAGCGATGGCAATTGGAAAAAGTGGTGTAACTATTAAACATGAAAAATTATCTATATTAATGGGATCTAATATGGTTCTTAAAAATGGAAAATTAGATAAAAATTATAATGAAAATATCTTAAGTGACTATATGAAAAATGAAAAAATAGAGATAACAATTGATCTATCTATTGGAAGTAAAAAATTTACAGCTTACACTATGGATTTATCCAAGGAATATATTGAAATTAACTCTGATTATAGATCTTAGGCATTGAAATCACATAAAATATAATTAAATCATTTCGATGATAAAGTATTTATTAAATTGTAAAAGTTGCAACCTTGAGTTTGAAAGCTGGTTTGCTAGCTCAAAAGAATTTGATAAATTAAAGAAACTAAAGCTTCTTAATTGTCAGCAGTGTAATTCTCAAAAAATTGAAAAGTCTTTGATGAAGCCAAATTTGGCTAATTCTACTTTTAAACAAGATAAATTTTATAAGAATAATAAAAATGTTAAAAAAAAATTAAGAGAATATCAAAAATTTATAAAAGAGAACTTTGAATATGTTGGAGAAAATTTTGCTTATGAGGCAAGATCTATTCATTATAGCAAAAAGAAGAATAAAAAAAATATTTTTGGGAAAGCATCAATTGAAGACGTTAAGGAACTAAAAGAAGAAGGTATAGAGACATCAACTATTCCATGGATTGAAGATAAGGAAAATTAACTCTTTTTGTACTTTGTTATATAATTTATGGATTTATCATTCGAAAGTTTCCACTTATTTGAAAAAGGATTAAATTTTACTCCATCTATTCTCTTCAATATGAGTGAATTTTTATTGCAGATATATTCTAGATTTTCAGGCTTTACAAATTTATTCCAATCGTGTGTTCCAATAGGAAGCCATCTTAAAATATATTCAGCTCCTATTATAGCAAATACATAAGATTTTAATGTTTGGTTTAAGGTAGCAATAAACATTAAACCGTCATTTTTTAAAAATTTTGTACTTTGATTTATAAATTTAGGAATATCTTCAACATGTTCAACTATTTCCATGTTAAGAATTACGTCAAATTTTTTTTCATAATTAAAATTCTCTGGGGACTTATCATAATACTCAATTTTTAAGTTACTTTTTTTTAAATGATGTTTTGCAATATCAATATTTTTTTTTGACGCATCGATACCTACTACTTTTGCTCCAAGTCTTGCTAAGGGCTCAGATAATAAACCTCCTCCACATCCAATATCAAGAATACTTATTCCCTTTAATGGATTGTAATTTGATGAAATGTTGAAATCTTTAATAATATTGTTTTTTATATACTCTATTCTAATTGGATTAAATTTGTGAAGTGGTTTAAATTTTCCATTAGGATTCCACCATTCCTCAGCAATTTTGCTAAATTTTTCTATTTCTTCTTGGTTTATAGTATTATTGCTCATTCTTTATTGACATTATAAATAAGATGTATTTTATCAATATTATAAAGCTTGTAAATGAAACTACCAATGAAAATTATTGTATTAAAATTTGGCGGTACTTCAGTTGGGTCAATTCAAAGAATTAAAAAAGTATCAAAAATAGTTAAATCTTACTCAAAGAATTATAGGGTAATAGTTTTGGCATCTGCAATTAGTGGTACTACGAATAAGTTGATTAATATGTCAAAAAAAATCAGTGTAAATTTTCCTGATAATGAATATGATACTCTAGTTTCTGCTGGTGAGCAGATTTCTTGTTCTTTGTTAGCAGGCGATCTAGTAGCAAATGGTATAAATTCTAGATCATGGATGGCTTGGCAAATACCAATAATAACAGAGGGAAAACACAAATATTCAAGAATTAAATATATAAATAAAACTAAAATTTTGAAATTTTTAAAAACAGGAGGGATTCCTATTATAGCTGGATTCCAGGGAGTAGATAAACATTCAAATATTACAACTATTGGCAGGGGTGGTTCTGACTCAAGCGCAATTATGGTTGCAAAGTTTTTTAAAGCTGATCGATGTGTTATTTATACAGATGTCGAAGGTGTATATACAACCGATCCAAATAAACTTAATTCTGCAAAAAAAATTAAAAATATATCTTATGAAGAAATGTTAGAAATGGCATCGTTAGGATCAAAAGTAATGCAGCCAGATTCTATACAAGATGCAAGATTAAATAGGATAAATATTGAGGTAAAATCATCATTTATAAACAAATCAGGCACATTAATAACTAAAAGGAAAAATGTAATTAATAATAAAATTATCACAGGAATTTCTTCCACAGATAATGATGCAAAAGTAACTTTATTAGGAGTTAAAGATAGGCCGGGTATAGCAGCTTCAATATTTAAACCACTTTCACAAAATTCTATAAACGTAGATATGGTAGTTCAAAATATATCTGCTGATGGTAAGCAAACAGATCTTACATTTACAATTAAATCTAATGATTTGAATAAAACAAAAAAAATTATAAATAAAAACAAAAATATTGTTTTTAAAAAATTAATATTTGATAAAAATGTGTCAAAAGTATCAATAATAGGTGTTGGAATGATTACTACGCCAGGCGTTACATTTAGAATGTTTCAAGCACTTGCGAGAAAAAATATAAATATACAAGTTATCTCTACTTCAGAAATTAAAATTTCAGTTTTAATAAAAAGCAAAAATGCTTCAAAAGCTGTTAAATGTTTGCATAAAGAATTTAAATTAAACAAATGACATCTGAAATTAGACCATTTAGAAAAATAAATAGAAAGAAAACAAAAGAAATTAGTGTTGGAAAAATTAAAGTTGGTGGTGATAATCCAATTACTGTACAAACAATGACGAATACATTAACCTCTGATCACAAATCTACTATAGAGCAAATTAATAAAGTTACAGAGGCTGGGGCAGATATAGTTAGGGTTTCATGCCCAGATAGTAAATCAACAGAAGCTTTAAAAACAATAATTAAACATGTAGATGTTCCTCTAGTTGCAGATATACATTTTCATTACAAAAGAGCAATTGAAGCAGCTGAAAATGGTGCAGATTGTTTAAGGATAAATCCAGGAAATATTGGAGATATAAAACGAATTGCTGAAGTTATATCTTCAGCAAAAAATAACAATTGCTCAATTAGAATTGGTGTTAATGCAGGATCACTTGAAAAAGAAATTCTCGAAAAATATAGAGAACCTTGTCCCGAAGCTCTGGTAGAAAGTGCCTTGAGAAATATTAAAATAATTGAAGATATGGATTTTTCAAATTTTAAAATTAGTGTAAAATCCTCAGATGTATTTTTGTCCATAGCAGCATATAAATTATTATCAGAAAAAACAGACTACCCGTTACACCTTGGAATTACAGAGGCAGGAAGTTATTTACCAGGTAGTATAAAATCTTCAATAGGATTTGGAAACTTATTATTAGGTGGCATCGGTGATACTATCAGAGTATCGCTTTCAGACGATCCTATTGAAGAAATAAATGTTGGTAATGAAATTTTAAAATCTTTAAATTTAAGAAATAGAGGAGTTAAAATCATATCATGCCCATCCTGTGCTAGACAAGCTTTTCAAGTTATAAAAACGGTAAAAGAATTAGAAAAAAGATTATCTCACATCAAGAAGCCAATCACTCTATCTATTATAGGATGTGTAGTTAATGGACCAGGTGAAGCAAAACAAACAGAAATAGGAATTACTGGTGGTGGAAAAGATAATCATATGTTGTATCTAAATGGTATAGAGACAGAAAAAGTTCTTACAAAAGATATTATAAATAAAATTGTCACTTTAGTAGAGGAAAAAGCCTCAAACCTATAAAAAAATGCTTCCACGTGAAAAAGTTCAAAATTTAATTGATAGACATTTTAAATTAGAAACTGAATTATCTTCGGGTGATATTAATAAAAAAAAATTTGCAGAAGTTTCGAAAGAGTATTCAGACCTTAACGATATAATAGAAAATGCAAAGCAATATTTAAATTATCAAAAAGATTATGAGGATTTAAATAATATTATAAATGATAAAAACTCTGATACTGAGATGAAAGAGTTTGCGGGCAGCGAGCTTGAAAAATTAAAAAAAAACTTTCAAAATAACGAAAAAAAAATTAAATTATTTTTGCTACCCAAGGATATTGCAGATACTAAAAATGCAATAATTGAAATTAGAGCAGGGACGGGAGGTCTTGAGGCCAGCTTATTTGCATCCGATTTATACAAAATGTATGAAAAAGTATGTCAAAAGAAAAAATGGATTATCGAGGTTATATCTATTTCAAAAAGCGACGCTGGGGGACTTAAAGAGATTATTTCTCTAATTAAGGGAAAAAATATTTATTCTTCTCTCAAATATGAAAGTGGTGTACATAGAGTGCAGAGAGTGCCAGATACTGAAACCCAAGGCAGAGTTCATACTTCCGCGGCGACTGTCGCAGTTTTACCCGAAGCCGAAGATTTAGACATTAAATTAGAAGAGAAAGATTTAAGAATTGATGTTTTTAGAAGCAGTGGTCCAGGCGGTCAAAGTGTTAATACGACGGACTCTGCTGTGAGAATTACTCATATCCCAACAGGAATAGTTGTGAGTCAACAAGATGAAAAGTCTCAAATTCGTAATAAAGAAAAAGGTTTAAAAATTTTACGTTCTAGAATTTTTGATTACGAAAGACAAAAAATTGATTTAGAAAGGTCAAAAGATAGAAAAAGCAAAATTGGAACAGGCGACAGGTCAGAAAGAATAAGAACTTATAATTTTCCACAAGGCAGAGTAACTGACCATAGAATAAATCTAACCCTTCATAAACTAGAGGAATTTATGGAAGGTGAAATTTTTGATGAAATAGTTGAAAACCTTAGTTTGCAGGCACAGATGGATGAATTAAACAAAATATCTTAATGAATTATTTAGAAACTTTAAATTTTGGTAGCAATAAGCTTAAATTAAAAAATATTCGTTCACATATATTAGATAGTGAGTTGTTATTATCATTCACATTAAATTTATCGAGAGAAAAAATATTAATTAATTTAAATGAAAAAATAAAAAAACAAAAATTTAATATATATAAAAGGCTTTTATCAAGAAGAGAGAAAAATGAACCAATTGCATACATTATTAAAAAAAAAGAATTTTGGAGAAATATTTTTTATGTCAATAAAAACGTTTTAATTCCTAGACCAGAAACAGAACTAATTGTAGAGGAAGTTTTAAAAGTTTTGAAAATAGGATCATCTAAAAGATTATTGGAAATTGGAACTGGATCAGGATGTATTATTTTATCAATACTTCAAGAAAGACTTAATTGTTGCGCAACAGCAATAGATATAAGTAAAAAAGCCTTAAATATTGCAAAATTTAATGCAAAAATGCATCACCTGACGGATAAAATTAAATTCATTAACAACGATATTGACAAATTTAATGATAATAAATATGATTTTGTAATTTCTAATCCTCCTTACATTAATAAATTTAATATAAGTAGATTAGATAAAGACGTAAAATTATTTGAACCTAATCAAGCTCTTGAAGCTGGGGTTGACGGATTAAGAGAAATAAAAAAATTAATTAAGAAAAGTAAAAAACTACTAAAAATAAATGGGAAATTAATATTTGAAATAGGCGAGAGCCAACAGATAAATGCAAAAAAAATGTTAATTGATAATGGATACTATATAAATAAAGTGATAAAAGATTTGTCTTCAATTCCAAGAGTTATTGTATCTACCAATATAATGTAATGAATAATTATCGTAATAATAGAAAAAACAGATTTAAAATTAACGGGGATAGAAATTTTAGAAAAAGATCTTTAAATGGTCATAAAAATCAGACTGATTTTACATCTAACTCAGATTTTAGACACAGAAATCCAGGAAGAAACAACCAGAATGCAGCAAAATTAGTTGATAAATACAATAATTTAGCAAGAGAAGCACTCTCTTCAGGAGATAAAATTTTATCTGAAAACTATTTACAACATGCAGATCACTTCTCAAGAGTTTTAGCTTTGCAAGAAGCTAACAAATCTAATGATCAAAAAAATAACGTGATAGAACAAAATTTTTCAAAAAACTCAAAAGAAGTTTTAGATGATAAAGATAACACATCAAATTCAGAAAATATAAATACAGACTAATCTATTTTTGATATAAGATTTGATTTTAAAACATCAATTTTAATTTTACTTACTTCAAATTTTTTTCTCTCTTGTCCTTTAAGGACTTTGCCTGATGGAAGTTTTAGTTTTTGTGAATTTATTTTTCTACCATTTTCGATAACTTCATAATGCAAATGTGGACCAGTTGAAAGTCCAGTTGATCCAACGTAACCAATAATCTGACCTTGTTTAACTCTAACACCTTTTTTTATACCTCTTCCAAATTTTGACATATGAGCATATACGGTTTGAAAAGTGGAGTTATGTCTAATTTTAACACAATTTCCCCCACCACCACACCAACCTGCTTTCATTATTTTGCCGTCTCCTGATGCCATAATAGGCGTTCCGGTTGGTGCTGCAAAATCTGTACCCAAATGCATCTTGGTATATCCTAAAATAGGATGTTTTCTTTTTCCATAAGAGGATGACAGTCTAGCCCCATTTATAGGAGTCTTCATTAAAGTTTTTCTAACGCTTTTTCCATTTTCGTCAAAGTAATCTATTTTATCTTTTTCGTATTCATATTTATAAAGCTGGAAATCTTTATTTTGTAAATTTAAATTAGCAAATATTATTTCTCCTGTATCTATAACCTTATTGTCTTCAGTTATGTATTCTTCATATATAATTTGAAAACTATCATCCTTCCATATATCCCTTTGAAAATCTATTTGAAAACCATAAAGTCTTGCAAATTCAACTATTATACTTGGACTAATATTAACCCGAACAGCACTGTTATAAAGAGATGATTTTATAATCGTTTCTTTGTATATAAGTTTTTTTTTGTAGTTTTTCTTAACAAATTTTGTTTCGAAAATCTTTTTGTCTGTAGTTTTTGTAAATAAAATTTCATTTTTTTTGTCAGTTTCTATTTTAAACTCAACAACTTTGTCCGATGATAAATTATCTAATTTAAATGTAAATTTTTGATTTATTTTTAAGACTTTCAAAGCTTTTTGTTTTTTTATACTTTCTAATATTTTCTTTTTTTCTTTTTTATTTATGTTTAATTGATTTATAATTAATTCAAAATTGTCCCCAGGTTTTGATAGATACTCAAAATAAGTAAATCTAGGTTTTAAATTATTTGTAATTTCTGAAATAGTTTTCTTTAAGTAAATATTTTGTAAACTTGATTCGATTATTTTATTCTGTGAGACTTTGTTTAAAGAATAAATATTTGAGATAAAAACCCCTAACAAAGTTATAAAAATTAACCAAATAAAAATTGAATACTCTTTGAAGCCCTTTAATTTTAAAATTCTCACTTTTCCCTCAAAAAACCTTGATTTTTGTGGCATTTTATAACACTTTTTCTTTATCTAATATCTTGATTTCTTAATATTATTATTTATAAGCGTCCCACTCAACATTTAAAAAATGTTATTTATTGGTGTAAAACCAATTAGCTATTTAATTTGTTAATATTTTAAGAAGAGAAGTGTGGACGGTTAAGGTTACCAAAATTTGTCGTACACACTTCAACATTACATAAATATTATTCTTAGTATTTATGTAGAAGCTAGTGTGCGCCGTTTTTAAACTTGAGAGTTTGATCATGGCTCAGAACGTACGCTGGCGGCACGCCTTATACATGCAAGTCGAACGAAGTAGCAATACTTAGTGGCAGACGGGTGAGTAACATGTAGGTATCTTCCCTTTGGTGAGGAATAACACGAGGAAACTTGTGCTAATACCTCATAAGTCTTTACGGAGAAAGCTTTATGCGCCGGAGGATGAGCCTGCATTTGATTAGTTTGTTGGTGGGGTAATGGCCTACCAAGACTTTGATCAATAGCTGATCTGAGAGGATGATCAGCCACATTGGGACTGAGACACGGCCCAAACTCCTACGGGAGGCAGCAGTAGGGAATATTGCACAATGGAGGAAACTCTGATGCAGCGATGCCGCGTGAGTGAAGAAGGCCTTTGGGTTGTAAAGCTCTTTCGTCGGGGAAGAAAATGACTGTACCCGAATAAGAAGGTCCGGCTAACTTCGTGCCAGCAGCCGCGGTAATACGAAGGGACCTAGCGTAGTTCGGAATTACTGGGCTTAAAGAGTTCGTAGGTGGTTAAAAAAGTTGGTGGTGAAATCCCAGAGCTTAACTCTGGAACTGCCATCAAAACTTTTTAGCTAGAGTATGATAGAGGAAAGCAGAATTTCTAGTGTAGAGGTGAAATTCGTAGATATTAGAAAGAATACCAATTGCGAAGGCAGCTTTCTGGATCATTACTGACACTGAGGAACGAAAGCATGGGTAGCGAAGAGGATTAGATACCCTCGTAGTCCATGCCGTAAACGATGTGTGTTAGACGTTGGAAATTTATTTTCAGTGTCGCAGCGAAAGCATTAAACACACCGCCTGGGGAGTACGACCGCAAGGTTAAAACTCAAATGAATTGACGGGGACCCGCACAAGTAGTGGAGCATGTGGTTTAATTCGAAGATACGCGCAGAACCTTACCAACACTTGACATGTTCGTCGCGACTTTAAGAGATTAAAGTTTTCGGTTCGGCCGGACGAAACACAGGTGCTGCATGGCTGTCGTCAGCTCGTGTCGTGAGATGTTGGGTTAAGTCCCGCAACGAGCGCAACCCTCACTTTTAGTTGCCATCATTAAGTTGGGCACTCTGAAAGAACTGCCAGTGATAAGCTGGAGGAAGGTGGGGATGACGTCAAGTCCTCATGGCCCTTACGTGTTGGGCTACACACGTGCTACAATGGCATTTACAATAGGAAGCAAGATGGCGACATCAAGCAAATCCTAAAAAGATGCCTCAGTTCGGATTGTACTCTGCAACTCGAGTACATGAAGCTGGAATTACTAGTAATCGCGGATCAGCGCGCCGCGGTGAATACGTTCCCGGGTCTTGTACACACCGCCCGTCACACCATGGGAGTTGGTTCTACCTTAAGGCAAGGTTTAAAACCCTTGACCACGGTATAGTCAGCGACTGGGGTGAAGTCGTAACAAGGTAGCCGTAGGGGAACCTGCGGCTGGATTACCTCCTTTCTAA
>CABYRT010000014.1:22500-24231 GCA_902521355.1 uncultured Pelagibacteraceae bacterium
TTTCTTTGATATCGTTAACTATTGGGTACCCATGTAAGTTAAATGAAGTATTTAATAATGCATAAATATTAGTAATTTTACCAAATTTAAATATTAAATCTTCATAATCTTTATTTGAATTTTTTTTTATTATTTGAGGTCGACATGTTTTATCGTAAGGATGAACAGCTGATTTAAGTTTTTTTTGCCCCTCTATTGTCGTATCGAGGCACTTAGTCATATATTCGTAATTAAGAATATTATCATTTAAATAAAAATATTTATTAGCTTTTCTCTCTAAAACTGATGCCGCAAAAGGCATCCAAAAATCTCTATTTTTTATTGTTTCATTAATTTTTTTAACAGACTCAATGTTTGATGGGTCTGCAAGTATTGATCTGTTGCCTAACGCTCTTGCGCCGAATTCAGCTCTTCCAACAACTCTTCCAATTATTTTACCTTCTGATAGTAAATGACTAGCTATTGAGTTGATATTTTTTGTTTTTATTGAGTAGTTTTTTGCCAGTTTATTGACATTAAAGTTAAAATTAATTTTAGGACCCAAGTATGCATTTTTAATCGGATAACTAATATTTTTGTTAATTATTGAATTATAATAATATATTGCTCCCATTGATAATGAAGAGTCGTCTGGACTTAAAGGAACAAAAATATTTTTGATTTTTTTTAATTTAGAAAGTTGCAAGTTATTTTTTACATTCATGGCTACTCCACCAACTAACATTATATTATTAAATTTTAATCTTTTACTTATGTTGGTAACCCATTCAGATGTTAATTCTTCAGTATACTTTTGTAATGCTCCACAAATATTATCAAATCTTTCAGCTTCAAAAAAATTTTTTACATCAAAGTATAAATCTTTAGGCATTTTTTTATTTTTAAATTTCAAATCTTTTATAATTTGAAAATTCCTAAATTTTTCTAATAAATTGCTGAAGTATTTTTTTTTAGCATATGGAGCCATCCCCATAAGTTTATATTCGTGTTCATCTGGCTTAAAACCCATTATTAAAGTTGTATATCTGTAGAGTCTTGCAATTATAGAATTTCCACCAATAACTATTCTTTCAAATTCATTTTTTTTGGATAATTTGTTAATTGAATAGTTTATAAAATCACCCATTGCATCAAGCGTTAACACTAAATACTTATGTTTATTTTTATCTTTATTTGAATAGAATGCCCAAGCAGCATGACCAGATGAGTGATCTACGAAGCAAATTTTATTTTTATTTATCTTCAAATGTTTTGATGCAACTTCGCACCTAATTTGCTTTCCATAAGAAATTAAATTTTTATTAGAGATGTGTGAGTCAATATTTTTTAAAGAATTGTAAATTTTAATCCAATATCGTCTCCCAGGATATTGATTGAAATCAATTTTGTTTTTAAAAATATTTAGTAATGATATATTTTTTTTTTCATATATTTTTTTGTACCAATATTTTTTTTGTTCACTGACATAGTCTGTAATATTAAAATTAGTATAGTGTCTAAACATAATAAAAGTCGGAGACCAAACTTTTGAAATATAACAAACTTTATCTATTTCATTAGTTTTGACTTTAAATTCTTTTAAGAGCCAATCTATTGCTTTTTTTGGATATCTTTCATCATTCTTTACTCTTGAAAATCTTTCTTCACTTATACAACCCATTATTTTTCCATTTATCATTAAAGCTGCACTAGAATTACATTGCCAGTTTATTCCAAGATATATTTTATTTT
>CABYRT010000015.1 GCA_902521355.1 uncultured Pelagibacteraceae bacterium
TTATTATCAACAACTGCTACAACAGATGGTTCATTTAGAACTACACCTTTACTTTTTAAAACAACTAACGTGTTAGCTGTTCCAAGATCAATTGCCATATCTTGGCTCCAAAACTTTCTTAAATTGGCTAACATTGACATTTAATTATATTCCTTTCACTTTTTGATGTTTAATATTCTGAGATGGCGCTTTTTTCTCACGTTTTATAAGCATTTTATTCAATGCATTTAAATATGCGTTTGCTGATGCAACTAAAGTATCTGTGTCAGCTGATTGACCTACTGTTGTCCTATCATTTTCTTCAATTTTTACACTAACAGTCGCTTGAGCATCTGTACCTTCTGTTACTGCATGAACTTGGTATAAAGATAATTTTACATCGTGAGGAAATAATTTTTTTATACATTTAAATATTGCATCAACTGGTCCATCCCCTGTTTCTGTAGTATTTTTAATATCACCATATACATCTAATGTCATTTCAGCTTTTTGTGGTTCTCCTGTGCCAGCAAAAACTTTTAAAGATTTTAAATTAATCGCATTTATTTTATTATCTACAATTAAACTATCATCTACTAAAGCTACTATATCTTCGTCGTATATATGTTTCTTTTTGTCGGCTAAAACTTTAAATTTTCCAAAAGCAGCTTGGATAATATCATCTGTAAGATCTGAATAACCTAAATCAGATAATTTGTCTTTAAAAGCATGTCGTCCTGAATGTTTTCCCATAACAAGCGAGGTTTTTTTAACACCTACGCTCTCTGGAGTCATAATTTCATAAGTTTCTCTATTTTTTAGCATTCCATCCTGATGAATTCCCGACTCATGTGCAAAAGCGTTTTTTCCAACTATTGCTTTATTAAATTGAACTGGGAAACCAGTTGCATTTGAAACAATTTTTGAAGCTTTGCTTATTAATTCTGTTTTAATTCCAGTATTATATGGCATTAAATCATTTCTAGTTTTAATTGCCATAACTACTTCTTCTAATGCAGCATTACCTGCTCTTTCACCTATTCCATTAATTGTACACTCTATTTGTCTTACACCTTCTGATACTCCAGCCAATGCATTTGCTACTGCTAAGCCAAGATCATTGTGACAGTGTGCAGATAATATTGCTTTGTCTATATTTGGAACATTATTTTTTAAATGTTTGATTGTTTTTGCAAATTCTTCTGGAATAGAATATCCAACTGTATCTGGAATATTTATAGTTTTGGCTCCACAGTTAATTGCAAGTTCAACTGTTTTACACATAAAATCCATATCAGTTCTAGTTCCATCTTCGCATGACCACTCGACATCATCAGTAAAGTTTCTTGCATAAGTAACACTTTCTTTAATTGCATCTAGAACCTGCTCGTTTGTCATTTCAAGTTTGTGTTTCATATGCAATGGACTTGTAGAAATAAAAGTATGGATTCTAAATCTTGGTGCATGTTTCAATGACTCATGGCATGCATCAATATCTTTTTTTAGTGCTCTTGAAAGACCACATGGAATTGAGTTTTTCATTATTTTACTTATTTCAGAAACTGCCTCAAAATCTCCTGGTGATGCTATTGGAAAACCCGCTTCAACAATATCTATTCCCATTTCATCAAAAACTCTAGATATCTGAATTTTCTCTTCGACACTCATAGATGCGCCTGGCGATTGCTCACCATCTCGCATAGTCGTATCAAATATGTATAATTTTTCTTTGTCTGACATTGTTTTTTTTAGCTCGAGCATAATACATGCTCTCGCTCAGATTGCAAAATAATTTGAGAAAATTAACCCAATTTTAACATCAACTTATTTCTTATCACTATCGACAAGCTTCTTCTTAGCAATCCAAGGCATCATTTCTCTTAGAGTAGCACCAACTTTTTCGACTGGATGCTCAGCTAGTTTTGCTCTTGTGGCTAGGAAATTTTTCTGACCATTTTTACATTCATCCATCCATTGTTTAGTAAATTTACCTGACTGGATGTCTGCTAAAACTTCTTTCATTCTTTTTTTTGTTTCTTCTTTATTTATGATCCTTGGGCCGGACTCGTATTCTCCATATTCAGCAGTATTAGATATAGAGTAATTCATATTTGCAATTCCACCTTCGTAAATTAAATCCACAATAAGTTTAACTTCATGAACAGTCTCAAAATAAGCCATTTCAGGTTCATAACCAGCCTCAACTAAAGTTTCATATCCATTTTTAATTAATTCAACAAGACCACCACATAAAACCGTTTGTTCACCAAATAAATCTGTCTCTACTTCATCTTTAAATGTTGTCTCAATTATACCTGATCTCCCGCCGCCAATTGCTGAAGCATATGACATTGCTAAGTCTCTAGCTTTTCCTGATCCATTTTGATGAACAGCAAATAAACATGGTACTCCACCTCCCTTTTCATATTCGCTTCTAACTAAGTGACCTGGTCCTTTTGGTGCTACCATAAATACATCTAAATCTTTTCTAGCTTTTATCAAATCATAATGAACGTTTAATCCATGGGCAAAAGCGATAGATGTCCCTTCTTTCACACGTTGCTCAATATGATTTTTATAAATAGCTGCTTGCAATTCATCTGGAGTTAAAATCATCACAATGTCAGCCCATTCAGCAGCATCCGAAAGGTTCATCACTTTTAATCCTTTAGACTCTGCTTTTTCAATACTTGATGACCCTTCTCGAAGAGCTACAACAACTTCTTTTACTCCACTATCTTTTAGGTTTAAAGCGTGAGCATGCCCTTGGCTACCATATCCAAAGATTGCAATTTTTTTATCCTTTATTAAATTTGCATCTGTATCTTTTTCGTAAAACATTTTCATTTTTTTTCTCCTAATTAATTATTTAAATATATCTGCACCTCTTGTCATAGCAACGGCTCCTGTTCTTGAAACACTCACCAATCCAAATTTTTTTAAATCCTTTGACATTTTGTCTATTTCTCGTCTTAAGGCTGTTATTTGAATAACATTCGATTTTTTTGTTTTGTCTAGTAATACAGGATTAAATTTTTTACAAGCTTTCAATGCACCCTCTAATTTATTATTTGGACCAACAATTTTAAATAACGCCATCTCCTTAAAAATGACTGCTTTATCTTCTCTTTTAAAATCTGCAACTTTATGAACAGGCACAAGTTTTCTTAATTGAAGCTTAATTTGATTAACAACTTGTGGTGTTCCTGTAGTTACAATTGTTATCCTCGATATTTTTAATTTTTCATCAACTTGGGCGACTGCTAAAGATTCAATATTATAACCTCTACCAGAAAATAGACCGACTACTCTAGCTAACACACCAGCTTCATTGTCTACCCAAACGACTATAATATGTGTGTCAAATTTCTCTTTTTTATTTGAAAAACTATACGCTGATTTTGAATTAGGCATTAAACTAAAGACTTGCCTTTACCAGTAATTTTCTTATTTTCTTGATCTTTGGGTCCTAAAATCATCTGATTATGAGGCTTTCCTGATGGTATCATTGGAAAACAATTCTCTACTTTATCAACCATACAATCAAATATTACAGGTCTATCTGTATTCAACATTTCAATAATCTTATCGTCTAACTCTTCTGGTGTTTTTGCTCTTATACCAACACAGTTATATGCTTCTGCTAATTTAACAAAATCTGGTAAAGCAGCAGTATAACTTTCAGAATAGTTTTTATCATGTAAGAGTTCTTGCCATTGTCTAACCATACCCATGTATTGATTATTCAATATAAATATTTTAATTGGAAGGTTGTATTGTACTGCTGTAGACATTTCCTGAATTGTCATTAATACTGAAGCCTCTCCTGCAATATCAATAACTAATTTTTTTGGATGAGCGACTTGTACACCCACTGCGGCTGGTAAACCATATCCCATGGTGCCTAATCCACCAGATGTCATCCAACGATTTGGTTTATTAAATTTATAATGTTGTGCGGCCCACATCTGATGCTGCCCTACCTCGGTTGTAATGTATGAGTCTTTGTCTTTAGTCAATTCATATAATCTTTCAATCGCATACTGAGGTTTTATAGTCTCTTCACTTCCGATATAATCTAAAGATCTAACTGATCTCCATTTTTGAATTTTTTCCCACCATCTGGAAGTCTTTTGTTTATTTGATTTTAAAAATTTTGATTTTTTTTGTTTTAAACTTTTTAAAGTAGATGAAAGAACAGTTTTTACATCTCCCACAATAGCTAAATCAACTTTAACATTTTTATTAATAGAAGATGGATCTATATCAATATGAACTTTTTTTGATTTTGGAGAAAATTCATCTATTTTTCCTGTTATCCTATCGTCGAAACGTGCTCCAATATTAATCATTAAATCACAATCGTGCATTGCATTATTTGCTTCATAAGTTCCATGCATACCCAGCATTCCCAAAAATTGATTATCATCACCTGGGAAGGATCCTAATCCTTGTAAAGTTGAAGTAATAGGAAAACCTGTTGCATAAACAAGTTCTCTTAAAAGTTCACTAGCCTTGGGTCCAGAATTAATCACTCCACCACCAGTATAAAAAATAGGTTTTGATGATTTACTCATTAATTCAATTAATTCATTAATGCTGTTTTGATTAAAATGGTTGTGAGATTTACCGTTAAGTTTTTTTTCTTTTTTAGGTTTTGAATATTTTGTTTTTTGAAATTGAATATCTTTTGGTATATCGACCAAAACTGGTCCTGGTCTACCAGTAGTTGCCACCTCGAATGCTTTATGTATTGTACTAGCTAAATCATTTATATCTTTGACTAACCAATTATGTTTAGTGCAAGGTCTAGTTATTCCAGTTGTATCACATTCTTGAAATGCATCTGTACCAATTAAATGAGTTGGAACTTGTCCAGAGATACAAACTAATGGAATCGAATCCATATATGCATCAGTCAAAGCTGTGACTACATTTGTTGCACCAGGTCCTGAGGTTACTAAAATAACACCAGGTTTACCTGATGATCTTGCATATCCTTCTGCGGCATGACCTGCGCCTTGTTCATGTCTAACTAAAACGTGTTTGATTGATTTAAAATTTTGTAATTCGTCATAAATTGGTAGTACTGCACCACCTGGGTAACCAAAAATATGATCAACATTCTGATCTTCCATACACTTAAATACAATTTCAGCTCCAGAGTATAATTTTGACATTCAGACAATCTAGCTGAAGTTGTGCTAATAGGTCAAGCAATCTATGCAGATTTAGGAAATTTTTTTGCGAATGATTTAAGTCTATCAAATTTTATATTTTGCCAATCAGACATTTGTCCTCTAGCCCAAGTGGACTGTCTCTTAGCATATTGCCTTGTTTTTATTGATATTTTTTCTTTCAGTTCATTAAGATTTATTCTTTTATCAAGATAATCTTTAATCTCACTTAGACCAATAACTTTATTAGATGATAAATCTTTCTTTATTCTTAATTTGTAAAACCTCTTAGCCTCTTTTATTGCTCCATCTCTGAACATTTCATTTGTTCTTAAAGAAATTCTTTCTACAAGCTTATCTCTAGGATAATCGATAAGTAACTTAATAAAACTGTCTTTAGTAAAATCAGAATATGTTTCACTATACCAATCAAACAATGATTTATTTGTAAATTTTTTTACCTCGTAGGCTCTTATTGATCTTTGTGTATCATTTTTATTAATTTTTTTTTTACAAAGTGGATCTAGCTTAAGTAACTCTAAATAAAATTTCTTTTGACCTATTTTTGAATGCTTCTTCCTAATTCTATTACGAAAAATTAATGGGATATCAGGGATTTTAACTATACCATCAATAATTGCTTTAAAATACAAACCAGTGCCGCCTACAAGAATTGGAATTTTATTTTTTTTCTTGATACTGTTGATTTTTAACTTGGCATCCTTAAGCCAATTTCCTGTAGAATAATTTTCCTTTACACTTTTAAATCCATACAAATGATGTTTTATTTTTTTTAAATCATTTCGATGAGGTCTTGCTGTGAGAATTTTTAATTCTTTAAAAATTTGCATACTATCTGCATTTATAACTTCTCCATTTATTTTTTTTGCAAGCTGTATAGCAAATTTTGATTTACCAGATGCTGTTGGTCCTGAAATAAGAATTATTTTGGACTTTAAGTCCATTAATTTAGTTTAACACCAATATATCGTCTTTGGTTATTGTTATTGTAAATTGCAATAAGTAAACTTTTTTCATTACTTTTTAGAGCTAATTTTACTATGTTATCTAGATCTCCAATGGTGTTGATCTTTTTCTTTTGTGCTTCAACAATAATATTATTTACTTGAAGATAGTTAACTGGGCTATCTTTATCAATTTCTGTGATAACTAATCCTGTTGTATTTTTTGGTAAATTTCTTTCTTTAATGTCATCTTTATTTAGCAATCTCACTTTTATTTTCAAACCATCTATTGCATCTTCTTTAGGTTTTTCTGTTACTAAACCTTGAGATTTAAAGTCTTCAGATGTTTCTAGTCTTCCAAGTATAATTTCCTTAGTTATTTCACGTTTATTTCTCCACACTTTAAGTTTTACTTTTTTTCCAACTTCTGTTTCAGCGACTATTCTCGGAAGTTCACTCATTTCATTAATTTTCTTACCATCAAATTCTAAAATTATGTCTCCAGCTTTAATCCCTCCCTTATCTGATGGACTATTTTCAGCTACACTAGCAACAAGTGCTCCTCTAGGTTCATCTAATTTTTCAACATCTGCAATATCTTTTGTGACTGTTTGAATTCTAACACCTAACCATCCTCTTTTAGTTTCACCAAATTCAATTAATTGATTAATTACTTTTTGTGCACTATTAGAAGGTATTGCAAAACCAATTCCAATTGAACCTGATTGACCTAATATTGCTGTATTAATTCCAACTACATCTCCATCCATATTAAACAATGGACCACCTGAATTACCTTGGTTAATTGATGCATCAGTTTGAATGTAGTCTTCATATCTAGAAAGTCCTATACTTCTGTTTCTTGCAGAAATTATTCCTGCAGTAACGGTTCCACCTAAGCCAAATGGATTCCCAATTGCAATAACCCAATCACCTATTCTTGCGGTATCAGAATCTCCAAACTTAACTGGTGTGAATTTTTGATCTGACTCTATTTGAAGAACTGCCAAATCCATACCAGGATCAGCACCAATTACTTTTGCCTTTATATTTTTTTCACCATTAACTCTAACATAAACATCTTCTGCGCCCTGTATCACGTGATTATTTGTAATAACAATTCCCTTTTCATCAATGATAAACCCTGATCCAAGTGCACTTGTCTGTCTCTTTTGTGGTGTTCCATAATCTTTGAACATATCTTCAAAAGGAGATCCTGGGGGAAATTCAAATGGAAAAGGGTTGGACCTTGTTGTTACTGTTGTTGTAGTCGAGATATTTACTACTGATGGCATTAATTTTTCAGCAAGATCTGCAAAGGATGCAGGCATATCTGCTGCGTTAGTAGTATTTTGAATATTAATTGAAAACAATATTAGAAATAAAATTTTTATGAATCTCATCTTTTTAAGTACCAAATTATAAAAAAACCAATCACTGCAAATATTAATCCACCAGTTCTTAGCTGATTATCAGTGGCTTCTTTTAATTTCATTATCATATTTTTCATTTTTGATGGAAATATGGCGTAAAGAATACCTTCAATAAAAAGGAATAGACCAAATGCTATGATCAATTCTCTCATGAAATTTACTCTACTTTTTGATCAATATTTCCGAAAAATTTAAAAAATTCACTATCTGGTGAAAGTATCATTGAAGTTTCACCACCGATTAAAGCTTTTTGGTATGCTTGCATAGCTCTATAAAAAGCAAAAAATTCAGGATCTTGTCCGAATGCATCAGCAAAAATTTTATTCTTAAGACCATCACCTTCACCCTTCATAATCTCAGATTTTTTTTGTGCATCTGCAAGTATAACCGTTACTTCTTTATCAGCAGTTGACGTGATTGTTACTGCCATCTCTGCACCTTTTGCTCTAAATTCTTTTGCTTCTCTTTCCCTTTCAGTTTGCATCCTCCTAAAAATTGCATCACTGTTTGCTTGAGGAAGGTCTGCTCTTTTAATTCTTACATCAACAATACTAATACCAAAATTTTCTGCTTCATTATTTACACCCTCTTGAATTAGAGACATCTGTTTTGTTCTATCTTCTGATAAAAGTGTTTGCAGTTCTTGTTGACCAAGTACGTTTCTTATTCTAGAATTTATAATTGTAGCCAATCTTGATCTTGCAACTCTCTCATTTCCAACCGATATATAAAATTTTAGAGGATCAATTATTTGAAATCTTGCAAAGGCATCAACAATAAGTCTTTTTTGATCTGATGCAATTACTTCTTCTGGTGGTGTATCAAGATTTAAAATTCTTTTATCTAAGAATACAACGTTTTGTATAAATGGAATTTTAAAGTTAATACCAGGTTTTGATATAATTCTTTTAGGATCACCAAATTGAAGAACAATAGCCTGGTTAACTTCTTTTACAATAAAAACTGAAAAGTATATTGTTGCAGCGATAAGAATAATTATTGGTAATAAAAATTTTCCAGCTTTCATTTTAATTAGTTCCTGTCTTTAATTCTTGTAATGGCAGGTATGGCACTACACCTTCACCTGAATTTTTGTCGATTATTATTTTATTAATATCAGCTAATACTTCTTCCATTGTCTCAAGATACATTCTTTCTTGAGTTACTTTTTTGGCTTTTGCATACTCATTATAAATTGATAAAAATCTACTAGCTTCTCCTTCTGCCTTAGCAACAACTTCTTTTTTATAAGCTTCTGCTGCTTGAAGAATTTTTGCTGCCTCTCCTCTTGCTCTTGGAATTACATCGTTAGCATATGCTTCTGCTTCGTTCTTAGATCTTTCCATATCAGCTCTTGCAGCTTGGACATCTCTAAATGCATCAATAACTTGGTCAGGTGGATCGGCTTTTTGTGTTTGAACTTGTGTAATTTGAATTCCACTTGTGTATTCATCTAAAATTTCTTGAATTATTTCTTGAGTATCAGCTTCTATAACAGATCTACCTTCAGTCAGAATTGGTTGAATATCAGATCGTGCAATAACTTCTCTCATCGCTGTTTCTGCAGCTGCTTTAACTGTTCCTTCAGGATCTTGAATTTTAAATAAAAAGTTACCCGCATCTTTGATTACCCAAAATACTGAAAAATCTATGTTAACTATGTTTTCATCACCTGTTAACATTAAACTTTCTTCAGGAACATCTGCAACTCCTCCTGAGGAAAATCCACTGTCTCTCTCTGACCTAAATCCAATATCCATTCTATTAACTTTTGTAACTTTGGGGGTTAATACATTTTCAATTGGAAAAGGAAGGTGATAATTTAATCCGGGTTGTGTAGTTTTGACAAATTTTCCAAATCTTAAAACAACACCTTGTTCATCAGGTAATACTCTATAAAGACCACTTAAAGTCCATAGAATTAAAAGAATTATAAGACCAATTATTATTGGTTTAGCCCCACCTTTGCCGCCGCCTAAAAACCTGTTTATAATTGACTGAAGTTTACTTATAATTTCATCAATATTTGGGGGAGTAGGACCTTTTCTAAATCCACCATTTCCACTACCTCCTCCTGGAGGAGTTCCCCATGGGCTTTGATTTTTAAAATCATTCATAATACGTCACTCTATATAGTGTCTTTATTAGTAAAAACAAGGTAATGGTAAATTATGGACAATAAAAAAGTAGGTTTAAGTGACACAACAAAGGCAAAAACTGAGCCAAAAACCTTTAGAAGAAACCCGATTATTGGAACAAAGTTTACAATTGCAGTCTCAAGTGCAAAAGGAGGAGTTGGAAAGTCAACATTTGCCTCGAATCTTGCTTTAGCATTAAAAAAAATGGATTTAAAAGTTGGTTTGCTTGATGCAGATATATATGGACCATCACTGCCAAAATTATTCTCAATAAATGAAAAGCCTGAGAGTGATGGGCAAAAATTAAAGCCAATTATAAAATATGGAATTCAATGTATGTCTATAGGATTTTTAACAGAAGAGCAAACACCAATGATTTGGAGGGGTCCTATGGTTATATCTGCAATAAAAACTTTTACTCAAAAAGTTTTGTGGGAAAATTTAGATATTTTAATTGTCGATATGCCACCAGGAACTGGAGATACACAATTGACTTTTGCGCAAGAAATTAACATGGATGGAGTAATTATTATATCTACACCACAAGAAATAGCCTTACAGGATGTAAAACGTGGAATTAGGATGTTTGATAAACTTAAAGTAAAAATATTAGGGCTTGTAGATAATATGAGTCACTTTGTTGGGGATGATGGAAAAAAGTATGCAATTTTCGGCGAAGGTGGAGTAAAAAAAACTGCTGAAGAATTTAAAAAAGATTTTCTAGGTGAAATACCAATTGAGCCAGAGGTTGGAAAGCAAGGAGATTTAGGTTCACCAATAGTAGAAAGCAAACCGGAGCATGAGATATCTAAAATATATTTTAAGTTTGCAGAAAAAATTAAATCAATTTATCTTTAAGATCAAAAGCTTCCATAAGTTCATTCCATTCTCTTTTCGATAAACCTGTGTCATCGATAGAAACATTTTCGCCTTTTATAAGTTTTTGAATAATAACTTTTCCTTTTGCAGAAACTTCTGTTCCACCAACCCTATAATCCATAAAAGCCTCATAAGTTATTGGTACCCATTTTTTAACGGTATCAAGCATAGCATCTGCATAAGCTCTAATCTCGTACTGAGCATGATTATCTGCTCTAAGCCTCAAAAAATTCATTAGATTTAATAAATCTGTTTTCCAATACCATTGAGTATAAGTATTTAATGTTAAATTCATTCTAGCAAGCTCTCTTGCTAAACCTACAGCATTTTCGTCAATAGTTGATCCATCATATCTTTCATTAAGCATAATTTCATAATTATTATAAGTTTGTTCAGCATCACTTTTTAATAAATTCAAAACTTTTTTTGCTTTCTCTCCATCTAAAATATCACCTCTACCTTGTCTATTACTCTGTGATTGAGCAGCAAGATGTTGTGGCTCTGGTAGATAAAATTCTTTATCTAAAATCGAGTATCTTGCAGAATATTCATTTACATTTGCTGTTCTGTGTCTAATCCATTGTCTTGCTATAAATATAGGTAACTTTACATGATATTTTATTTCACACATTTCAAAAGGAGTGCTGTGCCAATGTCTCATCAAATATTTTATTAAACCAGAATCTGTTGAAACTTTTTTTGTGCCTTTTCCATAAGAAACTCTAGCTGATTGAACTACGGAGGTATCATCACCCATATAGTCAACAACTCTTATAAAACCATGGTCTAATATTGGAAGTGCATCGTATAGAATTTTTTCAAGTTCTGGGGCTGTCACTCTTTTTGTTGAATTTTGCTGAGATTGCTGGTCTTTTATTTCTTTTATTTGTTCGTCAGTTAACTTCATGAATAATTTATTGAATCTGTTGAATTTGGTTTTATATTATTAATGTTGGTTTTCCAACTATGACGATAAACGAATTTCGTAATAACCATTACGGACGTGGGGGCAGTACCCACCACCTCCACCATTTTCAACTTATGGGGGTGAATTAGGATCGACGGATGACTAAAAGTTATTCTTTCGTTCGGTATTGTTCCGCCGTGAAGGGCTAATTTATAAATGCTAACGAAAGTTACGCACTTGCAGCTTAATTAATTTTTTAATTAAGTTACGGGGTCCGGGGCACCTGGCAACAGAACGCCCCTTAATAAATATTTGATTTTGGTGCGGTCAGAGAGACTCGAACTCTCATGGGCTAGGCCCACACGGCCCTCAACCGTGCCTGTCTACCAGTTTCAGCATGACCGCATGTTATGCGTCAGATTAAATGAATGACAATTCTATTTCAAGTTGATAAGTTTTTTTTATGGAATTTACTAGTGAAATAAAAAAAGCAACAAAATCAATTTATAACAAAGTATCAAAAAAAATTCCAGAAATAGAATGGGCCACTCATGCACCATATATTTATAAAATCAATAAATTAAAAAAAGAGAAGAACGCAGTAATTCTTGCTCATAATTATCAAACACCAGAAATTTATCACGGCATTTCAGATTTTTCTGCAGATTCTTTAGCGTTAGCAATAGAGGCTGCAAAAACAAAAGCAGATATAATTGTAATGTGTGGTGTTCATTTTATGGCTGAAACTGCAAAACTAATGAGTCCTGAAAAAAAAGTTTTACTACCGGATATGAAGGCAGGATGCTCATTATCTTCATCTATAACAGGTGATGATGTTAGAAATCTAAAAAAACAATATCCTGGTATTCCAGTGGTCTCGTATGTAAATACATCTGCTGATGTCAAAGCTGAAACTGATGTTTGCTGCACATCTGCAAATGCAGTAAAAATTGTAGAATCATTAGGAGTAAAAAAAGTTATATTTTTACCTGATGATTTTTTAGCAAAATATGTAGCATCACAAACTGATATAGAAATTATTTCTTGGAAGGGAACTTGTGAAGTGCATGAACAATTCAATGATCAAGAAATTAATGATATTAGAAAAGCCAATCCAGGTATAAAAATAATAGCTCATCCAGAATGTCCACCTGATGTGATACAAGCTTCTGATTTTGCAGGTTCTACAAGTGGAATGATTAAATATGTGAGAGATAATCAACCAGAAAAAGTCATGATGGTTACAGAATGCTCAATGAGTGATAATGTACAAATTGATAATCCAAATGTTGAATTTATTAGACCATGTAATCTTTGTCCTCATATGAAAAAAATAACTTTGCCTAAAATATTAGACTGTTTAGAAAATGAAACTAATGAATTAATAATGGATAATGAGACGATAGAAAAAGCAAGGAAATCTGTAGAGAGAATGGCAGAAATAGGCAGATAAAATCTGTGTCTAAAATTCAATTAAGTAAAAATTTTATAAAATCATCATGTAAATTGGCTTTGAATGAGGACTTATATCCATCAGGTGATATTACTTCAGAACTAATTGATAAAAATATTAAAAAAAAAGTTAAGATGATATGTAACCAAAATGGAATTTTAGGCGGGATAGATTTTGCTAAAGAGACCTTTAAATTAATAGATAAAAAAATAAATTTTAAAAATAAAAAAAAAGATGGATCTCGAATTAAAAAAGGGGAAGTAATTGCGACTATTGATGGTAACCTAAAAAATATTTTGACTGGCGAGAGAGTAGCATTAAACTTTATTTCCCATATTTCTGGAATAGCAACGAAAACCAATATGTTTGTAAAAAAAGTTAGAAAAAATACCAAAATATGCTGCACAAGAAAAACTATCCCAAATCTTAGAGTGATCCAAAAATATGCTGTAAAATTAGGTGGTGGAACAAACCACAGATTTAACCTAAGTGATGAATACTTAATAAAAGATAACCATATAAGTTCAGAAAAAAATTTTGAAAATTTAATTCAAAGAGCCATCAAAAAGAAGGGAAGAAAAAAAATTACAGTTGAGGTTGATAATTTATCTCAATTAAAGAGAATATTGGGTCTGAAATTTGATAGAATATTATTAGACAATATGAGTTCAAAAAATTTAAAAAAAGCAGTCAAAATGTCTAGGAAATTTTATGAAACTGAAGCATCAGGAGGAATTAACTTAAAGAATGTTAAAAATGTTTCCTCTGCTGGTGTAGATAGGATTTCCATAGGTTCCTTAACTCATTCAATTAATGCATTAGACTTAAAATTAGAAATCTAAATTTTAATTTTATTTTTTTAATTGAGCTTGAGCAGCAGCTAGTCTTGCAATAGGTACTCTGTAAGGTGAACAGGATACATAATCTAAACCAGCACGTGCACAAAAGTCGATACTTTTCGGATCACCTCCATGTTCGCCACATATACCGAGTTTGATTTTTTTGTTAATTTTTTTACCTTTTTTTGCTGCTATTTCTATCAAATCTCCAACTCCGTCGTCTATAGAAACAAACGGATCAATATCAAAAATTTTGTTATCAATATAATCATTTAAAAACTTACCACTATCATCTCTGCTAATGCCAAAAGTTGTTTGTGTTAAGTCATTTGTTCCAAAACTAAAGAATTCTGCATGTCTAGATATATCATCGGCTTTGATTGCTGCTCTTGGGAGCTCAATCATTGTACCGACTAAAAAATTTAGTTTTGTTTTAGTTTTGTTTTCAACTTCTTTTGCAACTCTAATTACTAAATCTTTCATTATTTTTATTTCTGCCTCAGTTGATACCAAAGGTATCATGATCTCCGGAATAATAGACTTTATCTTGAGTTTTTTACATTCAACTAAAGCATGAAAAATCGCCGTGCACTGCATCTCATATATTTCTGGGAATGAAATACCTAATCTACAACCTCTATGACCGAGCATTGGATTTTGTTCATGAAGTTCTGTTATTCTACCCTCTAATTCAGAACTTTTGATGGTTAAAGCATTTGCTACATCGCTAATTTCTTTTTGATTTTTTGGTAAAAATTCATGAAGTGGTGGATCTAATAATCTAACTGTAACAGGTAGACCATTCATAATTTTAAAGATATCAATAAAATCCTTTTTTTGAAAAGGAAGTAATTTCGCTAAAGCACTAGCCCTATCTTCTTTTGATTTTGATAAAATCATTTCTCTTACAGATAAAATTCTCTCTTCATCAAAAAACATATGTTCTGTTCTGCAAAGACCTATTCCTTCAGCTCCAAATTCTCTAGCAGTTTTACTATCAAGAGGTGTTTCAGAATTAGTTCTAATTTTTAGTTTTCTAAATTTATCAGCCCAGCTCATAAGTTTAGAAAAATCTCCCGAAATTTCGGGTTTAACAGTTTTAACTTCTCCTTTTATAATTCTACCAGTTGATCCATCAATTGTAATTAAATCACCTTCTTTAATTTCATTATTTTTTGTTTTAAAAATTTTATTTTGGTAATCTATTTCTATTTCGCTTGAGCCAGATACACATGGTCTACCCATTCCTCTTGCAACTACTGCAGCGTGACTGGTCATTCCTCCTCTTGCAGTAAGAATTCCTTTGGCTGCATGCATTCCATTGATATCTTCAGGTGATGTTTCTACTCTTACTAAGATTGTATTTTGCATCATTCCATTTAATCTTTCAGCTTCATCAGAAGTAAAAACTACTTTTCCACTAGCTGCTCCTGGCGAAGCTGGAAGGCCTTTGGCTATTACTTCTAAGTACGCTGTTTCATCTAAAGTTGGATGAAGCAATGTATCTAATGAATTTGGTTGCACTCTAAGCACTGCCTCTTTTTTTGTGATGAGTTTTTCTCTTTCCATATCGACAGCAATTTTGACTGATGATTTTGCAGTTCTTTTCCCCGATCTAGTTTGTAACATCCACAACTTATTATTTTCGACTGTGAACTCTACATCCTGCATATCTTTGTAATGTTTCTCTAATTTTATAAGAATATTTTTTAAATTTTTGTAAACTCTAGGCATAGATTCTTCCATTGAAAGAAGTGTCTCTTTTGCATCCTTTCTTGCTTTCTTGGTTATATGTTGGGGCGTCCTTGTTCCCGCAACAACATCTTCTCCTTGAGCATTTATTAAATATTCTCCATAGATTTCGTTCATTCCATTGGATGGATTACGAGTAAATACAACACCTGTCGCACAATCATCACCCATATTACCAAAAACCATGGACTGAACATTTACCGCTGTTCCCCAATCTGATGGGATATGATTTAACTTTCTATAAACCTTTGCTCTATTACTCTCCCATGACAAAAAGACTGCACTAATTGCACCTAGTAATTGTTCATTAATATTTTGAGGAAAGTCTTTTTTGGTTTTTTCTTTTACAATATTTTTAAAATCTTTAATCAACCCATCCCAGTCATTTTCATCCAAATCAGTATCTAACAAAACACCTTTTGTAAGTTTATAATTTTCAATTAGTTCTTCAAAATTATAACTTTCAACACCCATAACAACATTTGCATACATTTGTATAAATCTTCTATAGCTATCTTTTGCAAATCTCACATTTGATGTTTTATTTGCTAAAGCAGTCACAGTTTTGTCATTTAGTCCAAGATTTAAAATAGTATCCATCATTCCTGGCATGGAAACTCTTGCGCCAGATCTTACAGATAACAATAAAGGATTTTTTAAATCTCCAAATTTTTTACCAGAATCTTTTTCAATATTTTTTAATTCTTTGTTTATTTCATTTATGATTTTAGGCTTTAATTTCTTTTTATTTTTATAAAATAAATCACAAACTTCAGTAGAAATCGTAAATCCAGGTGGGACAGGCAAACCCATTCTTCCCATTTCTGATAAATTTGCACCTTTGCCTCCTAAAATATTTTTTGGGTTTTTTATTTTTTTTGTGTCTTTAGATTTAAAATTAAATACTAATTTTGGCATTTATGCTTCTATTTTAGAAAAGTTAAAATAATTATCGAAGCTTTTACACAACATTTTTAAAAGTTCTAGTCTGTTTTTTTTAATTATTTCTTCTTGATCATTAACTATGACATTATCAAAAAACTCATTAACCTCTATTTTGGCACTTGAAAGTGTTTTAAGACTTTCATCATAATCCTCGTCTCTACCTATGCTTGAAAAATACTTTCTTATAGTATGTATTTTTTTATAAAGATTTTTTTCATAATCATTTTTAAAAAGACCAGGATCGACAGAACCTACAATTTCTAGTTTTGATTTACTTTCGCTGTTTAAGATGTTTGCAGATCTTTTATAAATTGCAATAACATCAAGACCAAAATCTTTTTTAATATTTTTATTCAAATTTAATGATTTATTAAAAATTTTTAGTAAATCATCTATTCCATATGAATTAGTGGAGCACTCAATAATATCCGACCTAATATTTTTTTCTTTCAAATAATTTTTTAATCTTTCTAAAATGAAATCTCCTAATTCATCATTTATCAATTTTGAGTCAAAAGAGTAATTTTGATCTTTGTATAAATTTATTGAATAATTTATTAGATCTCTTAATTTTATTTTTTTTTGATTTTCAATTATTAACCTTAATAAACTTATTACCATTCTCCTTAAGGCATAAGGATCTTTTGAACTAGTTGGTTTGAGATTAATTCCAAAAAATCCAACTAAGGAGTCTATTTTGTCACTTAACGATAATGCTATGCTGTATGGTTTTTTTGGAACTTTACTATCAATACCACTTGGTAAGTAATGCTCTGAAACAGCTAAACTTATTTCTTCGTCAAAACCTTGCTCTCTTGCAAAGTATCCACCCATGACACCTTGCAATTCGGGAAACTCTCCAACTAAATCTGACATCAAATCTACTTTGCAAATTGAGGAGGCAATTTCTATCTTTTCTTTACTTATCAAAAGTTCATCTGATATTATTCCGCTTAGTTTTCTTACTCTTTGTATTTTATCAAAATAACTTCCCAATCCTTTAAAATAATTAATTTGCTTCAATTTAGATACTTGTTTAACTAAATTTTGAGACTTATTTCTGTTCCAAAAAAATTCTGCATCTGCCAACCTTGCATTTACAACATTTTGATTTCCTAATTTAACTAATCCTTTTTTGTCCTTACAATCTGCCACAACTATAAAATTATTTGTTATTTTGTTTTTACTATCAAATGTAGGAAAATATTTTTGGTGATGTTGCATTGTTATAATAAGTATTTCTTGTGGAATTTCTAAAAATTTCTTATTAAACTCACATACTAAAATTTTTGGTTTTTCAACAATATTTATTATTTCGTCTATAAGTTTTTCATTCACGTCTATATGAATTTTTTTTTGATTAGTTGCTTTATTTATTTCTTTAATTATAGATTCTTTCCTTTTATTTTGGTCAATTGTTACTCCTTTTTGTTTAAAAAATTTTATATAAGATTTAAAATCAACAAAACTTTTTACTTCATCTTCTAGATCTTTATTTGTAAAAGTTTTATTTGAACTCTGTAAATGGTTTAATTTAAATTCAATTATTTTTTTATCAAATAAAGCTAATATTGACTTTAACGGTCTTCCCCAATATAGATCATGATTGCCCCATTTCATTGATTTTTTCCATGAAATTTTTAAAAGCAAACTTGCAATATTTTCTTTTAATAAATCGTATGTTTTTATTTTTTGTGATGGTTTGTTGTAGAAGTAGAATATGCCTTTTTCAGTGCTTTTTTTGAAAACTTTTTCTTTACTTATTTTATTGGATTTTAAAAATCCTTCTAAAGCCTTTTCTGGAGCATTTATATTAGGACCTCTAATTTCCTCTGCTTTTTTTATTAAATCTTTAGGTATCTTATTTATATGAACAATGAGCCTATTTGGAGTTGAATAAGTATTAATTTTACCTTTATATATAATTTTATTATCATCAAAAAATTTTTTAAGAATTTGTGTTAAATCGTTTCTAGCATCGATTTGTAATCTGGAAGGTATTTCTTCACTAAATAATTCAAGGAAAAATTCAGACATTTTAATTTTGTTTTTCTACCCAAATTTTTCCAATTTCTCTTGTTAGATCTCTGATCCTTGCAATATATTCTGCTCTTTGGGCAACACTTATAACTCCTCTAGCATCTAAAATATTGAACACATGACTTGATTTTAAACATTGATCATATGCTGGAAGAGAAATTTTCTTTTCAATTAATGATTTTGCTTCTTCTTCGAGCATATCAAAAATCTTAAAAAGTTTATCTGTGTTTGCATATTCAAAATTATAGGCTGAAAATTCTTTTTCAGCTTGATGAAAAACATCTTTGTATAAAACTCCTTCATCATTCCAGATTAAATCAAAAACATTTTTTTTACCTTGAATAAACATACATAATCTCTCTAAACCATAAGTAATTTCAACAGATATTGGATTGCATTCCATCCCTGCCATTTGTTGAAAATAAGTGAATTGAGTAACTTCCATGCCATCACACCATACTTCCCATCCAAGACCAGCGGCACCTAAGGTTGGACTTTCCCAATCATCCTCTACAAATCTGATATCGTGCTCTTCGTATTTAATACCTACCGATGAAAGGCTATTAAGATACATTTTTTTAATATCTTTTGGTGAAGGTTTTATTAAAACTTGAAATTGATAATAGTGTTGCAAACGATTAGGATTTTCTCCATACCTTCCATCCGTTGGTCTTCTTGATGGTTGAACGTAAGCTGTTTTCCATGGTTTAGGACCCAATGATCTCAGAGTTGTTGCTGGGTGAAATGTTCCTGCCCCAACTTCTAAATCATAAGGTTGTAAAATAACGCAACCTTTTTTTGACCAGTACTTTTGAAGATTTAATATTGTATCTTGAAAAGAAATAAATGATTTAAGATTTTTTGTTTTTTTTTTAGAAACCATATTTTTGCCAAATAGATCTTTCCTCTAAAACACTTATCAATTTATCCGCATGGTCTTCTGAAGATGAAAGCTTTTTGGCAAGCCATCCTTTAGACTTTTCAAATTTTTTAATTTCAACATCTTCACCAAATTTTTCTCTCAGTATCTGTCCTGCATTCCCTATTCCATCTATCAAACCAAGTTTTAAAGATGTTTTGCCAGACCAAAATTCTCCAGAAAAAAGTTCAACATCGTTTTTGTTTAATTTTGTTGATCTACTTTCTTCTACAACATTAATAAATTCTTGGTGAAGTTCCAGTTGAATATTTTTTAATCTTTGAATGTCCTCTTCTTTCTCATCTAAAAAAGGATCTAGAGTACTTTTATTTTTTCCAGCTGTATAAACCCTTCTTTGAACCCCGATTTTTTGAATTAAATCTTTAAAACCAAAAGAAGAATAAATCACTCCTATTGATCCGATTATAGAACTTGCATTAGCATAAATCTCATCACCTGCGCATGCAATTAGATAGCCTCCAGATGCAGCAACATCTTCCGCAAAAACTATTACTTTTTTTTTGTTTTTCTTGGATTGTTCTCTAATAAATTTATATATTAGATGTGATTGAACAGGTGAGCCACCTGGTGAATTAATTGAAATTGCAACAGCCTCTGCTTTTTTTACTGAAAAAGCTTTTTTTATCATTTCTTCTTGAGAGGAATATTCAATTCCTTGTTTAAACTTTCCAACATTTCCAATGACGCCGGTAAGTCTTAAATGACTAACAATTTTTTTTTTTTTAAAAAATGAAAACATATAAATGATTATAAAAATTTTAGTTAATTATAAAGCTACTTATAGTTGAAGAAATAGGTGCGTCAATTGATAAGTATATTAAAAAACTTAATGTAATATTTTGAATTTATGGGTTCAGTAGTTCAATTAAAAAAGCAAATAACTAATGCATATACAGATTTAGTAAATTCTGTTGATGAAAAACTAAGTTTAGTCGAAGACAAAATTTCCTATAAATTAGATAGTAAAGTTGAGCTTGTTAAAGAAATGACAGCTTACCACATGACTAGTGGAGGTAAAAGATTAAGAGCATTGCTTGCTTTGGAGTGTGCTAAATTGTGTGGATATACAAAAGGTAGTAGAGATGTGAACCTAGGTGCATGTGTTGAACTTATACACGCAGCAACTCTTATGCATGATGATGTAATTGACAGCGCAGATTTAAGAAGAGGCAAAAAAACTACAAATAAAATTTGGGGAAATCAGTCATCAATTCTTGTTGGGGACTATTTATTAAGTAGATGTTTTGAAATGATGGTTGAGGATGGAAGTATTGAAGTATTAAAACTTTTATCTTCTACATCATCAACTATTGCTCAAGGAGAAGTTTTGCAATTACAACATAAAGGTGACTCTGAAATGTTAGAAGAAACATATTTAAATATAATTTCTTCTAAAACTGCAGCTTTATTTTCAGCATCTTCAAAAGTTGGGCCGATAATTACTAATAAAGACAATAAATTTAAAGATGCACTAGAATTCTATGGAAAAAACCTTGGATTAACATTTCAGATTGCAGATGACACACTAGACTATAACTCAGAATTAAAAATGTTTGGTAAAGAGATAGGGAAAGATTTCTTTGAGGGCAAGGTAACTCTCCCAATTATTCTATTAAATCAAAAATTATCTTCAGATGAAAAATTAGTTTTAAAAAAAATATTTGAACAAAATATCAGATCTAAAGAACAATTTGACAATGTGCTTAAATTAGTAAAAAAATATAATATAATTAATGAATGTTACAAAAAAGCGGAACACTATATAGGTTTAGCATCAAATTCATTAAGTATATTTCAAGATTGTGAAGAAAAAACTATACTTAAAAATTTAACTGCTTTTAGTATTAATAGAAAATTTTAAGGTGATAAGAGAATTTTTTTCCAAGTATTATCTTCTTTAATATATTTTAATCTTTCGTGAATTCTATTTTCACCATCTAACCAAAATTCAATTTCATGGTGTTTTAACCTCCAGCCTGACCAATGATCAGGTCTTGGAACATTATTTTCATCTTTATATAGATCTTTAAATTTTTTTATTGATTGGTTAAGTTCTTCTCTATCTTTTAAAATTGAGCTTTGATTTGAGGCCCAAGCACCAATTCTACTTCCATAACTTCTGGAATTATAATAATTGTCTGCCTCATCATCTGAAACTTTTTCAGCAGTACCAACTATACGGATTTGTCTGAGCAAACTTTTCCAGTGAAAGCACATTGAAATATTTGGATTCTGCTTTATAGCAATTCCTTTATTGCTATTAAAATTGGTGTAAAAAACAAATCCATCTTCTCCATAGTCTTTGAGTAATACCATTCTTACATTCGGGTAACCTTTTTCATCAATAGTGCCTAGAGCTAATGCATTTGGATCATTTATTTCTGTTTTCTTTGCCTCGTTGTACCATTCAGTGAATAATAATATTGGATTATCGAGATCTAGAAAGCATTTATCTAACCCTAAAGAATTTTTTTCGTTCATAATTTAACCAAAATAATTTATATAATATTATTATAATGTCTTTTAATACATTTGGAAAATTTTTTCGATTTACTACATGGGGTGAATCTCATGGTCCAGCCATAGGATGTATTGTTGATGGTTGTCCTCCGAATATTAAGCTTAATATGAAAGACATCCAGTTAGAATTAAATAAAAGAAAGCCTGGTCAGTCTAAATTCACAACTCAAAGAAAAGAGGATGATAAAGTGGAAATTTTATCAGGAACATTTGAGGGCAAAACAACTGGTACGCCTATCTCAATGATTATCTTCAACAAAGATATGCGTTCTAAGGATTATAAAAATATTAAAGATAAATTTAGACCTGGTCATGCTGATTACACATATTTTAAAAAATATGGAATTAGAGATTATAGAGGTGGCGGCAGACAGTCAGCAAGAGAGACCGCATCAAGAGTAGCAGCAGGAGCAATAGCAAAACAAGTTTTGCAAAATATTATTGGGAAAAAATACAGTGTAATTGGAGCAGTAACACAATTAGGAATACTAGGATGTGACACAGAAAAATGGAATGACAAATTCATTGCAAAAAACCCCTTATTTTGTCCTGATAAAACAGTTTTAAAATTATGGGAAAAATATTTACTTGGGATAAGAAAAGCTGGATCATCTTGTGGGGCTATTATTGAAGTAAGAGCAAGAGGTGTGCCTGTCGGATTAGGGGCTCCAATTTATTCTAAATTAGATATGGATTTAGCATCAGCTATGATGAGTATTAACGCTGTAAAAGGGGTAAATATAGGATCAGGAATGAACTCTGCTCAACTTTCTGGTGAACAAAATTCTGATGAAATGTCCCAAACAGGAAAGAAAACAAAATTTAAATCAAATAATGCCGGAG
>CABYRT010000016.1 GCA_902521355.1 uncultured Pelagibacteraceae bacterium
AGACAATTTTTATATTTTTAGCTGTTATTTCTATTAGATTAGTTAGATTATCTGTTTCAAATTCATTTCGCATGTACGCTTCTGCAAGTCCTACACTTCCCGATTTTATTATTTGAAGTGTTAAACCAGGTTTGTTAATTTTAATCTTTGCTCTTAATTGTTCACTCTCATTACCAAACTTATATATTTTGCTGTCATGATTTTGAATTTCAAGAAATCCATGCTTTATTAGTTTTAGAGAATTAAATACGATTTTATCTGACAAAAGATTAAAATTCATTTTTTTTCAAACGTAATATTATTTTTTATTTTTATGTTTTTTTTAACTAACTTAACTCCCTTTAACCATAATTTTAATGCTTCAAAATGAATTGCGGCAATGACTTTAAAGGTCATTAAAGGGTGAGAAATATAAGATATAAGCATATTTTTATTGTTAATTTCTTTTGCAACCCCATCTTGTGAAGCATATAACAATTTTCCCTCCTTATCACTTTGATCAATTATTACGGATAACATTTTTTCAGGTTTGAGGATTCTAAAATTGTATTTGCTTTTCATTTCAATAAATGGTGAAACGAAAAACTTCTTCTCACAGCTATTTGTAATTATTTTTTCGTCGTTGACTTTAAATATATAAGTATGTTGCTCACCAAATGTATTTTTAACTTCATACAATATAGCTATAATTTTTGAATGATTATCATAAACGAAAAAAATACTTAATGGATTAAATACGTAACCAAATATTCTAGGATAACAAAGCAATTTTACCTTTATGTTTTTAAATTGAATGCTGTTTGATTTTAAATTTTCTATTACCCAGGCTTTTAAATCACTACCATCTCTAGGTCCGTGATCTTTGTCATAAAAACTTAAAATATTAAAACTATTGTTAGAAAAAATTTTAATTTTTTTTTGTATCAAATTAATTTCATCAAGATCTAAAAAGAGTGAGAAAACGTTGTATTTAAAAAAGTGATATTTTGGCTTAAATCTTTTATGAATTACTTTACCTTCGTAAATATTGGAATTTTTAATCATTTAGGTTTTCAATCATATTAATGGATGATTTTATTCCATCTTCATGAAAACCGTAACCAAAATAACTTCCACAAAACAATACATTTCTTTTATTTTGTATTTCTTTTAATAATTTTTGATTATTCAAAGCATCTTGATCAAAATAAGGGTGGGTAAAAGTAACTTTTTGTAGGATTTTTTTTTGATCTATTTCAAAAAAAGGATTTAAGGTTAAGAAAATATTTTTTTCTGTCTTCAGATTTTGTAATAAGTTTAACCAATAAGTTAATGATGTCTTACTAATATCTGATTTATCAACTGAGGAATTCCATGAAGACCAAACTTTTTTATTGTTTGGCATACATACATCGTCAGTATGTATTACTGCTAGATTGGATTTATATTTAAAATTTGAAAGTATTTTTTTTTCATCCTCAGTCGGCTCACTCAAAATTTTCAATGCATCATCTGCATGAGTAGCGATAACAACTTTATCATAGTCAAAAAATTCGTTGCTAGCACCATAATATACTTGAACACCAATTTTATTTCTTTTTATCGAACTAATTTTGTAATTTTTAAAGTATTCTCCACTTATTTGAGTTAATACTTTCTCTACATAAGTTCTACTTCTGTTGGTGACTGTGTACCATTGTGGTCTATTTTTTAATTTAAAAAGTCCATGATTTTGAAAAAATTTTAAGAAGAATTTAATTGGCATTTGATTTGCTTCTACTGGTGGCATAGACCAGATAGCAGAAACCATTGGGATTAGATGAAAATTAATAAAGTTTTTTGACCATTTATTTTTTTCAAGAAATTCACCAAGAGTAATCTCTTCATTTAAACTTTTAATTTGATCACATTTTTTGTAGAAATTTATAATATCAAAAAACATTTTTAGAAATTTTAAATTAAAAAGATTAGCTTTGTTTGCAAATATTCCGTTTAAACCTCTGCCACAATATTCATAATTTGTATCTTTTACAGAAACAGAAAATGACATATCGCTTTTTTCAATTTCAATTTTTAATTCGTTAAAAAAATTTATTAGATTTGGATAAGTTTGATGATTAAAAACAATAAAGCCAATATCTACAGGAACTTTTTTACCATTAATTAAAGTATCTAAGGTATATGAATGACCACCAAAATGATCTTCACTTTCAAATAAATCAACATGGTGTTTTTTGGAAAGCTTTTGTGCTGCTGATAAACCAGAGATTCCTGATCCAATTACTGCAATTCGCATTAAGGCTATGCTGCGTCTTCTTTAAACTCATCCATGCTAGGACATGTACAGAATATATTTTTATCTCCATAAACATTGTCTACCCGGGCAACTGGAGGCCAAAATTTATTTTGTTTTAGAAAACTTGCAGGATATGCTGCTTCTTGTCTTGAATATTTATGTTCCCATACATCTGATGATAATTCACTATCAGTGTGAGGAGCGTTTTTAATTGGATTATCAATTTTATCAAATTCACCTGATTTAATTTTTTCAATTTCTTGTTTAATCTTAATTAAAGTGTCACAAAATCTGTCTATTTCTGATAACCCTTCGCTTTCAGTTGGCTCTATCATCATAGTGCCAGCTACAGGCCATGACATAGTTGGTGCGTGAAATCCAAAATCTATCATTCTTTTAGCAATATCTTCTTCAGTTACCCCTGTTTCAGATTTAATATTTCTAATATCAATTATGCACTCATGTGCAACATTACCATTTGCACCTTTGTACAAAATCGGAAAGTGATCTTTTAGTCTGTGAGCAATATAATTTGCGTTTAAAATTGCAACTTGAGTAGCAAGTTTTAATCCTGTTGATCCCATCATTTTAATATACATCCAAGAGATTGATAGAATACTTGAGCTACCCCAAGGAGCTGCTGATACTGCTCCAATTCCGCTTGTTGGTCCGCAATCTTTTATTACTGGATGATTAGGCAGATAAACTTGTAAATGTTTTTTACAAGCTATAGGTCCCATTCCAGGTCCACCACCACCGTGAGGAATACAAAATGTTTTATGCAGATTAATATGACAAACATCTGGACCAAAATTTCCAGGCTTTGCAACTCCAACAAGGGCATTTAAATTTGCTCCATCCATATAGACCTGTCCACCATGTTTATGAACTAACTCACAAATATCAGTTATTTTTTCCTCAAATACTCCATGGGTAGATGGGTAAGTTACCATTAATGCTGCAAGATTTTCTGAATGTTGCTCTACTTTTTTCTTTAAATCATCGAAATCTACATTTCCCTCTTTATCACAATTAACAACAACGACTTTCATTCCAACCATTTGTGCGCTTGCTGGATTTGTACCATGTGCCGAACTTGGGATTAAACATATATTACGATGAGCTTCATCTCTATCTAAGTGGTATTTTCTTATAACCATTAGACCTGCATATTCTCCTTGAGCGCCTGCATTAGGTTGTAGAGAAACACCGGAAAAACCTGTTATAGATCTCAACCAATTTTTTAAATCAGTAAACAAATCTCTAAAACCTTCCATTTGTTCAACTGGAACAAAAGGATGAGGTTCTGCAAATTCTTTCCAAGAAATCGGGATCATTTCAGCAGCAGCATTTAACTTCATTGTGCACGAACCAAGTGCTATCATAGTTCTATTCAATGCTATATCCTTATCCTCTAGCTTTTTAAGATATCTAAGCATTTCAGTTTCTGAATGATATAAGTTAAAAATTGGATGCTCTAAATATTTTGAAGTTCTTAATAAATTTTTTGGTAAATTAGGTAATTTAATTGAAGGATCCTCTTTTTTTATTGATTCTGCAGCATTAAAAATTTTTAATAATTGATTTACTCTATAAACGTTTTTTCTTTCATCGAAAGAGACAGCAAGAATTTCAGAATTTACTTTTCGTATATTAACTTTCTGATTTAGAGCATTTTTATAAATTTGATCAGTCTTTTCTTTGGTAATAATTGTAACAGTATCAAAAAAATAGTCAGAATAAATTTCATAACCTGACTGTTTTATTTTATCAGCAAAACTTTTTGCTAATTGAGAAACTCTTTCAGAAATATTTTTAATTCCATCTGGACCATGATAAATAGCATATGCTGCTGAAACAATTGCTAATAAAGCTTGTGCAGTACAAATATTACTTGTCGCCTTATCTCTTCTGATGTGTTGCTCTCTAGTTTGTAAAGATAATCTGTATGCTTTGTTACCATGTCTATCAACTGACACACCAACAATTCTACCAGGCATCGATCTCTTATACTCGTCTTTAGTTGCAAAAAATGCTGCATGTGGTCCTCCATACCCCATAGGAATTCCAAATCGCTGAGAGCTTCCAACTGCTATATCGGCACCAAGTTCTCTTGGTGTTTTTAATTTTGCTAAAGCTAATAAATCACAAGCTAATACAGCCTTACCGTTTTTTTTATGAATTTTGCTAATTGCTTCACTTGGGTCTTTAATATCTCCTAAAGTTCCTGGATATTGTAAAATTCCACAAACTAGATCTTCTTTTAATTGGTCTAAAACTTCATCTTCTTTTCCAACTAAAACTTTTAAACCCATTGGTTCAGCTCTAGTTTGAATTACATTTATTGTTTGAGGATGGCAATCCTCAGATACAAAAACTAAATTACTATCTTTTTTATTTAATCTGTGACTAAGACCCATGGCTTCTGCTGCTGCTGTACCTTCATCCAATAAAGAGGCATTAGCGATATCCATTCCAGTAAAATCAACAATCATTTGTTGAAAGTTTAATAACATCTCAAGTCTTCCTTGAGCTACTTCGGGCTGATAAGGTGTATATGATGTATACCAACCTGGATTTTCTAAAATATTTCTTAAAATTACATATGGTGTATAAGTTCCATAATAACCCATTCCAATAAAATTTGAGTAAACATGATTTTTTTTTGAAATTGCTCTTAATTTTCTTAATGCCTCATATTCTGAATTAGACTCTCCGATATTAAGCTCACCTTTAAACATTATTTTTTCTGGAACGGTGTTATTCATTAAATCATCTATTGATTGATAATTTAATTCTTTTAACATTTTTGATTGGTCTTCTTTAGAAGGTCCAATGTGTCTTTTTATAAAATCTTTCTCTGAATTTGGTAACATTATGCTGATGTCTCCTTTGCAAATTTTTCATATTCTTCTTTACTCATAAGACTATCCATTTCAGATTTGTCTTTTATTTTAAGTTTAAAAAACCATGCAGACTCCTCTGGGTCTTCATTTATTTTTGATGGATCATCAACTATCATTTGATTTGTATCTATAACTTCTCCACTAACAGGAGTGTAAACATCACTAGCAGCTTTCGTCGACTCAACCACTCCAGCAGTTCCATCTTTATCAACATTTGAACCTTTCTCTGGTAGTTCAGCAAATACTATATCCCCAAGCATTTCTGTTGCATGCTTGGTGATTCCAATTGTAGCCTCTTCTCCATCTAGTTTAATCCACTCATGTTCTTTTGAATATTTAACTTCAGACATTAATTTCCCCTTTTACGTAATTTTTTTTATAAAACGGTAAGTTACAAATATTTGCTGGAATTTTTTTTCCTCTAACTTCAAGAAATATTTTTGTATTTACTGTTGAATAACTATTATCGACATATCCTATTGCTATAGGATGTTCTACACTTGGTCCAAATGTACCACTTGTTACCTTCCCAATTTCTTGGTTTTTATCATTATAAATTTTGGTATTTCCTCTGGCAATTACTCTGCTATCTGGTTTTATGCCAACTCTTAATTTTTTTACTCCACTTTGAAATTGATTTTTTAAAACTTCTGATCCAACAAATTCAGTCTCAATTCTGCTCTTAGGTATTGCCCATTTTAAATTAGCCTCGATAGGGCTTGTTTCGTTGTCTAAATCATTTCCATACAAACACAGTCCAGCTTCCATTCTTAATGTATCTCTTGCTCCTAAACCAATCAATTTAGATCCATTTTCTATCAGACTTTCTACTAAAGTTTCAGCATCACTATGTTTTATAGATATTTCAAATCCATCCTCACCAGTATATCCTGATCTAGTTATGTATACTTTTTCGTTGTTATAGACATAATTGTTTCCATTCATAAATTTTAGATTGTCACAACCAGGTATTACTTTATTTAAAACATTTTTTGCTTCAGGGCCCTGTAATGCAATTAATGACAATGACTCATCAAGATTTAATTTATATTGATTATCAAGTTTAGCTTTTATTACTTCATAATCATTATACTTACATGCTGCATTTAAGATAATTAAAAATCCATCAGATATTTTAGTAATTATAAGATCGTCCTGAATACCTCCTTTATTATTCATTAAAAATGAATACTTGCTTTGATTAGTTTTCAATTTCTTTAGATCTGCAGGAAAAATCTTCTCAAGATCATTTGTCAGGTTATCTCCACCTGAAATAAACAATTGACCCATATGAGAAACATCAAAAATTCCAGAGTGTGAGCGTGTGAATTTATGCTCTTGTATAATTCCATCTTTATATTGAATGGGCATTTGATATCCGGCGAACTCAACAAGCTTTGCGCCATACTTGATGTGGAGATTATTTAACGATGTTTTTTTTATATTCATATTAACTCTTTATGCCCCCTCTGTCTTTTTGCCTGAGAGATTTGCTCCTTCGGCGAGAATAATTCTCTTTCCAGAGTTAATATGTACGGTCCGTTTGCCTGAGAGTTTCCGGGGTGGTTGCTCCTTCGGCAGGATTTATTTCAATCCATTCTCCCGTACAAATCTTATATTTTAATTATTTTGATTTAGCAACTTTTCTTTTGCTTTAATAAACTCATCTTTAGTTAAAACGTTTGATTTATAAAGATTATTTAATTTTTCCAACATTTCAACAAGTTCAAGATTATTATTATTTTTTTGAGATTTAGAATATACACTTTTTTCAAAATTCAACTTATATTTTTCTTTAATTTTTAATCCAATCTCAACAGATTCGTGGTACTGCGCTATATAATTAATCCATTCCTCCATGACCTTTTTAGCTTGTGGAAATTTATCAATATTCTGTGGATGAAATTCACTTTGAGCTTCGGAACTATATATTGGATTATAATTTGAAAAACTTTGAGGCGACTCAAATAAAGAAATTGAAAGATATCTATCAGCAATTCTTGGAATATAAACCGATAAATCATAAGCTAAATATGAATCTGAGTAATTTTGATTATTTTTTTCAGCCCAATTAATCAAATAACCCATGTTAACATTTGGATCTTCATTTTCAAATAATTCAAAATTTGTATCTATATGTTTTATAGAAACACAATTATGTGTAATTCCTGAAGATTTATAATATTTTAATAACGTATAATATTTTCTATCAACACATCCATGTCTTTTTGGTTTAAAAATTTCCTCCACAAATAGTGGCGTCAAGTAACCTTTTATAGTTGATAGACTATCTATTTTTTCAATTTCTAAGAGTTTAGTAATATTATTATCTGATATCTGCACCAGGGTAATCAAGTAACCATGAATACCTCTAAATATATTTTCTCCATATCTGTAAATAACTCTCCACTCCCCTTCTGGTAAAGGTATAACGGTTCTATCACTAATATTAAAATCTCCTTCAATTTTTTGACCAATTTTATATTTAAATGTTGCCACAGAAATATTTTGGAAACAAAAAGAGAATATAATTATTAGGAAAATTAATTTCTTACTAGAATTAATTAATAATAACATTTTTTTTTTCATTTGTTTACCATACTAAATTTTTCTTTTTAAGATATTCATAAATTGTATTAAAACAGCAAAGATTATAATCATCCCACCTATCACAACACTGTTTGGAGAATTTTCATTTATAAACATCCACGCCCAAAAAGGTCCCAAAACTGCTTCTGATAACATTATGATTCCAACTAAGGCTGAAGGTGTAGTTCTTGCACCGATTGTAATAAAAATAAAACCAAAACCAAGTTGAAAAAAACCAGCTAAAAATCCTAAAAAAATATCATTTAAAGATACAACTATCGTTTTAGACATAAAATATCCGATAATCAAAGCAATAACACCTGCTATAAATTGTAATGGAACCATATCTACACTTGGAAATTTTCTGACTATTAAAATTAATGTTGCAAATGATATTGGCATAATAAAAGCCGCAATATTTCCACTCATTTGTCCAACTGTTAATGAACTTCCAACCATCAAAATTATTCCTGAAATTGCTAAAACTATAGAAGTTAATGTTATTAGGTTTATTTTTTCTTTTAAAAAGATGTATCCAAAGATTGCTAAAAATAATGTTTGAGTTTGAATTATAAAATTAGTATTTGCTACAGTGGTATTATACATAGCAAAAACATAACCGCAAAAGCCACAGGCAAGTATAATGCCTCCAACAAGACCAGGAATTCCAGATCTATAAAATGCTGATATAAAATTCTGTTTATAACTAATAATTAGAAAAATCAGAACTACAATTATAAAAAAAACTGATCTCCAAAAAAGAATTTGCCATAATGTAGAACCTTCGAAAGATTTAACTATCAGCCCTCCAAAACTTAGACTAAAAGCACCAAAAAAAATCAAGAGTGGTCCTGGTAATTTTGTAATAAGGTTCATTTAATTTGGGAAATGAGATTGTTAGTCTCCATCTGATAAAGCTTATATAATGTTTCAGCATCTTCTAAGCTCACATCTTTAAATTTAATGTTAGATCCTGGTGTTAATTGTACAAGTCGATCATAGTCAGCAGATATAACAGTTGCAATCTTCGGATAACCGCCAATAGTCCCATGATCTGATAGCATAATTATTGGATCCCCAGCAGATGTGATTTGTATTACACCTTTTACTAAACCTTCAGATTTTATATTAGGATCAACGATATTTTCAATTTTTGGACCTTGTAATCTCATACCCATCCTATCTGAAAGTTTTGTGATTTTAAAACTTTCTTTAAAGAACTCATTTTGTGAAGACTTAGAAAAATAATCGTAATTTGTACCTTTGATAACCCTTATATTTTCAATAGTGCCACCTAAATGATCAAGTTTTCTTTTGTTAAAAGAATTATTTATATCTATTATTTCAATTTCTAAATCTTTAGAAAATTTATTTCCGTTATTTGGTCCAATTTGAGCTTGTGTATTTATTGAACAACTTCCCCAATAATAATCAACACCAAAAGTACCATTTATGGAAAAATATCCATAAACAGATTTGTTAGTTGAATGTATGTCAACTTCATCTCCATTTTTTAACAAATAACTTTGGTAGCAATTACCATTAATGGCACCATCTTTTGTTATAATTTTAAATGATACATTTCCAGAAATACAAAAAAAAATATTTTTTCCAAAATACTTCAGATGTGGACCTTGATAAGCAAATTCAATTACGGGTGAATTATCATCATTTTGTAAAATCGAGTTTAATAATTGAAAATTTCTTTTATCCATAGCTCCACTAAAAGGAATACCAATATGGTGTAAATTATTTCTTCCTAAGTCTTGATATGTGGTGTTAATACCAGCTCTTAAAACTTTAAAGTAGTTTCTATCTTTTGATTTCATTATATTGATCTATAGTTATTCTATAAAATTTTATTGTATCACCTGGATTAACAAGATTGGGGTTTGACTGATTAGATGAGTCAAAAATATTTTGAGGTGTATTTCCTAAAATATTCCATCCCCCAGGTGTTTCGAAAGAGTATATATTGCAAAATTGTTCTGTTATTCCAACTGAACCTTTTGGAACTTTAACTCTTGGTGTTTCTAATCTTTTTAATCTCATTTCTTGGTTAAGATCCCCAAGAAAAGGCATGCCAGCCACAAATCCTGTCATATAACAAAAGTAATTTTTACTAAAAAATTTTTCTAGGATTATTTCTGATTTTAATTTTAATTTATTTTCAATTCTTTCAATATCTAATGCAAAGTTATTATCACAACATACCGGAATTTTGATTAGGTTTTTTTTTGTTTTGTTGTTATCTTCAATCTCTAAATTCTCTATTTTATTTTTTAAAGATAAAAAAGAATGTATATTTAAATCATATGAAATTATTAATTTATTATACGAAGGAGTTAAGTTTATAATACCTTTTAAATTTAATTTTTTTATATGATAGAAATATTTGATAACATTTGAATTAATTTCTTGATTCACATCACTTCCAAAATCACAATATAAAGCTGCGTCACCAAGATTTAATATATTTTTTATCATACCATGTTATACTTATGATTTATAAGTATGGAAATTAATATCAATTGCGATTTAGGTGAAAAATCAAAGCATCATTCAAATGAAAATGATCCAAAATTACTAGAAATTGTTAATTCAGCTAACGTTGCTTGTGGTTATCATGCTGGTGATGAAGACAGCATGAACCAAGTTGTTAAAATTTGTAAAAAAAATGGTGTTAGCATAGGAGCACATCCATCGTTTAATGATCCTGAAAACTTTGGACGAAAGAGATTAAATTTATCATCAGATGAAATAAATAAATTACTAATTGATCAGTATGAAATTTTACAAAATATAGCTGAAAAATATGGTGAGATTGTTACACACATTAAACCACACGGTGCATTAAATAATATGGCTTGCGAGAATATTGAGCTTGCAACTATAATTGCAAAATCAATCTGCAATTTCAATAAAGACTTAATCTATTTAGTACCCACAGGTTCAAAGATGGAAGAGGCGGCAAAGAAATTTGATATGAGAATAGCTTGTGAAATTTTTGCTGATAGGAATTATGAAGATAATGGAAACTTGGTATCAAGAAAAGAGCCTCATGCACTTATAACAGATCCAGAAAAGGCAAAAAGTCACGTTTTGAGCATGATTAAGAACCAGGCCATTAATTGTCACAGTGGAAAGCAAATACCTTGTGAAATAGACTCGGTATGCATACATGGAGACAATGCAAGTTCTTTGGCAACTGCGTTATCTATAAAAAATAATTTAATAGATAATGGCTTAGAACTTAAAACACTAACTAATTTAGGAAAATTTAAATGATTATGAAAAAAATACTTTTTTCAATTTTACTTCTAAGTTTTTTTACAGGAACATCTTTAGCTGCTGGTTCAAGTGACTCGGGTTCAAAGGAAACTTTATATGATAAAGCTGTGCAACAAATAAAAATGGCAAAAAAATTAGAAAAAAAAGGTAAAACCGAGAAAGCAATTAAAAGATACGAAAGAGCAATTAAATTTTTGGTAAAGTCAAATAAGATGAAACCAAATAAAGCAGATACTTTAAACTATCTTGGGTTTGCGACGAGAAAAATTGGTGATTTTGAAAATGGTGAAAAATACTATCTTCAAGGTCTAGCAATTGAACCAAACCATATAGGAATTAACGAATACCTTGGTGAATTATATGTTGCAACGAATAGGATGAATTTAGCAAAAGAAAGATTGAGCGTTCTAAAGGGATGTAATTGTGATGAATACAATCAACTAAAGGGTGTAATAGACGGTTCTAAAAAATCAAAATACTAGTTTATATTTTTTATCATTTGCTCAGGCATCCAAAGAGCGATTTCAGGAAATATCACAACTAAGATAACAGCAAAAATCATTAGCAAGAAGAGTGGAAACGCACTTCTTGCTATATACCCCATATCTTTATTAGCCATACCCTGAAGAACAAAAAGGTTAAAGCCAACCGGTGGTGTGATCTGAGCCATTTCGACAACAATAACTAGAAATATACCAAACCAAATCATATCAAAACCTGCTTGTCTAATCATTGGTTCAATTATAGCCATTGTTAAAACTACAGCAGAAATACCATCAAGAAACATTCCAAGAATTATATAAAAAATCATTAAAACAAAAATTAAAACATATGGAGAAAGCTCCATTCCTTCAATCCATAGAGCAAGATTTCTTGGCAATCCCGTAAATCCCATTGCCAAAGATAAAAAAGTGGCTCCAGCTAATATAAAAGCTATCATGCAAGAAGTTTTAGTAGCACCCAAGAGTGACTCTTTAAAGGTTTCTAAAGACAAACTCTTTTGAAAGTATGATAAAATTAATGCACCAACTACACCCAATGAAGCTGCTTCAGTTGCGGTTGCAATACCAGAATAAATTGATCCAATAACTGAAACTATTAACAGTATTACAGGTATGAGTTTTCCCGATTTCTTTACCTTTTCCATAAGTGAAAAATCTTGTTTAAAAGTAGGCATGGATTTTTTATTTATTAATGACCAAATCATTACATATGTCATAAAGATCAACGCAATCATTATTCCTGGTATAATTCCTGCAATAAATAGTTTTGCTATCGACTCTTGGACAGTCACACCATAAATAATTAAAATAATTGAAGGTGGAATTAGAAGACCGAGTGTTCCTGAACCAGCTAAACTTCCAAGTAAGATACTTTCTGGATATTTTCTTTTTCTTAGTTCTGGAATAGACATTTTTCCTACTGTAGCTACAGTTGCTGCAGAAGATCCAGAAATAGCTGCAAATAAAGCACATCCAACAACATTAACATGTACTAAGCCACCAGGTAGTTTCTGCATCCATGGAGATAATCCTTCAAATAAATTTTCAGATAACTTAGTCCGAAATAAAATTTCGCCCATCCAAACAAATAATGGAAGTGCAGTTAAAGTCCATGAAGATGAAGCTCCCCAAATTGTTGTTGCCATAGCATCACCAACTGGCCTTGTTGTGAACAGCATCATTCCTATAGATGAAACTCCAACCATACTGATAGCAACCCAAATTCCTGATCCTAAAAATATCAAGAGAACACTAATGAAAAATATAGTAAGTAAAATTTCAGTCATTTTTTGTTGTTTGTATTTTCAAAACTAGTTGATGGGATACACAAATGAAGAATATTAGAGATCCTAAGGCAACACTTGATTGTGGTATCCAAATTAAAATTTCATCAGCTCCTTCGCTTCTTTCTTGAAATTCATAAGATATTTTTAGCATTTTTAAAAAATAAAAAGCTAGATAACCAGAAAATATAGTTGCAATTATCAAACTCCATAATTCTAAAAATCTCTTTTTAATTCCAGTAGCTTTTTCTAAAAATAAAGTAATTCTAATGTGACCGCCTTCTACGAAAGTATAAGATAAAGCAAAAAAAGACGAGGCAGCCATACAATATCCAGAGTATTCAGCTAGACCTCTAATATAAAAACCAAATATTCTAGATGAAATTCCAATTAAAATAAAAACTGCAACCATAATAAGAAAGAATGCAGCTATATAGCCTGAGCAACTATAAAGATTATTTAAAAATTTATTGACTTTAGTAAACATATAAAAAGGCCGTTTAATACGGCCTTTTTAATTATAATGATTTAATTATAAGCAGCAAGAACACTAGCACCTCTATCGCCAGCTTTTTTCTTCCATTCTTCTGCCATTGTAGCACCAACTTTTTTGAAATGACTTTCAAGGGCTGCATTTACTTTGCCTACTTTCATTCCAGCATCAGCTAGAGCTTTTTTATCAGCAACATTTCCTTTTTTTGAAAGTGCCCATCCTTTTTTTTCAGCAACTGCCGCCTCTTCCATTATCATTTTTTGAGTAGCTTTATCTAACTTATTCCAAGAACCTCTGTGAGCTACAATCATATTTTTTGGAAACCAAGCTGCAATATCATAAAAATACTTTACTCCATTTTCCCAAATTTTACTGTTCTTGCCAGTAGTTGGTGAAGTAATCATGCTTTCAACAGCACCCGTTGAGAATGCTTGACTTATTTCAGCTGCTTCGATTTTTGTAGGAGCCATACCTGTCAACTCGGCCATTCTAATAGTTGCAGAATTATACGCTCTAAACTTTAAACCTTTTAAATCAGCAACACTATTAATTTCTTTTTTACTATAAAGACCTTGCGCAGGCCAAGGTACAGCGTATAAAAATACAAGACCTTTTTGATCTAAACCTTTAATTATTGCTGGCTTAGATGCTTGATACAGTTTCATAGCATCATCATAAGATGTCGCAAGAAATGGTTGTGAATCAATCTCTAATAACGGATCCTCTTTACCTAGAGCCGACATAAATCTCTCACCAATTTGAGCTTGTCCAGTTCTAACTGCTCTAAATATCTCTCCACCTTTAAATAGAGATCCACCTGGGTGTGTTACTATTGTTAATTTTCCCCCACTTTTTTCTGAAACATTTTTAGCAAATTCAGCTGCATTAGCAGAATGGAAGTTGCTTGCACCATATGCTAGTGCCATATCCCATTTTTCTGCAGCAAAAGTATTAGCAGTTAAAAGAACAGAAAATAAAACAGAGAGCAAAATTTTGAAAAGTTTCATAAATCCTCCATATTTTTAAAAAACATATCTCATTATGTATTAAAACTTAAATCAATAAAAATTTTTGATGTTTTATTGAAATATAATAAATAATTACTATTATAATAGCATCTTGATAGAACAATCACTCATTTTACTGCAAATTATATTTATAGATATTATTCTAGCTGCAGATAATGCAATAATAATAGGATTGATTGCAGCTAACTTCGTTCCAAAAAATAGAAAAAAGATAATATTTTGGGGAGTAGTTGGTGCGTTAGTTTTCAAAGTTATATTTGCAATATTTGCGACATATTTATTTAAGTTTTACTTCATTAAAATTCTTGGTGGATTACTTTTAATTTGGATTGTTAATGACTTAAGAAAAGATTTATTTGAAATTCAAAAAATTAAGTCTCCTAAAAAGAAATCTATGGAACCTTCATTTATCAAAAGTATTTACAAAGTTTTATTTGCAGATATTACGATTAGTTTTGATAACGTTATTGGGGTTGTGGGTGCAGCCAAAGGTAATTTTGGTTTTATGATTTTTGGCTTGGTATTATCAGTAGTTCTTACTGGAGCCTTAGCTACTTATTTAGCAAATTATATACAAAAACATTTATGGATAGCTTATATAGGCTTAGGTTTTATATTATTGGTTGCTATTCAATTAGTAATAGGTGGACTAGTGGATTTAGAAATTTTAAATATTAATGAAAAATATATAAAATATTTTTAATATTACCAAGTTCCAGTATTTTCCATTGATGACCAAGGCTCTTTGGGAGGAAGGTTTCCTTCCTGAAGTATTTCAATTGATATTTTGTCTGGTGATTTCACAAATGCCATATGACCATCTCTCGGTGGTCTATTAATTGTATAACCCATATCCATTAATCTTTGGCATATTTCATATATGTTTTTAACTCTATAAGCTAAGTGACCAAAATTTCTAGATCCCTCTCCTAAGTTATCACCGTCCCAATTATAAGTTAGTTCAATTTCTGCATCACTGTCGTTTGGCGCAGCTAAAAAAATTAATGTATATCTCCCTTTTTCATTTTCCATTCTTTTTGTCTCTTTTAAGCCCAGTCCATCACAAAAAAATTTTAAAGACTCCTCAACATTAGAAATTCTGATCATTGTATGCAAATATTTCATAATAAAATTATAATTTATTTTTATTCTAGTTCAATAGTGCTTGGTGGTTTAGAGGTCACATCATAAACTACTCTATTTATACCTCGGATGTTGTTAACTATTTTATTTGATACCATTTGCATAAACGATTTATTAAATTGAAAATAATCTGCTGTCATTCCATCTTCAGATGTTATTGCTCTGAGTAAACATAAATATTCATAGGTTCTATTGTCTCCCATTACACCAACTGTTTTAACAGGTAGTAATGCAGCATAAGCCTGCCATATCTTATGATATAGATTGTGTTCTCTTAATGCATTTACAAAATAATTATCTGCTTCTTTTAAAATTTTTATTTTTTCTTTAGTAATTATGCCTGGCATTCTAATGGCTAAACCAGGACCAGGAAAAGGATGTCTAGAAATAATTTCTTTACTTAAATTTAATTCTAGACCTAACATTCTAACCTCGTCTTTAAACAAATACTTCAATGGTTCAACTAATTTTAATTTCATTCTCTTTGGCAAACCACCAACATTATGATGAGACTTAATTTTTGAAGTTTGACTTCCTGTAACAGACTTACTTTCAATTAGATCGGGGTATAGAGTTCCTTGAGCTAGAAATTTTACATTCTTTATTTTTTTTGCGTATTTTTCAAAAAGTTTAATAAATAAATTTCCAATAATTTTTCTTTTTTTTTCTGGATCCGTTACATTTTTTAATTTGCTTATGAATAATTGTTCAG
>CABYRT010000017.1 GCA_902521355.1 uncultured Pelagibacteraceae bacterium
TCATTTCATCTGTTACTTTGCCAAATAAAGAATTTTGGTTACTTTTTTCAATATTAACTTTAATTAATTTGCCAATATGACTTTCATTGCCATCAAAAATTACAGAGTTTAAAAATTTATTTCGTCCGAAAAATTTATTTTGGTTTTTAAGTTTATTTTCCACAAGTACCTCTAAGGTTTTACCCTCTAAAGATCTATTCAATTCTATTTGATTATTAAATAATTTTTGTTGAATAGTAATCAGCCTATTTTTAATTTTATCTTTATCAGTAATCTCTAATTCTGCGGCTTTTGTTCCTGGTCTTGGACTAAAAATAAAGGAAAACGAATTAATAAATTTAATTTTATTAACTAAATTTAAGGTTTCTTCAAAATCATTTTCTGTTTCACCGGGATATCCAATAATAAAGTCACTAGAAAATTTTATATCAGGATTTATTTTGATTAATTTTTCATAAATATTTAAATAATAATTTACAGTATGCTTTCTGTTCATCATTTTTAATATTTTGTCAGAACCACTTTGAATTGGTAGATGAACAAAAGGCATTAATTTTTTTGAATTTTCATAGCATTCAATAAGGTCATCTGTCATATCTCTTGGATGAGATGTGGTATACCTAATTCTACTTATTTCGGAATAATTGCTAAGTGTATTAATAAGATCCGACAGTCGGTACTCTCTGGATCCATCTATATAAGAATATGCATTTACGTTTTGGCCAAGAAAAGTTATTTCTCTAGATCCGTTTTTTATCAATCTCTCGGCCTCATCAATAATACTTTTGAATGGTCTAGAATATTCTGGTCCTCTAGTATATGGAACAACACAAAAGTGACAAAACTTATCACAACCCTCTTGAATTGTTAAAAAAGATGAAACATTAGTATTATCATTTTTAATATTATCGAAATACCTAAACTTTGAAACTGAGTCAAATTCAGTTTCTTCAACTTTATTTTCTTCTTCAAAATTTTTTAAAAGGTTATTTATTTTTTGATAAGATTGAGGACCTATAACTAAATCTATATATTTTTCTCTATTGAGCATCTCTGTATTTTCAGCTTGTGCTACGCAACCTGCAACAACCATTATTGGTTTTTTTTTGTCTTTGTATAATTTTTTAACTCTTCCAATCTCATGATAAACTTTATCTTTAGCTTTATCTCTAATATGACAAGTATTTAAAATATAGCAATCAGCTTCATCCTGATTTTCAGTTTTATTGTAACCTATAGCCCTAACAGCGTCATATATCCTGTTGGAGTCGTACTCATTCATTTGACAACCAAATGTCTTTATAAAAACCTTTTTACGCATGAATTACTTTTTTTTGATTCCGTATAGTTCTAATTTATGATCAACAAGCTTATAGCCGTACTTATCAGCGATTTTTTTTTGTAATTCTTCGATCTCCTCGTCAACAAATTCTATTATTTCTCCAGTTTTTATGTCAATTAAATGATTATGATCATCATTTAATTCATATCTTGCCTTCCCAGATTTAAAATCATGTTTTGTTAATATACCTGCTTCTTCAAAAAGCTTCACAGTTCTATAAACTGTAGCAATACTTATTTTAGAATCTATTTTAGAAACTCTAATGTATAGTTCATCTACATCTGGGTGATCAGATTCTCCATATGTTTTTTTAGACTCGGATATTACTCTAGCAATAATCCTTCTTTGATCTGTGAGTTTAACTCCATTTTTTTGACATTTTTCTTCAATAGTTTCTAGCATAATATATTTTAACTCGAGTAAAGGGGTTTAATCAAATTAATATTTGTAAAATTTTTTTTATCAATTTTTACTAATTGATTTACATCTTTATCTATTAATTGTTCACTCAAAAATCCATATAAATCAATATTTTTTGCAAAAGCAATGCCTTTAGCAATTGCTATCGAATTTCTAATACTTGAGATTTTGCCAGGACCTTGATTAACAAATATTTCACTTATTTTATCTAAATTTGAGTCGTGTTCTTTAAGAAAATTCGAAATTAATATCATTATTTTGTCAAAATTTTCTCTACTGTTTATATGGGCGGTAGTATAAGATTCTATGTTGGTTATGAGAGAAAATAAAATTTTATCATCTGCAGCGTTAATAATTAAAGTATTCATTTTTTTTATTATTTTTTTAAACGTTAAAGCTGAAGTAGTAAATAAAAAATATTTTAAAAATGAACAAGGTATTTTAGCAATTATGTATCATAGATTTGAAGAAAATAAGTATCCATCAACAAATATAAGATTAGATATATTTAAAAAACATATTAATTTAATAAAAGAAAATAATTTAAATTTTTATAATCCCGGTGAATTTTCAAAAAGTTTTAAAGAAGTTAAAGAACAAAAAAAAATTTTATTAACTATTGATGATGCATTTACGTCTTTTTATGAAAATGCTTGGCCGATCTTGAAAGAGAGAGAAATTCCTTTTATTTTATTTGTCTCAACAGAGGCAGTTGGAAATAAAGGATATATGAGTTGGGCTCAAATAAAAGAAGTAGAAAAAGAGGACTTTGCATACATTGGTAATCATTCACATTCACACGATTATTTAATTAAATTCACTTATCAAAAGTTTATAGAAGATATTGAGCAATCAATTAAAATTTTTAAAAATAAATTAGGTTATAATCCAAGTTTTTTTTCTTATCCATTTGGTGAATATAATTTAGAGCAGAAAAATTATATTTCGAACAATTTTGAATTTGCATTTGGCCAACATTCAGGTGTTATTGATTTAAACAAAGATAGATATGAACTACCAAGGTTTCCTATAAATGAGAAATATGGAGAAATGAAAAGATTTAAAGAAGTAATATCTTATTTGCCACTTCAGTATAGAATTGTTAAACCTGAAGACAAATTTATGAATGATGAACAAAACCCGCCAAAAATGACGATAGAATTTTTTGAAGATCAAAAAAATTTAGAAAATATTAATTGCTTTTCAAATGAAGGCTCAAAATGGAGGAAAACAAAAATTATCTTAATTGACAATATATTAAATATTAATTTTTCAGAAAAATTTATTGAAAGAAGAGGGAGAATTAACTGTTCTTTAAAAGATGAAAATGGGTGGAGATTTTCAGGTTTCCAATTTGTTCAAAATTAAATTAACTTTTTAGTCTTATTACTTGTAGGCATTACATTTACATCATCAAAATCCGTAAGAGAATTTTGCTTTATAATTTGTTTTAAAACGTCAATGTATTGTTGCCCTGTCTCAGCATATTTATCTAGATAATTAACCAACTTTAAACTATCTAACTTTTCTTCATTGTCCCTTTGAATTGCTCTTTCTTTTCTAAATTCAATATAACTACTATGAGTATTTAAATTTCGCTGATATGCTCTAACTGAAGCTTTAAGTACTGCAAATTTTGCAACTTTGTGTTTTGCATCTTTATCTACCCCTGCAGGCCTAATTCCTTCACCATTCCATGTCCATTGTCCAAATAATGCATTGCCTTCTTGTGCAAATCTCGATGTACCCCATCCAGTTTCTTTAGCGGCTTGAGCAAGTGCTAAAGAGACAGGTATTTCATCCATTCTAACTTTTAGTGAATAAAAATCTCCATCTTTTAAACCATATTGTTTAAATTTTTCTTTCAACCAATTCTTTTCTTTTTGCGTGTTGATATTTTTGCTCAATATTCTGAATAATTTCTTTCTATCAAGTCGAATTTTGGCGTTCTCTTCTACTATCAGCGGTAAAACTATTTGGATAAATAGTTTTTTTCTTTTTTTTGAGCTCTCAATACTTTTAATCTCTTTTGGAAGATGGTCAATTTTATTGCCTATATTTACCAACTTAGTCTCTCTAACTCTTTCAAGATTATAATTTGTGTCTCTAAACAGTTGCTCAATTGTTCTTGCATCAAATCTTATGGAATTTTGACCCTCATCATCTGTGCTGAAAAAATCAATATCAGCGAAAATATTTTTTAAACTTAGATTTTTTGTTTTAGTTTCTTTATCTCCATCAAGGAATTTTTTTCTTTTTTCTATTTCTTGATCAAAATTTATACCAGCATTAGAAATAATTGACTTTTTAAAAATATAGTTTTTGTCTATAATGATACTTAAAGTTGGTAAAGAAAAAAATGAGAAAATTACCAAAATACTGATTACCGAAAATCTAAATATATTATTTGTATTTAGTTTTTGTTTAAATTTTTTATTTTTTATATTTTTTACCATCAATTATAATATAATTATTATTGATTATTTATACAGCCAAAACTTCTTTAACTTCAGGAATGTAATGACAAAGCAAGTTTTCTACACCTTTTTTTAAAGTGAGAGTTGAAGATGGACAGCCCGAGCAACTACCTTTTAATAAAACTTTAACTTTTCCATCCTTGAATTCTTGGAACTTTATATCTCCTCCATCTCTTGCTACAGCAGGTCGTATTTTAGAATCTAGAATACTTATTATTTTTTTTTCAATCTCTGAATAATTTTTGATTTGCTCTTCTCCACTTTTTTTGTCAATGATGCAAGTATTACCATTCGCGTAATGCTCATTTACATAAGATATAACAATATGCTTGATATCTTCCCATTTTTTATTCTCTTCTTTATTTATAGAAAAAAAATCTTCTCCTAAAAATACTCCAGTTACTCCATTTATTTGTAATAAGTTCTTTATCAATAAATTATTTGTATCTCCCTGATTTAAAACTTCTAGAGGGCCATTATTAGAAACCTTCCTACCAGGTAGAAACTTTAATGAATTCGGGTTTGGTGTGTTTTCAGTTTGTATAAACATAAGTTTTATATAATGTTTATTTCAAAATATTAAATGATTAAAAACCAACTATTTCTTTTATTTTTTTAACTTTTTTAGAGGAAATATCATGTGCTTTTGCTGCACCATCCTCTAAAATTTGATCTATATAATTTTTATCTGACAACAATTTTTGTATTTCTTTCGATATAGGAGACAGTTTAGTCACAATTATTTCAGTTAGTTTATTTTTTAAGTCAGAAAAATTTTTTCCCTCAAATTCGTTTAATGTATCAGTAATATTTTGATCACTTAAGCTAGAGTAGATACCCATCAAATTTTCTGCTTCGGGTCTTCCTTTAAGTCCATTTTCATTACCAGGTAAAGTATCATTATCTGTTTTTGCTTTTTTTATTTTATTGATAATTTGGTCCTCAGTATCTGTTAAATTGATCCTGCTTCCTTCGGCAATATCTGACTTACTCATTTTTTTTGTGCCATCTTTCAAACTCATTATTCTTGAAAAATTTTTTTGTATGAGAGGCTCAGGAGGTCTTAAAAAATCTGGAGATTTATATTCATTATTAAATTTTTGAGCTATATCTCTACAAAGTTCTAAATGCTGTTTTTGATCGTCTCCAACTGGCACATGAGTAGCATCATATAAAAGAATATCAGAAGCCATTAGAATTGGATAAATATATAAACCAACACTAGCTTTTTCCTTATCTTTTCCAGCTTTCTCTTTGAATTGTGTCATTCTATTAAGCCATCCCATCCTAGCAATACATCCTAAAATCCAAGAACCCTCGGAATGCGCAGGAACTAAGGATTGATTAAATATTATACTATTATTTGGATTTATACCGCTTGCGATGAATGCTGCTGCTGTCTCTCTAATATTATTTTTTAACCCTATCGGGTCTTGCATTACAGTAATGGCATGAAGATCTACAACACAAAAAATGCATTTATTATCTTTACTATTTTGTAAATTGACAAAATTTTTTATAGCCCCAATATAATTTCCAAGATGTAAATTTCCTGTTGGTTGCACTCCAGAAAATATTTTTTTAGACATAATTTAATACTTTAATTTAATATCAGATATTTTAAAGGCCTTAATCAGTATTGAAATCAACAAATAAAAAGTAAATGTTAAAAGAACTAATAATATAATTGCCAAAAATTTATAACTATTTGTAAATATAAAATAATTACTAAAATAATTTATTAATATTTTAAATAATCCCAGACAAATTAGATTTGAAATAAATATTTTAAAGAGTTGAGTAAAAAATGAGTCGTTAAAATTAAAGTAATTTTTATTTAGGACAAATGCCATCAGTAAGATTCCATTCAACCAAGAAGAAATACTTGTTGCTATAGGAATTATAATAAACCCAAATTTACTGAATAAAGATAAACTAATAACAATATTTAAAATTACAGAAATCAATGAAAAGTAAAAAGGTGTTTTGGTATCATTTCTTGCAAATATAAAACTTGAAAATATTTTTATCATCGAGAATGCGGGTAGACCTAATGCAAAATAAAATAATGCACGAGCTGAATTTTTAACACTTTCTTCGTTAAAAGATCCATATCCAAAAAGCGCAGAAACAATTTCTTCGGAGGCAAAAATTAATGCAAGTGTAGCAGGAAGACTTAAAAATAAACTCAACTCTAAAGACTTATTTTGTAAAATTTCCAATTTTATTTTATTTTTACTCTTAACATATCTACTTAAGTTGGGCAGAATAATTATACCAATTACAATTCCTGCTATCGCTAAGTTTATCTGATATATTCTGTCTGCATAATACAAATATGAAACTGCACTTGCCTGGAAAGAAGCAATTATAGTTCCTACTAATATATTTATTTGGGTAACTCCAGATGAAAATATGCTTGGTAAAAGTTTTCTGAAAAAAAATTTTATTTTTTTATCTATTTGGAAATTAAAGTTAAAATCAGGATAAAAATATTTTTTAGTAAAAACAATTAAAAATATAAATTGTATAATTCCTGCAAATGTTACAGCATAGCTTAGATAGTAAACTAAATCTGTATCATTTTTTA
>CABYRT010000018.1 GCA_902521355.1 uncultured Pelagibacteraceae bacterium
ATAAGTGAAACTATTCCTACCACTCCTTTGAATGCAAAATTTGAAAAAGCTTTTGCTTTTTTCTGAGCAATCATATTTTCTCTATTAGGCAAAAGATTAATATTTTTAACAGCAGTAACAAATTTATAGTAACCAAAAACATCTAGTTTTCTGAATGCAAGTCCCATCACTGTTGAAAAGTATGAACGGTTATCCATTTTAATATCATTTTCTAATTGTGCAGGAATTTTTATTCCATCAAAAGGATCAAATAAATTGTATCCGGTGTTAACCATATTTTTTCTAAAGCTACCAAGATAATCTTCAACATTTTGCAGATTTGAAGTAACTTTTAAATTTCTAATTCTTTTTTCATATTTTTGTTCAAAGTCTTGAACTGCTTGTTTGACTTGTGTCATATATCTTCTAACAAGTGCATCCATCTCTTCTTGATTATTGCTTTCTTGAAGTGTTTTTCTATCTTGAGATCTAATAAAAATATCAGTTATTATTGGATTGTTTTCGTAAAGTATCATTACATAGTTTTCATCTAAACCAAATTCTAGAACAGCAGTTAAGTTAGAGTCTTCAATTGAACCTGCAATTTGATTAATTTGATCAACAGCAGATTTTAAAGCGAAACATTTAACATCTATAATAACAGCATTTAATCCACCTTTTTTAATAATGTCTGTGTAGCTATTAATGTCTGATAATTTTGATGCTACAAAAAGGATATCCATTGTGTTTCCTGTTTTGTCTCTATTTATTACTTGATGGAATATAGAGTAGTCATTTAAATTATCAGTTAATTGAACTAAGTTTTCCCAAAGTGAGTCTGTATCTATTGCTTTTTTTAATTCTTCATCAGTCATTAAAGGTGCAGTTACAACTCTTATAATTGCGCTAGTTACTGGAATTGCGATTGCAGCGTTAGTCGTGTTAATTTTGGATTTTTGTAAAGCTAATTTTAATTCATCAGCAACTTTATCAGGATTTTCAAGTACTGTTCCATTTTCTGGAATACCCTCAAATTTATGAACATAAAATTTATCTAAAACCCATTGATTGGCTTTGTTGCTCGAAACTTGCGATAATCTAATCTCGGATGGAGTTAGCTCAACTCCTAAAATTTCCTCACCTTTAATTGATTGTTTACCTAATCTATTTTTAAGAAGCTTACTAAAAAATCCTTCTTTTTTTTTGCTTTCTCCTCCTTGTGGTACCGGAGCTGCGTTTGCATCATCTTTTTTTTTCTTTTTAAATAAATTTGCAAAAGGATTTTTCATAAATTTTATAAACGAATTTTAACTTTATACTCAACTTTTACTAGAATAAAAACAACTGATATTCAAATTGGGTTTTTTACAAAAATTAATTGGTAAAACAAGTCAATTTTATAGTACAAAGGCTTGTATGTTTGAAAAGTTAGAACAACTAGCTAAAGACAATAAAAAAATCTCTGATTTTCATATCAGAGCAGGATCTCCACTTGCATATAGACAAACTGGAGAAATAATAAAAGTCCAGGAAGTCATGGTTACAGCTCAAGATCTAAAAGATCTGCTTTCAATGAATTGTAATGAACATGAATTAAATAAATTTGAAAAAACACACGAACTTGATACATCCGTTACCCTAAGCGGATTAAGATTTAGAGCGAATTTTTATAAAACGATTAATGGACCTGCATGTGTTTGCAGAAGAGTTGAAAGTAAAATTCCAGATATGGAACAATTCAACTTACCACAAGCTCTCTATGATATTGTTGATTTTCATAAAGGTTTAGTTTTAGTAACAGGTCCAACTGGATCTGGTAAATCAACAACACTTGCAGCAATAGTAAATGAAATTAATAAAACAAGAACTGCAAATATAATCACAGTTGAGGACCCTGTAGAATTTATTCATAAAGACAATAAAAGTATTGTCTCTCATAGAGAGGTAGGAAAACAAACAGAAACTTTTGCAGCGGCATTAAAAGCAGCTTTAAGAGAAGACCCTGATGTAATCCTTGTTGGTGAGATGAGAGATCTTGAAACAATAAGTCTTGCATTAACAGCAGCAGAAACTGGTCACTTAGTATTTGGAACTTTGCACACGAGTGGTGCACCGAGTACAATTAACAGAATAATAGATGTGTTTCCTCCTGAACAACAGGAACAAATTCGAGCTCAAATTTCAACTTCTCTTAAAATGGTTGTGACCCAAAGATTGTTAAAGACTAGAGACGGCGCAGGAAGAGTTGGTGCATTTGAAATAATGAAATGTACCGCACCTATACAAAACTTGATTAGAGAAGCAAAAATTCACCAAATTCCAAGTATAATGCAAACAGCAGTTAGAGATGGAATGATTACCATGGAAAAATCTCTTGAAGAATTAGCGAAATCAGGGAAAATAGATCCAGGTGCAGCAAGATCAGAACATTAAAGGATTTACAATTTTAGAGTTACTAGTTGTTATTACAATAGTAGCAATAATTTCCGCTGTTGCTTATCCAAATTTTTCAAATTGGCGACAAGATAGAGAGTTAAGAGCTGCAATGGAAAAAGCAGCAACTATGCTTTCATCTGTAAATACATTATCTCAAAGAGGAAATTATCCCTTTGTTCAATTTAGAGTAACACCCAATGGAACTACATCAACAAAATTTGTTTCAAAAGGAATGGATGCAACTTCGTTATCAATTAAATTAAATAATGCACAAACTATTGAATGTAATACTTCTAGTGGTAGTTACTGGGACAATAACCAAGTTGACGAAACTACAAAAAAAATATCAACACATATTAGCAAAGACGGTGCTGTTTGTTTTTCTAAGGATGGAAGTTATTTTAAAGCACATGGAACCTTAAAAAATAATTTAAATGTTACAGTCGAAAATAGATTAACAAACCAATATTTGATACTTTGTACAACATCAAACGCAAGTAATGGTGGCAAATGTCCTTTGGATCAAGGAGGTGGGTTGGAAAAACCTGCATACTTGGTTGAATGGACTAGATTTGGTAATATAAGTAAATTTAAATGGAGTGGAAGTGATTGGACTAGGCAAAACTAAATTGTCAGAAAAAGGAATGACCCTGCTTGAAGCCTTGGTTTCAACAGCAATTATAGGCATTGGATTTGTTGCAGTTTTTCAGATGGTTAATTATTCAGTTCAATCAATTGATGTTTCTGGAGAAAGAACAAAGGCAAATTATTTGGTATCAATGGTAGCAGAAGACTTAATTTCTGAAAGAGACTCTAACTCTCCTACTACAGATGTAAAATTTAAAGATTATTTAATAAATAATTCTTGGAGTATGGCAAACTGTTCTAATAGAGGTACATCATCTACCAATTTTAATAATGCAGTTCAAAACAAATTTCAAAAATGGGATAAAAGATTTTCTAAAGAAAGACTAAAATGTAAGGGAAATAAAGATAATAAAATTCTCAAAATTTACGAAATCTGTAATAACAACGCTGCAGCAAATAATTGCAAATATAATAACACTACAAATTACAAAGGTAATGGTGTTTACGAAAAATGGTATCTAGGAAAAATGGAAGTCAATTTAAACGACGGCAAAAAGAAAAAATATTTATATTTTCAATTTAATTAATGAAAAAAAAGTTAAGCAATATTGCAGGTGTAACTTTAATAGAAATTCTAATTGGAATTTTAATTTCTGTAGTGATGATGGGTGCTATGTTCACTTCATATACTGTTGTTAATAACACTTACTCTCAAGTTACTGATCGAGCAAAAATTTCAACAGCTGGAAGAGATGTTGTTGGAATGATCATGAGAGATATTAGAAATGCTGGATTTATGTATTTCAATGATAATATCAAAACATCAAATGAGCATATTCCAATTCTTATTACTAAATATGTGAATTTTTCAGAATGTGATAAAATCGATATTGTTTATGGAGATGTAAATTATAAACAAGGTAGGACACCTGCATACATATATGAGAGATATAAAATAACTTACAAATGCAAAAAATCTACTATTCCTGACAAAACACAACCTCAATTAGGTGGAGGTGGATACCCTCCAATCGATGCTTTTGCTGTTTATAAAAAAAAAGTTAAATGGAATAATACATCAGGTAGATGGGATGATCCTACAACAGATAACAATGATAAAACATACGATGATCAACTAGTTGTAGACTACGTAGATGATATGATTTTTAATCCTGTTGACGAAAAAGGAGTATTAATCAATCCACCACCATCTGCAACAAATGTAAACAAAGATTTAATTTATAAAATTAAAACTGTTGATATCGCATTAACTGTTAGATCAACAAAAAATTTTTTTAGAAATTCAAAAATTAGAGATGTGTTTGCATTAAAAGACTCAACTAGAAATAAAAAGAAAACTGATAAATATTTAAGAGATACGATTATCGTAACTGCTCACGCAAGAAATTTGGGAATGGAATAATGAAAAAAAATGAACAAGGTTTTGCGCTAGTATTATCTTTAGTCTTAATGCTTGCTATGTCATTAATGGGAGGAGCTTTAATTGTAATATCGGCAGGTGACCATCAAAGTAATAATAAAAGTGATGAGTATCAACAAACTTTCTATATTGCTGAAACAGCTTTGATAGAAGGTGAAAAATATGTACTCAATCAATTTTTAGGACCTTGGAGTACTTCAAATCATGTTAGAGATACATCTAAGAGAAATTTACCAGCTAATAATACTCAATGGAACGGTAATATGGCTAATTATAGGATCAATTATAATTCTAGCAATAGTTCTCTTTATTATAATACAGAAAATTTCTGCGCTAATAGCTTTAAGGATTTAGACAAGGTTAGATTAAGTGGAAATTTCTATGATGTTGTAGCCGCACAAAGTTGGAATTTTGGAAAATTAGTACGTGATAGTTTTAATTCTGCAACTAATGATGAGAGAAAAGAAGCTGAAAAACTTTACAATTACTTTTATGAATTTTTTGTAATAAGAATTGGTGCTGCACCTTTTAGAGGTACTGGTTCTAGTATCAAAAAAGGCTCAACTGACAAAGGAAATGATGGAATGGCTTATCGAATTTATGGCTGTGGTTTAAAGAAAGGCAATGAAAGAATGGTAGTTGCTTTAGAAAGTGTGATTGTATTACCTAAATAAAATGACGACAAATATAAAGAGTTATAATAATATTTCTTAATCTATGAAAAATTTAATCAAATTTATTATAATTTTTTCAATTTTTAGTTCTCCTGTCCAAGCTGCTTGTGATTTTTTAATTGATATTGGAGATAGTGGTAAAAAAATTTTTGATAAATTTGGTCAACCGTTACCAGGTTTTAAAGGCCAATTTTATATGCCTGTTCCGTCGCCAGAGTTATGTCCAAATGATAATTTAAATGATGATATTGCAGTAGAATATGTATTTCTAGGCGAAACAGAAGATGCTGCAAAATTAGCTGCCATTAGAATGATTGTTATGAACGA
>CABYRT010000019.1 GCA_902521355.1 uncultured Pelagibacteraceae bacterium
AAAGTATTATTTACTCTGTTGGTTCCATCATTTTCATACAATATTCCATATCCTAAATTTGCGCTTGCAGAAATGGTTCCATAATTTGTTATCGTAGAATTATCTACATTTGAAGATTGCATTCCCATACGAACACCAGATATAGTGCCAGTATTAGTTACAACGGCGCCGTCCGATTGATTTATTGATAAACCTGAATTTGCACCTGTAGCAGTTATTGTTCCAGAATTTGTTACACTAATATTATCACCATGCGAAATTACTACAGTATTATTTCCACCTGACATTGTCCCTGTATTAATGAAAGTAGTATCCGGGCATGTTTTGCAATAAAATGCACTTTTATCTGCTGCAGTTATTGTTCCATGATTAGTAAAATTGACATCTTCAGATTGTTCAGTATTCACTGCGTGTCTGTCAGCACCTTCAATTGTTCCTCCTTTATAATTAACGAATTCAAAATCAACTAAATGAAATGCTTTAATTGGACTATCGCCTTCACCTGTTGTTTTAATAATTCCACCGTCATAATTATAAATTTTTAGACCCTTACTCCTGTGATTACCTGAGGCTCCTGAACCTAACCAAATTGTTTCATGAGCAGAAGTAATAGTCCCATAATTATACAATGTAAGGCCAACACCATTTGATTGACCAGATAAATCGGCATGGCAATTAGTACCATTAAAATGACAGTTACCAACGTTTTTTCCTGAGATTGCGTTATTTCCTTCAGCACTTATTGTGGCCCCAGCGTTATTAGTAATTATAACATTTTCAGCATAATCTAAGATTATACCTTCATTATTATCTGAATTGATAGTTCCATTATTAGTTATTGTTGTATTTAAAGATGATTCAGCATGAATAGCCTTTTGTTTGTTAGTTCCATCCTCTGTTTGAATTGTTCCATCATTGGTAATTTGAACTCCACTTATATCTTCGAGATCAACAGCCTTATGGTCATTGTAGGTAATAGAACCAGCAGAAGTAACATTTAAAATATCATCATCGGCACAAGCTAATTGGTTGGTTGATGCGCTAGCTATTGTTGTTAAACAAGGGCCAGCATAACTTATGGAACTAAATAAAAAGAATAAGATTATACTAAGTAAAATCTTTTTCATAAATGTCTATTGATTAATAGTTCTGTCTCCAAGAACTTCTATAACTAGATGTTCCACCTGCAGCAGCTTCAATGCTAACTAAGTCTTTTATGCTTCCAGCAGATTGACCAGCAATGTTTGCAAACAGCTTACCTGCAAAAACTACAATTTTGGATAAAACACCTTGTCCAACATATTTACAAGTATCTCCTCTTCTCAAATTTTTAAGTTGAGATGAGAAATTTGTTCCACACTCATCATCAACTCCACAAATAAATGCATCACCTAGACTACATTTGTTAACTGATGATGTTGGTTGATAAATTGGAAAATATACCAATCCACTTGATACTGTTGGTTCAGCAGTAACTTTCTGAGATTTATCTAATTTTATATACCAACCGGTATCAGTTGAGGTTGGACATTTAGCACCTGTTTTGTCTTTTGTGGTATTTTTACATTTTGTTAAATCAGCAGCTTTTTTAGGAACCGCTACATCTCTATAATCTGGATAATGAGGATCTCTAATACCAATCATTAAGTTGTCTGTACCATTACTTGTATTTCCTATTCTCTCATAATCTCCAGTTCCAGCATATAACCATAATGAATTAGTAGTTTGTCCAATTGTTGCGTCCATAGAATGATACATATATCTACCATTAGTTTGGTTTGAACCTGCCTTAAATAATGTTGTGCTATCATACATCTTTAAAGCTTTACCTGTTCCATCATTTCTATTATTCGTTAAATTAAACTTAGTAATTTTTCCTTCAAGATCACTCATGTAGACAAGCGCACCTCTAAAATCAATTCCTCTTGCGGTATCTGCTGTAATTACAACTGGTGAACCTGGTGTTGAATTAACGATATCGTTCGTCAGCATATCCTCAATATCTATTCTTTTTTCAAGTTTACCTGGGAACGTTGTATCCTCAAGATTAACAATTGTTAAATTAGAACCAACTCCTGAGTTTTGAACACCGTATCCTCCACCCATAATTGCAACATAAATATCATCCTCTAAATTATTATCACCAGGACCTTTATTTGGCATTCTTATTATTCTAGGAGACGACCAAGTTCCACCTAATTCACTATAATCATATTCAGGTTGGCTTAATACTCCAGTTTGTGCTGAGCCAGGCTTAATATGTAAAGCCATATTCGAACTACTTAAGTTACAAGCTGTATTTGGATTACTTGCACATGGATCTGATCCATAAAATTTTAATGTTTTATTTATCAAAGTGATCTCGGTTGCTGCCTTTGTTTGAGCTTGCCCACCACTACCAGGCGGCGCAGGAATTGTGATTGTAGAGGATTTCACTGTAAAGTTAGTAAATGGTTTGTCGTCAATTAATATTGAAACATCAGATTTACTCAAATTAGGAACATCTAAAGTCCAAACATTGCTTTGCTGGCATGCGGTTGATTCATCACTTTTACATGTAAAATCAGTAGAATTATTCGTTCTCACAGTATTAGACTCAAAGAAGCTTGCTAAGTCATAAATTTTTTTGATGTAATCATAACTTGAGATAGTCCCGTTATGATCCATTACATGGACTTGAGTTTGAATTCCATCATTAAGTACTGAATATAGATGCATTGGTGCATCTCGATCTGTAATATCTAACACAGAAAATCCTGCGCCACCTCTACCATATGGAACCATTAGTATTGTGTGCCACTCTTTTTTATTATCATAAGGACCTTTATAAAACATATCATGCGCGGTAACAGATCCATCGACACCATAAATAGCATTAGAACCACCAACACCACTTCTATTTAAATTTACGTTAACCATATTTGGCATTGATGATGCAATAAACGGTGGAACAAATGCCCAAATTTCGTTACCAGTTTTTCCATCAAATGCATGAAGCATACCGTCATTTGCGCCAACATAAACTGTTTCTTTTCTTGAAGAATGTTTTTGTGCAAATGAAGAATAATTTTTCAAAGATCTCCAATAAGACTCTTGATTTCTTCCAGCAAAAGCCGTTTCAGCTGATGGTTTCGAAACTACCACTAATTCTGAATGGTAAATATCTCCAAGAGGGTTAGGTCTTGTTTCAGTTAAATTACAATCACCATCATAATCAAAATAATCTTGTCCTCTAACAAACTGTATTAGGCCTTTAATGTCATCTTCATTATCATTTTGAACTGAAGCAACATTTTTACATCTTTGCGTATTAGTAGGGTTATCACTTTTACTATGATAATTTGGCACTTCATTATTTGTATGAGTAAACAATTTATCAATATCTTTATAGTTTGATGTTACCCAATTATTTAAATTACTATAACCAGAATTCGCAGATGTATTTGGAAGGTGGGTCCAAATTTTTCTGTCATCTGTTCTTCTTTTTTCAAGTAATTCGGCTGCATCCCAATTCTTTTTACCAACATTACCATTTGAGTCTATCGCAGTACTTTTTAGTGTTCCTTTCCACTCTTTATTTTGCTCATAATCGAATTGAGCTTGATATAAAGACCCACCTTGTTCAATTGTTGCTGTAATTGCAGGTGCAGAGAAAGATAACTTCTGAGCAATAATTTGTGATATGGCAGCTTTTAATTGCGTCTTTAGAGATTGAGTGGTTCTTGCTACGATAACGCTATTAGTTCCACCTGTTTGTGCCATCCTATTAAAGTTTCTTACACCACCATTTGATAGTCCCGTTCCATAAGCTACAGTAAAAGTCTTTATCTTATGTGAATTTAATAATTTTGAAACTCTTCTAGCGGCACCGTTGTGATTATACCAATCTCCATCACCTATAACTAAAACATAACTATTTTGACAAGTTAAGTTTTTATCTATTGGAGATAAAGTACTGTGCAAATAATATTCTTCAGCTTGTTTTGCCCAGTTATCAGCATTTGTTCCACCACCAGGCTGAACTGATTTTATGATCGAATTGATTTTTGCCGCCCCTTGTTTATGTGCTCTTACTTTTATACAAGCTCTACTAGTACAAGGTGTGGCTCTTCCATTAGTTATATCCCCAGTCCAAGTTCTAAAACCAGACCCACTATTATCCCACGACCAGTAACCAAATCCAAAATTCACTCCTGCTGTTAAGGAACTATCAGTAACAATTGATTGAATAGCTTCATGGGCACCCGTCATTCTTGTTCCAGCAGAACCCCCAAATTCTTTATCAAAATTTAAATCCAGGTCAAATGCTTGAACACTTTGTTTATGATAATTGGAACTTAGCACTCTGTTGTTAACTTTATCTACGGTTAAACCCCATGCATAATACATTCTAACATTTCCAGACTTTGATGCAGTTCTTCCATACCTTCCAACGTTTTTAATTGAGTCAGTGCCATTTCTTGATGCGTTTAATGTAACTTTAGAAACTCTATGATTTGACCAATCATTACCATATAATATAAATTCATTTGATGGATGATGATCCATTCCATATGAGTAGTACCACCAACCAACATTTATTCTGCTAGACCAATTTGTATTTATGCAACCGTTACTTCCAATCGTGAATCTATAAAGGTAACGATAATATTGCACATAAAAATTTTCTCGTTTATAATCTGGGGTCTGTCCATAATAACGACCGTAAGAACTTAAATTACCTGAAAATGGACAACTTACTTGTGAAGGAGTTGCTCCAGATATATTGTACGTCAACATACCCCCATTTCCTGCAGCATACAAAAAATTTTGAGCAATCGAGACTTGTCTTGCATATCGTAAACTTGCGCTCCAATCACAGTTGCCGTTTGAAAGATCAATCCTAAAAACTCTATGTTGATAAAAAGAGGCAACATATAATTTATTATTATGCACCTTCATATTCATTGGATAATAAGATCTGCAATTACCTGATCCTCTATAAATTCCATTACGTCCAAAGCTGGTATCATTTTTCTTTGTTGAATAAGTCATTTTTTTTATTCCACGTATCCAATATTGACCTACATAAATATCGCCACTACTATCGGTTGCTACACTGTAAGGATAAGAAAATCCGTCTCCACTCGTCATTCTAACACTCATACTTCCAGACTTATCTAAAAGGATTAATACATTAGCTGGAACATCTGATATCCCAGAACCAGGTGGTAAATTTTTTGCAAAACTATTATTAGAAAAAAAAGATAAAATTAAAATGACTTTCAAAATTAAAAGTTTCAGTTTCATAATTATTGCTCTTGCTCCATTTTCTCTAACTCAACTTCAAGATCATAGTAAAATTTACCTAATTTTTCATCGTATTCTACAGTTGTAATCATTAATTCTTCTTCAAAAAGTTCTTCTTCACCAAGCATTCT
>CABYRT010000020.1 GCA_902521355.1 uncultured Pelagibacteraceae bacterium
TGACATGACATGGCATAAGCCAACTCAGAGTTTTAGCTCTTCAGACAATTTTTTCAAAATATTGTGGAATAATACTTTAAAAGATGAAAATGGAAAATTTAAAGATTTTAGTAATTTGAACCATATGAATAAGTTTAAGTTTAATAGTAATGATCTTAAAGCCTTTGAAATTTTGGGTGTTGGGGTTGGTTTAAAATGGGCTAAAATACAAGAAAAATTCAAAAGACTTGTGAAAAAATTTCACCCTGATATGAATGCTGGCAATAAAAAATTTGAAGATAAGCTTAAAGTAATAACTTTGGCTTATACCCAATTAAAAAATACTTATAAGGACAAAATTGACAACAAACATTGAACAGACCCCGGATATTAAGCTATCGATTAAGCAAACATTCGGTATAGATTCTGAGATGGAAGTGGACGCATTTTCAAAAAAAACTGATTATGTGCCAGATATAGATAAAACTTATAAATTTGATAAAGATACAACTTTAGCAATTCTCTCTGGATTTTCATTTAATAAAAGAGTCTTAGTACAAGGTTATCATGGAACAGGTAAATCAACTCATATAGAACAAATTGCAGCCAGATTGAACTGGCCATGTATCAGAATTAACTTAGATAGTCATGTTAGTAGAATAGATTTAATTGGTAAAGACTCAATTGTAATCAAAGATGGCAAACAAGTAACAGAATTCAAGGAGGGAATTCTTCCTTGGTCGATACAAAATCCTGTGGCTTTAGTATTTGATGAATATGATGCTGGTAGACCAGATGTGATGTTTGTAATTCAAAGAGTTTTAGAAGCAGAGGGAAATTTTACTTTATTAGACAAGAATAAGGTCATTAAACAAAATAAATATTTCAGATTATTTGCAACTTCAAATACTGTTGGTTTAGGAGATACAACTGGCCTGTATCATGGAACACAACAAATTAACCAGGGGCAAATGGATAGATGGAATATCGTTACTACATTAAATTATTTAGCCTTAGAAAAAGAAATGGAAATTATTTTAGGAAAAAATAAATCTTTAGATAATAATAAAGGTAAAGAGAGAGTTGCAAACATGATAAAAGTTGCGACACTTACAAGAAAAGGTTTTATGGCTGGAGATATTTCAACTGTAATGAGTCCTAGGACAGTATTACATTGGGCAGAAAATTCTGAAATATTTAAAGATGTGGGCTATGCGTTCAGAGTAACTTTTTTAAATAAATGTGATGATGTAGAAAAAAATACAATCGCAGAATACTATCAAAGATGTTTTGGCGAAGATCTGCCAGAGTCAATGATAAATATTCAGGTTTAATGAACAAAGATGATCTTATAAAAGAGAAATTTAAACAAGCTTTAAACTCAACAATTAAAGCCATTTCAGGTGAAACATATCCATTAAAAAGAATTTAATATTTCCAAGTTTGATAATTTAAAAGATAAAGAAAACTTTATTAAATTAAGAGCCGAGGCAGATTCGGAGGCATTAAAAAGAAAATTTTCTGATAACTCCACTTTGGAACAAAATATTCCAAAAACACCTACTTGCCATACACTTTATAAAATTTCTGAAAAAATAAGATATGAACTTTTAGGTTCACAAATGATGAAGGGAATTTCTAAAAATTTAATGACCAAATATAACAATAAAATTGGTACGGCAAAATCTGAAAATATAAAAAAGAAAGAAGAGTCTAATGTTTCTGAAGCTTTTGAATATTACATGCTTAACAAGCTCATGAATGTAAGTTTATCTGAAAATGCTGAAAAAATTTTATCATATTGGAAAGATGATTTTGAAAAATCTTTAAACAAACACTTAAACTTTTTAAAAGAAAATGCAGAGAATCAGGACATATATAATTCTAAAATATCAGAAATTCTTCAGAACATGGAAATCTTCGAGTCCGAAGAAGAAAACAAAAGGGAAGAACAGAAAGAGGATGAGCAAGATAACAATAATTCAAAAGATGATCAAAATACAGATAGTGGAGATTCTCAGGAAAGAGATGAGGAGGACAGTATAAATGAAGGTGTTGATAGTTCTGACGAAATGAATGAATTTAGGCTTGATGAACAACTGGGGAACGATGATGCTGAAAATAATGAGGTAGAAAATATTGTCCAGAAAAAAAATTTAGGAATAAGCAATAAAGAATACAAAATATATACTTCAGAATTTGATGAGACAGCAAAAGCAGAGACATTGGAAAATTCTGAGGAAATTTCAAAATTAAGAAAAAATTTAGATCAACAGCTAACTAGTTTCCAAGACATAATTACGAAACTTGCAAATAAATTACAAAGACAGTTACTTGCAAAACAAAATAGGTCTTGGGAGTTTGATCTTGAAGAAGGTTTATTAGATAGTTCAAAATTAACAAGAATAATAATCGATCCATATAATTCTCTTTCTTTTAAAAAAGAGAAAGATTTAGAGTTTAAAGATACAGTTGTGACTTTACTCATAGATAATTCTGGATCAATGAGGGGAAGGCCAATTACTATTGCAGCCCTTTGTGCTGATATATTGTCTAGAACATTAGAAAGATGTTCAGTTAAAGTGGAAATTCTTGGTTTTACAACAAAAAATTGGAAGGGCGGTAAGAGTAGAGAAAAGTGGAATAAACTTGGAAAATTAAAAAATCCAGGACGTTTGAATGACTTAAGACATATAATTTACAAATCTGCCGATACTCATTGGAGACAATCAAAAAAAAATTTAGGCTTAATGCTAAAAGAAGGTTTGCTTAAAGAAAATATTGATGGTGAAGCTATTACTTGGGCTTTCAATAGACTTAAAAAAAGAAAAGAAGAAAGAAAAATTCTTATGGTTATTTCAGATGGAGCTCCAGTTGATGACTCAACATTATCTGTAAACTCAGGTGATTTTTTAGAAAAACATCTAAAGCAAACTGTGAAATCAATAGAAAATAAAAGTGATATCGAAATTCTTGCAATAGGTATAGGCCATGATGTTTCGAGATATTACAAAAAAGCGATAAAAATTGCTGACGTTCAAGAGTTAGGGGATGTAATGATTGGTCAGCTTAGTGGATTGTTTGAAAATAATAAAAAATTAAACTAATTTCTTTAAATTTTTATTTTCCCACTCTATTTTTACTTCAGCTCCACCTCTGGTTTCTGAATTTCTAATTGTTATTCTGGCAGCATTTTTTTCTAACAATGTTTTGCCTATAAAAATCCCCAAACCTAGTCCAGTTTTTTTATTATCTTTGGGTTTAAGCGTTTTAATATAAGGCTCTCCAATCTTATTAAGTATATCTTTTGGTATACCAGGGCCATCATCCTCTATTGTTATTTCAGTCTTTTGACTGTCACTTTTGATAGCAATATAGATATTTTCATTTGAAAATTTGTTAGCATTTCCAATAAAATTCCTCAAACCATAAACAATTTCAACAGATTTTAATATTTCAAATGAGTTAGAGTCTTGCTCTTTATCAATATTGAAATTCTTATTAGAAATTTTCTTAAATGAGTTAACTATCTCACTAATATAATCATAAAGCGTTTTATTTTTGTCAATAAAATCATCTTCTATATTAGGGTTTAATGTTAATTTTTTTAAAATATCATTACACCTATTAACCTGACTAATTAATAGTTCGAGATCTTTTTTTACATCATTATTATCTTTAAATTGATCAAAGAGATCGTGAGAAATAATTTTAATAGTAGACAAAGGAGTACCAAATGAATGAGCTGCAGCTGCAGCCTGTCCCCCGAGTGAAACGAGTTCGTGCTCTTTGGAAATTACTTCTTGGATTTTATCTAATGCATCTTTCCTAAGATTTGTTTCTTGTCCAAAAATAAATGCAAAATAATTTAAAAAAAATAATGCAATTATTAATGCTAGAGGAATTGCATAGTAATAATACAAGCTAATGCTATATTCATCTAGTGGTTTAGGTAATTCATAATGATAAAAAGTTAAAATTATAATCGATGCTAGAGTAATTAAAATTAAAG
>CABYRT010000021.1 GCA_902521355.1 uncultured Pelagibacteraceae bacterium
GTATTGCTGAATTAATTCCATCATCATAGCCATATCCCAAAGGTTTATTAAAAAAGAAATGACCACTTTTTTCAAATCCTGCTAAAGCGTTATCAGTATTTACCTTTCTTTTGATATGGGAATGGCCAGTTTTCCAATAAATTGTTTCACATTCATTCTCATTTAATATTTTGTCATTGGAATAAAGTCCTGTCGATTTTACATCAACAATAAATTTACTTTTTTTGTGATCTTTTGAAAGATTTCTTGCAATTAATAGCCCAATTTTATCTGAAAAAATTTCATTACCATTGTCATCGATAACCCCAACTCTATCTCCGTCTCCATCAAAACCAAATCCAATATCAGCATTATTTTCTTTAACAGCTTTTGAAATTGCATGTAGCATTTCCAAATCTTCAGGATTAGGATTATATTTTGGAAAAGTCCAATCTAGGTTACAATCAAGTTCAATGACTTCGCACCCAATACCTCTTAAAATTCCTGGTGCGAATATTCCAGCTGTTCCATTTCCACAAGCAACCACTGCTTTAATTTTTTTATTTAATGGATTTTTTGTTATCAAATCATTTTTATAAACATCCTGAAAATCATCAATTTTTTTTACATTACCTTCACCATTAATAAATTTTTGATTTAGAGTAATATCTTTTAGTTCTTTCATTTCTTCAGGTGCATGAGTTAATCCTTTTTTGATGCCCATTTTTACACCTGTCCAACCATTTTCATTATGACTAGCTGTAACCATTGCAATTGCATCTGAGTCTAAATTAAATTGTGCGAAGTAAACCATAGGAGATAAGGATAATCCTATATCTTCGATTTTGCATCCAGTTGAAACTAAACCCTCTTTTAATTTTTCTTTGATATGTTCGCTGTAAGATCTGTAATCTTGGCCAACTATAATTCTAGGATTATTTTTTTTTGTATGATTAATTATTTGAGTACCAAGACCTTTACCGAGTCGAACGATTCCATCATCATCTATGTCTTTTTTGTATACCCATCTTGCGTCATATTCCCGAAAGCCGTAGGGATCAATTTTTCCCGAATTATTCATGTGGATATATGTACATTTTTTTAAAATTTTTATTGATAAATATTTAATAAGTTCTATAAATGTTCTATTGATTTACAATTTATATAGTATATCAGGTAAATCTACACACTATATCTAGTTATTTACTAGATTTTTTAGTATAAAGATAAAAAGGGAGTTTAATGAACAAAATATTGTCTCAGGCGATCAGGAAAGCTGTCTCTGATTATAAACCAGCTGAAAAAATCAGCAATAATGACAAAAGACCAGACTTATTTTCACTAAATAACAACACAGAGTTGTTTCAAAATTCTAAAGGGATAACTATTAAAATAGATAGATCTAGAGATAATAATTTAACAGATTTTGGAAGAGCAACACTAAGCGACAGATACCTTGGAGAAAACGAGTCTTTCCAAGATTTATTTGCAAGAGTTGCTAGTCATTATGCAGATGACAACTTGCACGCGCAAAGACTTTATAACTACATAAGTAATTTATGGTTCATGCCAGCAACACCAGTTTTATCAAACGGTGGAACAAAAAGAGGTTTACCAATTTCTTGTTTCTTAAATGAAGCAGGTGATAGCTTAACTGGAATATTAGATCTTTGGAGTGAAAATGTTTGGTTAGCTGCTAAAGGTGGAGGTATTGGAAGTTACTGGGGTAACTTAAGATCTATCGGAGAAAAAATTGGAAGAGTTGGAAAAACTTCAGGAATAATTCCTTTTATAAAAGTTATGGACTCTTTGACAATGGCGATCAGTCAAGGCTCTTTAAGAAGAGGATCTGCAGCTTGTTATCTTCCAATTGATCACCCGGAGATAGAAGAATTTATTGAAATGAGAAGACCAACTGGTGGTGATCCAAATAGAAGATCGTTAAATTTACACCACGGTGTTTTAGTTTCAGATGCATTTATGAGAGCAGTAGAGCTAGATGAACAATGGGCACTAAAAAGTCCAAAAGATCAATCGGTGCAAGCTACTGTTTCTGCACGAAATTTATGGATCAGATTATTAACTGCAAGAATTGAAACTGGAGAACCTTATATTATTTTCATTGATACAGTTAATAGAATGATACCTCAACATCATAAACTGGCTGGTTTAACTGTTAAGACATCTAACTTGTGCAGTGAAATAACTTTACCAACTGGAATTGATAAAGAGGGTAGAGATAGAACCGCAGTATGTTGTTTATCATCTTTAAATTTAGAAACTTATGATGAATGGAAAGACGATGAAAACTTTGTTCCAGATGTAATGAGATTTTTAGATAATGTATTAACTGACTTTACTGAAAAAGCTCCTGAGTCATTTAGTGATGCGGTTTATTCAGCATTAAAAGAAAGAAGTGTTGGCCTAGGTGTTATGGGACTTCATTCATTTTTCCAACAAAAAATGATTCCTTTTGAATCTGTGATGAGTAAAGTTTGGAATAAAAAAATATTTGAAAGCATCCAAAAACAGGTTGATCAAGCTTCAAAAGATTTGGCTGATGAAAGAGGAGCATGTCCAGATGCTGCTGATTATGGTATTAATGAAAGATTTTCAAATAAAACTGCAATAGCACCTACTGCTTCAATTTCAATTATTTGTGGTGGAACATCTCCAGGTGTTGAGCCAATTGCAGCAAATAGTTATACACATAAAACTTTGTCTGGATCATTTAACGTTAGAAATAAATATCTAAGTAAATTATTAGAGAAACACGGTAAAAATGATGATGAAACATGGTCAAGTATCACAACTAATCAAGGCTCAGTTTCTCATCTTGATTTTTTAACCCAACAAGAAAAAGACGTATTTAAAACAGCTTTTGAATTAGACCAAAAATGGATTGTGGAATTAGGTGCAGACAGAACACCTCATATTTCACAAGCACAATCAATAAATATATTTATACCTGCAGATATTCATAAAAGGGACTTACACCAAATTCATTTCCAAGCTTGGAAAAAAGGATTGAAGAGCCTTTATTACTGCAGATCTAAATCAATACAAAGAGCGGAAAACGTAAACGATGCAAATTCTACAGATGTAACTGCAAATGTTTACAAATCTAAGAAACAAGAAAATCAACAACCAGAATATGAGGAGTGTTTATCATGTCAGTAGAAAGTCTAAAAGATACAAAACAAAAAATTATAGAACCAAAGAAAATGGGTCTATTAGTTGAAAACCCAGTTTATAAACCATTCAGATACCCATGGTGCTATGATGCTTGGTTAACTCAACAAAGAATTCATTGGTTACCAGAGGAAGTTCCACTTGGTGATGATGTTAGAGATTGGCAAAAAAATCTTTCAGAGTCAGAAAAAAATTTATTAACTCAGATCTTTAGATTTTTTACTCAAGCAGATGTTGAAGTTAATAACTGTTATTTAAGACATTACACAACTGTATTTAAACCTACAGAAGTTTTAATGATGATGACTGCATTTGCGTCTATGGAAACAGTTCATGTAGCAGCTTATTCACATCTATTAGATACAATTGGAATGCCAGAATCAGAATATTCTGCTTTCATGAAATACAAAGAGATGAAAGATAAATATGATTACATGCAAAATTTTAATGTAAACTCAAAAGAGGATATCGCAAAAACT
>CABYRT010000022.1 GCA_902521355.1 uncultured Pelagibacteraceae bacterium
TATCTTTTATTTTTTCCAGGATCTGCCTGAACAAAAAGAGGATTTAAATCTAGATCATCCAAGTTTGGTGATCCTTTACTTACTTGCCTTAGTAAGTCAGTTCTTCCAATTACTTCATTTAAAGATTTGAAACCAAGATCTGCAAGTATTTCTCTTACTTCCTCTGCTATAAATGTAAAAAGATTTACTACTTTTTCTGGAGTTCCAGTAAATTTCTCTCTTAATTTATCATCTTGTGTGCAAACACCCACTGGACATGTATTTGAATGACATTGTCTGACCATTATACAACCCATTGCTACTAAAGCAGTTGTTGCAACGCCAAATTCTTCTGCTCCCATCATGGCTGCAATTACAACATCTCTTCCTGTTTTTATTCCACCATCAGTTCTAAGCGTCACTTGATGTCTCAAGTTATTTAAAGTCAATACCTGATTTGCTTCTGTTAATCCCATCTCCCAAGGAACTCCAACATATTTAACACTTGTCTGTGGAGTGGCTCCTGTACCTCCTGAGTGCCCTGAGATTAAAATTATATCTGCTTTAGCTTTTGCAACTCCAGCAGCTATTGTTCCAATTCCTGAGGATGCAACTAATTTAACTCCAACCCTAGCCTTAGGATTTATTTGTTTTAAATCATAAATTAATTGAGCTAGATCTTCTATTGAGTAAATATCATGATGCGGTGGAGGTGATATTAAAGTTACTCCTGGTGTTGAGTGTCTCAATCTCGCAATTTCATCTGTAACTTTAAAACCTGGTAATTGTCCACCTTCACCTGGTTTAGCTCCCTGTGCAATTTTGATTTCAATCTCATTACAATTATTTAAGTAATTAATGGTTACTCCAAATCTAGCTGATGCAATTTGTTTAACCCTTGAATTTGCACTATCTCCATTCTCCATAATCTTAAATCTTTTTTCATCTTCTCCACCTTCACCACTACAAGATGCACCTTTAATTCTGTTCATACCAACAGCAAGAGTTTCATGTGCTTCTTTAGATAAAGCTCCATGAGACATGCTTCCACTTCCAAATCTTTTTAATATATTAGATGCAGGCTCAACATTAGATATATCGATAGGATTTTTAGATTTAAAATCTACTAAATCTCTTAAACTTATTGGATCTAGATTGTAAATACCTTTTGTGTATTTTTTATATATTTCATAAGATCCTTGCCCAACCGCAGTTTGGAGTAAATGAATTAGTTTACCTTGATACTGATGTGTTTCACCATTTTTTCTATATCTGTAAATACCTCCAATAGGTAAAATGTTTGAATTATTGAAAAATGCTTCTTCGTGTATAGTTCTAATTTTCTTTTCTATTCCTTTTAAACCAATTCCAGAAATCTTTGATAATATTCCAGGAAAGTAATCTTTCACAATTGTTCTGCTTAGTCCCACAGTTTCAAAATTACATCCACCTCTGTAAGAACTTAAAACAGAAATTCCCATTTTAGACATTATTTTAAGAAGACCGAGATTGACTGATTTAATGTATCTTGAAACACATTCATCAAAAGTGAAATTTCCAAATAATTTCTTAGAATGTCTTTGATATAAGCTATCAAAAGCTAAATAAGGGTTCACTGTAGTAGCACCAACACCAATTAATGTTGCAAAAGAGTGAGTATCTAAAGCATCTCCAGTTTGAACATTAATAGAAACATAACCTCTTAAACCTAATTTAACTAAATGTGTATTTATTGCCCCTATACATAAAAGCATCGGCATTGGCATTCTATTTTCTGAAATATTTTTATCTGATAATATTATTTGTTTAATTCCCTCTCTAACAGCTTGTTCAGACTTAACTTTGAGTAAATTTATTGATTTCTCTAAATCATCATCTTTGCTGAATGTACAATCTAAAACTTTATTATTATTTCCAAAGAATTTCAAAAATTTTTCAAATTGTGCATTTGATAATATCGGACTATTTAAGACATAAATATTGTCTTTAGTTAATTTACTAAAATCTAAAATATTACCAAGATTTCCAAATCTTGTCTTTAAACTCATAACTTTATTTTCTCTTAGAGAGTCAATTGGTGGATTTGTAACCTGACTAAAGTTTTGTCTAAAGTAATGATATAGTGGTCTATATTTGTCAGATAAAACTGCTAAAGGCGTGTCGTCACCCATTGAGCCTGTTGCTTCTTTAGCATCTTCTGCCATTGGATGAAGAATTAATTCTAAATCTTCTATGCTATATCCAAAACAATGTTGAAAATTCCTCAAATTTTGGCCTTCTAGCTCTACTTTTTCAGTTTCTGCCTCTAATTTTTTATCAAGATCAATAATCTGATTGTTGTAATGCTTGTATTCTTTTGAAAGGTAGTTTTTTATTTCATCGTTTGAATATACTTTACCTTTTTCTATTCTTACTCCTAATATTTCTCCAGGTCCTAATCTTCCTTTAGATACAATTTTTTTCTCATTTAAATCTATCATTCCTGTTTCACTTCCTGCAAAAAGAAGTTTGTCTCTTGTAACTGTATATCTAAGTGGTCTTAATCCATTTCTGTCGGTTGCAACAATTACCCATTCATTATCTGTTGCAGCTATAGCAGCTGGCCCATCCCAAGGCTCCATGGTACTATTTAAAAAATTGAATAGTTGTTGATGATCTTTTTTTAATACCTTATTTTTTTTTGACCAAGCGTCTGGTATTAACATTAATTTTGCTAGAGGAGCAGGCTGTCCAGAAATATTTAATAACTCAAAAACATTATCTAATGATGCAGAGTCAGAATTTCCAGCTGGTATTACAGGCTTAAGATTCTCTATATCTTCGAAAACTGGACTAAACATCTCTTCTTCGTGAACCTTCATCCAATTAACATTTCCTTTAAGGGTATTTATTTCACCATTATGTGCTATAGATCTAAATGGTTGAGCTAAGTCCCAGCTAGGCGCAGTATTGGTTGAAAATCTTTGGTGAAATATTGCATACCTAGATATAAATCTTTCATCTTTTAAGTCAGTATAGAAATCTGACAAAGCTTCTGCTAAAAACATTCCTTTATAAATGATAGATTTAGAACTAAATGAACATATATAAAAATTATTTAATTGATTATTGAGAGCTTCTTTTTCAATTACTCTTCTAGTTTCATACAATTTTTGTTCCAGAGATTTATTGACAACTTTTTTGTCATTGTATGTGAACAATACTTGAGTAATTTCAGGTCTTGTTTGTTCAGCTTTTTCTCCTAAGACAGAGGGATCAACAGGAACTTGTCTCCAGCCATAGATACTAAAATTTCTCTTTGTTAGTTCACTTTCAACAATAGTTCTACATTGCTCTTGAGCGCTATAATCATTTCTTGGTAAGAAAATCATACCCACGCATAGTTCAGAATTATCATGTTTATGACCAGTGACTTCAATTTTTTCCTCAAAGAAATCTTTAGGAATTTCAATATGGATTCCAGCACCATCCCCTGTTTTTCCGTCTGCATCGATTGCACCTCTATGCCAAACAGCTTTTAAGGCATCGATA
>CABYRT010000023.1 GCA_902521355.1 uncultured Pelagibacteraceae bacterium
TATCTCCAAATAACATTAAGCCCAATCCTATAGAACCCAAACCAAATGCTATTGGCACTCCTAAAAAAAGCACAAAAAATAACAAAAATAAGATTATTGCTACTGTCATTTAATTATATCTTTGATGTATTTAGGTACTTCGAAAAGCACTCTTAATACCAAAAATGCAAAACATAATGGTATCGCAAATTCTGTAAGAAAGGATGGAACATCTAAAATTGTAGAGCTTGTTCTTCCAACTTTAAGAGAGTCGTAAGCAATTAACCATCCATAATAAAGTACAAATCCACTAAAAATTAAAATGAATATTGCACTTATTAAATCTAATATCTTTTTTCCTTTATCTCCTACTTTGTCATATATAACTGTTATTCTGATAAAATCATTTTTATGAAAAGTATAAGTTAAAGCTAAATAAGTAGCCCAAATTTGTAAAAATCGAGAAATTTCATTTACCCAAATAGTAGGTGAATTAAATATGTATCTCATGATAACTTCATAAGAAACTATAAAGCCTATCATAATAAATAACGCTGAAGCTAAATAGCCAGAATATTTTACAATTTTGTCGTAGGTATTCATTTGAAAACCCCGCACTTAAGTGCGGGGTATTTATACGATTTAAAGTTTGTTTGCAGCTTTTACAAGTTGATCACCAACTCCACCAGCTCCACCTGTTCTAGAAATGTAATCATCAATAACAGATGACGATGCTTTTTTAAGAGCAGAAACTTCAGAACTACTTAGGTTTACAATGTTCATTCCATTTGCTTTTGCTTCTTTATAAGCGCCAGCCTCGATGTTAGCCATGTCATCTCTAACAGCTTTTTCAGCTACTTTTGATGCTTCAGCTATAGCGTCTCTTTGTTTTTGAGTTAATGAGCTTAGCCATTTATCATTAGCAACAACAACGAATTCGATATCGCCATGATTTGTAACTGTTAAAGTATCCATTACTTGATATAATTTTCTAGATTTTACACCAGATACACCAGTCATACCTGCATCAACTGTATTTCTTTGGTAAGCTAAATATTGCTCAGATCCAGATATTAATGCTGGTTTACCACCTAAAGAACTCACAAAAGCTCCAAGTGTTTTTCCAAAAACTCTGATTTTTTTGTCTTTAAAATCAGCCGGAGTTTTCATTGGACCACCATTGGATAACATAATTGCTGATCCATAAGCTTGATAATAAAGTGGAACTGCTCCAGTCTTTGCTATTGCAGGATCAAGGATAGCTCTTATCTCAGATCCAGCTTGAGTTGCTTTTCTTACTTTTTGTTCTGAGTCAAATAAGAATGGAAGATAGAAAACATCAACTTCAGGATTAGTTCCTGCAAATCTTGTTATAGATGCAACACCAGCTTCGATCGCTCCTGAACCTACAGCTTGCGGAACCTCTTTATCTTTGTAAAGTTGTGCAGAGTCGTAAATCTCTACTTTAATGTCTGATCTTGATTCTAATTCTTTTTTAAACACCAAAAGGTTCTGACCTAAGTGAGCCTTTAATGGTAATTGAAGTGTAATTCTCATTTTTGTTTCTGCCAAACTTGCACTGGCAAAAGAAACGAAAATTAGAGAAAATATTATTCTTTTAAAGATTTTCATGTTATTTCCCTCTTTTTTGTTAAATGAGACTATTTAAGTCGACTTTAAAATTAAATACAATATTAATAATCATCAATGAATTGGATAATTGTAGCTATTTCTGGGGCTTTTTTTCAAAATCTTAGATCAACTTTACAGAAAAAACTTAATCAAAAAGTATCAACTATTGCATCTACCTATGTAAGATTTGCTTTTGCATTACCATTTGGGACAATTTTATTTTTTTTGTATTTTCAAGACTTAAATGTAATTCCTGAAATCCTTAGTCAAAAAAAATTTATATTTAACGTATTATTAGGTTCAATTTTCCAAATAATTTTTACATTTGTTTTACTCTATTTATTTAGATTTGCTAATTTTGTAGTTGGAACTTCATTAAGTAAGACTGAAGTTATTCAGGTTGCGATTTTTGAATATTTGATAATAGGGGACAAATTAAATAAATTTGGAATAACAGGAATTATTGTATCTACAATTGGAGTAATTATACTATCGATTAAAGATTTAAGTTTATTTCTAAAAAACTTATTTTCAAAAACAACTTTAATTGGTTTATCCGCAGGACTATTCCTAGGTTTAAGCGTTGTATATTTTAGAGCAGCAGCATTAACATTGGAAAATTTTAGTAATAACTTTGAAAAAGCTATAGCAACACTATTTTTTGGTCTAGTTATACAAACAACATTAGTTACTATTTATTTAATTATATTTGAAAAGTCACAGTTTAAAAAATTATATGAAAACAAGTATGAATGCTTGACAGCTGGGTTAGCTGGATTTCTCGCAACATTATCTTGGTTTTATGCTTTTACCTTAATACAGTCTTCATTTGTTAGAGCTATCGGCCAAATAGAATTATTATTTAGCTATGTGTCTTCAAAGTATATGTTTAAAGAAAAAGTTAAAATTACAGAAATTTTAGGGATAATTATATTTGTAATAGGTGTACTAATTTTATTACTTAATAAGAGCTAATTAATTCTTCCAAGATAATTAACCATTACAACACCAATAATAATTAAAAAAATTCCAATTAAACCGTATATATTTGGTATCTGATTATATTTAATCATCCCGAAGACTAAAATAGCAGCCACTGTTATCCCACTATAAGTGGCATAAGTAAAACCTACTGGTATCATAGACATAGCTTTTGCAAGTCCATACATAGTTATACACATAAAAGCTATTGATAATATCGTTGGAGTTAATTTTGAAAATCCATCTGAAATTTTAGCAAAACTATTTGCGGCAATTCCTGTTGATATAGCTAATACTAAATAAATGTAACCAGATAACGGTTTCACTTATTTGTTCCTAATAAGTTAACTATTAAGACACCCGAGATAATTAAAATCAATCCAATTATTGTATAAAAATTTGGTACTTGATTAAATTTTATAACACCAACGGCAGCTGTTGCAATTATACATAAGCCTGCAAAAGAGGCATATGTTATTCCAACTGGTATACTTTTCATAACTAAAGATAAAGTATACATGCATCCAACAATTGTTACTGCTGTGATTATACTAGGTATTAATAATGTAAAACCTTGAGCACTTTTAGCAAAACTGTTAGATGCTGTTCCAAGAATTACTGCGATTAATAAAATTATATAAGCAGTTATATTATTCATTTGCCTTCGACCATTTGATTGCATCTTCCATTCTATCATCTCCCCAGAATATTTCATTTTTTACAACAAATGACGGACTTCCAAATATTTTATTTTTTCTAGCTTTTTCTGTATTTG
>CABYRT010000024.1 GCA_902521355.1 uncultured Pelagibacteraceae bacterium
ATTCTTAATATGACACATTCTGAAGATTATATTAATAATTTAAATAATTCATTTCCTAAAAGCGGCTTAAACTTTTTAGATGGTGATACGGTTGTATCTCCTGGAAGTAAGGATGCAGTATTTCAAGCCGCAGGATCAGCTATAAGTGCAATAGATGGAATTGAAAATAAAAAGTATAAAAATGCTTTTTGTGTTGTACGACCACCAGGACACCATGCTGAAAAAAATAAATCAATGGGCTTTTGCTGCATTTCTAATGCAGGTGTTGCAGTTAATTATTTAAAAAAAAGATATAAGTATAAAAGAATTGCATGTGTAGATTTTGATGTTCATTGGGGAAATGGAAATTATGATGTAATGTATGACAACAAAAATTCACTTTATATATCAACACATCAATATCCATTTTATCCAGGTGGTGGCTCAGAAAAAGACAAGGGAAAGTATAATAATTCTCTTAATATACCTCTTCCTGCAGGGACAAATTCTGAAGATTATTTTAATGCTTATGATAGAGTTTTAGATAGGTTAATCGAATATAAGCCAGATTTCCTAGTCTTTTCTGCTGGCTTTGATGCTCACAAGAACGATCCATTAGCTCAATTTCAACTTTCATCCAAAGATTTTTATGAAATAACAAGAAGAACACTAAAAGCCACTAATAAATTTACTAACGGAAAAGTGGTTTCTTTATTAGAAGGTGGATACGACCTGAAAGCACTTGCTGAAAGCGCTAATTATCATGTAAATGCATTAATCGAGTCGGAAAATACATAATCATGAAACTATATAAGCAAAAATCATCAAATATTGATAACAGGGGATTGTTTGCATCTAAAAATATAAAAAAAGGAACTAAAATTATTTACTACATAGGTAAAATAATTACAAAAAAACAAACCGAAAATAATCCAAAATTTGATAACGATAAAGCAATTTATCTTTTTAACTTAAATAATAGGTATGATTTAGATGGTGATTTTGCTTACAATACTGCAAGACTTATTAATCACTCTTGTGATCCAAACTGCGAAGTTGAAGGCAAAGGTTTAAAATTATGGATTAGTTCTATTAAAGATATAAATAAAAATGAGGAACTAACTTATGATTATGGGTTTAGTTTTGATGAAAACTACAAGGATTTTCCTTGTAAGTGTGGCTCCAAAAATTGTTGTGGTTATATAGTTAGAGAAGGATCAAGATGGAGAATAAAAAATAAAAAAAAGAAATCTAATAAATAATTTTCTCAAGATATAAGCCATGCGCAGGAGCAATAGGAGCACAATTTTTTCTAGATTTTGATTTAAATATACTGGTAAATTTTTTTAAGTTCCATTTATTTTCACCAAGATATTTGAGTGAACCAACCATGGATCTAACTTGACTCTTAAGAAATGATTTTGACACAAATTGAATTTTTATAACATTTTTAACTTTGGTTATTTTTATCTTCTTCATGGTTCTTACCGGACTTTTTGCAGCACAATTAGATGCTCTAAAGGTTGAAAAATCATGAGTTCCAATTAACTTTTTGGCTCCTTTTTTCATCAAATCGACATTAATTTTTTTTTTAACATGCCACTCTCTATTAAAATTAATAACAGAAGGAGAGACATGATTTCTTATTAAGTAGGTATACCGTCTTTCTTTTGCAGAATATCTTGAATGAAAAAATTTGTTTTTTTTTTTTATTTTCAATATTGAAATTTTTTTTTTATTTAAAAAAAAGTTTAGTGAATTTATAAATTTATCTTTTTGAATAATATTATCCGTAGTATCGAAGTGTGCTGATTGCTCTTTAGCATGAACTCCTGTGTCTGTTCGTCCAGACCCGTAAATTTTTATTTTATCTTTTAATAGTTTAGATAAGACAATCTCAATATTTTCTTGGATTGACTTACCTTTTTTTTGAATTTGCCAACCATTGTATAAAGTGCCTTCGTATTCTATTAGAATCTGATATCTATTCACTTGTAATTATTGTTCCTTTTTCAACCTTATTCCCTAATAAAAATTCGTTAATTAATTGAGGATTCTTACCCTCTTTTTGTATCTCGATAATATTTATTGAGTTTTCCCCACATGCTATTGTCATTTGTTCGTCGATTACTTCACCAATTGTTGCTGAGTGCATGTTTATTTTGGCTTTTAATATTTTATATCTTTTGTTTTTAAGCTCAAACCATGCACCAGGTTTTGGATATAATCCATTTATTTGAGCAATTATTTTACTAGCACTATTATTCCAATCTATCTTTCCCTCTATTTTTTGAATTTTCTTTGCGTATGTAGCTTTTGTATGATCTTGCTCTTTAAATATTGCCTCTCCTTCTAAAACATTTTGCATATTTTCTAAAATTTTTTCTGTACTCAAATAAGATAATTTTTCAGACAAAGTTTCTGCATTATCTTGGTCAAGAATATCTATTGAATATTTATTGCATACTGGTCCAGAATCTAATTTTTCTTCAATTTTCATAAATGATACACCAGTTTTTTTTTCATTGTTTAAAATTGATCTTTGGATTGGTGCCGCTCCTCTCCATTTTGGTAATAATGAAGCATGAATATTCAAAAAACCTTTTTTACTCAAATCAAGAATTTTTTTTGAAATTAACTGTCCATATGCAACAACAATTACAAGATCTAAATTTAATTCTTTAAGATATTCAAATTCTTCATCAATTTTTTTTGGAGTTTTAATTTCTAATTTAAGTTCCTCTGCACATGTATGGATTGGTGATTTCGTATACTTTTGACCTCTATTCGATTTACTTGGAGGCTGAGTAAAAACACAGTCAATTTTATATTTTTGATTAATTTTTTTTAGAATAGGCACAGCAAACTGTGGTGTACCCAAGAATACAATATTTGACATTTAAACAACAACTCTATTAGAAGTTTTTTGTTTAGACAATTTTTTTATTATTAAATCTTTTTTGATTTTAGATAAATAATCAATGATTAGTTTTCCATCTAAGTGATTTATTTCATGTTGTAAACATGTTGAAAGTAGTCCATCGCATTCCATTTCTTTC
>CABYRT010000025.1 GCA_902521355.1 uncultured Pelagibacteraceae bacterium
CTATAGTTCCTTTAATGAACCAAGATTTAATTAGACCACTTGATGATCTTGTTAAGAAATATGGAAAAGGAATACAAGACTCTCAATTGATAACAATTGATGGAAAAATAATGGCAGTTGCTTTTATGGCAAACACTCAGCACTTATATTACAGAGAAGATGTTTTAAAAGAATTGGGTATCGCTGTTCCTAAAACATATGAGGAAGTAGTAGCGGCATCAGAAAAAATAAGAGCATCTGGTAAAATGCAATATCCTTACGCAGCAGCATACAAAGCTGGTTGGAATTTAGCAGAAGAATTCGTTAACATGTACATTGGACATGGAGGAGAATTCTTTAAAGCAGGAACTGCTCAACCAAGCATTAACAATGCAAAAGGTGTAGCAACATTAAATATGCTAAAAAAATTAGCAGGTTTAAGTAACCCAGATTATTTAACTCACGATAGTGAAGCTATTAAAGTTGAATGGGAATCTGGAAATGTTGCATTAATGACTCTTTGGGCATCAAGATCAGGAACATTGCTTGATGATGATGGTGATGCAAAAATTACAGCTGCAACTAAATTAACTGGACCAGCAACAGTTGCTGGAGGAAACATACCAGCGGCGACTTTATGGTGGGACGGTTTCACATTAGCAAAAAATAGATCTGACGCTGATGCTGAAGCAACATTTAGAGCTTTGGCACACGCAGCTGCTAACAAAAAGATGGTTGCAGATGCAGCGGATCAAGCTGTTTGGTTAATTGAAGGTTTTAAGCCTGGACCAAAATCAATTGGAGTTATCGAAGCTGTTAAAATGAAAGCTAAACCATATCCAATGTTACCACAAATGGGTTTAATGCATGGTGCATTAGGAAGTGAGATTGTTGAATTTTTACAAGGTAAAGAGTCAGCAGAACAAGCTTTAAAAGATGTGGAAGCAGCTTACATGAGTAAAGCAAAAGAACAAGGCTTTCTATAATCAATAAATTTTAAGTGGGGATGAAAATCCCCACTTATTACATTAATGCCTAACAAAACTTTTTTTTGGTTTTTCTTGCCAACTGGATTGGCAATGATTTTATTTATAGGTCTTCCTATTCTTTCAACAGGGATACAATCATTTTATGCGCAGCACGACCAAGTTGTTAAGGAAGTAAAAAAATGTGATCCTTTTGGATGCACAGTTTCTATAGTTGTTGACCAAGAGAAAACCTCCAAAATTCGAGAAGAAAAGCCTTTAGGAAAATTCAATGGGTTTGGGACTTATGTAGATAGAAATCATCTTGCAATAGAAGAAATTGCAAAATTTTGGAATGAAACAAATAGTTTTGGGGAATTTGTAGATCAAGTTACCAACCTGCCCTTTTACAAGGCTCTAATTTTTACTTTAACCTATTGCTTGTTTGTAACGCCTAACGTCTTACTTTTAGGTTTTATAATTGCTTTAAGTCTTAATGCAGTAACTAGAAGAATTAGAGGACCATTAATATTTGGAACCATATTGCCTATGATTGTAACTCCATTGGTGGGTTCTTTGGTTTTATTTTGGATGATAGATGCAGAAGGAATTATTGGCGCGAATTTGCAAATGTTAATGGATGATCCCTATTTATCTTTAAAATCCTCAAAATCTCTTACTTGGATAACTATAATAATATATGGAATTTGGCACCATTCACCATTTGCTTTTGTGGTATTTTATGCAGCTTTACAAACTGTTCCCCAAGAACCTGTTGAAGCAGCTATTATTGATGGAGCATCAAGATGGCAGAGAGTAAGACATATTGTTTTGCCTCATATTTATCCTGTAGTTACATTTGTTGCTCTCATTTCATTGATGGATAATTTTAGAGTTTTTGAGCCTATAATTGGTTTCAGTGCTGAAGGAAGTGCTCAATCTTTGTCTTGGTTAATTTATGATAACCTCGTTAATGAGGAAGTAATATTATTTGGTTCGGCCGCAGCAACCTCAATGATGACAATTGTTGGGATAGCCATACTTTTAGCACCAGTTTTAATAAGAACATGGAAGGAATTTAGGACAGCGAGATAAATGGAATACGGACTTGATAAAAGATCAAATGCTTTAAAAATTTTTAATACAACCTTTATAATAGTTTGGTTGTTGGTTGCATGCTTTCCCTTTATTTGGACTTTCTGGGGATCATTTAAAGTAAGAGCTGACTTTTTTTCAAGAGCTGACTGGTGGTATGCTATTACAGCATTCAATACGTTGTTAGAAACTGGAGGAAAGTTTACAACAGATGCTTATAGTCAAGCATGGACTGAAGGAGAGTTTTGGAAAGCATCTAGGAATACAGTTATAGTTACATTTTTTGTTGTAACCATTTCATTGTTCCTCGGGACCTTAGGAGCTTACGCTTTATCTAGGTCTACAAGAAATTATGCATTTTGGATTTTAATTGCAGCATTAATTTTTAGAGCAATGCCTCATATTACATTAGTCTCTGGTTATTTATTTCCTTTTTTTCAATTACAAATTTGGGGAATACTACCGACGACCATCGTTGTTCTTGTTGCAATAAATCAACCATTTACTCTGTGGTTATTGTATTCATTTTTTAAAACTGTTCCTAAAGAACTTGATGAAAGTGCTTTAATTGATGGCTGCTCTTATTTTCAAGCATTTAGACATATCATTATGCCAGTTATGTGGCCTGGAGTAATAACAGCTGGATTATTTAGTTTAATGCTTGCGTATAATGATTTTACAGTGACAGCTCTTTTATTAAATCAGGAAAATCATACTATGGTACCTAAAATCCAAAGTTATCTTGGAACAAATCAACATGAAGGTAATTTGATGTGGGCCGTTTCAGCAGTTGT
>CABYRT010000026.1 GCA_902521355.1 uncultured Pelagibacteraceae bacterium
CAACCTTTTTTAAATCTATTAACGAATTATCATCAAGCAATGCCATACCAGTCTCTTTTGCTTTTTTTAAAATTTCTGGTACCCATGTTATTATACCAGGATCATCTCCGCCTAATACAACGAACATTAAACTTTCTTTATCTCCAACATTTTCAAATGCTCTGAACATATTTGTAGGCATTGAAATTATATCGCCAGCTTCTAATATTGTTTCTTGTTTTCCATCAGCACCCCAATAAAATCTCCATTTACCTGAGTAAATTACAAATACTTCAGCCGTAGTATGACTATGAAGACCAGATCCATTTTTTGGCATAGCACTCACTGCTCCTAAATTATACCCATGTAAAGACTGTATTTTTATTAGTTGTTTGGTATCTTCAGCAACTCCACGTCCAATAATTGTATAATTTTTTCTTTCTTTATGACCTTCTAATCTACCCTCTACAAAAGGAAGGCTACTCGGAACGAGCTCATTAAATTTTGCTAATCTATCAATCATATTCTTGTTATTTATCTCTATTTAAATATAAATTGCAATTTATGCAAATAGAACAATTTGATACAGGACTTAAAAATCAAAATAATTTTCAAGAATTAAAAATCACAGCTGAAGAAAATAAACAAAATAAACAAATAGTTAGAAATTATTTGAATAATATTTACAAGCTTGGACCATCTAAAATAGAAGAAAATTTAAGCAAATATTTTAGCGAAGATGTAAACATTAAATGTTTTTTTCCATTAAATGAATTTAAAGGTTTGTCTAATTTTAGGGATAAATTTTGGACCCCACTTTTTGATGCGTTTCCTGATTTAGAGAGAAGAGAACAACTCGTTATAGGCGGAGCCTTTAGAGATAAATTTCAAGTTGGAACAATATCTACCTTATCAGGAATTTTTAAAAAGAAATGGCTAAATGTAGAGCCAAATTTTAAAATGGTAAATTTAAGATGCTGTGAGATACACGAATTAAAAAACGATAAAATTATTGAAAGTCACATTTTAATCGACACAATAAATTTTCTAAATCAAGTAGGGAAGTTTCCAATAAATCCTTCAAGAGGGTATGAGGGCATTTGGATGACACCAATAAATACAGATGGTGTAAATTTTTACGAAAACAATTTAGATGTTTCAAAAGCCACTCTAGATCAATCTCTTACTATGCAAAGAAGTTTAAATATTAAACCAGAATTAGAAGCATCATCTGACTCTGATTTAAAAGAAAAACTTCTTAATCACCCACAAAAAGATTTTTGGCATGAAAAAATGATTTGGTATGGACCTAGCGGTATAGGAACAGCACGCTCTTTGGAAGGTTTCATTGATCATCATCAACTTCCTTTTAGAAAAACATTTAAAGAAAGAAATTACTGGGAATTAGGACATTATTGTGAATTAGGAGATGGTAAATTTTCACTTACTGCTGGATGGCACAGTATACAAGCAGTGTATGATTCAAATGATTGGCTAGGATATAATTCAAATAAAAATAAAGTAACTATGAGAGTTATGGATTTTTATCATCATGATGAGGGAAAAATCAGAGAAAATTGGGTACCGATAGATCTAGGGCATATATTAAGTCAGATCGGAATTGATATTTTTAAATCTTGAAAACTAAAGTTCTCTAATTTGAAAAACCATATTTTCGAAGTCTTACATCACCAGTTCTAGCATGAGCTTCCATACCTTCGTATCTAGAAATTCTAGCTGCTGCAGCACCAACTTCTTTGTTAGATTCTTTATTCATCTTTTGGTAAGTAACTGTTTTTATAAATTTTCCAACGTATAAGCCTCCAGTATATTTTCCTGCACCTTTTGTTGGTAGAATATGATTTGGTCCAGAGCATTTATCTCCATATGCAACTGTTGTTTCTTCACCTAAAAATAAAGAACCATAATTTTTTAAATTTTTTAAATACCAGTCTAAGTTTTCAGCTTGAACCTCTAAATGTTCAGGTGCATATTCATCACTCACTTTCATCATTTCTTCTTTGGTATCACACATAATTACTTCTCCATAATCTCTCCATGCTGCATCAGCATTATTTCTGTTATGTTCAGGTAGTTCTTGAATAATTTCTGGAACTCTTTTCATAACATAATCACATAAAGATTTATCAGTAGTATAAAGCCAAGCTGGAGAGTCAGGACCATGTTCAGCCTGTCCAACTAAATCATAAGCGATTATTTCTTTGTCAGCTGTATGATCTGCAATAATGCCTATTTCGGTTGGTCCTGCAAATAAATCAATTCCAACTTTTCCAAATAAAATCCTTTTAGACTCTGCTACAAATTTATTTCCAGGTCCAACAATCATATCTACTTCTGGATTACCAAAGCAACCATATGCAAGCGCACCAATTGCTCCTATACCGCCAATGTTCATAATTACATCTGCACCACAAAGGTTAGCTGTATAAATTATAATTGGGTTAGCACCATTTGAATCTTTCGGCGGACTTGTTGCAATTACATTTTTTACTCCAGCAACTTTTGCAGTTGTCACACTCATTATAGCAGAGGCGATATTGTTATATCTTCCACCGGGCACGTAACACCCAACGGTATTTACAGGTATTAATTTTTGCCCTGCTATTAAACCTGGCGATAATTCAACTTCTGAGTCTTTTCCAAGATTTTCAAGCTGATGTTCTGCAAACTTCCTTACTCTTTCATGAGAGAACTGAATATCATCTTTAATCTTCTGATCTAAAGTTTTATTTA
>CABYRT010000027.1 GCA_902521355.1 uncultured Pelagibacteraceae bacterium
ATGGGAGCGGACTTGCCGTTGGTAGAACTTTAATTGCGATATTAGAAAACTATCAAACTGAGGATGGTTCAATAACTATTCCTGAAAAACTAAGACCATATATGAACAATATGGAGAAAATAGGTATCAATTAAGAGTTGTCTTCTAAAAGTATATAGTATAAATAATCGATAACTTTTTAAGGACTTAACATGGACGCAGGAATTGGACAATTTATACCCCTAATTTTAATATTCGTAATATTTTACTTTTTCTTAATTAGACCCCAGCAAAAGAAAGTTAAAGAACATAAGGCTATGGTTGAAGCTTTAAAGCGTGGGGATAAAGTTATTACTTCTGGTGGTATCGTTGGCACTGTAGAACGAGTTATCGATAATGAAAAAGTAGAAGTTATGATAGCTGATAATGTTAAAGTTGAAATTGTTCGAGCTACAGGAATACAAGGACTAGTTACTAAAGCTGAACCAAAAAAATAATAACTTCCAAAAGTGTTATATTTTTCTAAATTAAGAGTTTTTAGTGTTTTAATTTTTACACTTATTATTTCATATTTTACTATTTCCAACTTTACAAAAGTTGATGATGAATTTTTCTCAAAAAATATAAAATTAGGATTAGATTTACAAGGTGGTTCTTATTTATTATTAGAAATTGATAACAATCCTGTAATTGTGCAAAGACTTCAAAGTAAAGTTTTAGAATTAAAAAAATTTTTTAAAGACAAAAACATTAAAATTAGAAATTTCTCAATCAACGACAAATCAATATTTTTTGATGTAAATGTTATGAAAAAAGAAGAAGTATTATCACTTCTTGATGATGATAAGAGCGAGATTAATACCTATTTTCAGCAATTTAAATCACATGAATTTGATATTGAAAACGAAGATAACTCATTCAAGTTAACTTATTCTGATTATGGACTAGTCTTATTAAAAAATTCATCGTTAGATCAAGCAATTGAAACAGTCAGAAGAAGAGTCGACGAAGTTGGCACAAATGAACCTAATATTCTCAAAAGAGGAAATGATAGAATATTGGTAGAATTACCCGGTCTTGATGATCCAGGAAGAATTAAATCATTATTAGGAAAAACTGCAAACTTAACTTTTCAATTTGTTGCTACCAATCAAGAACAATCTTTTGGAACAGAGTTACTCCAATATGAAAGCGGAGATAGAGAAGCTATAGTAAGTAAGAGAATTATAATTAGTGGTGATAATTTAGTTGATGCTAAACCAACTATGAATAATCAAACTAATGAAACAGTTGTTTCATTCTCATTAGATAGGGTTGGAGCAAAAAAGTTTGGTAAAGCAACTTCATCTGGAGTTGGTAAAAGTTTGGCAATTATTTTGGATGGTAAAATAATTAGTTCACCAACTGTTCAAGAACCGATAGTAGGTGGAAACGGCCAAATTTCTGGAGATTTTACTTTTCAATCAGCAACAGATTTAGCTTTACTATTAAGATCTGGAGCTCTACCTGCGCCTCTTAATATTATAGAGGAAAGAACTGTAGGGCCTGATCTTGGAAAAGACTCAATTAATGCAGGAATTATGTCGTTAATAATAGGATTTATCTTAGTCGTTGCCTTTATGTTTTATAAATATAGATTTTTTGGGTTAATTGCTAACTTGGCTTTAATTTCAAACCTATTTTTATTGGTAGGAATTCTAACATTATTTGAAGCAACTCTTACTCTACCTGGGATCGCAGGTATCATTTTAACAGTAGGTATGGCTGTTGATGCAAATGTTTTAATTTTTGAGAGAATTAAAGAAGAATTAAAAAATGAAAATAATTCAATTATAGCATTTGATTCTGGTTACACAAAATCAAGAACTACAATTTTAGATGCTAATATCACAACTTTAATTGCAGCAGTAATTCTTTTCTTCATGGGATCTGGGCCTATAAAGGGATTTTCTATAACTTTAGGAATTGGAATACTAACAACATTATTTTCTGTCTATTTCATTGCTCGTTTGATCACTGCTTACTATGTTATTAAAAATAAACATAAGGAAAAACTAATATAATGAAAACAATCTATTTTAATAAGTTTTATAAAAGTTTTAATATACTTTCAGGAATATTAATTATTGTTTCATTAGTTTTTTTAATTTTTAAAGGATTAAATTTTGGTGTTGATTTTAAAGGCGGTACTTTAATAGAACTAAGAACAGATAAATCTTCAGCTAATATCACAAAAATAAGAGATAGTTTTAATCAAATGAATCTTGGTGATGTTTCAGTAAAAAACTTTGGCAATGAGACGGATTTTGTAGTTAAATTTGAAAAACAAAATTCAAACGATCCAAAATTTATTGATGAATTGAAGACTAAACTATCAAGTTCAATAGGATCTGTTGATTTTAGAAGAGTAGAAAACGTTGGACCAAAAGTTAGTGCTGAACTTTTGAGATCAGGTGTAATAGCGATAGCTTTATCTTTGGCGGCTATGCTTTTATATATATGGATAAGATTTGAGTGGCAATTTAGTCTTGGAGCTATTTTAGCTTTATTTCATGACGTTATAATTACATTAGGAGTATTTTCTGTATTTTCATTAGAAATCAATCTTTCTATTGTTGCAGCAGTATTAACAATAGTTGGTTATTCAATGAATGATACAGTTGTAATATTTGATAGAGTTAGAGAAAATTTGCGTAA
>CABYRT010000028.1 GCA_902521355.1 uncultured Pelagibacteraceae bacterium
GTTTTTTGTAATTAATCACTCCTGCTGAATATGCTGCAACAGATGCTAAATTTAATATGTCAGACGTTGATGATCTCAACGGCGCAATTTCAATTGCCTGACCTAAACCAATTAATAGTGGCCCAATAACTTTAGCTCCACCTAAAGTTTTCATTGTTTTATAGGTTATGGCAGCACTATGTTGTCCAGGCATAATCAATATATTTGCATTACCAACAATTTCAGAGAATGGATAAAGGTCTTTATATTCTTCACTTAAGGCTACATCAGGCTGCATATCTCCATCAAACTTAAAGTTTACCTTTTTAATTTTTAATATTTCTACTGCATCTCTTATATGTTTAGTTCTAGCTGTAATAGGTTGGCCAAAGGTTGAGTGTGAAAGAAAAGCAACTTTTGGTTCAAAACCGAATAATCTTGCTACTCTAGATGCAGAAATAGCTATTTCAGAAAGTTGTTCAGATGTTGGATATTCATGAACACTAGTATCTGCAATAAAAACTGTTTTGCCTCTATTTACAATCATGTTCAATCCAAACATAATTTCTCCAGGTCTAGCATCTATGACTTTTTTTACTTTTTCGAGAGATTGTCCATACCTCCTTGAATTTCCAGTTACCATTGCATCAGCATCACCACATGCAACCATGCAAGAACCCCATATAACTCTGTCATTTCTAACCATTTTATCACAATCTCTTTCAAGCAATCCCTCTGTTCTTTGAAGTTTTTTAAATAAGTAATTTACATATTTTTTTCGTTTATCGCTCAAAGTAGAATTTACAATTTGAATATCAAAGTTTTCTCCGTATCCAATCTCTCTCAGTTTTTCTTTAACCACTTTTTCTTTAGCAACCAAAATAGGTGTACCTAATCCACTATTTTTAAATGCTATAGCTGCCTTCAATGTATTTTCATCCTCACCATCAGCAAATACAACTTTTTTGTTTGTTTTTTTAATTTGGTTATTTATTCCCTGCATAATTGTTACTGATGGATCAAGCCTTTGTTTTAGCTGTTCAGAATATTGGTCAAAATTTTCTATTTTTTTTCTAGCAACACCAGATTTTATAGCAGCTTTTGCTACTGCTACTGGTATTACGCTTATTAATCGCGGGTCAAAAGTAGATGGAATGATATATTCTTTCCCATAATTAGGTCTTTCACCACCCATTGCTGCCGCAACTTCATCAGGCACAAATTCCCTTGCAAGTGAGGCGATAGCATTAGCTGCCGCAACTTTCATTTCTTCATTAATAGTTTTTGCTCTAACATCTAATGCTCCCCTAAATATGTAAGGAAACCCAATTAAATTATTTACTTGATTTGGATAATCTGATCTACCCGTTGCTATAATTGCATCATTTCTTACTTCTTCTATATCTTCTGGTTTAATTTCAGGATCAGGATTTGCACAAGCAAATATAATTGGGTTTTTTGCCATTTTTTTAACCATATTTTTTTTTACAACTCCTGCTGCGGATAAGCCCAAAAATACATCTGCATTTTTCATAGCATCATCTAAACTTTTATCGCTTGTTTCTACTGCAAATTCTTTCTTCCAATTGTTAATATCTTTTCTCTTTTTATTTATTACGCCCTTTGTATCCAACATTTTGATATTATTTTTTGGAATACCTGTGCTTCTAAACAATTTTGCACATGCCATAGCTGCAGCACCTGCACCATTAATTACTATTTTAATTTTTTTTAAGTTCTTTTTTGCAATATCCACAGCGTTAATTAATGCAGCTGTTGTTATGATTGCCGTCCCGTGTTGATCGTCATGAAATACAGGAATATCTAGAATTTTTTTTAACTCTTCTTCAATTATAAAACAGTTTGGAGCTGCAATGTCTTCAAGATTTATTCCACCAAAACTTTTTGCGATATGCTTTATGGAATTAATTATTTCTTTAGTATCTTCTGTGTCTATTTCTAAATCTATAGAGTCTATATCTGCAAATCTTTTAAAGAGAACAGCTTTTCCTTCCATTACTGGTTTTGATGCTATCGCACCCAAATTTCCTAGCCCTAATATTGCTGATCCATTACTAATTACTGCAACCAGGTTCCCTTTTGTGGTATATTCATATGCTAACTCAGGATTGTCTGCTATTGCTTTAACAGGAGCCGCAACACCAGGAGAATAAGCTAGCGCTAAGTCTCTTTTTGTAGTTACAGGCTTAGATGAAACAATCTCTATTTTGCCAGATTTATCATTAGTATGAAAATCTAAAGCTTCTTTATCAGAATAATGTTCAATTTTGTTTTTTTTCATTATTTGTTAGATATACAAAAGGATTAAGTTACTAATATGATTTATGAATTTAATTAAGTCAACAGGCACGTTTAGTCTGTTTGTTATACTAAGCAGAATTTTAGGATACATTAGAGACTTTTTTATAGCCATTTATCTTGGTTCTGGACCAATTGCTGATGCATTCTTCGTAGCATTTAGAATACCAAACACTTTTAGAAGATTATTTGCAGAAGGTACCTTTAATGCAGCATTTGTTCCATCTTACACATCTGAACTTTTCTCTAGTAAAAAAAAAGCTCAAAATTTTGCAAACTCAGTATTTAATTTATTGGTCTTAGCACTTTTAAGTCTAACAATTATAGTCGAGATTTTTATGCCAAGCTTTATAAA
>CABYRT010000029.1 GCA_902521355.1 uncultured Pelagibacteraceae bacterium
AGTAAGTTGTTTACAAGTCTTATTATTGCTCTCTATTTTTTCGATTATATTTGGTGGTATCGTTATTATATTACATTTAATCTTTTTTGCTTGTAAGTAATTATATACTTCTCTTGTACTGGCCCATAATATTTCAACATTTTTAAATTTTTTTGAAGCCTTTATACTTTTTTTAAATTCTGGCAAAGGGTCCTTGCCTACATCAGCCATCCTACCAGCAAAAATAGAAATAATTACTTTTGATTTCTTGTTTATATTTTTTAAAATTTGCATAGTTTGGTTTGCCGTATAAACTGCGGTTACATTAAGTTTAATTTTTTTGTCACTTAGATTTTTCAAAACTTTTCCAGTAAACATACCTTTAGAATTAGTTACAGGAACTTTTACATAAACATTTTTTCCCCATCTACTAATTTTATCACCTTGTTCAATCATTTTATCGATATCATCTGCAAAAACTTCTAATGAGACAGGCTTGCTAGTTCTTTCAAGAATTTTTTTTGAATATACTGAATAATCTTTTGCACCTGCTTTTCTCATTAAACTTGGGTTTGTTGTAAAACCTTTTACTATCTTTTTTTTATTGAATTTTGTGATTAATTTTAGGTCAGCAATATCACAAAAAATTTTAGTCAATTTAAAGACTCTTTACAATCTCCTCAGTCATTTTTTTTGCATCTGCAAATAACATGAGGGTATTCTCTCTATAGAAAAGATCATTATCAATTCCTGCATAACCTGGAGATAAACTTCTTTTCACAAACAATACAGATTTGCTTTTCTCAACATCTAGTACTGGCATGCCGTATATAGGACTTTGAGGATCAGATTTTGCAACAGGATTTGTTACGTCGTTAGCTCCAATTACATAAGCAACATCACAATTCGCAAAATCGTTATTTATTTCTTCAAGTTCAAAAACTTCGTCATAAGGTACATTTGCTTCCGCTAATAATACATTCATATGTCCTGGCATTCTACCTGCTACTGGATGTATAGCGTAAGAAACTTTAACTCCATTTTTTTTCAATGCATCAACCATTTCTCTTAAGGCGTGTTGAGCCTGGGCAACAGCCATTCCGTAACCTGGAACAATAATTACTGAAGAAGCATTTTTCATTAAAAATGCCGCATCATCTGCATTTCCACTTTTGACAGGTTTTTGCTCTTTAGACTGGGAGATTGTTGTTTGATCTGTTGCTCCCCAACCACCAAGTATCACATTAAAGAAAGATCTATTCATTCCTTTACACATTATATATGAAAGTATTGCTCCTGAAGATCCCACTAACGCGCCTGTTATTATTAATGCACTGTTTTCTAAAGTAAATCCTATACCAGCTGCTGCCCACCCAGAGTACGAATTCAACATTGATATTACTACTGGCATGTCAGCACCACCGATTGGAATTATCAGAAGAACCCCAACTATGAATGATATAATTACGATCGACCAAAATATATTTGATGATTGTGATACACATAGATAATATATCAAGAGAATAATTGTTATTCCTAAAAATAAATTTATAAAATGTTGGCCTTTGAAAGTGATGGGAGAACCAGACATTATACCTCTGAGTTTTAAAAAGGCGATTATCGACCCTGAAAAGGTAATTGCACCGATAGCTGCTCCTAGTGACATTTCAATTAGGCTTGCCAATTTAATATTTCCAACAATCCCCAAATTAAATGCTTCAGGTTTTAAAAATGCAGAAATTGCAACAAATACTGCTGCAAGACCAACAAGACTGTGAAAGCCGGCAACAAGTTCGGGCATTGCGGTCATGGGTATTTTAAATGCAATGAATGCTCCTATTGAACCTCCAACTACTAGAAAAATTAATACATAAACAAATCCTGGCCCAAAATTTCCGATAGATAAAAAAGTGACTAATATAGATATTATCATTCCTGCAATACCAAAATAGTTTCCTTGTCTAGATGTTTCTGGTGATGATAATCCTCTAAGAGCTAAAATAAACAATATACCTGAAATTAAATAAAATAATGCTGATAAGTTAGCTGTCATAATTATTTTTTCTTTTTCTTATACATCTGCAGCATTCTTTGAGTGACAAGAAAGCCTCCAAAAATATTTACTGCTGCCAATATTATTGCAAGAAAACCAAAAATGTTTGAGGTTTCAAATACACTCTCGTTTGATCCCGCCAATGCAGCTATAATTGCCCCAACTATTATGACAGAAGAAATCGCATTAGTTACTGACATTAAA
>CABYRT010000030.1 GCA_902521355.1 uncultured Pelagibacteraceae bacterium
AATTCAATTAAGCCAAATGGTTTTATTTTACTGTCATTGAATTTAACAAGATTATTTACACCAAATTCTAAAGATAAAAGTCCACTTTTTACTTCTTGATCATCATAAGAAAGAGCGTTCGTTCCAACCTCTTGGTATCCCTCAAGTTCTGTATATCCAAGATCTACTCTTAAAGCTGGAACTAAATTAAAGTTTCCTTTGTCAATTGTTTTTCCAAAATTAACTGATCCAAATATTTGATTTCCATCTCTTGAAGCAGTTAATGTATTAGAATCAGACTTTCGCTCAATATCGCTTTTAATTTTTCCAATTCCGATTGATCCTTCGATAAAATTATTATCGTCTAATGGTCTTGTTTTGTACATTGAAATATTATAATTTTTGCTATCGATACCACTTCCGTTAGATCCTATATCAGTATCGCTTTGCCCATATTGAATAGCAAAACCATAAATATCATTATCATTTATTTTTTTATCAAATCCAAAAGCAATACCTTGGCTATCTATTTCCTTTTCAGATGATGTGCTAGTATCACCAATTTTAGTAACACTTATTGAGCCTTCTGACCAAGTAGACCAATTATCAGACAAATTTAAATTTTCATTTATATCAATCGATGCCGTAATAACATTTGATAATGATGCAAGCATTGCATTTGAAAATTGAAATTTAATATTCTGGTTGGTTAAATTAGTTTCTTTTCTATGATGTCTTAACCATTGCATACGATTAATTACTGGAGTTGTAACGTATTGCAAAATTCTCTTTGGTGCTTCTGTTTGTGCTTCAATTGATCCAACAACATCTTTATCGGTCAATGGATCAATAGATGACAATGTAGGATTAGTAGTTTCAACTGTTGTAAAGTTAAGAGTGGTAGAATTAGTAAACCCTGCATAAGACGCGCTATCAACATCATCGAAAGCGGTAGCAGCAATAGTAATATAATAACCAGTTCCCCCATCTAGTGTGCTTGAGGGGTTAATTGTAATAATGGTTGAACCAGAACCGGATACCAATCCGCCTGCAACATTGATTGTCTCAACGGTTGAATTATCGGATGATTTTTTAATTAATATATTTCCACTTTCAGCATCAACAGCTTCAGAGAATGTTAAAACAATATTATCATTTACTCCAACACTAGTTGCGCCGTCACTAGGGGAAGAAGAAGATAGAGTTGGTGCGGTATTGATTAATTCAAAACCTGTAGTTAATGTATATTCATCCACACTGTGTGTGCCAAGAGGTGCTGTCTTGTCCGTAATAAACATTTTTGTTCCATCATTATTAAAGGTAATGCCTGTAGGATTAGTACCTTGAGAACTCACATCAAAACTACCCACAAAAGAAGCGGTGGAAACATCAAAGCCCGTAGAGAGCGTATATTCGTTAATATCATCTCCCGTATCGCCGGCAACAAACATTTTTTTTCCGTCGTTGCTAAATGCTAGGCCTTGAGGTGAAGTATCTTGGGACTGGGTTACAAAGCTACTATCATAGGAGGCGGTGGAAACATCAAAGCCGGTCGATAGTGTGTATTCAACAACTTCATCAGAAGAATTTGCAGCATTAACAAACATTTTTGTACCATCTGAATTGAATGCTAAACCATTTGAACCACCTGCATTGGAAGAAATACTTAAATTACTATCGTAGGATGCAGTAGAAATATCGAAACCCGTAGTGAGATGGTATTCAAAAACTCTTTGATTCTTCCACCCTGCTACAAACATTTTTGTTCCATCGTTGTTAAATGCTAAGCCTCTTGGGTTGGTATCTTGGGAATGAACACTAAATAAACTATCATAGGAAGCGGTTGAAATATCGAAGCCTGTAGTGAGATGGTATTCTCGAATGGCATTGGAATTATCTCCAACAACAAACATTTTTGTACCATCGTTGTTAAATTTTATGTCTTGTGGGTATCCTCCTTGATAACCGCTTAAGATGTAAACGTTGATACTATCAACATATGTAACTCCCGCAAAAACTTTAGATGATGATAGTATTAAAATAATGAAAAGAATACTCGAACTCTTAATAAAATTTTTAATTAAAATAAGTAT
>CABYRT010000031.1 GCA_902521355.1 uncultured Pelagibacteraceae bacterium
TATCAATCAAATGGGCATAGAAGGTAGAAAAAATGTTGTTTCAAAATTTAATGTTGAAAAAATGTGTTTTTCTACTTATTCAGAGTATAAAAAATTAATAAACTAATGCCAAATATTACACTACCAGATGGAAAGAAATTAAACTTTGAAAAAAGTATAACAGGTACTGAGGTTGCTGAAAAAATTAGCAAGTCTTTAGGTAAGCAAGCTTTAGTAATGAGCATAAACGGCGAACTTAAAGATTTATATACTGTTATTGAAAATGATTGTTCTATTAAAATATTTACAGCTAAAGATCCAGAAGGTTTAGAAGTTATCAGACATGATACTGCACATATAATGGCTATGGCTGTTCAAGAACTTTACCCTGGCACACAGGTAACAATTGGACCAGTTATAGAAAATGGATTTTACTATGATTTTGCAAGAAAAGAGCCTTTTACTAGCGATGATTTAAAAAAGATTGAAAAAAAAATGTCAGAGATAATAGATAAAGATGTAAAAACAAGAAAAGAAGTTTGGGAGAGAGATAAAGCAATAAGTCATTTTAAAAAAATTGGAGAAAAATACAAAGCCGAGATAATTGAGAGCATTCCTAAAAACGAAGAACTTACGGTTTATCATCATGGCGAAACATGGCACGATTTATGTAGAGGTCCACATTTAGTATCCTCTGGTAAAATAGGTAAGGCTTTCAAACTGACAAAAGTATCTGGAGCTTATTGGCGTGGTGATTCAAATAATGAAATGCTTCAAAGAATATATGGTACTGGTTGGGCAACTCAAAAAGAATTAGACCTTTATCTTCAGAGAATAGAGGAAGCAGAAAAAAGAGATCATAGAAAAATTGGAAAAGAGATGGATTTATTTCATTTTAGAGAAGAAAGTCCTGGATCTGTGTTTTGGCATCAGAAAGGATGGAATTTGTTCCAAAAATTAGTTTCATATATGAGAATGAAACAAGATCACGACGGTTACAAAGAGATAAATACGCCAGAAATACTTGATAGATCTTTGTGGGAAAAATCTGGCCACTGGGAAAAATTTGGAGCTAATATGTATACTTCAACTACACCAGATGAAAAAGTATTTGCAATTAAACCCATGAATTGTCCTGGTTGTGTTCAAGTATTTAATCAAGGACTAAAAAGTTATAGAGACTTACCTTTAAAGATGTCAGAATTTGGAAAAGTTCATAGATATGAACCTTCAGGTGCATTACATGGATTATTACGTGTAAGAGCCTTTACTCAAGATGATGCACATATTTTTTGTACAGAAGAACAAATTACCGAAGAATGTTTGAGTGTTACAAATTTAATTTTAGAAATTTATAAAGATCTTGGTTTTGAAGATGTTATTTTAAAATATTCAGATAGACCAGATTTAAGAGTTGGTGACGATAAAGTTTGGGACAAGTCAGAGGCTGCGTTGTTAGAGGCAATCAAAGCAACAAAGCTAGAGTATTCAATTAATAAAGGTGAGGGCGCATTTTATGGACCAAAAATTGAATTTGTTTTAAGAGATGCAATAGGTAGAGATTGGCAGTGTGGAACCTTGCAAGTAGATTTAAATTTACCAGGTAGATTAGGAGCTTCTTTTGTTGATAAAGATGGAACTAAAAAAGTACCTGTAATGTTACACAGAGCATTATTTGGATCTTTAGAAAGGTTCATAGGTATCCTTATAGAGAATTATGCAGGTAAGCTGCCATTTTGGATATCACCTTTACAAGCAGTAGTTATTCCAATCTCTAGTGATTTTGATGAATATGCTAAAAGTGTAGCTAAGGAATTAAAACGAAGTGGTTTGATTGTGGAGGTGGATCTTAAAAATCACAATTTAAATTATAAAATAAGAGATCATTCTTTAACAAAAGTACCAATGTTATTGATTTGTGGAAAAAAAGAAGTTGACTCCAACAGTGTAACTATTAGAAGATTGGATTCTAATAAACAAGAAAACATGGCTTTGAAAGAATTTATAAAAAAATACTCCGATCTAAATAAAGCCCCTTC